>JAISAQ010000088.1 GCA_031266775.1 Treponema sp.
AATCCGCAACAGCATTATTTGGGGAAACGGAACGAGTCATGTTTATAACGACGACTCGACTCCTTCCTACGCCTACAGTCTGGTTGAAGGGCTGAATCCTTCCGGTACGGGTAATCTGACAAGCGGGACCAATCCCCTCTTTGTGAACGCCGAGGCTTACACGTCCGCGCCGTCTACAGAGGGCGACTACCGTTTACAGGCAGGCAGTCCCGTTATCGAAGCGGGAAGTAACAGCTTTTACACCGCGGGGCAGACTCCCAACCTTTCCGCCGTTACCACCGACCGCGACGGTAATCCGCGCTTCAAGGGCGCCGCGGTGGACATGGGGGCATACGAGTGGTGACAGACACTGTTTTTGGGGGTAGGCGCAGCCCCTGGGCTGCGCCGCAGGGGGGCGCACCTTAATCCGCCCTCCGTGGCGGATTAAGGTGTCGGAGTTTTTGCTTTGCAAAAACTCCATCTCTCCGCCTCCGGCGGAGAGCCGTGGAAACAGTGCCATCCATGGCACCGGCTGTATGCCGCCGGCGGTATGGAAACAGGCCCCCCTCAATTTTTTTTTAATGTATATTTTGTCCGTGTTGGTCCGTGAAGTCTGTGGTTGAAATTGCTGTTTCCGGAGGTTCCCAAATGCCTTTCCCCGTGTTAGCATGAAATTTCGTCATGTTCCTTTTTTTCGTTCTTTTGTCGATCTTTTCGCGCCCGCCGTCTTTCGCACAGGACATTTCCGGGGAAACGGTCTTCAGGGCTTACCAGCACACCTACCCCGGCCTTGTAAGCGGCCTTTCTTTTCAGAAAGGCGACTGGACAGTCAGGGCGGGAAATGAGACCTGGTACTGGGCGGGAGGCCGCCTTCTTCCTTCTTCCCTTCGCGGCGAGGAAGAACACTGGAGCGCCCATCATTTTGAACTGTACCCCGAAACGGTTCCTTCCCCGGAAGACTATTCATCCCGGTTCATAGAGAGTCTCCGCGATTCGGGCGGAGCGGAAGCCCGCCTTTCCCGCGACGATCAGCACCGCGGTTTCCAGGCGGTTCTGTACGGCGGCCTTACCCGCCGGGAGATAGAGTCCAACATTGTACGGATGAATTTTCTGGGGAAGAGCATAAACGTGCACCGCACTATAACGGAAAACCTGAAACGGATTGACGGCGAAATACGAAAGATCGCGGCCGGAACAAACGCCACGGCGGCCGGGGCGGCCGAAACCGCCGCGTTTATCGCCTCTATAGGCCAGATAGGGGGATACAACTGGCGGGAAATACGGGGCTCAAGACGCCTCAGCTACCACCGATGGGGGCTTGCCGTCGACATACAGCCGGCCGACACGGGCGGGAAGGCGGTGTACTGGCTCTGGGAACAGCGGCGGAATTCCCTCTGGATGCTCATCCCCCCCGAAAGGCGCTGGCAGCCGCCTTCCGGGGTAATCAGGGCCTTTGAAAACGAGGGCTTTTTCTGGGGAGGCAAATGGCACCTTTTTGACAACATGCACTTCGAATACCGGCCGGAACTTCACGAGATAAAACGGCTCATGGCCGCGCCCGGCCTTGTTATTCAGGGAGAAAACCGCCCCGGCCGCCCGGATTTACAGGAGGGGCAGGATCTGCACCATATTTTCCCTAACCGGACAGCGCCGCCGCCGCGGCCCCGAAAAGGGAGGCCTGCTCCACGGGGGAGATAATATACGGACACGGCTTGCCGCGCGTCAGCATAAGGTGAAGCCAGGCGTCCATGGCCCGGCGCATTCCCTTGTAGATCATGTAGGTGGTTCCCTCTATGGCGATGCGTACCGGCGCGAAGGGGGGAACGTCCTCCCTTACCCTCCGCACGGCGGCGGCGACCGCGGCGGCCGAAAGAAGCGCGCCCCGTTCGGTGATGATGGACGCGAGGTACTGAACCGCCGCCAGCGCGTCCCGTTCGTCAAGGCCGAAGAGCCCGCCGACGGGGCCTTCCGCGGCAAGGGGGTTGTGCTGAAATTCGTTGAAATCCCTGGTCTCAAGCGAAGGCATGGCCAAAAGCTCCTCCGATTTTTTGAACCGTATGACCCCGTCCTTTACCGCCTGTTTAAGGATATGCAGGGTAAGGGGGCCGAGGTACGCGCCGGAAGTGGCCTTTTCCAGCGTATAGGCGCCGGGGTTTTTTGTGGTCGCGTCGTATTCAAAATCAAGGGAGCCGCGGCAGCGTATGGTAAAATTGCCCGTTTCGCAGACCACAATCTGGCGGCCGGCAGCGGACTCAAAGCCTATCTTGGGAATGGCCTTTTCAGGATACGCCGTGTTAAAGCCCGTCCCCAAAATGCAGCCTATCACAGGGCCCCCCTCCACGCCGTATCTGTCCACGGTCTCCTTGTCCTCCCCGTCGGAGGGAATCTTCACCATTCCCGACAGCAGGGTAGCTACCGTATCGTTAAGCATGACGATGGGGCCCCCGTAATCAATGCCCCGGCGGCCAAGGGCTTCCCGCAGCCCCCGTCCTATGGCCTTGCCCACCAGTTCAGGGGCGTCCACTTCCTTGCTGAACGACATAAGGATGCCGTCGGCGTCACTGGTTATCTCCATAGGATAGGAAAAAGTAAAGCCTATTCCCTTTACGGGGCCCTTTTCGAGGAGGCCGGCGGCAAGGGCGGCTATCTCGTCAAAAAATTCCTTCTCCCCCGCCCTGCCCTTCGTACCCGGCATGGAAGTCTTGACGGTTCCCTCGGCCAGTGCCTTTCCCTTTTCATCAAAATGAACAAGACTCGCCCGGAGGTTGGTGCCGCCCGCGTCCAGCGCCAGCACGGTCCTGCCGGCCTGTATTCTGGAAACGGGACTGATGTACGAAGGTATCATGGGAAGGCTCGACTTCTGGCCCTTAAGGCCCCGTTCCATATCAATCAGCACATCATGTACCAGAGCCATGGGGTCCTGGCTGTCGTAGTGAAAACCGTAAAACCTGGCAAATTCGGAAAGCTCCTCCGTGTTGAAGGACATACACGCACCTCACGCAGTCGTTTTTCCGGCGTTCCCGCCGGCCGCCGGAAAACAGTCCGGGCTTTCTTCTATTGTAGCTCTTCCCCCCGGAAAATGAAAGGGAAATTCCGGCGGTGATTTTTATTGACAACCCCCAGGGCCCGTGTTATCATCATTCCGGTGTAAACGATTACATTCGTATACCCGAAAAAACACAGGAGGAATCATGAGAAAGTTATGCCTGGTCCTGGCTGTTGCGGCCTGTCTTGTGACTATCGGTTGTTCAAAAAGAAACGCTTCAAGCGCGGGCGCTTCGGCGGACAGCGGTTTTTTGGGAGCCGCTTCAAAATATGATGTCGAGAACATGCAATTCAATAACGTGACCCTCCGGGTATCCACCAGATTCAGCGCGGATGTTCCCATGGAACGGTATTACCGCCAGAAGGCGCAGGAATTCAGCGATATGGATAACGGCATCACGATTGTTCAGGACAATATCGCTACCGAGCAGGATTATCAGAACCGTCTGCGGACCAATCTGGCCAGCGGCAGTTCTCCCAATATCTTCCAGGAATACGGCGGGTCCCGTACCGTTGACTTTGTTACCGACGGTATCCTGCTCAACTTCCAGCCCTATTTCGATCAGTACCCCGACTGGTATCAGGGATTCCTGCCAAGCACCTGGGAAAAACTGTACTATGAAGGCATTGACGGTATGTGGGGTCTTCCCTACGCGATGTATACCGTAGTGCTTTACTACAACAAGGAAATCTTTGCCAGGTACAATCTTTCTCCCCCCCAAAGCTGGGACGATCTTCTGGACGTATGCCAAAAGCTCATGGCCAACGGAGTCCGGCCTTTCCGGGTCGGCGAAAACGACATCTGGCGGCTGGGGCATTTCAACAACAATACCATCATCAAATCGCTGGGGGTAGACGTGGTAGCCCAACTGGCAAAAAGGGAAGTGAAGTACGACAGCCCCGAAATGATCAAAACCTACGATGTAATCAAAGATCTCATCGACAAGGGATATATGGGAGAAAACATCCTCAGCACTACCTACGATCAGGAAAAGGCGTATTTTTCACAGGAGGCCTGCGCCATGCGCTGGGACGGGTCCTGGTATGTTTCCGAAATTACCGGCACGCCCATTTTTGAAAAAACGGGCGCCGTGGCGTTTCCCTACATAGATCCCCAGTACAAAAACTACGCCCAGGGCGGCGTGTCGGACATGCTGTTTATTTCAACCATGGGAAAGCCGGACGAAGAAAACGCCGCGGCGGTCAAATACCTCAAGTACCTTACATCTTCCCCCTATTACGCCGGCATGAACGAAATTGCGGCCGGAATATTCCCGGTACGGTTTACCCGTACCCCCAATACGCCGCCCAATCCCCTGATGGACGAAGTTCAGGCAATCGTAAACAGTATGGCCGAAATGCGCGGCGATGTGCAGGATTATGATCCCCAGTCCCACATGATAGATACGGTACGGTCCGCCCTGCAGACCATGGGCCTGGGGAACACCGGCGCCCAGGTCGGAGCGGAGATTGTCAACCGTATGAGAGAATACGGCGAATAATAGAGTTGTTCAATGAGGCTGTTCCAAAACTTCAGTTTTTGGAACAGCTTCTTGCCCCGGAGCGGGGAGAGCCGGGTTCTGTTCCGTGCCTCTCCCCGTTTTTCCGTCTCTGTTCGCCAGTGTGCTGTTAAAGGGGATTCCGTATGACCAAAAAAACATCGGATATCGTTATCTCGGTGCTTTTTCTGTTACCCTCCGTTGTTCTTTTTGCCCTTTTTATTGTGTATCCGGTTTTCAATACCTTTTATCTGTCCTTTCACAGCTGGAAAGGCATATACGTGTCTCCCAAAATTTTTATCGGTCTTACCAATTATTCCAACGTGCTGACCAGCCGGAGTTTCTGGAATTCGATGTTGAATATTTTTTATTTTGCCCTGGGCGGTTTTTTGATCCTGATGCCCCTGGCTTTTTGTCTGGCGCTGCTTATTACCTCGGAACTCAGGGGAACCCGCATAATGAAGGCGGCGTTCTTTATGCCCGTCATGCTGTCTACCACAGCGGTAGCCCTTATGTGGGTGTATATCCTCAATCCGAGTTTCGGTATATTAAGTCAAATTGGAAGCGCCCTTAACTGGAAGTTTCTGAAAACCGATTTTCTTTCAACGCCGGGCCTTAACGTATGGAGCGTCGTTCTGGTAAATGAATGGATGTACGCGGGGTATAACATGCTTATTTTTTCCGCGAGCCTCGTAGCCATTCCCCAGGAACTCTACGAATCGGCGGAAATCGACGGCTGTACAGGATTCGGGAGAATCGTACACATATCGATTCCTCTGTCAAAAGAGGCGTTCAAGATATTTTCCATTCTGTGTATTACAGGATGCCTTAAGGTGTTTGACATTATCTGGGCCATGACCAGGGGCGGTCCAAACCACACTTCGGACTCCCCGGCCACCTATCTGTACAACGAAGCTTTTACCTTTAAATTTTTTGGCAAAAGCAGCGCCATCGCGGTAATACTGCTCATTTTGGGAATATCCCTCAGCCTCCTGGTCAACCGTTTCTTTACCGGAAAGGACGAGACATGAACAGGAAAAGATCCATTGTTAACGCCGTTCTTTATTTTTTCGCGGGATTGTGGACCTTTATGACAATTATGCCCCTCTTTGTAACCATGCTGTCGTCGGTAAAGGACAACGATCAAATCAGCCTGGGCATGTTCCGCTGGCCGGTTACATTTTTCTGGTCGAATTATCTTGATGCCTTTACCATTGCCCATATGGGCAGGGCGGTCCTTAATTCGATATTTATCGCCTCGGCTTCTACCATATTGGTGATCATTATCGGAATGCTGGCGGCTTATATTCTTGCCCGCAAGAGGTTCAGAATTCTGCCTGTCATATACAGTTTCTTTATCGTGGGCGTAATGGTTCCGGTCCATACCACCATTATACCCATATCCTCCCTGGCAACTTTTTTCAGGGCCAAGGATACCTACTGGTATATCATTGTAGTGTATATGGCCTTTAATCTGTTTCAGACCATATTTCTGTCCACCGGGTATCTGCGGGGCATAGGCCGCGAGCTTGACGACGCCGCGACCATCGACGGATGCAACGACTTTACGCTGTTGTTCAGGATACTCCTTCCGATCTGTACTCCCATTGTCATGACCGAGGCGATTCTGTCGTTCGTATACGGATACGGGGAATTGATTTTTTCCATGATCCTTATTTCCGACGAGACAAAATACACCATATCCAGGGCAATGCTCACCTTCAGGAGCGTATACCAGGTAAAGCTTGGCCCCATCTTTGCCAGCATTATTGTCGCGGTTGTACCCATGATCACGCTGTACATGTTCTTCCACGAAAAGGTACAGGCCGGCATGCTTCAGGGAGCGGTGAAAGGGTAACAGTCCGTTGTACGTGCGGAACAGCGTTAGACTTGTTCAATAACTTCAGTTGTTGAACAAGTTCCGCTTAAAAATACAAGGAGAACACAGCATGCATTTTAGAGCTGAACTGGAATCCATCCGCGAACACAAGGTGCCCGGATGGTATGAGGACGCGAAATTCGGCATTTTTATCCATTGGGGTTTGTACTCCGTTCCTGCCTGGGCTCCCCCCACAGGCGAGCTGGGCAGCATTCCCCCTGAAGTCTGGTTCACCCATAACCCCTATGCGGAGTGGTATTTCAATTCCATCCGCGTAAAAGAAGGGCCCAGCTGGGAGCATCACAAGGAAACATACGGCGAAGATTTTCCCTATGAAAATTTTATCGGTATGTGGCACGCGGAAAAGTGGAACCCCCGCGAGTGGGCGTCCCTTTTCAGGGAGGCGGGGGCGCAGTACGTGGTGCCGGTAACCAAGCACCACGACGGGTTCTGCCTGTGGGATTCGGCGTACACCGGCTACAACAGCTGCCGCCTGGGGCCGCGCCGGGATATTGTAAGCGAACTGTGCCGGGCCGTCCGGGACGAGGGGATGCGTTTTGGGGTGTACTACTCGGGGCTTATCGACTGGCGCTGGGCGAAGTGGCCCATGCGCAACGGCTTTGACGTGGATCATCCCGACAACATCGGGTATGACTACGCGGACTACGCGTATAACCAGGTGATTGAACTCATTAACGCCTACAAGCCGTCGCTGATCTTCAACGACATAGGCTGGCCCTACAAGGGGGAAGGGGATCTGCCCTACCTGTTTGCCCACTACTACAACACGGTAGAGGAAGGAGTCGTTGACGACCGGTGGAACGGGATCTGGAGCGATTACGCCACGAAGGAATACCACCAGGGGGAAGACAAGGGGGGGCTTGCGAAGAAGTGGGAGGAATGCCGCGGGATAGGGCTTTCGTTCGGGTACAACCAGGTTGAAGGAGAGGAGCACCTTCTTTCGCCGCGGGCATTGGTACGGCTGGTTGTACAGACGGTGGCCGCTAACGGTAACCTGCTGATCAACGTTGGGCCGCGGGCTGACGGGGTTATTCCGGAACAGCAGGCGGAACGGCTGCGCTACCTTGGCGCCTGGCTGGGGCGGAACGGCGAGGCGATATACGGGACCCGCCCCCACAATCTGCCGCGCCAGGAACTTCCCGGGGGACAGACGGTATTTTTTACCCGGAAGGAAGGGACGGTGTACCTTCTTGTGGACGGGGTAAAGCCTGGGACAAGCAGTTTCCGTGTCAAGGGCGTTGGCCCGAAGGATGCCCGCGCGCTGTGTGACGAGCCTGTTTCCTTTGGAGGAGGGGAAGGGGAGCTTGAGATAAACCTTTCCAATGTTCCTCCCGATTCGCCTGTCCTGGTGTTTGCCGTCAGGGGGTAAGGCGGCGCCGGGACGTTTCTGTCCGCATACCGCCAAGGCAAAAAGTGGCGCGGTAAAATCATACAGACACACCCCGCAGAATTCCGCCGCCTGCCCAAGAGTCACCGGAAAACGATATGGCGGTCTGTTGCATACAAGCCTCTTTACAAAGTATGTTCCAAATTTATCATATGTTTAAACGGTTTTCTTCCGTCAAAAAGATCACAGGCCAGATAGTATTTCACATCAGAGAACCAGAGGCGCAACATCTGCCGGTCGAAATGCTTCCCGAAACAGACGTTGAGCGGATGCCGGATCACATGCCGGAACATGCCGAAAAGCTGGGAGGGGTCCGTAAAACATTCCCAGTGGCATTTTTCGCAGAAAGGCCGCTGGCTTCCCGGCGCTGTTCTGAGTGCCGCGACGGAAGCGCCCAAGTCCTCGTCTCCCCGGTAGCCGCAGGGGTAGATATGGCCGTCCCGGCTGTCCATGTAGAAGTAACAGATTCCGCCGAGGCAGGGGAAAAGCAGGTCCCTGGAATTTTCGCGGGAAAGGGCATAGAGCGCCGAAAGGGGAGTGAAAATCCGTATGGCCTTTCTGAAAGCCGGTATGGTTTCAAGGAGGGCTTTGAACACCAGGCGCAGTTCGCGCCGGGAGAAACGTACCATGATGTCGTCCGATATGGCGCCGTAGGCGGGCTTTCCCGTTTCCAGGTTTGCCGTTTCAAAGCTCATGGGGTAGCAGACATTGGCCATGGTAAAGCCCATATCGACGGCCTTGGTAAAAAAGGCGCTAAAGCCCCGGCGGTAGTTTTCAAGAAAAGCGTCTTCGTCTCCCGGTTCTTCCAGGGGCGGAATCATTGCTCCCGCGATACAGCGGTTTATCCCCAGGTTGACTGCGGGGTACAGGCCCCGGGCGTGAAACACCGGCAGGGCTTTGGCGATGCCGCCGATTACCCCCGGAAGACCCCGCAGCCGCTCGTGGGTCCCGGTGTCCGCCGAATCCACGCTGATCCAGAAATTCCGCAAAGGACTTTTGACCACTGCTTCAACAAAGGGGATCAGTTGATCCAGTCCCGCGGCCTCTCCGCCTGGGGCGAACATATACCCGTTTGTGCCGCTGCGGAGGCATGGGATTTTCAAATCCCCGGCGTAATCCAGAAGTTTTAGAATCTCGGGGATGTTGATGAACGGCTCCCCGCCGGTGAAGGACACCGCCTCAACGCCGGTTTCGGCGCAGTCCCTGAGGGCATTTCTGACGGTTTCCGCAGGAAGGTTGGCGCGCCTGATCTCCGCCTCCCTGCGCATGCCGCATTGGGGACAGCTTCCGTTGCAGTGGTTTGTTATCTGGATAACAAGCTGCCCTGGAAGCCTTGACGGCCGGGCGAAAGCCAGGGCGGAGAGACCGGCAAACAAAGGGAGGCGGCGGATTTTTCTTTTCATTGGAACTTCCCCCCGGCATGATCATGCCGTCCCGGTTTTCCGGTCCCGAAATAATACAGCCCGGCGGCTTCGGCTTCTTTCCGCTTGTATATGTTCCGGAAATCAAAAAAGTAAGGCTGTGCAAGGGATTCCTTAACCTTAAAAAGATCGATGTTTCTGAACTGATTCCATTCGGTTATTATCAACAGCGCCGAGGCGTTTTCCATGGCGTCATATTCATCGCAGGCGAAATAAACGGAATCCCCGAAAGGGGCCAGCCGCTTTTCCGCTTCCTTCATCGCCGCGGGATCATAGACACGGAATTTCGCGCCCTTCGCGGCAAGATATTCAACGATGAAGATGGCCGGAGCTTCACGGATGTCGCTGGTATTGGGTTTGAAAGCAAGCCCGAGAACGGCCAGAGTTTTCCCGGCCGGTGAACCGTTAAGGACGGTTTCAATCTTTTTTGCCGCCCTGATTTTTTGTTCATTGTTGGCCCCTATGGCCGCTTCGACAATACGCTGAATTGCCTGATGTTCCCTGCCGGTTTTTGCCAGGGCGCCGGTATCTTTGGGAAAACAGGAACCGCCGTAACCGGGACCAGGATGCAGGAATTTCGCGCCTATTCTGTTGTCCCTGCCCATGGCCAGGGCGACATCCTGAACACTGGCGCCGGTCTTTTCGCAAAGATTGGCAATCTCGTTGATAAACGTAATTTTCACCGCAAGGAACGCATTGGATGCGTATTTTATCATCTCCGCGGATTCAAGGGTGGTTTCGATATACGAGGTTTCGCTCAGGTACAGGGGGCGGTACACGTTCTTCATGACGCGTCTGGCGCGTTTACTGTCCGTGCCGACGACCACCCGGTCGGGGTGGGTAAAATCGTATACCGCGGAGCCTTCCCGCAGGAATTCGGGGTTGGAAACCACATCAAACTCAATGGCTTTGCCGGCTTTGTCGCGGCTGCCGCGTTTTGCCAGCTCCTCCCGTATCCATCCTTCGACCATGCGTCCCGCGCCGATGGGCACAGTGCTCTTGTTTACGACGACGGTATATTTTTCGATGAAGGCTCCGATACTCCGGGCGGCGGCTTCGAGAGCGGAAAGATCCGCTCCGCCGTCATCAGACGGGGGTGTGCCCACGGTGATAAAAACCACCGTACTTTTTATGAGCGCCTGGGCCGTATCGGTGGTAAAGACAAGCCTTCCTGAATGGATATTCCGTTCCACCACCGCGCCCAGGCCCGGTTCGTATATGGGCAGTATCCCTTTTTGTAACAGTGCTATTTTTTCAGCGTCCGTATCCACGCAGATAACATGATTGCCAAAATCGGCCAGACACGCCCCTGAGGCGGAGCCGACATAACCGGCGCCGATTACCGCGATAGTTACCATGCCGTTCTTTTTCTCATGAAGCCCTCTGCCAGTACCGCCGCCGCTGTTCTTCAATTACTTCACGGTACGTGTTTATAAGCCCGTCGAACACGCGGTTCCAGTCCCGGGCCAGGGCGGTTTTCCGGGCGTTTTCCGCCAAAGTCAGGCGGAGTTCCGAATCTTCCATAAGGGTAACCAGGTTTTCCAGAAAGGCGTCCCCGCTGCCTGCGGGACAAAGGAGGGCGTTGTTTTTGTGGGAAAGAAAATCCATGACGCCGCCGCTTGCCACCCCCGCCACAGGCAGCCCCGAAGCCATGGCTTCCAGAGCGGCGTTGCCGAAGGTTTCGGTTCCCGACGGAAAGGCAAAGCAGTCCGCCGAAGCGTAGATCCCGGAAAGTTCCCGGCCCTTTTTAAACCCCGCAAGAACCACATTGGGCAGTCTTTGTTTTTTGACTGTTTCCGCATAGGGGCCGTCCCCGGTAAACACAAAAATCGTTTTCCCGGGAAACCGGCGTTCAAGTCCGGCGGCGGCATAGAGCAGCATATCGAGGCCCTTTTCCGGGGAAAGCCGGCCCACATAAAGGAACATAAATTTGCCCTTCCCAAGCCGGTTCCGCAGATCCTCGCTCCGGTATCGGGGATTAAAGAGCGATGAGTCTATTCCCCGGGACCAAATATCAAGGTTCCGGTATTGCCGCCGGAAAAGGTCTTCCATGGTATGCCGGGAAGGCACCAGGATGCGGTGGGCAAAACGGTAAAACCAGGAAAGATACCTTTCCAGCAGCGGTTTGAAAGTTTCAAGATCAAAATAACGCAGGTACTCGCCGTAGTTGGTATGATAGCTCATTACCAGGGGAAGGCCGCGGGTAAGGGCGTACCGCATGCCCCGGAAGCCGATTCCCAGTTCGGTACTTACGTGAACCAGATCCGGCTTAAAGCCGTCGCAGATTTCATCAATCTCCCAAAAGGCGGGAAAAGCCAGGCGGCTCTCCGGCGAAAGCCGTGTCTTCAATCCTTTGAAGCGGTACAGGGCCCGGTAAACGGAACACCGGTTCTCCCGGCGGGGAAACGTCTCTTCATTTTCATAAGCCGGGGCGATAATCGCATGATGGATACGCTTTTCCTCAAGATAGGCCCCGAGCCTTGACAGGGTGTTGGTCAGCCCGTTTATTTCCGGGCTGCAAGTATCGGTAAAATAGGCAATTCGCATACAGTCCTCCCTCTGTAGTAAACCTGGCGTAATGGTGCCGGCCGACTGCAAAAATTAGAATAAATTAAAGTAAAATTTCGGTGAAAAAAGACCGCGGTTCCTGTCCGGCGGACATGCGGGCCTTCCTGCCTTTTCCCTGAACGGCAACGGCTTAGATTAGATCGCGAGCTCCGCCGGGAGTTCCGCATCCATGGCGCCCGGCGGAACGGGGCGCCCGGAGTAGAAGCCGTGAAAATCGCTGCCCCCGGAAAGAAAGAGGCCGTAATGCCGGGCCGCCTCCTCTACCGCCCGCTGCCGTTCGGGGTTTTGGGTGGGGTGCCTGTGTTCGATCCCCGCAAGGCCCAGCGCAGCCAGCCGGGGCAGGAAGCCCATGGTGTCGTATTGAAAGGGATGGGCAAGAACCGCGAGTCCGCCGCAGTCCCGTATAAGGCGCACCGCTTCTTCCGCGTCCATATACCGGGCGGTAACCGCCGCAAGCCCGCCGGGACCAAAAAGCCGGGTGTAAAGGGGGCCGTAAACCGCGGAAGTATACGCCCGGTCCGCGAGGGCGTGCATGATGTGCTGGCGGTAGAGGGTTCCGTCCAATGCGGCGTATTCAAGAACGTCTTCCCTGCAAAGGGGGTAGCCTGCCTGGATGATAAGGTCAAGGGACTCCATGTTTTTTTCGTGCCTGGCCCGGAGCCAGGGACGGCAGGCCTGGGTAAGGCCCTCCATGTCCCGTACCTGATAGCCCAGGATGTGCGCCTTGCGGCCGGTTTCAGGATTGAAGGCGGAGATCTCCACGCCGGGGATAACCGCAAGGCCCTGTTTTTTTCCTTCCGCAAGGGCTTCCTCCTGGCCCGCCATGGTGTCGTGATCGGTGACGGAAACAGCGTCCAGCCCCAGGGCTTTGGCAAAACGGACAAGGCGGGGTATGCCCAGGGAACCGTCCGACCATGCGCTGTGGAGGTGGAGATCCGCTTTCACCGGTTCGCCTTTTTCTCCGCTTCTTTCGGATTACGATCCGCCGGATCCTGATCCGCCGGATCGCAGTATGCGCCGCGAACCAGATCGTAACGGAGGTCGGAAAGAGCCAGAAGCGTGTCGCGGTCGTGAAACACGCCGATCATTGCCGTGCCTTCGGTCTTGAGATCGAGGATCATTTCCATGATACGGTCTTTGAAACCCTTGTCCAGGGAGGCGGTGGGTTCATCCAAAAGGAGGAGCCGGGGTTTGGTAATGATCGCGTGGAGTATGTTGAGCCGTTGTTTTTCGCCGCCTGAAAAAGTCGCGGGGTACATATCCCAGAGCGCTTCGCCTATCCCCGCCCGGGAGAGCAGACAGGCTGCCCTGTCCAGGGCTTCTTCCCGGCCGGCGCCCCGGCTTGTCAACGGTTCGATCAGTGTCTGGAGGGCGGAAACCCGGGGCATGACCCGCAGGAACTGGGATACACAGGAAATCTCGCCGCGCCGCAGACTGAGGATATCCCAGTCTTCCGCCGCGGCAAGATTGACGCGGGAGCCGTCTTTGGCGGTGTAGATGATTTCTCCCGCGCTGGGGATGTAGGTCCGGTAGACACATTTCAGAAGAGAACTTTTCCCTGTTCCCGACGGGCCGGTTATGGCGATGAGGGAACCCGCCGGCACGTCAAAGGAGACCCCGGCAAAACCGGGAATTACTACACTGCCGCGGCTGTGAATAATAAAATGTTTTGCCAGGTTTCTAACGCTCAACATGCTTGTCTCCGCCGCCAAACCGGTATTCGAATTGCAGGGCGGGCCGCCCGTCAATAAAACATCTGTCTATTATGGGATGCCCGTGAACCTTCCTGACCAAAAGGAGGTCGGCTTTCTTTCCTTCTTCCACCGATCCGTAATCCCTGTCTATCCCCATGGCTTTGGCGGGGTTGAGGGTAAGCATCCGCACCGCGGCGGACAGAGAGAGAACGCCTTCCTCCTCAAGCCTGAAGGCCGAATGCAGGAGCGACGCGGGGTAATAATCAGAACAGAGGATATCCGCGCAGCCCTCCCGAATCGCGTCCAGCGCGGAGAGGTTCCCCGAATGGCTGCCGCCGAGCATGACATTGGGCGCGCCCATCACCACGAGGATTCCCTCCTCACGGGCCTTCTTCGCCACCTCAAGTTCAATGGGGAACTCCGAGATTGTCACACCGAATTCGTTTTTCATCAGGGCGAGTTTTTCCGGCGAGTCATCGTCGTGGGACGCCAGGGGAATATGCAGCTCATGCGCCAGGGCCGCCAGGGATTTGAGCATTTCACGGGAGGCTACCGGCTTGCTCTTTGCCTCGGCCAAAATCTCGTCCATGGTTTTGCTGCTGCAGGCGGCGGCCCAGGTGGTGTAGGACCTGGCGTATATTTCCAGGTTCCGGTACTGTCCCTGTCCCGGAGTGTGATCCATAAAGGAAAGCTCATGTACCGATCCGCTTTTCAAAAGCTCCCGGAGATAATCGTAGATGCCGATATTATCGATTTCATAACGGGCGTGGAAGCGGTGGCGGATAAGATGGCAGCCTTCGTGAAAGTCCTTGATATAACCATTCAGCCGTTCAATGTTTTCCCTGCTGCGAAAACCGCCCCTGTCCCCGGCGCCGTTCATGAGGGAAAGGGAATGGTAGATCGTGGTAACACCGTGGGCCAGAAGATGTTTTTCCGCTTCCCTGAGGCCCGTCTCAAAATCCATAAGGGAGGTGGGCCGCGGCTGTATAACGCTCTCTATATAATCCGAATGAATATCGATGAAACCCGGCATAATAGAGCCGCCGCGGGCGTCAACGAAAAACGTCTCTTCGCCGCCGTACTTGTTCAGGGCCTCCATGGGAAGAATATCCAGAATGCGATCCCCCCGTATGATCACGGCGTGGTTGGGCAGGACCTCCTCAGGACCAATCACCGCGGTATTTACAATACATGTGTGCATAAGCCTTTCCTACAACAGTGAATTGACCAGCATCTGGGTATAAGGGTGCCGGGGATCTTCCATGATCTGATCGGCGAGCCCCTCCTCAACGATACGGCCGTCCAGCATGACTGCCGTGCGGCCCGCGAGCATCCGTACCACCGCAAGATCGTGGCTTACCACGATCATGGTTACGGCAAATTCACGCTGGATCTTTTTTACCAGATCCAGCACGCGGGCCTGAACGGAAAGATCGAGCCCGGTGGTTACTTCGTCCAGCAGCAGCACCGGCGGGTTATTCGCCACGGCTTTGGCGATCTGTACCCGCTGCTGCATGCCTCCGGAAAAATTCCGGGGCGATTCCCTGACCCGGCTCACCGGAACCTCAATGTGCTCCAGAAGTTCGGCGGTCCGCTTCATCATGGCGGACACATTGCGGTTTCCCGCGGCGATAAGCTTTTCCGCCACATTGGCCCCGGCAGAGAAAAACATCCGCAGACCCAGGTGAGGGTTCTGGTACACCATGCCCAGGAGCCGGTTCCTGATGTCCTGTTTCTGCTGAAGACCGGCGGAAAAAATATTTTTTTCGCCCCCGCCGTAAGATCCCAGGTAACAGCTCCCCGCCGTGGGCATTCTGTCCAGATACAGGGACCGCATCAGGGTAGTTTTGCCGGACCCCGATTCACCCACCACCCCCAGGATCTCCCCCTTTACAAGTTTGAGGAAAACATTTCTCAAAGCCCAGACCGTTCCGCAAAAGGGACAGCGGTTCCTTTCCATGTGCGGCCCGGCGGCCTCTTCATTGATACAGCGCGGGCAACCCGGCCCGTACCGTACCGTGAGCCCCTCAAGATTCAAAGCCGCCGCTTCATCCATCATTTCCCGTTTTTCCTTCGCTTCCCGCAATAGCCGCTGTCCGAACACTGGTACTGTTTTTCTCCTGTGGCGGAATCAAAAAATTCATCCATAAAAACACCGGCGGCCCCGCAGAGCCGGCAGACCCTGCCGGACATATCTTCAAGGCGGAAGGGATGATCCTCAAAGCAGAGGGACTCCGCCTTTGTATAGGGTGGCAGGGCGTAGATCTTTTTTTCCCGGCCCGCGCCGAAAAGGCAGAGCGCGGGGCTGTTGTTGAGTTTGGGGTTGTCGAACCGGGGAATGGGGGAAGGCATCATGATGTAGCGGTCTTCCACCATCACCGGGTAATCGGCTCCCAATTCAACTTCCCCCACCCGGACGATGTTTTCGTACAGCGCCAGCCAGATGGGGGCGTAGTCCATTTCGGCGTGCATTTTTTTCGTTACCGATTCCAGAGGTTCCACCAGCCGCAGAGCTTCGGGAAGGGGAACCTGCAAAACCAGAATCTGATCGTTCCGCAGGGGAGTCTCGGGGATGCGGTGGCGGGTTTGAATCACCGTGGCTTCCTCAGAATCGGTGGTGGTTTTTATGCTGGTACAGGCGGATACAAAACCGCGGATTGACACGGCGTTGACGCTGTCGTCGCTGCCCTGATCGATCACCTTGAGGGTGTCGTCCCGGCCTATGATCGACAGGGTGATCTGGATGCCCCCGGTTCCCCAGCCCCGGCCTATGGGAAGTTCCCTTGAGCCGAAGGGCGTCTGATAACCGGGAATTGCCACCGCCTTTAACAGGGCCCGCCGGACCAGCCGTTTGGATCCTTCGTCCAAAAAGGCGAAATTATAACCGGTCACGAGGGACTCCGGGTTTTTTTCCGCGTATGCCGTACCCGGTCCAGCTTGGACTGGAAGGTAACATAGTGGGGCAGCTTGAGGTGGGAGATGAAGCCGTTCATCTCAAGGCAATCCCCGTGAAGGAGGACAAATTCCTGATTTTCCAGAATGGAAGCCCCTCCGCTTTTACCGCCGCCGGTATTCGCGCTTCCGGGATCTTCGCCTGAACCGGTACTCATGGTATTCAGGGAATAATCCAGAATCGACATGGCAATGGCTTTGGTGTCGTTCCTGCCAAAGACCATGCCGTAGCCCAGACCCAGGCCCATGGAATTGAAGGAAGTATCCGCTTTGTCCCCCTGGCCGGAAGCCATGATCCTGAGGGGATCCTCCTTCGCCTTCCGTTTGGTTTCCTCCTCCTCTTCGGGAAAGAGGGACTCAACCTCGGTTACCATTATGTCCCCCACAAAAAGCTTTTCCCCCTGAATCAGCGGATGGGGGATGCTTACTTCCAGGGTTCCGGTCCGCAGTTCCCCTACCGTAGGGTGGCCGGGACCGAAGCCCCGGATCGCCGCGTATGCCAGGCCGCTGATGTAGCCCGTATCCGCCCTTGCCAAAGTTTGCAGCCGCGCGGACCGGGGAGAGGGAAAGGCGAGCGGTTCTTCGGTTATATCCCAAGGATCTTGATCCCCGGGATCAAGATCCCCGGAGCCCTGATCATCATTTCCGGTATTGATGAGCCCTTCCTTCCGCAGCTCCTGTGAAACCCGGCGGGCCTTGATGTCCCGGCCTTCAACCGCGGCCTGTTCCGGCGGGGCCGTTTTATCCGATCCGGCCTTCGGGGTTTCGTTTGCATGTGCGTTCGTATTCACCAGATCGAAGTTGTCCGCCAGATCGAAGTTGAGAAGCCGGTGGGTATAATCGAAAGTTGCGCCCAGAAACTGGCCGCCGGGAATATCCTTAAAGGCCGCGGAAACGCGCCGCAGGATACGCATATCCGCGCCGTCCAGGGGCAGGCTCAGATAAGAGCGGGACAAAGTTGAACGGTAGGCCCGGAGCAGAAAAACCGCTTCCTCAAGGGAACCCGCGGATTGTTTCAGGGCCAGCGCCGCATAAGAAGGAGCGTAAAAACCCGCTTCTCCCATGATCCGGTCGATGAGGAACCCCAGTCCCTTTTCAAGGGCTTCAAGGTTCAGATCCGCCTGACCGGCGGCGCGGTATTTTTCCAGCAGCCTGATGCTTTCCGCCACCGCTTCCTGTCCGCCTTTTACCGCCGAGTATGCCATAACAGCCTCACTTTATTTTCACAGGAACACCGTCTTCCGGGTAAGGGCCAGAATGGAATCGTCCTCCCGCAGAAAGACCAGTTCCACCCCGCAGGGGTATTCAAAACCCCGTTCATCCCTGGCCCGGCGCCAGACCGCCTCGCCGGGGGAAAGGCGTACCGTCCTGCCTCCGGGGGGAATGCCCGGCCCTTTGAGGCCGGAAGCCTCGCCTGAGCTTTCGGCCTCTCCATTTCCGGCGGCGATAAAAAGCAGGGCCGACTTGTGGGGATCAAGGGAGGTTCCCCCTTTGACCCGCGCCAAAATCCGGGCGGCTTTGGCGCAAGGCGCTTCGGTTTGATCCGCCGGACCGGAATTCCCGGAGTGTAAAAAAACAAAATCCGCTTCTTCCAGAGAAACCTGCGGAGCGCCGGTAAGAAAGCGAATCTCTTCCCCGGTTTCCCTGTCGCCGTCCCAGAAAAAACCTGTTCCTTTGTCCAGCAGGGTTACCGCCGGCGCAAGCCAGCGTCCCTGTCCGGTAAACTGGGCGGCGTATGGACGGAGACTCAAAATCCTGCCGGGATTGGCCAGCGCCTCAAGCAGAATACGAAACACCTTCTGGGCGCCGTGAACCATGTCGAAAGCGTGTTTGTTTTTCACAATTCCCTGTCCTCCAGGGACTGAAAGGAAACCCGTGTGTTTCGGATCTCCGCCGCTTCCTCCGCCAGTTCTTTTTTCCGTTGTTCTTCCAGCCGGAGCAGTTCTTCTTTCACCCGGACAAAACAGGGAAAGTTCCCGGTATGGGCGGCATCCAGTATGGCGGCGGCCCTGGCCTTTTCAAGATCGTCCCCCATCATTACCGCCGCTCCCCGGACTCCCGCAATCTCCACCAGGCAGTGAGCCGCCAAAAGTTCCCCCAGGTAAAAGCGGCTGGACCGCACCGGTTCCCGCGACTGGAGAAACACCATCGTTTTTTCAGGCCCTTTAAGGAGGATGATCTCCAGGCCCGCGGCGGCTTTTTCCGCCAGGGATTCAAGCTGCGCCGAACCGGCAAAGGCGCAGATCCGGCTGAGGGTGAGTTTATCCATTAAATTTTTACCCGCCGTTTAATACAAGTAGACAACAGTTCTATTCCCAGGGCGAAGACGAACACGATCACTACCGCCAGCCCCGCCCGGCCCAGCCTGTAACTGTTCATGGCAGCCATGATGGTGTACCCGATGCCGCCGGCGCCTACCATGCCGAGGATTGCCGCTTCCTGATAGTTGGTCTCAAAACGCAGGGCCGTCCAGGCGATGATACCTGAGAGGGAGGAAGGAAGGACCGCGCTGAAAAACACCTGTACCCGGTTTGCCCCGGTAGCCCTGACTGCCTCGATAGCCTCGCCGGGGACTTCCTCAAAAAGCTGGGCAAAGACCATGCCGAAAAAAGCGGTGGCGTGAAAGCTCAGACCCGTGATGCCGGAGGCCATGCCGAAACCCATGGAGGCCAGCACCAGAAGCACCCACACCGGCGTGGGCACCGCCCGGATAAAAGCAAGAAAACTTTTAATAAGCGGCGGCAGGACTTTCCAGGGGCTGATGTTCTCCGCGGCCAGGGCGCCCAGCGCAAGGCCCAGTATCAGGCTGTAGATCAGCGCCAGAACAGAGACGGTAACGGTTTCGGTAAAGGTAAGGAAGGTAAGGGAAAACCGTTCGGTTGAAAAATGCGCCATGTCGAGGAACACCTTGCCCAGCCGGGGAAGACGTTCGGCCAGTCTATGCCAGTCCGCGTCGAGCAGCCCCAGAGACAGTACCGTAAGGGCCGCGAGGAAAATAAGAAAAATATAAACCGGCATGTCCCGTCTGACATTAGCCACCGGTATTTTTGGAGGCCGCTTTTTTTCATTGTCACTGGCGTTTATCAGGTTTTGTTCAAGCATCAGGTTAAAATTGAATTCGTCATAATACATGGTACTTTTCTCCTTTTTTCTACGCGGCAGGATCCTGGCCTGTAATCAGTTTCTGCAAATAATTTGCAAGAAGATTTACGGCGATGATGATGACCGCCACCGCAAGAATCGCGGTGGATGCCGCCGTGTAGTTAAACTGTTTGATATACCCCATAAGCAGAAGGCCGATACCCCCGGCTCCCACCATGCCAAGGATCGTGGATGCCCGGATGTTCAGTTCCACGCAGTAGAGTATCCAGGCGATAAAACCGGGCATGGCCCCAGGCAGCAGAGCCTGGGTTACAATGGCGGGCATGGGGGCCCCGGCGGCCAGCAGGGGTTCTATGGTTTCCTCCGCGGCCTCATCCAGAATCTCGATGAAAAACCGGGTAAGGGAACCGGTGGTGCCGACGATCAGGGACAGCACTCCTACCACGGTTCCGATGCCGAAGGCCGCCACCAAAATAAAGGCCCATACCAGGGGAGGAATATTTCTCAGTATTGAAGCGAAGGCTCTGATCACGGAATTGACCACAACAGACCGGGTGATGGCGGCGGTCCCCAAAAAACTCAAAAAAAGGGCCAGGACACCCGAAAGCCCTGTGGCCGCCAGCGCCATATACATGGTCTGCATCACCGCCTGGAACAGGGCTCCAAGCCTCCCCACGGAAGGGGGAACAAAATCGGCAAGGATGAAGTTCCAGAATTCCCCCTGGGAAAGCAGCGCGGCAACGGGGTTAAACCGGGTGAAGCCGGTGGAGAAGCCGAAGAAGACGAGAAGGACGATCAAAAAAACCACCGAAGTCCGGAGGCTTTCCCTGGAAGCCAGGCGCATTTTTTCCGCTCTCCGGCTTTCTTTAACAGCCCCCGTCCCGTGCGGTTTCTTCATATATCCGCTTCCTGCCGTTCCGCGTTGATCATGAGCTCCGACATGGGCTTGTTGTATATTTTTTCGATCTCAGGCCCGGTCAGTTCCGAGGTGGGGCCGTCGTACACGATTTCCCCCTCAAACATACCGATAATCCGGTCCGTGTACTTCAGGGCCGCGTCTACCTGGTGGAGGTTCACGATACAGGCAATAGCGCGGCGGCGGCACAGGTCCCGGATCAGTTCCATCACCACCTGGGCGCTGGCGGGGTCCAGGGAGGCGATGGGTTCATCGCAGAGCAGCGCCGAAGGTTCCTGCATCAATGCCCGGACAATTCCTGCCCGCTGGCGCTGGCCGCCCGAAAGTTCCCCGGCCCGGTGGTAGAGAAAGTCCCCCAGGCCGGTCTGATCCAGGATGTCCAGGGCCCGGCGCTTGTCGTCCTCCGTGTAGCGGCCCAGCACGCCGTCCAGGGTGTTCATGTAACCAAGCCGTCCGTGCATCACGTTCTGCAATACGGTAAGCCGGGCCACGAGGTTGTGGTGCTGGAAGACCATGCCAACCCTGCGGCGGAGCTTCCGTATTTTGACCGCCGATGCGCCGGTAATTTCCTCTCCTTCGATAAAGATCCGGCCCGCCGTGGGAATGACCAGGTGGTTGATGCAGCGAAGGAGGGTGGATTTTCCCGCCCCCGAAGGACCGATGACGCCTATCATCTCCCCCTTCCCCACGGCAAGGTTCAAGCCGCGGACCGCGGGCTTTTCCGAGCCCCTGTATGTTTTTTGCAGATCCCATACTTCGACAACTGGTTCCAAAGGACAACTCCCTTTCATCGTATATTCCTTTGAGGCTGTTCCAACTAAAAACTACCTGGGAATTACCCTGGCCATGAGGTCCCGGACATAGTCCAGGTCCCGGTCGTTGGCTTCAACAAATTCCGGCTTCCGCTCAGGCGGCCAGCCGAGCATGAACTCGAAGTAGCCGGAATTTTTGTAGTCCAGGAAAAACTGTTTGACCCTGGCCTTCAAGTCCGCGGGCAAACCGTTTCTAATCGAGATGGGGGCGTTGGGTATCAGAGGAGACTGGTGGATCATCACAAAGTCGCTTGTCTTTACCCGGCCCGCGGCAAGTTCCGCATCCAGAATATCGGAGGCCACAGGCGCGGCGTCTATATCCCCGTTGATTACCGCCTGAAGCCCGTTCTGATGCCGCCCGGAAAAACTGACCGAAGAAAAGAACTTTCCATTGGTGTGGAAGTCTTCGTTGGTCATGCCCCGGAAAGTATTCATCAGTTCCAGGGTCGGTACATAGTTGCCCGACGTAGAGGCAGGGTCCACAAAGGCAAAGGTCTTGCCCCGGAGGTCCTGAAGAGTTTTGATGGGACTTCCCGCTTTGACGATGATCTTCGAGGTATATCCGGCCTGGCTCTTGTCTCCGAAGGGCGCCACTACTACCATCGCTTCCACCCCGGCCCGTTCTACGGCCTGTACGTAGGTAACCGGGCCGAAAGAGGCGATATCCGCGTGGCCGGTCCTCATGGCTTCCACGACGGCGTTATAGTCCGCCGCGTTGATCTCCGTTACCTTGATCCCCAGGGCGGCGCCAAGGTCGTTCTGGATGCCGCTCCGGTATTCGGCAAATTCCTCGGTGGCCTCGTTGGGGAGGTAGCACATCACCAGTTCCTTCGGCCAGTCCGAAGGAACCGAAGATCCGGGAGAAGCGGAATTTGCGGGTTGCCGCCCCCCGGCGTAAAGGCCGCCGCCTGTTCCCCAGAGGGCCGCAAGAAATACCATGGCCGCCGCCGCGTTTTTCAGTTTCAAATGTTTCATCGAATACCCCTTGTAATTGAGATGATTATTTTTACTCCCCGATTGTAAGCGTTTCGTTATGATTTGGTAAATTTTTAATGAAGAAGTCAGCCGCGTTTACGTAATTTTTTATATGGAATTGTTCAATCTACTGAAACTTCCACTTTGCCTTGTGGTATTTTATTTCCCTTTCAAAAAAATCCCTGTCCGGCTCCCTGTAAAATCCCTTTTCAAAGGATAATTGATCGTACAATAATTTTTCCGGCACATATATCCAGCATTCATCATAGACCGTCTTCCCGGCAAGATCTCCTCCCGCCAAATCAAGAATGTTTTTATGATATTCATGTATTTCCGATATGGGCGCGTAATAAAACTGCAGCTTTTCCGGATCGGCGGTAAAAGAGAGCCAGACATAGGTATGCAGCCTGTTTTGAAAGTTAAACAGGGTTATGATTTCATCCTGATTAAGATAAAATCTTTTTTCACCGTTTTCACCAAAATTCATTTTTGTGCGGTATTTTACATCGACGTGGAAAAGCCCCTTGCCGGTATGGATAATATAATCGGGCCGGCGGATGTGTTTTTTGTAGAATTCGTCGGAATACGTTTCCCTGTCCTGGTCAATATGATAGTAGGGAATTCTCTGATCATCCAGGTATTGCGCGAATAGCGTTTCCGCCCTGGCGCCCTTTTCCCTGTTTTCATCGTTCATCATGTTAACGTTCCCCTAATCTTCAATGACTTTTTTTCCCTGCCATGTTCCCTTGAGCCAGCGGCGGAGGTAACAGGCGCCCCTGCTCATAAAATCCGCGCCCATGGCAAGCCATACGCCAAGGGGACCTATCCCCAGCGCGTAAGAAAGGATGTAGGCGGCGCTTACCCTGACGGTCCACATGGAGACCGACGCGACTACCATTACGTACCTGGCATCCCCCGCGGCGCGGAGGGCGTTGGGCAGGGCAAAGCTCATGGGCCAGCCTATCATCATGGAAATGCAGTGGACGCGCAGAAAAGATTTCGCGTAATCATGGGCGGCGCCGCTTAAATTAAACATCCCCAGAAGCGGATCCAGAAACACAAAGACAAGGCCGCTTAAAACAATAAGCGTTATATAGGCCAGTTTCATGATCTTGGCGGTTTCTTTTTTGGCCGCGCGGTAATCGCCCGCGCCTATGCACTGCCCCACTATGGTAAGAAGGGCCATGCCGAAGGCGGTCCCCGGCATGAAGGAAAAGGAATTGACCACTCCGGCGATGGCGTTCCCCGCCATGGCGGACGTGCCGAAGGTAGTAAAGATGCGCTGGGTAAGGAGCCGGCCCACCTGAAACATGGAACTCTCAAGACCGCTGGGGATTCCCACGTTCAAAATGCTGCGGGCCATGGAGCGGTTAAGCCGCGTCCGCGTGATCCCCGAAAGGGAGACGGGGCCGCGGCTTTTCACCAGCATATACAGGGTAATAAAAGACGCGGCGACGCGGCTCAAGAGGGTCGAAAGGGCGGCTCCCGCGACGCCGAATTCGAGGACAAAGATAAAAAAGGCGTTGCCGCCTATATTCATGATGTTTACAAGAAGGGCTATTATCATGGGGGAACGGCTGTTGCCCGACGCCCGGAACAGCGCGGCGTTGGCGCTGTACAGGGCCAGAAAGGGATACGAAAGGGCGGTAACAAGAAAATAGAGGGACGCCGCGTTCATTACATCGTTTTCGATTTTTCCGTAGAAGAGCGTTATGACAGGCCGCCTTAATGTTACGGCAAAAATCATGATGAGGAGTGACACAAGAACGACAATACAGACAAGCTGCCTCGCGGCCAGCCGGGAATTGCCCGTGTCGCGCCTTCCCATATACTGGCTTACAACCACCGCCCCGCCCGTACAGAGGGCCGCTCCCGCGATAATAAGAAGGTTGTTGATATTGTCAACGATGTTAACTCCCGAAACGGCGAATTCCCCGACGGAACTTACCATCACCGTATCGGCCGCGCCCATGGTTACGGCGAGTATCTGTTCTATGACAAGGGGCCAAAGAAGGCGGAACAGCGCGCGGTTGTTCCACCGCTCGGACATGGAAAGATCGCCTCCGGCGGGCGGCGCGGAACCGTTCCGCGTCAGGGTTCAACCCGCCTTCGATCCCGGGGAAAGAGACTCGCTTCCTTTACATTGGCAAGTCCCAGGATCTTCTGGGTCAGCCGTTCACAACCTATGGCAAAACCGCCGTGGGGAGGGCAGCCGTACTTGAAGACCGCGTAACCGGCGATGCTTTCCTCCGTCATGCCGAAACGGGGAAGGGCTTCAAGAAGGGCGCCGTAGTCGTGCTGCCTTCTGCCGCCCGTGGTTATTTCAAGCCCCCGGAACAGGGCGTCGAAACTCATGGTCGACGCGGGTTTCCCGTCTTTATGATCCAGCGGATAGGTATAGAAGGGCCGGTAGCGCCGGGGAAATTCGTTGACAAAAACAAGATCGGTACGGTGTTCCCGGGCCGACCATTCGCACAGAAGCCGTTCGGCCTCGGGGTTGATGTCGAAGATCTTTCCCCGCGCCTTTGCGTTCGCGATCTCCAGCGCCTCCCCGTAGGAAACCGTGGGCGCCCTCTGTACCGATTCGGGATCGGGAACGGACGCGTTCCAGGCCTCAAGATCGCGCCGGTTTTTCTTCTTCACCTCGTCAAAGATCGCGGCAAGGAGCCCTTTTTCAAGCTCGATGAGATCTTTTTCCGAATCGATAAATCCCATCTCCACATCCATCGAAACATACTCGTTAAGATGGCGGGGCGTATCGTGCTTTTCCGCGCGGTAGGCGGGGGCGACTTCGAAGACCCGCTCCAGCCCCGAAGCGACCAGCACCTGCTTGTAAAACTGGGGCGACTGGGCAAGGTAGACCTTGCGGTCAAAATATTCGACTTCAAAAAGCTCCGTCCCCCCCTCGGTCCCGCTTCCTATGAGTTTACTGGTTTTTATTTCGGTAAAATCAAGGGATCTAAGATACGCCGAAAAGGCCTCAATGATAACCGCCTGCACCCTGAAGACAGATTGTATTTTTGGATTCCGCAGGGACAGGGTACGGTTGTCGAGGATGGCCTCAAGCCCTATCCGCGAAATATCGGCGTTTACCTGATAGGGAAGATCCCCGCCGGCCCGGCTTACGCATTCAAGGGACACCACCCGCAGTTCGGCGCCTCCGGGAGCCTTTTCGTTAAGGGCGGGAAAACCCCTTGCGCGTATCACCGATTCCGGCGTAATGTCGGGTTTTTCATTAAGGACAAGCTGAAGAAGGCCGGAGCGGTCACGGAGGACGATGAAGTTCACCCCGCCCATGTTCCGCAGCCTGTGAACCCAGCCTGCGGCCTCAACTTCAGTATCCGGGGCGTTCCGCGCCGCTTCCGCGGCATCCTTCGCCAAAATCCGCATGGTTCCTCCGAATGCCCGCTACATTTCTTCTATAACAACGGCGATCTGTTCCCCGGCTATTTTGGGATCGGCCCTTCCGCCCGTAGCGGAAAGAACCTTGCCGACAAGGTACGCGGTAAGGGTCCGCAGCCTTTTGGCATTGCCTTCTTCTCCGGCGGCCTTTGCCTCGCCGAAGGCCGCCTCCTCGGCGGCGCGCACGGCGCTGACCGCCCTGGCTATTTCGCCGGGATCGGAAATACGTTCCCAGCCCTTCTCCCGTATGATGTCAAGCGGGTCCCGGTCTTCGCGCATTACCGCCTCGAGCGTTTCACGGGCGTTTTTCCCCGACACGCCGCCCTTTTCCGCCGCCGCCGCCAGCGAGGCGAGGCGGGCGGGCGTCAGCCTGATTGTCCCTATGTCCCGCAGGGCAATTCCGTCCCTTCCCATAATACGCTTGACATCCTGCAAGAGCCAGTTGACGATGCGGGGAACGGCGGACGCGGGAACGGCCCCGGCCGCCGCCTCAAAATAACCGGCAAGGGCCTTTTCCTCGCAGATCATGTCGGCCTGGTCTTCTTCAAGAGCGTATTCCGCCGCCAGCCGTCTTGTCCTGTGCAGGGGAAGTTCCACAAGCGCGTCTTCAACGGATTTAAGGAAGGCCCCGCCGGGACTAAAGACCGGAAGATCCGGCTCGGGGAAGTAACGGTAATCCTGCGCGTTTTCCTTTGTCCGCATGGGCTCGGTCTGATCGCGGTTTTCGTTCCACAGCCGCGTTTCCTGAACCACCGTCTTTCCCTCTTTAAGAAGGCCCGTCTGTCTCGTTATTTCATGGTTCAGGGCCAGCCGCACAAAACGCGATGAATTGAGGTTTTTGATTTCCACCTTTCTGCCGAGTCCCTTTCCCCTTGAATTGACCGACACGTTGGCGTCCGCCCTGAGGCTTCCTTCCTCCATGTTGCCGTCGCAGACACCGAGGTAACGGACAATGCGCCTTAACTGCTGTATGAAAAGTTCGGCCTCTTCCCCGTTTTCCATGTCGGGCTCGGTAACGATTTCAAGAAGCGATACGCCGGCCCGGTTGTAATCAAGAAGCGATACGGTGCCTGTGTGTATCATCTTGCCCGCGTCTTCTTCCAGGTGGCATTCCCTGATGCGGACCTTCCTCTTGATGAGATCTCCCCCCGCGCCGCCCGATACGCGCCCTTCCATATCCACGCAGCCTTCCTGCCCCAGCGGGGAGGCGAACTGGGAGATCTGATAGTTCTTGGTCATGTCGGGGTAGAAGTACTGTTTGCGTTCGAACCAGGTCTTTTCGGGGATGCGGCAGTTCAGGGCCTTCGCCACCATGCATCCCATGCGCATCGCCTCGAGGTTAAGGCTGGGGAGCACGCCGGGATAGCCAAGGCACACAGGACACACATTGGTGTTGGGCTCGTCCCCAAAGGCCGAACGGCAGCCGCAGAACACCTTGGTTTTGGTAAGAAGGTGTATGTGAACTTCCAGCCCTATAAAGGATTGATACGCGCCTGAGGCCGCAAGATCATTCATGTTTTATCTCCAGAAAGCCCGGTATCCGGGCGGATGGGGAAAGGGATGCCTGTTTTCATAATCTTCCGCGATGTCAAGGAGGGTCCCTTCGGCAAACGCCCTGCCCAAAAGCTGAACGCCTACCGGAAGCCCCCCTTCAACGGAAGCGGGAAACGACAGGGCGGGAAGACCGGCGAGATTCGCGCAGCAGGTGTACAAATCGGCCGCCTTCTGCGCAAAGGCCGAAAGAGATCCGGGCCCCCTTCCAAAGGCGCGGGTGGGAAAAACAGGCATAAGAACCGCGCCGCACAGGGGATTGGCCCCGCCCAGGATCGCCTCGAAACTCCCTTTGATGCCGGCCCTGATCCGCTGGGCCCTGAGGTAATAACGGTCCTGAAAACCGGAACGCAGCACAAAGGTCCCAAGCAGTATACGGAGCTTTACTTCGGCGCCGAATCCCTCCTCGCGGGCCCTGTCGACAAGCTCGCCGGCGTTTTCCGCCTTTTCCGGGCGGGCGCCGTAGCGGACGCTGTCGAAACGGGCCAGATTCGCGCTGGCTTCCGCAGTGGCGATGGTGTAATAGGCGGGAACTCCGTACTTGAGGCCGGGAATGTCGACATCGATCAGAGTGTAGCCCAGGCCGGAAAACCGCTCGCAGGCGGTAAGGAAACCGCGGCGAACCTCGTCTTCCAGCACGGCGGCGCGGGCGGCCGCATCAAGATCCCCCCCGCCGGACAAGGCCCTGGCCACCGCTTCGGGAGAAAGAACGCCTATTACCCCCTTCCCGGAAGCCGCGTTTCCCTTTTCCAGGGGCCCGTCCGAAAGGGACGGGGCGTCCGGGGGCGGGTCCAGGGTGGTTTCGTCCATGGGGTCCCTTCCCCGCATGACCGAAAAAACCGCCCTGCAACGGGCAACGGTGTCGGAAAGCACCCCGGCGCATTCAAGGCTCGAGGCGTAGGCCACAAGGCCGAAACGGGAAACCGCCCCATAGGTAGGCTTGAGCCCCACGACGCCGCAAAAGGCGGCGGGTTCCCGCACCGACCCCCCCGTATCGGTTCCCAGCGCAAAGGGGACTATCCCCGCGGCCACGGCCGCCGCCGAGCCGCCCGAAGAACCGCCGGGAACGCGGCGCGTATCCCACGGGTTGCTGGTTTTTTTCAGCGCCGAATTGTCCGTGGAAGATCCCATGCCGAATTCGTCCAGATTGGTCTTGCCGATGACGAGGGCCCCGGCATCCTGGAGTTTCCGCACGGCGGTGGCGGTGTAGGGAGAACGGAAATGTTCAAGCAGTTTTGAGCCGCAGGTAAGGGAAAAACCCTTTACGGCAATGTTGTCCTTTACCGCGAAGGGAAGCCCCGCCAGCGCCCCGCTTCCCGGCAACGCCCCGGAGGAACCGGCCGCGCCGGAATTGTCCGCGGAGGGGGGGGCAAACTCGATAAAGGCGCCTATTTTTTCTTCCCATTCATTACAATACGATAAAAAGCCGTCGGGCAGTCTCATGTACGCTTTCCCCTTGCTACTCCGATGAGATGATCACAGAACGTTGGGAATCACCAGGAAACGGCCGTCGCGTTCCCCCGCGTTATTGAGGAGGCTTTTGTTCATGTCTTCACCGCCCGGCGCCTCTTCCCCGGATGAAGAACCGGCGTCGGGCCGGAAATAATCCTCGTTAACGGTCCGGGACACGGCGGAAAGGCCCGAAAGAACGGAACCGCCGGATAAAAAAGACGCGCCAAACGCCGTTTCATCCCTGTCGGCGGCCTGCATCGCGGCAAAATACTCAAGCATCTCTTCAAAAGCGGGAAAAGCGCCGGCCAGTTCTTTTTCGCCCATATTAAGACGGGCCAAGGCGGCGGTTTCCTTGAGATCATCAATGTTCATATAGAATAATTTTCCCATACAAGGACCGGCAATGTCAATGCTTCCTTTAGTCAGATTTTACATGAGGCAATGCGATTCATTGACTTCATTAAGCCAATGCCTTATACTGCGGTAACGTGCATGAGGAGGTGGCGATGCTTTCCTGTTTTGATTTGACCGGTAAAGTTGCGGTGGTAACCGGCGCAGGCAAGGGGCTTGGCCGCGTATTCGCCGGCGCACTGGCAAAAAGTGGTGCGAAACTCTATATAATTGGGCGGAACAGGGAACTTTTGGCCAAGGCGGCGGAGGAGCTTGCCGCTTTGGGCGCGGAGTGTCACTGGTATTCCGCCGATGTACGGAACGAAAAGGCACTCCAGGAGGCCTGTGATGACTGTGTAGCCCGTTACGGCAGAGTGGATATCCTTGTCAACAACGCAGGTTCCCCCCGCATCAACGATCCTCCCGAAAAGGCAAGCCTGGCCGACTGGCACGAAGTTATCGACATTAATCTTACGGGCCTTTTCCTCTGTTCACGGATTTTCGGCAATCAAATGATCAGGCAGAAACAGGGGCGTATTGTTAACATTGCCTCCATGTCAGGGCTCATTATCAACAAGGGAGTACACGGCGGCAGTTACGAAACATCCAAGTTCGGCGTCATTGGCATCACCAAGGCCCTTGCCGTCGAATGGGCGCAGTACAACATCCAGGTGAATGCCCTTGCTCCCGGTTACTTTATGACCGAACCGAACCGGGAATTCTTTAACAAAGAACCGGCGCGGCTGCGCGAATTTGAAGAATCCACGCCCATGGGCCGCATTGGAAACCCCGAAGAACTTGAGGGCGTGATTGTGTACCTTTCTTCCGGCGCGGCGAGCTTCATGACCGGTTCGGTAGTTGTCGTCGACGGCGGTTTTACCTGCTGGTAGCACGGAGGCTCTGAAAGAGCCTCTACAATTTTTTCTTTATTTTAAGGAGGAAGTGATGAAAAGTACCGTAAAACTTTTCGCAGTGGTTCTGCTTGTACTGTGTTTGGCGGCGCCTGTATTTGCCACCGGACAAAAACAGGCCGCCGGATCCGTTACCATGACGATGGGGTCCTGGCGGCACGAAGACGTAGCCCAGGTAAGCGCCATGCTCGCCGCTTACGGCAAGACCGCTCCCGGCGTCGGCATTCAGTTCAGGCCCACCAACGCGCCTGAGTATAACGCTACCCTCCGGCTCCAGCTTGACGGCGGAAACGGTCCGGATTTGATGTATGCCCGTTCCTATGCAACGGGAGAAGAACTTTTCAGAGCCGGTCATTTTGCGGACTGCAGCGACATTGCCGAACTGAAAGAGAGCTTCACTGCGGAAAGCCTCGCTCCCTGGCAGACGGCCGACGGAAAAACCTTTGCGGTGCCCTTTGCCGCGGTTTCCCACGCCATCTATTACAACAAAGACATCTTCAAGAAGGAAGGCCTTTCCGTTCCCGGAACCTGGGAGGACTTCCTCAAACTCTGCGCGGCTCTTCAAGCCAAAGGATATACCGCGCTTGCCAATGGTATTGCCGATGAATGGGATATCCTTGAATGTCTCTTCCTGGGCATTGTCCCCAATTTTGTCGGCGGCTCGGCGGAACGGGTCAAGTACGAATCGGGCGAGAAAAAATTCAACGACGCTGCCTTTGTTGCGGCATGGCAGGCCCTTGCCGACCTCGCCAAGTATCTGCCCGTGGGGTATGAATCCGTCACCTATAATGACGAGCAGATCCTGTTTAGTTCACAGCAGGCGGCCATGCTGATGGACGTTTCGGCAACCATCAAGGCCTATGACGGCGTTGCCTTCGACTGGGGGCTTTTTGCCCTTCCCGCCCCCGCGGGCAGAAAAGCAGTGATCATGTTCCATCCGGATATGGCCATTGCCTACAATACGAAATCCGCGCATCCATCGGAAGCGAAATCCTTTGTGCGCTGGCTCGCCACCAAAGAAGGGGTTGCTATTGCCGCGCAGAACATGCCCGTCGGGTTTTTCCCCATGATAAACGCGCCGATTCAACTGGCCGACAAACACGCGAAAGAATTCCTGGATCTGAACAACGGCAGAGAAGTTGACGTACGTTTCCTCTGGCCCAAATTTATGGAACTCTATACTCCGATGAATCAGGCTGTTATTCAGGTACTTGCCGGCAGGCTGACTCCCCGGCAGGCGGCGGATCAGATGGAAAATCTGGCCGCCAATATCAGAAAGTAAACCGGGCTTGTTCCAAAAACTGAAGTTTTGGAACAGCCTCAACCGTTTTTGAATTTGCGCATGCGGGAGTCTCCGGGAGCCTTGCGCATGCGCATTCATCAGGAAAGACCGTATAATAGCAGGCATGGCCGATGTGAAGAATACCGGAACCGGATTACATACACGGAATGCATTTCAAGTTTTTCGCTGGCTGCCTTATCTTCTGCCGGCGCTGTTTTTTTACATCCTGTTTATGGCGTGGCCCCTGCTGGACTCTCTTCGTTTAAGTTTATATACCGGTACTTCCGTCACGGGAAGGAGTTTTGCCGGCTTGCGGAATTTCAAAGAATTGTTCACCAGGACAAACCATGCCGAACGGTATTGGAGCGCCTTTGGTCATACCTGGTTTTTCTTTCTGACCCATATCATGATTCAAAACTGCTTTGGACTTGTCTTCGCCACAATGCTCACTAACCGGACGATGAAGGGCAGGGGATTTTATCAAACGGTCATTTTTGTACCAGTAACATTTGCGGTGCTTATAACCGGCTACCTCTGGAAGCTCCTTCTGAATCCAATATGGAGCGGGCCTTTTCTGGGAAAGCTGGGACTCGGCTTTTTGGTTCGTCCCTGGCTGGGGGATCCGAAAACCGCGCTGCTTTGTATTTCACTGGTTTCCTGCTGGCAATGGATCGGTATTCCAACAATGATGTTCGTTGCCGCTTTGAGAAACATCAGCGATGATTTTATTGAGGCGTCATTAATTGAGGGAGCTTCTTCCCGGCAGATTTTCCGGCGGATCAAACTTCCGCTTATTCGCCCCGTGATCGGCATGATCGCCATACTTACCTTTGTAAACAATTTTAACGCCTTTGATGTTGTTTTTGCCATGGAAAACGTAAACGGCGCGCCAAACTACTCAACAGATCTCATCGGTACGCTGTTTTACCGGGTCGGCATTGCCGGCCAGCATCCAATCGGTATACCCGATCCGGGCATGGGTACGGCTATTGCCACAATTACTTTTTTTGTACTCTGCCTCGGCGTTATTCCGGCGCTGCATCTGACCCAAAAGAAGGACTAAATGGCAGGGAGATCGCTCAAGTTTGAAAACAGGCATATTCCTTCCCGCCTTATCCTTTCGCTGTGGGCGGTTATCGTACTCTTCCCCATATGGGTAATGGTTATCAATTCATTCAAAGACAGAATATCAATTTATACCAACCCGTTCGGCCTGCCGAAAAAGTGGAATTTCCTGAACTACGGAGAAATCCTCGGTTCAGGCGATTTTCTCAGGTTCTTCAGGAACAGTTTTATTGTTGTAATTCTTTCCCTCGCTCTGGTTCTTGCTGCCGGTTCCCTTGCCGCCTATGCCATTGCGAACTGGCGCGGCAGAATTTCCCGTATGCTTTATTTTTTCTTTATTGCCGGAATGATGCTCCCTATAAAAATAGCTTCTATAAAGATCCTTGAACTGGTTCGTTTTTTGGGGCTCCTGAATACCATTTGGGCGCTTGTCCCTATATATATAGCCATGGGTATTCCTGTGGCTGTTTTCGTTTTAACCGGATTTATCCGGGAAATACCCGGCGAATTGTCTGAAGCTGCCATTATTGACGGCGCGGGCCGTTTTGGTATTTTCCTGTGGGTAATCAGCCCCCTGCTCCGGCCGGCCCTTGCCTCTGTTGCCATTTACAATCTGGTTCCATTCTGGAACGATCTGTGGTTTCCCCTGATCTTTATCAATGATGACCGCGCCAAAACGATATTGCTCGGGGTCACGAGGCTTTTCGGGCAGTATCAAACCGACTGGTCCAAGGTACTCGCCGTTCTTACCCTGTCCGCCATTCCGGTTCTGACATTATACCTGCTGATGAGCAAGCAGTTTATTAAGGGCCTCACTGCGGGCGCGGTAAAAGGATAGCGGTAAAAGGATGGATCAAGCGATCGCCTGTTTACGAATGAGCGCGGCAGGCCGCCGCTAGCGGCGCGGGTTTCCGGCGGCCTCTTCCAAAGCGGCCCTGATCTTGCCGCCGTCTCCACCCGCCTGGGCGATGATCCGTTCAACTTCAGCATAACCTATTTTCCCGGCATACCCGTAGGCAAACGCAAGGGAATTTTCAAGCAGGGCGGCGCAGCGCGCCTGGTCCGCCTCAAGAAGTTCCACGCAGCGTGTCCGTATGATAAAGACGGTCCGTTCCAGGAGGGAAAGGCTTTCCAAAAGAGAATCGGCAATGAGGGGCAGGAATGCGTTAAGCTCGAATTCGCCGCGGGAGGCGGCCATGGTAACGGCCCCGTCGTTGGCAATAACCTTCATGGCCGCCTGCATGGCCATTTCACAGATCACGGGGTTCACCTTTCCCGGCATGATGGTACTGCCGGCCTGCAGGGGGGCAAGCCGTATCTCCCCAAGTCCCCCGAGGGGTCCCGAATTCATGAGCCTGAGATCGCCTGAGATCTTCATGATGTTCACCGCCAGGGCTTTAAGAAGCCCCGAGACTTCCACAAAAACATCGTTGTTCTGGGTGATGTCCATGGGATGCTCCGCCGCGGCAAGGCCTATGCCGGTAAGAAGGCGCAGTTCCTCTATCACGGCAAAGCGGAATTTCCGTCCCGCCTTTTCCGAATGCCCCACGGCCTGTCCCCCCAGGTTGATCTGCCGCAGCCGTTCTTCCATCTTGTAGAGCCGCCACCTGTCCCTGGCTATGGCCTGCGCCCAGGCGCCGAACTCGTCCCCAAGGGAAACGGGCACCGCGTCCATCAGTTCCGTGCGGCCCAACTTCTTCACCGCGGCAAATTCGGTTTCCCGCTTCTGCAGGCTTTCCTGCAACTCCGCGCATCCCCGGCTCAGTTCCCGCAGGAGGAGAATCGCGGCAATGCGGAGGGCCGTGGGGTATACATCGTTGGTAGACTGAAAGCGGTTTACATCCTCAAGGGGATGAACGATCCGGTAATCGCCGGGCTTTTTCCCCATGATGGCAAGTGCAAGATTCGCCAGCACTTCGTTGACATTCATGTTGATGGAGGTCCCCGCCCCTCCTTGCAGGGCGTCCACGATAAAGGCGGCGCCAAAAAAAGCGTCCCCCGTTTCGCCCCTCCTCCCGCCCGCGCCGCCGTCCCGCCCGCCGCCGTCCTCCCCGGCGGCCGAAAGAACCCTGTCGCAGGCTTCCGCGACGGCCCGGAATTTCACGGCCTCGCCGGGAGCGGCCACAGCGTCCGCGGCCGCCGCGTTTTCACCGCCTTCCCTTTCGCCAAACCTGGCCAGGGTCAGGGCGGCGGCCTTCTTCACGGTTACCATGGCGCGGATAAGGCGGGGGTTCACGGGGCCGTAGGACAGGGCGAAGTTGTCCCGCGCACGGGCGGCGGCAATGCCGTACAGCGCCCCGGAAGGAAGGCTCATTTCCCCGATGAAGTCCCGCTCCGTCCTCAATTCCCCCTCTTCCCGTCCGGCTTCCGCATCGCGTCCGGCCGCTCCGTCCGGCATTCAGTCCTCCAGTTCCGCAAGAATATGGGGAAACAGGGAAAGACTCCGTTCGAGGATTCCCTGCATAAAGGCGATAAGGATCCCGTAGTTGGTCATGGGAACCTTCTGAGAGGCGGCGCACTGCTCCCTGAACCGCATTTCCCGTTCGTTGAGCATGCAGCCCCCGCAGTGGACAATTAAGCTGTAGGGGGAAAGATCGGCGGGGAAGCCGCCTCCCGATGTAAAGACAAAGCCGGGCTTCCCGCCCGTATAATCCCGTATCCAGCGGGGGATCTTCACGGTTCCTATATCATCGCACTGGCGGTGATGGGTACAGCCTTCACAGACAAGCACCCTGTCGCCGCCGCCTATACTGTCAAGGCGTTTTACCCCCCTTACCGCGGAACCAAGAAAGCCTTTGTACCGCGCAAAGAGAATGGAAAAAGAAGTAAGAGGAATATCCGGCGGAGTATCCGCGGAGACCTTGGCAAAGACCTGGCTGTCGGTGATCACCATGCGGGGTTTTTTGCCAAGATGTTCAAGGGCATAACGCAGTTCGTGTTCCTTTACCACCAGGGCGGAAGCGTCGGCTTCGAGGATGTCCCGTATGGTCTGCTGCTGGGGAAGGATAAGGCGGCCTTTTGGGGCAGCTTTATCGATGGGGACAACAAGAACAACAAAATCTGAAGGAGAAAGGAGGTCGCCCACTATCCGCAGTTTCCCGTCGGAAGAGGGAACCATGGCGGCGATCTTCTCTTTCAGCGCGTCGACATTCGTTCCCGTTCTGGCGCTGACAAAAAGCTCCGCCTCCCCGGCGGGGGGAAGGGGCCCCGGAAGCAGATCGCACTTGTTGCGGGCCGTGAGGAAGGGTATTTCCTTTTCCCTGAAAAGGCCGGCCAGTTCCTCTTCCGCCCCGGCGGGCGCCGCGCCCGCCTCGGTAACCAGCACCGCCGCGTCTATCCGGTTTATCACCCGCCTGGCCCGGCGGACCCGTTCGGCCCCCAGTTCACCCTCGTCGTCTATTCCGGGCGTGTCGATGATCACCACAGGCCCCAAGGGAAGGATCTCCATGGATTTGTAGACGGGGTCCGTCGTGGTTCCCTTAACCTCGGAGACGACGGCCAGATCCTGGCCCGCCACCGCGTTAAGGAGGCTCGACTTCCCCGTATTGCGCAGGCCGAAAAACCCTATGTGGACCCGGCCGGCCGAAGGAGTCTCATTCAGTCCCATTTACATGATCCGTTATGACTCCACTATATGCGGGGGAAAAGGAAGCCCCGGCGGCGTCTCCCCGCGACATATCGGGCTGGAAACCGCAATCGCGGAGGCGGCCCTCCATGCAGAGGCGGCATTCGGCGGCTTCGTCTCCGGTGCAGATCTTGTTGTCGTAGAGGGCGTACAGTTTCCGCACGTTTTTTGGGGAAAGGTTGGGCATGACCACGTTGGCCCCCGCCATAAGGCCCTTTTCCCGGCCCGAAGGGGAGATGGTCCCAAGGGCGGTGGTGGCGGGGATCAGCGCACGGGGAAGCAGGAGCCGGGTAAGGGCCACCATCCGCAGCGTCTGCCGGAGGCTGCCCGCCGCCTCGCCGCCGAAGGGGGTGTCCGCCTGGGGAATAAAGGGGCCTATGCCCGCCATGTGGGGCTGCAGTTCCTCGAGGAAGCGCAGATCCTCAAGGAGGCATTCCGGGGTCTGGAAGGGGGTTCCCACCATAAAGCCCGCCCCCACCTGGTAGCCGATCTCCCGGAGATCAAAGAGGCACTGCTTCCGTTTTTGAAGGCTCATGGCGCCGGGGTGCAGTTTCCGGTAGTGATCTTCGGCGGCGGTTTCATGGCGGAGGAGGTAGCGGTCCGCCCCGGCCCGGAAAAACTTCTCGTAGCTTTCCCGGCTCCGTTCCCCGATGGAAAGGGTAATGGCGTGGCCGGGGTATTCCCGGCGTATGGCGCCGACTATGGCGGCCACCAGGTCATCGGTGAAGAAGGGATCTTCCCCGCCCTGCAGCACAAAGGTCCTGTAACCCAAAAGATCCCCCAGCTTGCAGCAGTTAAGGATCTCTTCCGTAGAAAGGCGGTAGCGTTTGACTTTTTCGTTGCCGTTCCTGATTCCGCAGTAGTAGCAGTTGTTTTTGCAGTAGTTGGTAAATTCGACAAGGCCCCTGAAGTACACTCCCCTGCCGTAGTGTTCCTCCCTTGCCTTCCGGGCCGCCGCGAAGAGCGCCTCCTCTTCGTCAGGATCTTCCGTGGTAATATAGTGAAGCAGTTCGCCGTCACTCAGTTTCACGTTTTGCTTCTCCTGTTCTTCCCGCGCGGTACAACCGGAAACATCACAGCCTGAAATCCCGCTGGCCGTTCTGGATGTTCACGAGGTTTTTGCGCACCAGGTCCCGGACCTTTTCTTTTGGAATGGCGCCGATTTCCCTTTCAATTAGTTTTTCACCGGCGCCGAGAGTCTGTGGTGCGGCGTAGTCCATCAAATATTCCTTGAGGGTCATAAGGGCATTGGGGTGGCAGCAGTTGAGGATCTGCTTGCTCTTGCAGAGTTCCATAAAACGGTCGCCGGTACGTCCCGCGCGGTAACAGGCGGTGCAAAAACTCGGCACATAATCCAAATCTATAAGCCACTTGATAACCTCGTCAAGGGTCCGGGTGTCGGAAACCTCGAACTGCCTGGTGTCTTCTTCGGGATTCTCCACATAGCCGCCCACAGACGTGCGGGACGCGCCGCTTATCTGCGACACCCCCAGGCGCAAAAGTTTTTCCCGGACGCTTTGCCCTTCCCTGGTTGAAATAATCATGCCTGTATAGGGGACGGCTATGCGGATGCAGGCCGCGATCTTCGCGAACAGTTCGTCGCTCACGCCGCCGTCAAAGGAAGCGGGATCAACGCCCTGGGCGGGTTTTACACGGGGCACGCTTATGGTATGAGGCCCGACGCCGAAGGACGCCTCCAGGTGTTCGGCGTGCATCAGGAGCCCCGCGAACTCACAGGCGTAATTCTCAAGCCCGAAAAGCACTCCAAGGCCGACATCGTCAATATCACCCCGCATGGCCCGGTCCATCGCTTCGGTATGGTACGCGTAATTATGTTTCGGCCCGGACGGGTGCAGCTCTTCGTATCCGGCCCTGTCATAGGTTTCCTGAAAAAGAATATAGGTCCCGATACCGGCGTCGTGCAGCTTGCGGTAATTTTCAACGGTTGTCGCGGCAATGTTCACGTTGACCCGGCGTATTGCGCCGTTCTTGTGCCTGACGCCGTAAATCGTCTGGAGGCTTTCAAGGATATATTCAATAGGATTGTTGACAGGGTCTTCCCCCGCCTCAACGGCAAGCCGCTTGTGCCCCATATTTTGCAGCGCGATGGTTTCGGCGCGGATTTCATCCTGTGAAAGTTTTTTGCGGGGAATGTCCGAACCGTGATGATACGGGCAGTACAGGCAGCCGTTGACACAGTAGTTTGAAAGATACAGGGGGGCGAACAGCACGATCCGGTTTCCGTAAAATTGCTGCTTTATATCAAAGGCAAGGTCAAAAATTTCGTTAACCTTGTCCTCGTTGTTACAGGCAAGCAGCACAGACGCTTCACGGTGGGTTAGCCCCTTTGTCTCCCTGGCCTTTTCGAGAATGCCGTTAACAACAGACATATCGTCTTTTACGCGCCGCGCGTAGTCCAGCGTGTCCAGTATCTCCTGGCAAGATATAAATTCCCCGGCCTCCTCCGATTTGGGATTATACATAAGCGCCCCCTTCGTTTTTTGAATTTCCCGACACCGCGGTTTTCACCGTTACATGGGGAAGGTTCCCCAGTTGCCCCGTCAGGGCGTTGATGTCGTCCAGTTCCCCCTGAAGGGTCAAGGCAATCACCGCCGTATCCTCGTCGTCAAAAGGAATCCCCATCCGTCCCTTTACGATCCCCTTGTACCGGGAAACCGTCTCGTTAAAAGCCCTCTGGCTCTTTTGGGGCTGTTCCACGACAGCCCCAATCACCGCAATCCGTTTCATGCTTCCTCCCCTGACCGGGCCCGGGGACAAAAAAGCCCCCGGCAAAAAAGCGGGGGCGGAATAACACCATATACGGAATTACGCGCCCTCGCCGAACCAGAACATGTCTTGGTTCACAAGGTTGACAGTACAGGCCCCAATCCGGGCAAGATCGCTCTCGCCCAGTATGGGAATAAGTATAGTTTACTACGATTTTCGGCGGAAAGCAAGGGGGCGCACCTTACCCAAATTCGGTGCCTGTCACCCCTTCGATTGGACTTGACTCAATGTATCATATATGATACATCGGAAGTGTGTATAAAGTTTCGGTACGGAAAAAGGCCATTAAAAATATTGAAAAAGCGCCGGAGCCTGTTCAAATTCTGTTTGACCAGCTTATGCAGGATTTACGGGATACGGGGCCATAGAAATAGAGGTATACTATGCAGGTTCAAGAGAAGGCGCGCCATATTAACGTTACGATCCAGGGGACAGGGCTGGTTTTTCGGTAGTAGAATTGGCGGAAAAGACAGGTATAAAGTATACCAACATTTCGGCAATGGAGCATGACACCCGGAATATCGGACTTTCCACAGCCAAACGTCTCGGCGCCGCCCTTGGAGTAGATTACACAAAACTTTTGTAATGTCCCAGGAAAATTTACCGGATATAACCACGAAACACACGAACAAAGAATTTAACCGCGAAGGCGAAGAAGGTGCCAGGCACCCCTGCGTGAACGTGCGTAACATACTCACGCCCCGCCTGGTGCGGATTATTATTTTACAGTTCCACGAACTGTAGATACGAACTAATATTTTAAATTCTTCTGTATCAATAACCTCGCGGTCTTTACATCCAATGCTTTAACCCGAAGCCGTCTAAATTCATTCGCCCCGGTAATGCTGCCCGTTATAACCACATCCGCCCCCAGAAATTTTCCGATTGAAACGACAGTGTCTTCACTGACATCCCCGCCCATCTGAAAGTTCTGCTCTGCTCTAATCGCGTCAAGGCTTCTTCTGTCAACCATGGTATATTCTTCTTTTTCACTTTCTCTTGAGGCTTTAACCAGTTCGGTTGACAGTTCCTCGATTACGAATTCGGCGTCATCAGGATCGGCGGCGCCGATATTTACAATCGCGATTTTTGAACCGCCGGGAAGCCGGTCACTAACATCTCCTGCCGCGGATATTACCGCTTGTTCAATTGAATTTAAACTTGTGACGGGTTCAATTGGCAGGGGAAGGGTGGATATTTCTGAAAATGCATACGCGACGGCATACCATTCCCCCTCGGAATATTCAGCCTTTGGCAAAATGCCATTTTCCTTTAACCAGGAAGATAGTGTTGATGGGGGTAAAGAAAGACTGAAGGAGACATCAAAAAAATATTGATCAATATCGCTGCGGTAAAGCCACACAGATGTGCTCCGTGTCTTAAGACCTACCCGTGCAACTAGATCATCAAAAGCTATTTCCTTTCGCCGGGATTCATTTTCAGAATAACCAATGCCTACCGAAGCTCCCTTATCCTGCCAACCGAACCAAAAGTCAACTAATCCCTCTGGCATAAGAATAGAATATTCTTGAAGAATAGCATCTTCTTTATTGTTCGCTGGGCCGGTTTGACAAGCGGCCAATAATATTACCAAAATGCCCGCCAATACACATACATAACGTTTGATAACCATAAGTATCTCCTTTATCGAGATATTAATAACGGTGGGACGTTTGCGATACAACGGCCCCTGTTTTTACATCAAGCGCTTTGAACCGTAACCGTCTCGTTGAACCGGAACCGGTAATGCTGCCGGTTATAACCACATCTACTCCGGCAAACTGGCCGATACTGACGGCCGATTCATCGTCCACATCGCCGGTCATTTGAAACCCCTGTTCCGTGCGGATACTGTCCAGGCTTTTTCTGTCGAATAAAGACATGGTTCCGGCGGATGAAAGATACCCGGTTGTTTCTTCCAGTACAAATTCGCCCAACTCTTTATCCGCAGACGCGAAGCCGATAACGGCAACCTTTATGTTTCTTGGGACCTCTTGAGCCAATTGATTCGCGGCAAGATATATCGCGTTCTCAAAAGTACCTGCTTTAAAGGCTGGTATGTACTGGTATACAACATCATCCAAGACATTATATACCGCTCTTGGCAATGAATAAAGAACATAATATTCTATTTCTTCTCCATTTTGCGTATAAAAATCCTCAATCAACAAGGCGTTGTTATTAAACCAATCATTGGACCAAAATAAACTCAAAAGAAACCTATTTCCTCCAACATTACGCTCAAAGGTAAATAACCCAAGATTAGGAGAAAACGAGCTTGTCTCTGTATCCCAAGAAGCCCTACCTTGCGCTTCCGGTAAAGTTTTCCCTGTCCCTTTCATCACTATATAAACTATGTCCCCGATATATCTTGGCGGGTTTTCCACCCAATCAGGAAGCGTCTGGGCTTCAAGTATCAGCGGCAAAAGAAACAGGCACAGGGCCAAAAAAATTGATTTTAACGCGGTGTTTTTCATAACCATTCTCCTTATATATATAATTGCGAAATGTTTTTACAGGGATACCCCTGTAATTTCCAAAGAGAAAAAAAAGCCGGCCCCTCCCGCAAATTCGCGGGAACAGGCCGGCCTGTGTATACCATACGAGAAAAT
>JAISAQ010000089.1 GCA_031266775.1 Treponema sp.
AATCCGCAACAGCATTATTTGGGGAAACGGAACGAGTCATGTTTATAACGACGACTCGACTCCTTCCTACGCCTACAGTCTGGTTGAAGGGCTGAATCCTTCCGGTACGGGTAATCTGAATGGTAATTCTGCCGGGAATGATCCCCTGTTTGCGGACCCCAGGCTTCCCGCGTCCGCGCCGTCTACAGCGGGCGACTATCGTTTACAGGGAGACAGTCCCGCTATCAACAAGGGCAGTAACAGCTTTTACGCCGCGGGGCTGACACCCAACCTTTCCGGGATTACCACCGACCGCGATGGTAATCCGCGCTTTAACGGCGCTGCGGTGGACATGGGGGCATACGAGTGGTGACAGGCGCCGTTTTTGGGGGTAGCCCCAGACTTTAGGCTGGGGCGCAGGGGGGCCGGATGCTATGGCGGCTGTGTGCCGCCGGCGGTATGGAAACAGGCCCCCCTCATCAAAATAACCACGGACAACGCGGACCAACCGGACAAAATACAAATTTAAAACCAAAAGTCCGTTCTGTCCGTGAGGTCTGTGGTTGAATTCTTACATTATGATCTTCCTGCATACTATCATACCGGTTTTGTCCGTTCTGTCCGTGAAGGCGAACCGGAGGTTCGTTGTGGTTGAATTCGGAATTGCCGCGTCAGGGCGGCGCGCAGAGCAGGGGGAGGTCGGCAAGGCTGTCTATAATATACGAAGGCCGGAGGCGGGCGGAACCGGCCGCGCCTTCTTCTTCCCGCAGCCTGAGGGATCTGCCGTCTCCGGCAAAAAGGGCCGCCGTGAAACCCGCGCCAAGGGCGGCGGCAACGTCATTGCGCATGTCGTTTCCCACGCAGAGGCAGCGCCCCGCCGGTATGCCCATGGCGGCAAGCCGCCCGGCCGCGGCGGCAAAAAGACGCGGCGACGGTTTGGCCTCGCCGAATTCAAAAGAGTAAAAAAGCAGTCCGGGATTAAACCCAAGTTCCTGGGGCGGGCCGCCGAAAAAGGCGTCAAACAAAAGGGGCGTAAAAAACTGCGCGTTGGAGATGATCCCCAGAACAAGGCCCGATTCACAAAGCCGGGCTATGGCGCCCTGGGCACCGGGCATGGGAAAAACGGGGTTCACCGCAAGTTCATAGCGGAGGGCCAGCTCACAGGCGCGCCGCGCCGCAGAAGCCCCGCTCGCCGCGCCTTCCTCTTCAAGGAAACGGGCCCAGATTTCTTCGACACGCAGCTCGGGGTAATCCGTTTCGAGGCGAAGTTTCCCCAAGAGCCCGGCCGCGCTCCGGCGAAAATACGCGCGGAGATCTTCCCCGGTGCGGCCGGGCGCGAAGGATGCGGCCAGTTCATCAAGAGCCCGCGTTCCCCCCGGAGTTTCCGTGTCCTTTCCGAAATCTCCCGCGGCGGAACAGAAGAGGGTGCCGTACACGTCAAAGAGGACGGCCCTGAAAGCCGGGGAATGCCCGCCGCGCCCGCGCGCCTCCGCCGCTTTCCACACCGTCCAGCCCGGAGGCAGGGGCGGCGGCTTTACAGGCTCAATAACGGCGGCGTTTTCCCTTATAATGGCGGTGAACGGCGCGAGGGACGGTTCATCCACTGCCGGTTCCGATAAGGGAAAACCGCAGGGGATCAAGGTAGAGGTCCAGAAGCATCTGTTTTGACAACTTTTGAACAACCGGATGATCCGGTACGGAACGGCAGGTATCAAGCAGAATACGCGAAACGCGCTCCCCGCTGTACATTCTTTCGACAACTTCTCTGTTGTACTCGATGAAAGATCCGTCATCCTCTCCGGCAAGTTCCGCGAGGAAGGGGTTAAGGGAAACGATATCCCGCCTCGCCTCCTTGTTGAAAAACAGGATGCGTATCACCGACTCCTGGGTCTCCTCGTCCATACGGCCAAAATCGATGGTCCCGGACGCCGCGAATTCTTCCTTCATCATGTGTTCCAGACGGAACGGCATTTCAAGGCCGAACGCGGCGTACACCCCTTCAAGGGCCTTCTCCATTTTGCCGGAAAGGGAATGTACCGAAATATACTCAAGGGGAATCCGTATGGATGAATAGAGGGAATCAAAGTGCAGGCCGGACCCTTCAAAATCTTCGCAGACATAATCAATGCGCCGGCCCGAGAGGGAACGGCCCGCGGTCCACGGCTCCAGAAAGGAAAAACCGAAACCTTCTTTTACAGAAGTGGTAATGATACGGCAGGAACTGCCGTACAGTTCGGCAAGGGAATAGTTGAGGCCGGCGCCGAATTCAACGGGAAGCTCCAGATCGCCTGCAAAACGCATCCAGCGCAGCCATGGGCCTTCACTGCCGTCAGGCGGAGGAAGCGTAACCGTTACGGTTTTTCCTCTGGGAATAAAGAGAGAAAGAAGCAGGGCCTCGCCAACGTTTTTCCGCCTGATGCCTCTTACCGGGTAAAGATAACGGGTCCGTTCGAGGCCGCCGGCCGCCGTGACGGGGTTGACCTCGTTGGGAAGAAGGTGCAGCCCCTCGGGTTTAAGGCCGGCCCGGTGCAGGCAGGCGTAATCCCTGCTGTTGATCACGGCGTAATGGCAGTTTTCGGGGTATTCGATTCCGCCGGTATACACATCGGGCCTGAAATCTTCCGCGAAATCGTGGTTTTGAAGGAGCAGCGGAATTCCCCGCGCGGCAAGGAACCGCAGGGCGGGAAGCAGCCGGGAATTTTTCCGTATAAGGGGATTATGGACATGGATGACATCCGCCCCGCCCTTCCACCGCTCCTCTATGCTCCTGAGGATGGCCCCGGCAAGTTTTTCGCCTTCTTCCGGCGTTGAACTTTCCGCTCCCGGCGCATCATAGGCCAGACCCTCCACAACGGCACAGGGGAAATCCCCGGCGCTTTCGGCGCTTTCGGCCGCGGAACCGCGGGGCGCCTCGCCGGAAACGACAAGGACCTCTTCTCCCGCCCCAAGGAAAGCGCGGGCCTGGTTATGCAGCACCGACGTAACCCCGCCGCGGCGGAGGTGATAATGAACCAGGGCGATACGCACAATTCCCCCCTCGTTTTAAGTATAGGACCTGATACCCCTTGCATTCTACTCTTTATGTAGTGTATTCTATAAAAAACCTCCGCTATCTGTAGTGGGACGTAAAGGATTTGGGATCATGAAAATTGAACGGCTGTTCACCGAAGAAAAAGCGGGACCGTACCGCGGCATTGTCTGGGAAAAAAGAAAGAGCGAAATTCGCGGTTCCGGCGGGGAAGTGATCTTTTCCGAAGATACGGTAATAGTCCCCTCGTTCTGGAGCCAGATAGCAACGGACATTGTCGCCCAGAAGTACTTCCGCAAGGCGGGCGTTCCGGCGGACAAGATATACGAATGGAAGAAGCGGGCCGGGAAGGAAGGCGGGGAAATCCTTCCCGGGGAAGTCCTGCCCGAAGACGGGGCCGAACATGACGCGCGGCAGGTTTTTCACCGCCTTGCCTTTACCTGGATGGACTGGGGCCTTAAAAACGGCTATTTCGACAGTGAAGAAGACGCGGGGATCTTTTACGACGAAACCTGCTGTATGCTGGCCCGCCAGGTTGCCGCCCCCAACAGCCCCCAGTGGTTCAACACGGGGCTTTACGCGGTTTACGGCATAGACGGCCCCGCCCAGGGCCACTACTACTTCGATCCCGCGGCGGGAGAAGTAAAGAAGTCCGATTCCGCCTACAGGCGGCCGCAGCCGCACGCGTGCCTTCCCTGGCATGTGCTTGTCGGCACTCCGGAAGGCCCGGTTCCCATCGGGAAGCTTGTGGAAGAAAACCGCACGGGGACAAGGGTGTACGATAAAGACGGAATCACCGAAATTACCGCGGTGCACAACAGCGGCGTAAAACCCGTGATCCGCGTGATCCTTGAAAACGGCGCCGCGCTTGAGGCAACGGTGGATCATCCGGTTCTGGTGTATAAACCCGGCGGCGGCGCGGAGGGCGGCCTTTCCGAAGAAAAAGATACCGGCAGTCCCTGTACGGAAAACGGCGCCGAATGGGTGGAGGCGGGAAAACTGCGCGCGGGGATGCGGCTGTTCCAGAGAACGGACACGCCCGTTTCAGGCGGCCGGGAGGAAAAGATCCCCGAATGCCGCCTTGTGGCCGTTGCCGGCATTGAACACGCCGGTGAAATGCCTGTGTACAATATTCAGACCACAAGCGGGAATTTCCTTGCCGGTACCATCGTGGTTCACAACTGTTTTATCCTTTCTATTGAAGACAACCTGGTAAACGAGGGAGGGATCACGGATCTTGTGACAAGGGAAGCGCGGCTTTTTAAATACGGTTCCGGCACGGGATCGAATTTTTCCCGGATAAGGGCCCTTGACGAAAAGCTTTCCGGCGGCGGCGTTTCATCGGGACTGCTCTCCTTCCTCAAGATAGGCGACAGGTCCGCCGCGGCCATCAAGAGCGGCGGCACTACCCGGCGGGCGGCAAAGATGGTTACCCTGGACGCGGATCACCCCGATGTTGAACAATACGTCGGCTGGAAAACCGGCGAAGAACACAAAGTGGCGTCCATGGTCACAGGATCACGGATCATAAAAAAACACATTGACGAAATCAAAAAGGCGCTGTCGCTTTTCCGGGGACCGGAAAAGGATCTCTTCAACGCCGGAAAAAACCACGAACTTGCTTCGGCGTTAAGGGGGGCCCTTGCCGGCAACATTCCCCCTTCGTACCTCTACCAGATACTCAGGCGCTTTGAACAGGGGGACAGCGATGTGAACCCCGGGATCTTTTCCGCCGCGTGGGACGGCGAGGCCTACAATACCGTATCGGGGCAGTCTTCCAACAACAGCCTCCGCGTAAGCGACGCCTTCATGCAGGCGGTTCTGGATGACGGAGACTGGACGCTGACAAGCCGCACCGAAGGCAGGCCTGTTAAAACCATCAAGGCCCGCGGCCTCTGGGACGAGATCGCCCGTTCCAGCTGGGCCTGCGCGGACCCGGGGCTGCAGTACCACACCACCATCAACGACTGGCACACCTGCCCCGCCGGCGGGGAGATACGGGCAAGCAACCCCTGTTCCGAATACATGTTTCTTGACGATACCGCGTGCAACCTCGCGTCCGTCAATCTGACCCGGTTCTACGACAGGGAAACAAAACAGTTCGATACAGCAGGTTATCTTCACACGGTGCGCATCTGGACAACAATACTCGAAATCTCGGTGGTAATGGCCCAGTTCCCCGCGAAGCGCATAGCGGAACTTTCCTATGAATACAGGACCCTGGGCCTGGGCTACGCGAATCTGGGGAGCCTCCTTATGATCATGGGGCTTCCCTATGATTCACAGGAAGGAAGGGCGGTCGCCGCGGCCCTTTCGGCCCTCCTTTCTGGCGAGGCGTATGTCCAGTCGGCCCGCATGGCCGCGGAAACAGGCCCCTTTGCCCGCTTCGCGGAAAACAGGGAAGCCATGCTCCGGGTAATACGCAACCACCGGAGGGCCGCCTACAACGCGCCGGATTCCGAATACGAGGGGATTCACAGCGTCCCCTTCGGGATAGATCCTGCGGCCTGCCCCCCGCGCCTTCTGGAAGCGGCGAGGGACGCGTGGGACCGCGCGCTGGAACAGGGGGAAAAGCACGGGTACCGCAACGCCCAAGTAAGCGCCATTGCCCCCACCGGGACCATAGGCCTCCTCATGGACTGCGACACCACCGGCGTGGAGCCTGACTTCGCCCTTGTTAAATTCAAAAAACTCGCGGGCGGCGGCTACTTCAAGATCATCAACCAGTCTGTCCCGCCGGCCCTTGAGGCGCTGGGCTATTCAAAAAAGGAGATAGACAGGATAAGCGCCTATGCCACGGGGAAAAAGACGCTCAAGGGAGCGCCCGCCGTTAATCCCAAAACGCTTGCCGCCAAGGGCTTTACCCGCGAGGCGCTTGCCGCCCTGGAAGGGGCGGCCGCGGACAGCCTCAGCCTTGAAGGGATCTTCAACCCGTGGATACTGGGGAAGGATTTTACCGAAGGCACCCTCAAGATCCCCGAGGCGGCCTGGCATCTTCCCGGCTTCAGCATGCTGAAACATCTGGGCTTTACCCCCGCCGAAATTGAGGCGGCCGAATACTACATCTGCGGAACCATGGGGCTTGAAGGAGCGCCGGGACTAAAGGAAAAACACTACCCGGTTTTTGATACCGCAACTCCGTCGGGAAAAAACGGCAGACGTTCAATACCGTGGACCGCCCACATAGGCATGATGGCGGCGGTACAGCCTTTCATTTCGGGGGCCATTTCCAAAACCATCAACATGCCCAATTCCGCCGGTTATGAAGACGTAAAAGGCGCCTACATGCTTTCGTGGAAGAGCGCCCTCAAGGCGGTGGCCCTGTACCGCGACGGCTCAAAACTTTCACAGCCTCTTTCATCGTTCGCCCCCGGCGCGGACCCGCTGGCGGATACCATCCTGGCGCTTGAAAAGGGACTTGCCGCGCCTCCTTCCGCCGGGCAGGAGGGGCCCGCCGGGGCAGTCTCCCGCGGAATGCGAAAATCCCTTCCCAACAGGCGGGCGGGCTACACGCAGAAGGCGAAGATAGGCGGACACTCGATCTTCATACGCACCGGAGAATACGACGACGGCGGCCTTGGAGAAATATTCCTTGACATGCACAAGGAAGGGGCCGCGTTCAGGAGCCTCCTTAACAGTTTTGCCATTGCCGTTTCGCTGGGGCTTCAGTACGGGGTCCCCCTTGACGAATATGTCGACGCCTTTACCTTCAGCCGCTTTGAACCCAACGGCATGGTTCAGGGCCACGATTATGTAAAAATGGCCACAAGCGTCATCGATTATATTTTCCGGGATCTCGCAATCAGTTACCTCAAGCGTACCGATCTGGGGCAGATAAAACCCGAGGACCTTATCGCCACGGGAACCAAAGACAGCCAGGAATCCAGGCAGGAAACCAAAGACGAACATTCCCGCCGGGGCGGCGAAAAAACCAGCGCCGGCTTCAGGCCTCATGGAACCGCGCGGAACGTGGCGGGCCAGGCCCCTTTCCGGGAAAACGCCCCCCGGGAAACATCCCGGGGAACCGCTTCCCGGCCCCGTTCCGCAAAGACAGAGGAGGAGGACGCGCACGCCCCGGCGGCGGGCCGGGAGGCGGAGAGCGAAGCCCAAAAAATAGCCGCCGCGCGGATCAAGGGTTACGAAGGGGACCCCTGCCCGGTCTGCGGTTCCTTCACGCTGGTTAGAAACGGCACCTGTATGAAGTGCGACACCTGCGGGGGAACCACAGGATGTTCATAGCCGCGCCCGGCGGAAGCGCGGCCCTTTGATGTTCCGTTATTACGGATCCTTTATTCCCGGACTAAAGGACTTTGCGGCGGGCATTATACGGGAACGCCTTGACGATGCCCGCATTCACAGGCTGCTGGACGGAGCGGTGCTTTTTGAAACCGCGTGCAGTTACGACAGGCTGAATTTCTTCTGTTTCAACAACATCTTCGCCGTAATCAGCGTCATGGAAGACGGTAGAGGAAAAGACGGAAATTTCCCTGAAGGACACATGAAAGCCGCCTGGGGCATGCGCTCCGTTCCCGACGCGGACGCCGTCCGCGCGGAAAGTTCCGGCAAAAAACCGCGCAGTTTCCGCGTCCTGTGTTTCAGGGAAAACAGGCCCGCCGCGGTGGACGAAAGAATACGGGCGGAAACCGAATTGTTCATAGCGCGGAAATGGGGTCTTGCGGTAAACCGCTCGCGGCCGGACGGGGAATTCTGGTTCCTCCGCCGCAGCGAAGGTTTTTCCGTTTTCATGAGGCGCCTTTCCCGCCGGCCCTCATGGGAAAAGAGCCTTCATCCGGGGGAACTTCCCCCTCCTTTGGCATGGACGCTCTGCCGGCTTGCGGGTCTTGAAAAGGGCGGCAGGGCGGCCGATCCCTTCTGCGGCTACGGGGCCATTCCCCATGAGGCGCTGCGGCGTTTTCCCGTCGCCCATTTTTACGCGGCGGACTCGGACAGGGCGGCGGCGGCCTTTACAAAAAACAGGCTGCGCGGCATCCGCGAAGGCTCGTGGTCCGTACGCAGGGCCGCCGCCGGGAGCCTTCACGAGGCGGCGGAAGAAAACACGCTGGACGCAATAATCACCGATCCGCCCTGGGGCATATACAAAAAAACGGAACAGCCGCTTGATGAACTGTACCGTTCCATGCTCCGCTCCTTTGCGAAAGCGCTGAAAAGCGGCGGCAGGGCGGTAATACTTGCTTCACGGGAAACGTTCGAAGAGCTTCCCGGCGGGGAGGGGCTGTTTGAAATTGCGGGAAAGATCCCCATCCTCCTTTCGGGGAAAAAGGCGGCAATTCATATCCTGCGAAAAACATAGGGCCCGCCCCGCTACCCTTTCTTTTTGATGAGTATTTCGCCTTTCTTGAGGTATACAAGAGATTCCGGGGAAACGGATTCGGTCAGCCACACGCTGCCCCCGATAGTGCTTCCCCGGCCTATGACCGTCTCCCCGCCCAGAATGGTGGCGTTGGCGTAAATGGTTACATCATCCTCTATGGTAGGATGACGCTTCCTGTTGCCCTCTTCCTTCTTTACCGAAAGCGCCCCCAGCGTGACTCCCTGGTAGAGCTTGACGTTTTTTCCTATTACGGTAGTTTCACCAATCACCACGCCCGTTCCGTGATCAATAAAAAAAGACTCCCCGATTTCGGCGCCCGGATGTATGTCTATGCCGGTGCGGCCGTGGACAAGTTCGCTCATCATACGGGGGATCAGGGGCACCTGGGCTTTCCAGAAGAAATGCGCTATGCGGTGTACGGTAATGGCCTCAAAACCGGGGTAGGACACTATTACTTCCTCGGTGTTTTTCGCCGCCGGATCGCCCCTGAAGGCGGCCTTCATGTCAAGGACGATGAGCCTGCGCATGAGGGGAAGTTCGGAAAAAAAATTTCCGGCAATAAGTTCAGCCGCGGCATGGCAGCCGCCGCGGCCGCATTTAAAACCACCGTTTCTGGCCGAAAAGGCAATGCTCTTTTCCGTTTCCCGTATCAGCTCACGGGCGGCGTGGTTGACTTTTTCCGCGGTAATAAGCCCCAGATTGTCGTGATCGGGAATTTCGTTGTCCCTGAAACCGGGGAAAATAAGCTCCTCAAGCCCGCGGAGTATGTCTTCGATGCTCCGCCTGCTGGGAAGATTGGCCCCACTGTGATTGACGAGCCCGTATTCGCCGTACGATTCCACAAGGGAATCTATACTCTTCTGAAGTCTGTTCATACTTTCTTCCGCCGTCAAGTATGGCGCATCGCGGCGCTTTTTACTAGGGCGGCGCCGGAATCTTGACACAAGCCCTGAAAAACATAAATAATCGCTTGTCCCGGACCGGGACCGCGGCAACTCCGGGCCCAGGCTGCCGGAAGGAGGAATCGTGACGAAGCAGGAGATCTTGCGGCAGGCCGAAAAGGTAATCGGCGAAGGCCCCTATACGGACACGTGGGAATCCCTTTCCGGGTACACGCCTCCCCGCTGGTACCAGGACGCGAAGTTCGGCATTTTTATTCACTGGGGCGTATATTCGGTACCGGCGTTTGGGAGCGAATGGTACCCCCGGAACATGTACAAAAAAGGCACACCTGAATTTGAACATCACCTTGCGGTCTACGGCGGCCACAAACAGTTCGGGTACAAGGATTTTATTCCCCTCTTCAAGGGGGAAAAATTTGATCCCCGCCAGTGGGCGCGGCTTTTCAGGGAAGCCGGGGCCCGCTACATTATGCCCGTGGCGGAACATCACGACGGGTTCCAGATGTACGCAAGCGATCTGTCCCGGTGGAACGCCGCCGTCATGGGGCCGAAGCGGGACGTGCTGGGCGAACTTAAAACGTGCGCCGAAGAGGAAGGGCTCGTTTTCTGCGTATCGAATCACCGGGCGGAACACTGCTGGTTCTTCAACAGGGGCCGCGAATTCGACAGCGATATAAACGATCCTGTCAACGAGGAATTCTATTCAAAGCAGCAGGACGGCGGGGAAGAGGTCAGCCACGACGTGTATTCCGTTCCCCCGAATCCCGGACACTGCGAGGACTGGCTCGCGCGGGCCTGTGAACTTGTAGACAAATACAGGCCGGGGATCGTGTGGTTCGACTGGTGGATACACAACACAGGCTGGAAACCCTGGCTTAAAAAATTCGCCGCCTATTATTATAACCGCGCGGCGCAATGGGGCGCCGAAGTGGCCATCAACTACAAATACAACGCCTTTGTCTACGGCTCGGCGGTTTTAGACATAGAAAGGGGACAGCTCGCGGAAATCTCTCCCCGGTTCTGGCAGACCGACACGGCCGTCGCGAAAAATTCCTGGGGTTATACGGAAAACAACGAATTTAAAAAACCGGAAGATCTTGTATGCGATCTTGTGGATATTGTCAGCAAGAACGGCGCGCTGCTTCTTAATGTGGGCCCCCGTGCGGACGGCACGATCACGGAAGAGGACAGGGAACGCCTCTTGGCCATTGGCCGGTGGCTCACGAAAAACGGTGAAGGGATCTACGGCAGCACATACTGGCGCAGGTCAGGCGAAGGCCCCACACGGGTAAACGAAGGGGCCTTTACCGATACGGACCGCAGCCCCTTCACCTCCCGTGACTTCCGTTTTACCGTGAAGCGGGACATCCTTTACGCCTTTGTGATGAAATTTCCCCCGGACGGCAGTATCCGCATTCCGTCGCTGGGGCGCTGGTCCGGGAAAACCGGAAACGGCGACTTTGACATCCTCTCCGTCCGCCTTCTGGGGTACGATAACCCCCTGCGTTTCAGCAGGGACCAGGAAGCCCTCTTTGTACAGGTAGAGGGCCGCATCGATACCGGATACCCCGTGGGCCTTGCGATTCAGCTTAATTAGAGAACGTAAAGATTAAAAACCTATCCCTAATACAGTAAGAAAGAATTCTCCGATAAAAAGAAAGGAGGGGAACATGAGACAGAAACACGCATGGGAGATAACGGACGCCTTTTGGGAAAAGGCGGAGCCTTTACTCCCCCAGAAAACATGGGACCAAAGCAAGGAATACCAGTGGAAACCAGACGGGGGACGGCCTCCATATACGTTTACTTAGGGACGAGCAACCTGTAAAGCAGTGGGAGCCGTTTTCTTTTGGAATCAGCGCAGAGTTCCGCAATGTGATGAATGTTTTCAAACAGATTCGTAAAGAAAATTGTCTCAAGCGGTTTCTTATAGCGGCTTGTTAATGTTCGCTTGGCTTTTATCGCTTTCCGCAAAGCTCATATTATTTAGACACAGGCCCTTAAAATACCTCAGTACATTAACCATCCTTGTCGTACTCCCGTGTGATAGTCTTCTTCATCGGGTAAGTTTCCAGTCCCTGCATCATCATGCCCTCCTACTTCTTGTATGTCATCCAGACATCGTACGGAGCGTTGGTACGAACTTGGTCAGTACTTGACCTAAAATCACAGGTTCTTAAATTTAAGTCTACAAATATAAATGACACATAATTATGATTTGTATTGATAGGCTCCATACTAACCATATCTGTTCTCGGACTGTAGATACCGCCTTGGTCAAATACTGCAAACGTGTTCGATGTTGATGTTATTAATGCTACTCTGTGGTTCTCATTTGCCACCGCTGTTATAGTTCCCGTGAAATGTTGTCCGTACAGGTTGTTTCCAAAGTCATACTCAACACCCGGTGTCCATAGGTCAGGCCGGTTTATCGACACACGGCTTGAACCGTGTACACCAATCTCGCCGCTTATATTCATTGTACCATCATCGGCGTCAATCTTGACCTTGCCAACCTCGTCACTCGATACCAATGCGCCTTTGTTTGCTACAAGGTAAGGAACCGTCCTTTTAAGCTGGCATACCCGTATAGGGTTGTTGTTATCCGGGATAAAAGTGTTTGCCTCTACTGCGTACATATCGAAACGTATAGTATCGTTTACTTTTAAGTCCACCAAGAATATCGGCGTTGACATATCCCCTGAACTACCCCCGGCGTAATTAGTTGATTTTCTTTCCGTTCCATTTATTAAAATATAGTAGTTCCTTGTGGAACCGCTCAAGGACTGGATAACCTGTCCAAAGTCTATCAGATATAATCCGTCTTCTTTAATCACAAGAGTATTGCCGGATTTCTCCACAAATGGCTGGGGCTTTATAAAGTCGCCTAAATTAAGGGCTTTGCCTGTAGCCGCCGAATACGATGTGGAAGCAATAGGAATTTTTGCTAACGGTAAATCTTCCGGTATCAACAACCCTTGAGTATTTCCCTGTTCGTAATAACTACCGTCGTTTCTGTGTTTAATTGTTTGCGCCATTTTATTTCTCCTACACCATTCGTTTCCACATATAACAGGTAATATACGGCTGGAGGTTATTGTGAGCACCGTTGCCGCCTGCTCCGCCGGTATTAGTTCTATTCCACCAAGACCCAGCTCCTCCCCCTGCCAAAATATTAGCATTTAAAGTTACACCATTGCCATGCGAGTGAGACGGCATTTCATCCACCGTTAACGTGTGGGTCTTCTCTCCCCCCGTCATTTCAGCGGAAGCAAATTCCGTTTGTGACGTATCTACCGCCACGGGAACACGCCCGGTTCCCCATTCCTCCCATTCAGTACCGGGCCATGCCGTTGACGGGTTTTCAGGAGACACGGACAGGTGTATAGCCCCGACGGGGAAGGGGCAGTTTGATGAATTTTCCGGATAAACGTCTTTTAATGTTACTGTCTTTCCGGCTAATGACGGGTACAAGCCTGAACCGGGAGGGTCTTCCAATGCGTCATGCTCAGCTTTGGTCATTTCTAAAGTAAGATCAATGTTATTATCAGGCCCAGCTTCTATGCCGTCCACTTTTTTGACAAGCTTATCCAATAGCCATTTCAAATTATTACGGAAGCCTTGCAGCCAGCCGGTCAGCTTCTTCGCACCTGCCGGAATCAGCGCGGGGTCAGCGTTCTCATCGGCAAGCGTCCTGTCTCCAATAACCGCGTCAGTGGCCGCTCCCGTCTGAAGTTGTGCCGTCCCGACTCCTCCGTCCTTGACGAAAATATGTTCCCCGTTATACCCGATGGAAGCGCCGTCAACAATCTCTGTCCAGTCAACAGAAAAATCAAGCTGGTTCCATTCGCCGCCAAAGGCGTACCAGCCCTTGCGGGTACTGGTTTCCGCAAAAAGCCAGCCTTCGGCAAGCGTGTTGGCCGCGCTGTTTTGTTTTGTCCAGTCTGTGCCGTCTGATGTGTAAATATCGCCGTTTGCGGTAATCGCTATATCATCCGTCGCCGACGTGCCGGGTAAATCCGCCTCCGCCTCTGCTACATACTGCGGGTCAACCGTCCCGGCGTTCCAATCGCTATACGGTTTAATTGACCAGTCAAAGGGGTCAATCCGTGCCCGAACCAAAAAACCGGTAGAGATATTCGCCAGTAATTCCTTTGTCGCCCTGGTAGTAAATACCCGGTGCCGGTTGTTTTCTGAAATATCGTCGGACAGGGAATCTTTAAGCTCGTTTTCCACGTCTACCAGATCGCGGGCCGGAATATCCTCTACGGATATGTCGGCAAGCATATCAAAGCCGTTCAGGGTGGAATCGCCGATATAGTCCATCGGGCCGGGGTTTATCCCGTACTGTAATTCATACTTTCCGTTGTTTACCCACGCCGTACCGTCCCATACGGGCCGGTCAAGGACAAATACATCCCTGTCAATATGGAACAGGCCGCCCAACGTCGTAGCCCCGTCGTCATCGGTGAAAAACCCGAACATTTTATCCGGGTCGCTGTCAATCGTGATAAACGCCGCACTTGTGGGCATGGAGCCGCCTGAAAGAGACGGCGTTTTGGAAGTATCAAACAGCAGCGTCCGGCCGGCAGGAACCGGCGTGGTGTGGAAGTCCCAATCGATATGCGAACCGGGGATGATGTTTGCCTTATGCAGTAAAGCGGCGTTTGCGGTATCGGCAGATGTTTGAGCGGAGAACGCGGCGGCGGCATTTGCGGTATCGGCGGCATTTGCCCTGACTATTTCAGAAACAAGTTTATTATTGACATCCGGAAGGTCAAGATACGTATTCCCGGCAATCCACGTCCCGTTTTCCCATGCGCCTCCTGAATTATTGGATACACCGGTTACAGCCACAGTCCCGGTGCCGAGAGAGGATACCTGCCATACCCCGCCAATGTAAATATCGGTAATGACACTTGCCGCGCTGGTATATTTCATATCCCCGGAAACATCTGCGTCAATTCTGCTTCCGTCGGAAAACACAATATTTCCCGCCGAGGGAAGCGCTCCCGGAGTACTGGAAGTATTAAAAGCTATGGCCTTTAGAACATCGGAGACCGCCGCCTCTGCCAGAGTCTTTGTGTACGGAATGGAAACAATATTTGCCTTTTTAGTTTGCAGTTTAGCAACAGCATTTACGAGATTTTCTTCGGCATTTTTGGCCCGCACCTCTTCAGCGGATACCGCAGGGGTAACAATCTTTGTATCGACATATGCCGTTACCTGATCAAGCCTTACTTTCCGGCTGGCATTCCCGGAAGGCTGATCGACGGCGAACACGTCTTCATCGTGAAGCGTTTCCGCCGCAGTCATGTCACTATAGGTAGTTATTGCCATTCATTCTCCCTTCTGTCATCACGACAGTAGATGAGGCCGTTATCCTAATTTAGCATATAGCGTCTTTTCTGTCAAGGCTGCCATTTGCGCTTTGAGCGTGATGATGTCGCTCAGTACATTTCCCATCCCCAAATCTCCGGGGGCCAGTGTCACCGCTCCTGTTTTTCCGTTTACGCTTGACACGGCCTCGGTGTTGTCTACTTTTACCCATGCAGGAGCATGATCCCCCTGGCATACCGCCCAATCTCCGTTTACATATTCATCCGTTAACAGCGTATAATTGCCAAGAGAAATAAAATAATACTCAGGATAATCGGCGGTATTTACATCCTCAATCTGCATCCCGTTCAGTTCAGGCGCGTAACTGGATGATATTATTTTACCGTCCGTATCAAATTCGCCGCCGAATATCATCTGCCCCATGATGACACCGGGAAGTTTCGACATTTTTATCTTTCCGTCGGAACCGATTAAATCATTGAATATTCCCATAACAATCGCCATATTCGACTGAATAAGGCTTATGTCCATGCCGGTGTTTCCCCGGAGTTCTTCAATGGTATGTTCTCCGTCCCCTACAACAAGGTTAACCATTACCTTTCCGGCTACTACCAGTGATGGGTCCCGTACCACGGTGATAGCGCCTTTTTCCGGCACGATATTTTTCACCGGTTCGTAATCATATACTTCCCATTTCAGGCTTACTTCCTTAGTCATACTCCGCTCCTAAATACCGGCTTCTGTCCTGCTGCCTGACCGAAAGGGTGACAATGCCCGTTTTCGTATCCGTTTCAACGCTCAAAACCTTATACCTCATGCTGCCGATAAACTCACGGTTATTTTTATTTTCACCGTTTTCATTATAAGGAACAATGATTTCACTGTCATTGGCCCATATGTCAACAATTCTCTTTTGTCCAAACAGTTTTACTACATTACGCGGCATAACCGCGTCTTTACCGTGAATGGCAAAATCTATGGTAATAATATCATATGGCCGCATGGAAAACCATTTCAGCCCGAATAATTTAATATTGCTTATCACCGGCCTTATTTTAGAAAAATCATCAAGAATAATGGTTCCTTTAAGAGCGGCCGCCTCCCTGCTATTCAACAGCGTTTCTTCCTCCCACGCCTTGTCAAGCCGGTGGATGTCCAGTATCTCCATCCGTTTGCTCTTGTTTATTTCGTGTAAATAATCCTCCTCATCGTCTTTATTGGTGTACCATTTTTTTTCATATTTTATATCGGTATATGTCGCGTACAGATCCGCATTCATATTAATTTCTATTTCGTCAAGATTCAATATGTCATCACTGGATACGGGGGATAATGGCGATTCGGCACGGTTGGGATTGTCAAGCCGAGCGGTATATTTGTCATATTTACCCATAAACTGAAACCCCAGAAGGGAACCTTTTTGTATTTTTTCAATAACCGCGTATATTTCTTCCTGTTTATCGAGGCATATTCCAATGTCCGGCAATTTTCCAAGTTCCGCGTCAAACTCGGCGTTGTCAAAAACCTGATCCGCCTGTATTCCCCCATAATAGGACATAATGTCTTTAATAATTGCTCCTGGATTGTGAATGTCCACAAAAGTACCGGTTGCCCGTACTTCATAGGTTTTTTTGGTTACATCGGGCTGCCCGTTTTTTAACGGAAATACTTTGTAGTAATCTATCGTTATGGTCCCGTTGCTGCTTACGGAAATGCCTTGGGTTCCAAAGTCGGATCTTTTAAACTGCGTCCATCCAACGGCCTGATTTTTGTCAGACGCGGGAGCGCCGTCTATTTGCGATCCTCCTTGTTTTATCTCGATATATTCAATATCCGTTATTGCCCTGGCAAAACGGAATGTCCTGTTTGTTCTAAGCGTCTGGTATTCATCAACATATATGTCTTTCCAGTTAATACACGTCCCCTTGACATTATAACAGAATCCGTAAGCGTCCTGTTTTACCTTATCTACATCTGAATCATTCAAGAACGGGTATTCTTCTTTTGTATATAAATCAGGCGGTATTTTGGATGAAAGAAGTTCCCGGATGTCTTTTACCTCAATAACCGCGCTGTTCAGGTTAAAGGAAATATTCGATATATAATATTGAATAAGTTTTTTATATTCACCAAATTCCCATCCCTTTTGCCCGGTTAAAACATTGAGCCTGTTTCCAAAAATATCGGATATGCTGTCAAATTCTCCTCTGGTATTGTTAAATTCATAACTGCCGCTGTTAAATTGCATTTTTGCGTATGACAACGGATCGGCGGATTCCGCTATTGGCGGAAAATCGATTAAATCAGGCAAATAGGTAAACCCTTCTAAATTCACCGCGTCGGTGGCAAAACCCTGAATAGCCCCATAGCGCTTATACATAAATACATACGCGGGAAGATGCCCGTCAAAATGAATATAAACAGTATTATGTTCGACAAGAAATCTTTTGGGGGCTTCAAAGACTTCAGATTTTGTCCGTACCCGTATGTAGGCCTCCTGATCAATGTATACGGTTCCGATATTAACCCTTACAGTTGAAAGATTATCCTGATCGGCCATAAAGGGAAGTTTTTTTATATAACGGTCAATCCATATTGTATACCGCCATACCGGCGTCTTATACGCGGTCGGAATCAGGAAAATCCTTGAGAATTCAATTTGTACCAGTGTTACAAGTTCAATCATGGCGTAAGCTTCCAGATGCTGCATATTCCGCCGGGGCCGCCGGCAGGACGGTTTCCCCCGAAGCCTCCGCCGCCACCGCCGCCTGCTGCTTGCTCACCCGCGAACGGGCCGTCTCCGCCGGGGCCATAATTATTACCAATACCACCAGGGTTGCCAGTGCCAATAATAACTATACTAGCACCACCATTGGCGGCACCGTTTGAAACGCCCCCTCCCACTCCTCCTGTCCCTCCGCCGCCTATAATAATATAGCCGCTTCCGCCGGTGCCCGGCTGAACATGGCCGGTAGCCCTCCTCATGAGTGAATCACCCTGAATGGCTGTTTCCTCTCCGCCCCCGGATCCTCCCCCTCCCCCGGTAAATATTACTGCTAATCCTCCCATGCCGCCATTAAACCCGTTTCCTCCAACAGTAATAGTTAGTATTTTCCCTCCGGTATCAACATAAAATACAAATTTTGTGGTATTTCTGGCCGAGGCAATGCCTCCCGCTCCTGGTGCCGATGGCTGCCCGTTGCCACCGTTTCCCGCCCCGGCCCCTGAGATCAGTTCGGCCCAATACCAGCCCCTTGAAAGCGTAGCGGTATACGTGTTTTTCTGCTGCGGCGTTTGATATGCCAGTGTGCCGCCCGCGGTATCCGGGGTAAAATCATCGGGAGAAAAGTAATTTTCCTTGTCCATAACAATTGCGCTGACACATAGCCCGGCGCTGTTTTTATAGGCAAGATATACAGCCCTGTCGTTATTCTTGAACCATCCGCCAAGCGCGGGATTCCACGCAGGAGATTCCGTCAGGCTTCTTGATGAAAAGGTACATATATCTCCGCCGGGGACAGCATAAATATAACAAAAATTTGAATTCGCGACGGTATCCCAGCCGTCAATAACTTCATCTGAACTGTTTTCACCGACGTAATAAAAACTCCCGTTGACTTCAAGACGGCTCCCTTTAATCATTGAAGGAGTATCTGTCTTGGTTACTCCGGCAAGTAACAATCCGCCTGTGGTCATTGTCGTCTTTAAAAGATTTTTCTGCCAGTCAGATGTGCCGGGGTTTTCATTAACGGGTTCCGCAATAAGAATTGCCATTAGTTTTCCTCCAATTTAATAACGGGAATCCGTCATTACTTGCATTCCATCCACTCAAGTTCAAAGTCCCAATAAAAGCCGTTCTCCGCCCGTTTGGTTCCGGGAAATCCATGGGTAAGCGTCCCGTAAAACGGCGGAAATTCTTCCCGTGCTTCCGGGTACGGGTCTATTACATGCGGCTGTACGTTTAAGGTTTCATCCATGTATTCCTCAATGATTTTCCTGTTGCGGTTATCTACCCTCGGAAAACCGGCGCTAAAAGTAACAAGCCTGGTTTTTCGCAATCCAAACGCATACCCTCCCATTGAGCGTTCTGCCTCGCTGGTGAAGTCATGGTTATACGCCGGGCCGGGGCTAAAACGGGGGAGTTCCAGTTTGTCGCCCAGATATAACAATCCCAGCGTGATATTTTCATCCCCGGACAATTCAAGAATAAATTTTTCAACCATCATTCCGGGAAAATCAAGAATTTCTATTTTATTAAAACCGGTATTTTTTTGGCCGCTGGAATAAATTTGTTCTTCATTCACATCAAATAAAGCCAGCGTATAATTCATGGCATTGGTAAGGCCGATACAAAGGGAAGATACAAAAACAGATTCCGGGAAAGGCCATACTCCTGTTATTACGGCATTGCTGCCGGTAAACCCGGCCAGTAGTCCCAGATAATCATCATAAAGATTATTAAGAGGCATTACCAGGTCACTCTGCGGAGAATTGAGCGAGGCGGTTTTGATCCGGTTTTTATAATAAATATTCAATGTACCGCCCTCGCTTTGAGGAAGTAGTGGCCGTCCCCGGCAAGCTGAAAAGTCCTGCGGCCAATCTCGCGGGCATCCAGCTGGATAATGACAGTCGCGTTTACTGAAGACGCTTGGCCGGGGCTGTCGAGCATGTCCAATAATTTCAGATGCTGGTCCTGTGTAAGTACGGCTTCCCCGGAGTTTGCGCGGATCATCATGTGATCCCCGGAATATGAACTGCCGGGAACAATGCCCCCCGTCTCAAACCGGGGGACCGGCTTGTTGGCCGCGATAACGCCTATCGAGGCGGCGGTAGTTGCCGCCGTCAGGGCAGACATTGCTATTTTCCCCGCCAGGCCCGACCAGAATTCCGGTATGGCGGCCGCCCATATCGATATTTGCGCCTGTGCCGCCCCGATAACAGCCTGTAACATCTGCGCTTTCCAGTTTGCCACTTCGGACTTGTACTGCAATTCGGCCTGTTTCCGTGCCAGCTCCTCATCTATCCGGGCCTTCTCGTCGGCGTATTCCTGTTCTATCTGCGCCTTTGTCAGGGCCTGGCTTGCCTCGTAAATAGCCAGTTCGTCCCCGGTCAGTTTCGCCGCCTCAAGCTGCGCATTGTAGTCGGTAACGGTTTCCGCTTCCACAAGCCCCAGGGCATAAAGGCGGGCCTGCATTTCATCATCCAGCATTTTCATTTTTGCTTCATGCTGTTCTTCCAGCAGTTTGTTTTGTTCTTTGATTTCCCGCTGGATAAGGGTAGTGGATATTTCCACAAGGGAATTGAACACCTGTGCCCCGGCATTGGCTATCTCGATAATATTGTCCTTGGCCCACTCGAGCATTTCCTGCCCGAATGATATGTTGCCGGTTTTCTCTACCGCCGCCCTGGCCGCTTCGGCCCGTTCTTTTATAGCGGCAATAACCCGCTCTGTCATGCGCAAATATTCATCGTTTCCGGCTGCCGCTTCCAGTATTGCCGCCTTGTACGCCTCAGTATGCGTAACTTCGGCTATTGCCCATTGTTCCTCGTTTTCGATGACGCGTTTTTTCCACTCAATTTCGCTTTCCCCGATCCGCTGCCTGTTTTCCATTTCGCGGGTTATGTCTATAGCGGCATTTTTGTAATCATTCTCCATGGATTCAAGCTCTTTGGATATTTCTACGCGCCTTTTGGAAGCGTAGTACAGGTTTAATTCATCCTCGAGTTCTTTTTGCTTATTCTCGGAAGCCCGCTGGTAATCAGAGGCAGCTTGCAGGGCAAGTAACGCCCGCTCCCGCTCTATTTTGTAGGCTTCGTATTCAGAGACGGTCAGGTCCTGGATTTGTTCGGTGTATTCCTTTGTCTGTTCGGCAAGGCTTCTGTCGGCGGTTACTCTGTTAAACTCCTTATTAAGATCAGTGGCTTTTGTTAATCCGTTGCTGAGATCTCCAAGAAAACCATTATAGTTTTTCTGCAATTCATCGAGCTCTTCTAATGTTGTGGCCAGGGTATCATTGTAATCGCCGCCCGCGTCATCCCGGAGCTTTTCAACTATCGCTATTTGATCCTGTATTGCGGTATACGTTCTATACTGATCGTTCAAGGCGGCCACATCTTTCACCCGTTTAGACGCGGCGGAGGCTCTCTGTTCCTCGGCGTCTTTTTCTGTTATTAGCCCGGTGTTTACCTGCCGGCTGGTTTCCGCAATCGCATCGTCATAGTCTCTTTCTGCTTTCTCCAGGGCTTCTATCCGTTCTTTTGTCTCATCACGAATTTTATTTATCGCATTTTCTATATTTACCATCTCACTTTTTATTTTTGCGTTTTTTTCGTTTTCGGCGGTTTCTTCCGCTACTTTCTCGGTCAATTTGTTATATTCCTGCGTTAATTCTGGAATTTTTTGCGTTAAAATATCATAATTCAAGGCAAAACCAGACCTGTCTGAACCTTCAAGAATCCCTCTGCGCCAGTCTGTAGTTGCGAAATAATGATCAATAGCTTCTTGCCTTTTCTGTGCCAGCTCTTCTATTTGGCGGGCGATAATTTCTTTTGCTACTCCCGTCTGTTTTTCTATCTTATTTTTATCCCTTGAAAATTCACCAAGCAGTTCAAGCCCTCCGGATGAATTCAGAAGCAATTGTTCTTGAGCATAGGCCAGATCTTGTTGCGCGTCTCTCAACTCTTTTTCTATAATTTCAAACCGCGTTCTGGCCTCGTTTTTCATAAGCTCTTCAAATTCGGCATTGTCTCTCTCATAAGCCTCGGTGAAATCAAATTCCCGGCCCTCCTTTTTGGCGCGTGCCATTTCGTCATTATATGATTTTATTATTTTTTTCAAGTCTTCCAGCCGTTTTATTCTTTCCAGATTATCCGTGTATCTTTTCTGCTCGTCAGTAGCCTTATTTATCCCGCTAATAATACTGGTAAAGAAATCCCGTATCGGCCGCACCGCTTTTTCAAACGATTCTCCGGCGTTTGTTTTGAATCTTGATACTTCGGTGTTATAAGCGCTTTGAGATCTGACGGCATCATTTACCGCCGTTGCGGCGTTTCCAAATGCGGCTTTCATGGAATCAAGAATTATCGCCTGTGCTTTTGCATGTTGGCCGGTTTCCTCAAACTGTTTTACCTGTTTCTTCTGCTCCTCGGTAAACTTAAGACCGTACCGGCTCAAGGTCTCCAAACTCTCCGCCGGATTATCCAGAGCCTTCCCGAACTGGTTCGCCGTGCCCGCAAGGTCTCCTCCCATAACGGCGGCCATGTTGATAAGTCCTTCAGAGGCCCGGTTAAATGTGTCTCCGGTGATGGAAGTAAACCCCAGGAGAACGGACTGCATATCCTGTATTTCTTTGGACGTATACCCGGTCTGTTTTCCCAATTCGTCCGCCACGTCCATTAATTTCTGTTGTGAAGTCCACGCATCCGCTCCGGTTGCCCTGACAACCGCCCCCAGCCGGGCATTGGCTACTTCCTGGGCCTGGTACACGGCTATGGACTCCTTGGCAAACTGGGGAAATGCCATAACAGCTTTGAATGCCAGGTCGACTATTTTTGTCCACCCCGCGGTAGTAAGGGCGGTAAATGACGCCATACTACTTTTGTTTTTTTCTGTGGCTTTACCAAGATTATTATATTGTTCAGCCTGTTCTTTAAGCCTGTCTTCTATGGTTTTTTGCTCTTTTTCCAGTCCATCGTATTCACCTTTTAGTTGTTCAAGCCCTTTAATTTCCTTCATTTGGGCCTGTTGAATTTGAGAATCCCGTTCCTTTGCGGAAATAACGCCTAATCTATTCAGGTCATTGATTTCTTTCAGTTCCGTTTCATAGTCATTTTGCAGTTTTGTTATAACGGCCAGCCGGGCTTCTTCCTCACCCCCCTGCGCTTTAACCACGGCGGATTCGGCCGTTGCTTTTTTCCGCTCCAGCATTTTAATTGTATTTTCAATCTCTTTTGCCTGTTTTCTTTGTCCCTCCAGCATTGCCCATTTTTCGACTTCTCCGGCTTTTTCCGCCTCCTTTATAGCCTTTTCCAGATCCTTAAAATATTTTTTTGCGTCACCTCCCGTTAAAGCCGTAAATTTCTGGGTTAAGCCGCCTATTTCGTTGGTCAGTGCTTTGACGGTTTTTTTCAATATTTCCGACGGCCTTTCGACTCCCGAAAGGATTTTTTTCCCCAAACCGTCAAATTTCTTGCTGACCGTCATTATATCGTGATCAAGTGAGTCAAGTCGTAAACGGACCTCCATAAAGACGCTACCTACATTTTCAGCCATTGTCGGAGCCCTCCGGCAGCATTTTTTGCTTTTTTCCCTTGACAAACCCCTCAACAGGCACTATTCTGAAAAATAAGAGGAGATTAATGATGTTTTTTGGGTATATTTTGGGCATAATCATTCTCTTGCTCGTGATGAGATGGGCCAAAAAAAAGGTCGAAAAAGATTGAATCCAAACTGATTTCCCCTATCCATTACTTTTTAGGCCCCCCGATTACCTTCCTCCGGCCTTTCGTCTTTATCTCTATCTGCCGGTTTTTGAGATAGTCCGCGTACACCTTCCAGGCATAACGGTCCATATCCTGCCGGTTGTGGTCGGTAAATACCCCCGTCAGATGGCCGGTCGGGTTATCCTTCCCGGTTTCCGCAAGAATAGCCGCTTCCAAAAACTCTTCATCGGTGATTTTTTTAATGTCCGATACATCCGTACCGTTTACCCACTCGGTTAAAAACTTAAAAGTATCTTCTGGCAGGATAAAACCCAGAAACAGTTCCGTATCGGTGATACGGCGGCTTAATTCCTTCTGCTGTGTATGCGGAAGCCCGGAAAGGTCAATCTTCTTAATCTCCTCCAGTTCTTTCCGCTTCCCGCTGATAACGAAATCATGTTCCCCCACGAGGGAGGCGATCTGGTCGTATGCGGGCCGGTTCAAACAGGCGGCAATAAGCTTCTCCTGATAGTTTCGCAGTTCTATCATCTGTTCGCGGCTTATCTCTTTTGACCCTTCCCGGACAATGTTGGAATAATTCCCGAAGGAACGGATCTGGGTAGCGTTGAGGCACCGGAGTTCGCAAAATATTTCAACACCGTTAAATGGGACTTTTACCCAGTGGAATAACCCGCCGCGAATCGCTTCCAGCGGGTTATAGCCAACAGGTAAACCCGGACTGTCTTTAATAGTCCGGGTTTCAAGTTCTTCCCGCACCAGACGGCGGATAAGTTTTTTAAACATCGTAAACCTTCAGGGCCTCGAACTGTTCGAGCGTATACTCAAACCGTTTGTCTGCGGGAAGGAGCACGCCGTTTTCGTCGGTGTATTCGGTGGCGTTAATGTTATAGGCAAACTGCGCCCACACCTTCGCTTCCATCGGAACATCACCCTCGGTTCCCGTGCAGCACCAGAACAGGCGCCGGTCAAAGTGAGTAACCTGATCGATGGTGGAAGTCCCGTCCCCGTACAGGGGGGCCATTACGTCCAGCGAAAAGAGCGGCGATCCGCTGGTTTGGGAAGTAGGCGGCAGATAAACAGAAGGTTCCACCCCGTCGGAGGGGATATATTCCCCGCCCTGGATCATCTGCAAAAGTTCGTCATTCTTGAACTTGGCAGTAATCGCCGGGGAAACCCCGAGACGCTTGGCGGGAATGACCATCCGGGTAATCGTCCCCTTGGCCCCTTCCAGGTCAATTTCCTCCTTCTCCTTCATGTCGTTGGGGAGGGTTACGCCGATAGTTTCATCGTTGAAGTACTTGATGTAATAAACCCCAAGGCCGCCGTATCTCCGGCACTGCCCGAAGTCAAGGGCCCCGGCCAGTTCGCCCTTTATCTGCAATTCAAAAGCTCCTGCGGCACTGGCCATGAGTCTCCCGGTTGCGGAGTCAACACTGAACGTTACCCCGGAAAATCCCGCCGCGTTAAGCGCGGTAACAGCGCCAGAGGGATTAACCGCCGTAATGCCGCCGCCGGAGAAGTCAACATCTTCTTCCTGCCAGGGACCGCCGTCAATTTTTACCGACAGCGGGGCTTCACCGCTGTCAAGTACACCGGTAAGATCAATCTCGCCGGTAAACCCGAGGGTCCTCTGGGGCCCGGCATAGGTTTTATCAGGGTTGCACCGCTTTACCCTGAATCCTTCAAGTGCGAACCGCGCCTTGTTTTTCGTTACTTCTACAGCCATAAAATACTCCTTACGCCTCCCGGCGTTAATTAATAAAAACGCCCATGCTGTCTCACGACATGAGGGCGCTAATTCCTACAATCGTTTGGGGACATAAAACATCCGCTCCATCACCAGGCTTTTGTCGCTTTCCTCTACATACGGCCCGAACCAGTCTCCGTTGCTCATAACCCGGAACTTCCCGCCATCCACCTTTTCAAGCCATACGCTCAAATTCAACAGCTTGCTTAATTCCTCATAGATATATTTTTCGAGTAATATTTGTTCGCCCTGTTCCCGGTGGACGATGATTCGGAGATTCAGCCGGTCATACGTTGGCCCCGGTTCCGGTTTGACACACACATAGGGAGGCGGCGGTACGGTATCGCTGTTCCCAAAAGGTATCACATTTTGTATGGAACCGGTTTTGAGCCGGTCAATGACGGCCTTAATCACTGAACACCTTCTTTATTTCGTTCATGAAATGAGGCACCTGGTCCCTGACGGTCTGTTCAAGGACTGCGTGTTTCCGGTTATGGGAAAGTTCAAGAGATTTTCCGTACTTAACGCCATGAGCCAAGCCAAAACCGATTATACCCAGTAATTTATAGTCAATCGTAAATCCGCGGACAGACCGAATAGCCAGCCGTGTCCGATTTGTCCAGAATTGGCCTTTATTTTGTTCCAATCCCTGGCTTTCCTGTAATGCCTGCTTTGATAACAGTGCGCACTTTTTGCATATTACCAAGGCGGCGGCTTTCCGGCGGCCAAACGCACTGTTAATATTTTCAATGACCTTCGCTACGCCGTTACTGCTCGTTACTATTGCCATTTACCATCACCCCCAGCTTTCTGGTCTGCATAACCGACGCTATCTGCCTGATTATCCCCCAGGCTTCCTGTTCCGTAACCGGAATTATTTCCCCCTGAACGGAAATAGGAATAAGCCATTCATCCGATTCGTCAATAATGATCTTTTCTTCTCCGCCCTTTTTCCCGTAAGGGGGAAGCGTTTGTCCCGCATGTTTTTCCTGAAACGTCATCTGCCCGCCCTCACTAACGGGGCTTGCCGCGCATAGACACACCCCTCAACAATTAAATCATCCGGTACGCTCGCCTTCCATTTCCGTATCATCCCGGTATTTGCGGTGATAATCTCCCCTTCCCGCAAATCAACATCCGGTAGCATAACAATATAGGCGGTCTGGTTCGTCGTAAGCCCCGTGGGGCAACCGCCGTATCCTGTACGTCCCCAGACTGGTGGGATATTCTCACCACCGCCTTTTTTCGGTTCCGGCGTTGCCGTGGTATTCCTCAATCATCGTGCCGAAAACCGTTGTCTATGAGCGGGTAACGGTCCCAAGTAATGCATACCGGGTTTATTTCGACAAGCTGTTTAATCCCTTTGTAGTGACTTTCCCAAAACATTACCAGAATTGTTCATTAATAACCCTCCTCACCTTGCGGCTGATCTTTATAAGCCTTATAATAAGGCTTAATTTAGGGCTTGTCAATGGAAATTATCAAAAAAAGCAAAAAAATCGCAATTAATATTTACAAACGTAGTCGATAATGGTATTATGGGAACTGGAAAGCAACAAAACATAAGGTTTGAGCCTTGGGTACGTGAGGCGATAGAGGTATTGGCAGCCGAGCATAAAATCGATTTTTCAAAAGAAGTCGAGAATTTGCTCATTGTACAGTTGGCTCATAAGGGCTATAGTGAAGCGGCGTGGCTTACTAAAACCTATGGCATAGACCAAGATGTGGGTGAGGTTCCCTCTGGCGAAAACCCCCAGGAAGCCCAAAAGGCCCAATAGAGCAGCCCCCGGCGGCCATACCAGGGGATAAGAATGAATTTGGAGAGTATATTTTTAACCCCGCATGGTCAGCCCGGGGTGTCTGGTCATGGGGGTGTAAGATAATCAGGTTTCCGGGGGTATAATTGTGAGTTTGACAGAAATGGGAAATAAATCCTCAAGGATAATTGTAGCAGGAGGAACAAAATGAAACGAATTATTTATTTTATTGGCGTGATGGCTATATTTGTTTCTTGCGTAACAACCGATCCTGCCCTAACAAATTCAACTGCATTTAGTGAAGTGGTTAATGCAAACGGTTCATCGGCGGCAGATTTATATACCCATATAAACCTATGGTTTGTTGATGCATTTAATAGTTCTGAATCTGTCATTGAATTTTCAGACAAAGAGTCAGGCGTTATTAAGGGGAAATATTTATTCAGGAGTAATGATGGGCTTTATCCTTATGACTGTCAATCAACAATAACGATTGAAGTCAAAGATGAAAAATACAGAATAAGTTTTGCATTGCCTTATATTTTTTATTATAGCCTAAATGGTGTTAATAGAAGCAGCAAGGCGGCGCCTGTGCAATCCCAAGCAATGGCCGATGTGATAATTGGCAATTGGAGAAAGCTGGCAGAAGATTTAAAAAATAATATTTCCATTCAAACAGCTGATTGGTAAAAATCAGCAGGATAATATCTTTTCCAGGAAATTCTTAAACCGGAGAAATGAATCTCTTGGAAACAAGTTGAAAAACATAGAAAATAGTGTAATAGGACTGAAAGAAACGCAAAAGGCAACAGGAAACGGGAATTTTGGAAAAAATAAGAGCCGGTATAAAGCCAGTAACCAAAGATGTTCTATACGATAAATCCGCCCTGGAAGCAATTCACAATGTACCCGGCAAAGGCTGTCCCCAAAGGCGAAGCCCGAGAAACCGATCAAACCAGCCAAATCCACTAAAAAAGAACCTGATAAGAAAGAGCCTTAACTTTTCCTCCGGTTGATCCAATAATTGCCGCCATTTTTGGGTTTGTTAAACTGGAAAGGCTTAACGTGTCGAAAAAGACAAATCATTTTGCAATAAAAACCATGATTTATATGGCATCTTTGAAGACCGCCTTGTCGGCCTATGATTCATTTGTAAATGCACCTTCTGCGTAACATGAGTCATAAGACATTCGTATATAATTATTGAACAACTTCCGCCATAAACCCCGTTTTTCGTCATCCGTGAGTTTAGTATCCGCCCGCAAAGCCGGCGCGCAAACCGCGCGCGCGGCTCTGCGGACAGAAACGTCCCGGCGCCGCCTTACCCCCTGACGGCAAACACCAGGACAGGCGCGCCGGCAGGAACATTGGAAAGGCTTATCTCAAGCTCCCCTTCACCTCCTCCAAAGGAAACAGGCTCGTCACACAGCGCGCGGGCATCCTTCGGGCCGATGCCCTTGACACGGAAACTGCTTGTTCCAGGCTTTACCCCGTCCACAAGAAGGTACACCGTCCCTTCCTTCCGGGTGAAAAATACCGTCTGTCCCCCAGGAAGTTCCTGGCGCGGCAGATTGTGGGGGCGGGTCCCGTATATCGCCTCGCCGTTCTGTTTGAGCCAGGCGCCAAGGTAACGCAGCCGTTCCGCCTGCTGTTCCGGTATAACCCCGTCAGCCCGCGGGCCAACGTTGATCAGCAGATTCCCGTTAGCGGCCACCGTCTGTACAACCAGCCTCACCAAAGCCCGCGGCGAAAGAAGGTGCTCGTCTCCTTCAACCTGGTTGTACCCGAACGAAAGCCCTATCCCGCGGCATTCCTCCCACTTCTTCGCAAGCCCCACCTTGTCTTCCCCCTGGTGGTATTCCTTCGTGGCGTAATCGCTCCAGATCCCGTTCCACCGGTCGTCAACGACTCCTTCCTCTACCGTGTTGTAGTAGTGGGCAAACAGATAGGGCAGATCCTGTTCCCCCTTGTAGGGCCAGCCTATGTCGTTGAAGATCAGCGACGGCTTGTAGGCGTTGATGAGTTCAATCACCTGGTTATACGCGTAGTCCGCGTAGTCATACCCGATGTTGTCGGGGTGATCCACGTCAAAGCCCGTGCGCATGGGCCGCTTCGCCCAGCGCCAGTCGATAAGCCCCGAGTAGTACACCCCAAAGCGCATGCCCTCGTCCCGGACGGCCCGGCACAGTTCGCTCACAATATCCCGGCGCGGCCCCAGGCGGCAGCTGTTGTAGCCGGTGTACGCCGAATCCCACAGGCAGAACCCGTCGTGATGCTTCGTTACCGGCACCACGTACTGCGCCCCCGCCTCCCTGAAAAGGGACGCCCACTCGCGGGGGTTCCACTTTTCCGCGTGCCACATATCGATAAAATTTTCATAGGGAAAATCTTCGCCGTATGTTTCCTTGTGATGCTCCCAGCTGGGCCCTTCTTTTACGCGGATGGAATTGAAGTACCACTCCGCATAGGGGTTATGGGTAAACCAGACCTCGGGGGGAATGCTGCCCAGTTCGCCTGTGGGGGGAGCCCAGGCGGGAACGGAGTACAAACCCCAATGGATAAAAATGCCGAATTTCGCGTCCTCATACCATCCGGGAACCTTGTGTTCGCGGATGGATTGCAGTTCAGCTCTAAAATGCATGCTGTGTTCTCCTCTATCAGGCGGCGGAAATGCCGCCGTTGAATTAGACATTAACACAAAGTGTTAATGATTTCTCCTCTGCAAAACGCCGGTTTTAAAACCGGCCCTAGCCCTTTACGGCGCCGGCAACCATGCCGCTCTGTACCTTCTCGTGAAAAAGGATGTACAGGATAATCATGGGAACAACCGCAATAATAATAGCCGCGAACACCGGCCCCATGCGGGTAACGCGTTCGCCGGTAAAAAACATCAGGGCGCGGGACACGGGGAATTTATCCCTTGTAGTAAGGAGGATAACGGTGAAGATCAATTCACTGTACCCGTAAATAAACGACAGAACCGCTATTGTAGATGTAATGGGAGCGGAAACCGGCAGCATTATCTTCGTCAAAATGCTGACCATGCCGCACCCGTCTATGGTAGCCGCTTCGTCCAGTTCCCTGCTGACGCTGTTCATGTATCCCGTCGCAAGGAAGATGGACTGGGGAAGCAGAAATGCGGAGTACACCAGTATCAAATACACATAGTTGTCGGTGAGTCTTATGCCCGCCGCTATCCTCGACAGGGGGATAATCGCGGTATGCACCGGAAGCATCATGCCGGTAAGAAACAGGAGATAAAGCGGTTTCACAAAGAAATACCTCTTCCGTGAAAAAACATAGGACGCGAACATGGATACAAGAATGACAACAACGGTAGTGCCCAGGCCCAAAACAATGGAATTGAAAACGCTTCGCATGATATTGGCGCCGAACAGGGCATCGTAATAGTTCTGCATCAGCCATTTTTTGGGAATACTCAGCATGCTGGAGAATATTTCCGGATTTGATTTGAACGACGAAAGCAGCGTCGTAAGCAGCGGCAAAATCGTTATGACCGACCATATGGCGGCAAAGATAAACATGGCCGTGGAACGGCCCCTGAAATTTTTGTGCATATTCCTGGATCTCCCGGTTTCTCCTAATAATCTTCCTGGGTGACTATTTTGTTTATAATAAGACTCAGAGCGAGTCCCAACACCAGGATAACGGTGCCTACCGCATTGCCGACCCCGAAGTTACGGTAACTGAAAGCCTGGGCGTACAAAAAGCTGGCCGGGGTTTCCGACGTATGATTGGGACCGCCTTTGGTCATGGCATAAATCAGATCGAAAGTTTTAAGGCAGCCTGTGACGCACATGACGGAAAAGATCTTGAAGGATTCCTTTGTTAAAGGCAGAGTTATCCGAATCATCCTCTGCCACCTGGAAGCCCCGTCGATTTCCGCCGCCTCGTAGAGGGTCTCATCAATCGCAATAAGGCCCGCGGCAAAGATGAGCATGTTAAAGCCCGCATAGATCCATTCGTTTACCAGCACCACCACTACTACGTTAAGAACGGGAACCCCCAGCCAGACCCGCGCCCACTCGGCTTTGCCCGCCCACTTTAGCGCCGTATTCACAAGGCCCCAGTTAGGCTCCAGAATATAGACCCACATCAGGCCTACGGCGGTTATGGGAAGCATGACGGGCATAAAAAATGCCGTCTTGAAAAACCTGACTCCCTTGATCTTCGACGTGATAACCAGAGCCAGCAGAAAAGAAAGGGGCATCAACACAATAAAACCGCCCAGTATAAAAATGAACGAATTCCTCATGCTGGTCCAGAACAGGGAATCCTGAAGGATTGCCCTGTAATTGCCGAGGCCGGCCCACTGCAACGGGACTCCGGCCACCCCCTTCCACGAAAAAAACGACTGGTATATTGCCTGTACAATCGGGTTCAGGAGCAGTACGCAAAAAAGGGCCAGCGCCGGCAATATAAAAAGAACAGAATAAAAGAGATCTTTGCGTTCGCTTGTACCCCGCATGATCACCCTCCTCTACTACCGGCGCAGGCGGCGCTGCCCGCCGCCTGCGCCATGTAACGCTGTCCGCAAGCCCCCGCGGGCAGACACCGCGTAACTTGTCAGTTACCCTTGATCTGTTCCCTGGCGATAATTTCCCGTCCGGCCTGTTCCGGGGAATTGCCAAGGAAAAGCCCCTGGACGGCGGCGCGCACTGTGTCCAGCATGTGGCTTTCGGGATCATAGGTCTGCACGTCATCCCGGAATTCCTTTGCATCGGCAAGCAGCGCCTTTGCCGCCATTGTGACAGGATCGATGGTTACCCCCGGAAGCGTGGTAAATTTGCTGACGTAAAGACCGCCCTTGTTGCTGGCTTCGGCTTCGGCCCAGTAATCGGGATTGGTAAAATATTTTACCACTTTTACAGAAGCATCGTTGACCGCCGCGCTCCGTTTGGAAATAGAATAGGATTCCGCGGTACCGCCCTGATATGAATTTCTATAGGCCGGGTCGATATAGGGAAAACGCGCGACGCCGATATTGGAAATATCGCCTTCATAGTCGCCGGTAATCTGCGGAATATACCACGAGCCCTGGAAACACATGGCAACTTTGTTGGTAAGGAAATCGGCGTCCTCGGTGGCGGAGTCGACCCCCACCGCGTTGGGCCCCCAGTACCCCTTCTCGTTAAATTCCTTGATAACGGCAAACAGCTTGAGTATGCGGGGGTCGTCGTACCTAAGAGTACGGTTGGCAAGATCCGTAACGGCTTGGGCTCCATAACTCTTCATGATAAGGTTATTAAAGAAATGTCCCGCCCGCCAGTTTGATTTTTCACCCAGCGTCATTGGCTGCTGGCCCCTGGCCAAGAGGGCGTCACAGATCCTGCGCCATGTGTCAAAATCGGCGGGAGGCTCATTAAAGCCGGCGCGGGCAAGCATCTGCTTGTTGTAGAACAGAAGCACCGCGTAGAACTGGGTGGGAATGCCGAAGGTGCCCGGATAATCGGCAAAACGCCATTTATCAAAAAGATCGTCAAGGAACGAATCCCGCCACGCCGGATCGTCGTCCAGAGAGGGCTGTACATCCAGAAGTATGCCGGCTTCCACATAATCCACGATGCGGGCGCCGCCGTACTCAATGAAAACTTCAGGCTGGTTGCCTGTGGCTATGGATGAACGGAGCTTGTCAAGGAAGGACGCCTCGTCGGACAGCGACTCGTCAACAATGGTGACGCCATTCTTCTGGGCGTTAAATTCCTTTATTTTCCCGCGCCAAAACACCGAATACGGCGCCTCGTCGGACCACCGGGTCATGATGCGAACAGTGATGTTACCGGATCGTGAATCCCCCGATCCGCCGGAACAGGCGGCCGTCATGAGGGCCAGAATTACCAGAACAAGCGCCGCGGCAAGCAGCCTAAAACGTTTACTTTTCATGTTTTCCTCCGCACTATTTATAGATAGTGTCTGTCCGCAAAGCCGGTTACTTTGCGGACAGACTCTAGATGGCTTCTTTCAAAATCCTGTTTTACGGCGGAAGCTGTTCAATAACCGAAATTATTGAACAACTCTGCCGGGGTTTTGAAAGATCCTCCAGTTTGAGCCGATTCCAAAATTAAGAACAACAACCTCGCTCTGAGACGGGGCCTGTCGATTTGTCTTGGTTTCCGCCTTCGGGAAACAACCGGTTTTTGAAATAAACTCTTCTACTATAATTATTTTATACAATTCCCTGTCTGTCAAATTTATCCGAAAGAAGCGCCGTTCCAAAACTCTAGCTAATGCCGCATTCCCTTTCTCTCCTTCTAAAAAAGAATTTCCCCGAAAAAAAAGTCCTTATGGCGCCTTCGCTTTCGTATACGGCCCGTTCTCCAAGCTCTATCAGTTCCTTCCTGCGGTCAAAATCAAAGGGGCTTGAGGCATCCGACGCGTGAATGGTGAGAGGCGCCTTTTCACGCTCCCTCTTCTGCATCAGGCGAAGGGCTACATCAAGGGAACGGTACAGGATGTCGGGCACAGTCTTTATGCTGTTTGAGGCAATGGAGTTGAAATTCACCACGTCCGCCGCAAGTATGCGCCTGAAACCCGCGTTCCGGGCCATAAAAACCGGGAGGTTGTGGACAAGGCCGCCGTCCACGTAGCAGTGCGGCCCGTCAACGAGCGGCTCAAAGAAGGCGGGAAAAGCCATGGAGGCGCGCATGGCCCTGGCGACGGAGCCCGAATCAAAGATAACTTCCTCGCCGCCTGTCAGATCCACCGCGTTGCAGCGGAAAGGAACGGATGTCTGATCAAAGCGCTTTCCGCCTGTAAGCCGCTCAAAGAGTTCAATGATGCGCTGCCCCGAATCAATGCCGGAACGCGTCGCCAGGTTTCCGATGATCTGTCCCGCCCTGAACAGTTTGCCCGCAGGTCCGTTTATCCGGTAGACAAAGCCGTCAAGATAATTGTTTATGTCGAATTCTTCCAGCGCAAAGCGGCGGAGATCCTTTGGGCTCATGCCGCAGGCGTAAAGCCCGCCCACTATGGCCCCCATGGAGGTTCCGGCGATAAAAGAAGGGCCGGGAACGCCCAGTGCGGCAAGGGCGTTGATGATTCCCACATGGGCAAGGCCCTTGGCCCCGCCTCCCGAAAGGACGAGGGCCCATTTCAAATTCGGATTTATCTTCATAAACACTATTATAAATTTTTTCCGGAATTTTTTCTTTTTTTTACCGTTTCTATTGACAGAAACATTTATACATGCTATGTTTTTGTACGAAGAATAAGTTTCTATATATAGAAACATAACGGCGGTTCGCCGCCTAACAAAGGAGTAAACCATGAAAACTGTCGAAAGGGCCGTACAAACCGAATCAGGCGGCGAAGAACGCGCCGGGGGCGTACAGGCGGCGGGCCGTAAACGGGAAATCGCCGAAAAAGCCAAAAAGGGACTGGGGATACGCGAAGTGCTCCTTACCGGCATTTTGCTTGCGGCTGGCGCCGTGCTGAAGTATGTTGCCGGCTCGTTTATCAACTTCGGGATGAAGCCCAACTTCATCATTGCCATGTACTGTCTTGTCATCCTCCTTATAAGGCCCCGGTTTGCCGAGGCGGTGATCATAGGGATTCTTGCCGGGGCCATCTGCCAGTTTTTTCCGGGCCAGCCCTACATCAACTTTGTGAGTGAACTTTTGGGAGCCGCCGCGATGTGCTTCCTCGTCCGCATTCCGCTTCACACGGGAAAGGTCCCGGTAAAGACACTGCTGTGTACGTTCTTCAGCACCCTGGCAAGCGGCTTCAGTTTTATAGGGATCATGTACCTTGTCTACTACGCGGGCGCCGACATTACCCCCACGCCGCTGGCGGTTTTTCTTGCCATTATTCTGGGAACGGCCTGCATCAACTCCGTCATAGTGCAGATGCTGTACCTGCCGATGCGGCTCATCCTCAAAATAAAGGACGGCGAATGATCAGCATCCGGGACCTGAGTTTCCGCTACCGGGGAAGGGAAACATACGCCCTTTCAAACATAAACATGGAAATTCCCGACGGCGAATTTTTGGGGATCATAGGGCCGGGCGGCGCGGGGAAATCGACCCTCATCTGCGCGGTAAACGGCGTGGTTCCCCATCACTACTCAGGCGATTTTTACGGCGAGGTTATTGTAGAAGGCCATGACACCGCGGAGGCGGGGCCCGAGACCATAGCCCGCTGTACGGGAAGCGTGTTTCAGGATATTGACGGCCAGATGACTTCTTCCGTTGTGGAAGACGAGATCCTCTTCGGCCTTGAAAATTTCGGCGTTCCCCGCGAAGAAATAGGGGAACGCATGGAAGAGGCGCTTCTGGCGGCGGGCATAGGGGATCTTCGGGAACGGAACGTTTATTCGCTGAGCGGCGGGCAAAAACAAAAAGTGATCATCGCCGCCGTTACCGCCCTGCGCCCCAGGATCATGCTGCTTGACGAGGCGACAGGCGAACTTGATCCTGTTTCAAGCAGGAACATCTTTGAATTCCTCCGCCGCCTCAACGGTGAATACGGGATCACCGTCATTGCCGTAGAACAGAAGATCATGCTTCTGTGCGAATTCGCAAAACGCCTCGCGGTAATGGACAAAGGCCGCGTCATCCTTTCAGGCAGCGTAAGGGAAGTGCTACAGCACGCACAGGAACTTGAAGACGCGGGGGTGAACATTCCCCGCGTAACAACGCTCGCGCGAAGGCTCAGGTCGGGCGGGTTTTACGGCGGGGAACTTCCGTGGAACCTTCCCATGGCCTGTACCATGATGAGGAGTATTGTACATGAACATGCTTCGCCTTGAGAACGCGGGCTTCGGCTACGGCCGGAGCATGGCGGTAACGGATATTTCCTTCAGCCTTGAAGAAGGGGAATTCGCCGTCCTTCTGGGTGAAAACGGCGCGGGAAAATCGACCCTTTGCCGGCTCTGCGGAGGCCTTGTCAAACCGTCTTCGGGAAGGGTGATAAACAGCGGACAGGACACCAGAACGGCAAAGGCCAGCCTTCTTGCCCGGAACACGGGCTTTCTCTTCCAGAACCCCGACCGCCAGATCTGCCGGAACACCGTCCGGGAGGAAATAATGTTCGGCCTTGAATACACCGCGGGCGGCGGGAATGAAAGGGAGCGCCGCTGTGATGAAATGCTCGAGCTTCTTTCCCTTGACGGCTCCGCCGATCCTTTCAGCATGAGCCGGGGAGAACGGCAAAAAACCGCGCTCGCGTCGGTACTGGCAAGGAAGCCTTCGCTCCTTATCCTTGACGAACCGACCACGGGCCTTGATTACCGCGAATGCGTAACCATCATGGAAGCAGTCTCGGCCCTTCACCGCGAAGGGACGGCCGTCCTCATGATCACCCACGACATGGAAATCGCCGCCGATTTTGCCGTGCGCGCCCTTGTACTTAACCGGGGCCGCCTTGCCGCGGACGGGCCCATACGGACCATCATGAAAAACAGGACAATCATGGAAGAAGCGTCGCTGCTTCCCGCCCAGATACCGGCCCTTGCCATGGAAATGGGGCTTGACGGCGTTTTTACGCTGGATGAAATGTACGCGGCGGCTTCCTCATGAACGGGCTCCTCGATTATGTACCCGGCAATTCCGTCCTTCATTCCCTTAACCCGCTTTCCAAGCTGGTCCTTTCCCTTGTCCTTTGCATGTCATGTTTTATTTCGGACAGCCATTTTTTTATCGCGGGAATTATCGCCCTTGTCTTTCTTATGTCGGCGGCGGCGGGCATTCCGGAACGCCCGGCGCGCATAGTCCGCTCGCTCTCGAAACTGTGCTGCGTCCTCTTCGTCGTTCAGATATTTTTTGTACGGGAAGGAACCGTACTCCTCTTCCTGCCTCCGGGCATCCTCATCACGGACAGGGGGCTCCTCTTTTCACTGCTCTTCGTCATGAGGCTTATAGCCGCCACCCTTCCCCTTGCCCTTATGCTTTCGGTAACGAGAATGAGCGACATCTCGAACGTCCTTACCCGGAACTTCGGAATACCGTACAAATACACCTTTGCCCTTACCACGGCGATGCGCTTCATCCCCCTTTTCGCACAGGAGGCCGCCGCCATCATGGAGGCCCAGACCGCCCGCGGCGTGGAATTTGACACAAAAAATTTTTTCAAAAAGACCGCGCTGATCCTGCCCCTCTGCGTTCCCCTCCTCATATCATCGGTACGCAGAATAGAAGGGCTTGCCGTTTCCGCGGAGCTGCGGGGATTCAGCCTTCGGGGCAGAAAAAACGGCTACAAGCGTTACCGTTTCGGCGCGCCTGACGCCGCGGCGTTTATCCTCGGCGCCCTTGTCATCGCCGGCGCGGCGATCATTTAGGGGCGGCTGCCGGGAGGTAACCGTCCCTCTTTCCGGCGTTTGGAAACGGGAACGTCAGGCACAGTTCGATTTATTTTTAGTTTATTTTTACGTACCCCGTTTTCTCGATGATATATTGCCCCTGTCCGGATAAAATCCATTTAATGAATTTCTTTACATTTTCACTTTCATTCCCGGCTGTAACCGCATAGAATGTCTGGGTAAACGGATATTCGTTAGTCCTTATTGTTTCGCTGGTTGGATACACTCCGTCAATCGATAACAGTTTTATACTCCTGTTTCTTGTCATCCCGGTGGCGTAAAACAAAAACGAATATCCGATGGCATTTGTGCTATTCCGGTATGACGCAACTTCCTGTATTATTCCCCCCATGCCTTCTACCATATTTTCTTTTATTGGTTCGGCCAGTTTTTCTTCCTTCATAATTAATTCAAGTATTGTCTGGCTGCCGCTGTTTTTAGGGCGCTGATATGCAACAATGTCCGCATTATTACCTCCAAGGCCCTGCCAGTTCGTAATTTGCCCGGAATAAATGGATCGTATGCGGGAAGAGGTCAAGCCGTTTATCGGATTTTCATTATTGACAAAGAAAACAAACGCCTCTTTCCCGATTGGCGTTAAATTGA
>JAISAQ010000091.1 GCA_031266775.1 Treponema sp.
TGGGTCTTGTCCCTGATGAGGGCATAGATCTCCTCGGATTTCGTGGTGATGATGAGCAGGGTCTTCTGCTGGTAGCCTTTGTAAAACTGTCCCAGGGCCATGGTGGTAACATACTGGAAAATAATGGAATAGAGGGCTTTGTTCAGGGAGAAGAGCCAGCCGGCCAGGGCAAGGATCACGCAGTTCCCCGCGAAGATATAGTTCCAGGCGTCTTTCCGGTACTTTCCCGAAATAAAGACGGCGATAAAATCGGTGCCCCCGCTGGTAGCATCGGCGTGGAGGCAGAGGCTGATGGAGACCGCGTTAAGGAGGCCCCCAAAGACAGACGACAGGAGGGTGTCGTGGAGCTGCAAGTGGCTTATGATCAGGGACGTGGCTTTGGCCGCGGGCATCCAGTCGGTCAAGAGGCCGCTCAAAACAACCATGATAACCGAATAGAGGGTGAACTGCTTTCCTATTACCCGAAAACAAATTACCGCGGGTACGGCGTTTAGCGCGTAGAGGATGACGCTGAAAGGCATACGGAAATTGCCGTACCGGAGGCATATTTCCTGGATAAGAAGGGTCAGGCCCGTAAAACCTCCGGGAATAATTCCCCCGGCATGGACAAAGGTGTTGATGTTAACGGCCATGAGCACAGCCCCGGCGCTAATCATCGCAAGCCGTCTCAGGGTACGGTATAACGGGTACTTTGGGATCATGAATTTATAATAATGCAAAAAAATACGGGAAACAACGCTGAGGTCTTTTCATGGTTCAAGACGCCCAACTCCACAGGTACATCAGGAACCAGCTTTATACTGAAAGAAAACGATTGAGAATTCTTAATCCAGGCGCCGGGCGGAATCGAACCGTCGCATAAAGGTTTTGCAGACCTCTCCCTTACCGCTTGGGTACGGCGCCGTTTGGCGGTCCCTTTCGGAAACGCCTTTTATAGCATACCAAACTCCCTGTCTTTTGTCTACTGCCTGAACCGAAGATTGCCGGAGGCCGAATAGACGGCGTATATGCCTTCGTCGAACCAGTCTTTTGCCTGGCTCTTCGCAAGAGCGGGGGCGCCCCAGTCGTTAAAACAGGTATCCACTATCCGGGCGCCACGATGAGGCTGCAGCCTTCCTCCGTCACCTGCCTGATAACGGACGCGTACATATCTTCGGACGGGACGGCTATTACATCGCAGTTTTTGCCCCGTCTTAAAGCCTTACGGTAACATTTTCAACGGCGGGATCTGTTTTCCGGGCCCCGCAGCTTCCCAAAAGCAGCGCCGCCATGATACAGAACACGGCCGGCGCGGCGGGATTTTCTTTCACCGGTTCCTCCGCTTTTGACAACAGGCCATTGCGCTACAACTCGCCGGCCAAAGCCTCGTAGACAAGATCCCGCACTTTCGGATGGATCACCGTATAGGTATCGGCATACCCAAATACATGCTGGGCGTAGAAAATCGCTATGTGGTTTTCCACGTCGGCAGATAAATAGGCCCCGCTGGCCCCGTCCCATCCAAAAGTCCCCAAGGGGACCAGAGGCGCGGCGGCCTGGTCAACAAGCGTCATCACGCCAAGGCCGTAACCGTAACCGTATTTAGCCATTTTCCAAAAATCCGCGGCGCGGGCTCCCGTCATTCTGTCTTTGCGCATGTTGTCGATAGATTCCCTTGAGAGTATTTTCGTTCCGTTCGCGCCGATGCCGTCGTTTGCCAAAGCGTCGGCCAAAAGAACGTAATCGGATACCCTGGTTACAATACCGCCGCCCGCGCTGTCGTAATTTTCCGTTATTATCGCGGGATTTGCGCTGCCCGCCCCGGAGAATTCCCTTGACACAGGATCAAAGACATACTGGGCCGCAAGCCTGTCTTTGTCTTCAGGCCGCAAATGATACCCGAAGTCTTTCATGCCCAGCGGCTGTGCGATAGCGGCCTTCATATAATCCGCGAACCGTTCTCCCGTTATTTCTTCGATAACTGCCGCAAGTACGTCGTGGCACATGCTGTACAGAAAATGACTTCGCGGCTGAAAATCCAGCGGTTCCCTGAACAGCTCGTTTACAAGTTCACGGGTACTGGCCGATTGCCCCTTTTCCCTGATCAGCCTTTTGAAATCCGGCCAGACATCAGGATCATTGGGAGCGTATAACAGCCCGTTATAATTGAAACCCGCGCTCATAGTCATAAGATCTTCAATAACCGGCGTTACCTGTAACGGCACAAGAGAAAGGCCCTCGCGAACCTTCATCCGGTCAATTCCGGGAAGGAATTTGCCCACAGGATCATCAAGGCGGAGCTTTCCCTCTTCGGCAAGCCGCATAACCGCCGCCATACAGGCGACTTTTGAGCAGGAGTACATCCAGCACAGGTCGTCATCCGAAACCGGCCGGCTTTTCGCGTAATCCCCGTACCCGGCGCTGTGGCGGTATACTTCCCGGTGTTTGTAATACACACTGCAATCGCAGCCCGGGACATGATACAATTTTTCAATAGAATCCATATATTCGGTGAGTTTTGAAAAATCCATACCGGCCTCCTTGCGTCATGAGGATGTGCTCCCCATACGTTGCGTGATCATCATGTCCTGCGTGATCATCCTGATTTTTTACAAATTTACGCGGAAGGCGGATAGAAACACGTCCGGCCGCCGGCCGGAGCCTCCGCCGCTTATTCCGCCCAGAGCCGGCTCCGCCCTACCGCCTTGTGCCAGCCTGAAAGGAGGACCTCCCGCTTTTCCTTTTCCATTTGGGGAAAGAAGGTGGCGTCGCATTTCCACATTTTCCGTATCTCGGACGTGTCTTTCCAGAATCCGGCGGCAAGGCCGGCAAGATAGGCCGCGCCCAAAGCGGTAGTTTCCCGCACGACAGGACGCCTGATATTGCCGCCCATGATGTCGGCCTGAAACTGCATGAGGAATTTATCCCTGGTTGCCCCTCCGTCGACCTTGAGTTCAGAAAGGCTCACCCCTATATCCTTTTCCATGGCGCGTATAAGATCGAGGCTTTGATAGGCGATTGATTCCTGCGCCGCCCTTATGATGTGGTAACGCTTTGTCCCCCGGGTAATGCCCACAATGCAGCCCCTGGCGTACATGTCCCACCAGGGAGCGCCGAGGCCGGTAAAGGCCGGCACGAGATACACGCCGCCTGTATCGGGAACCTTGCCTGCGTAATATTCCGAATCGGCGCTTTCGGTGATGAAACGCATCTCGTCCCGCAGCCACTGTATCACGGCCCCGCCCACGAAAACGCTTCCCTCAAGCACGTATTGAACGGGCCCTGTTCCCGCCGCTATGGTTGTAAGAAGGCCGTTTTTGCTTTCCGCCGCCTCCCTTCCGGTGTTCATAAGGAGAAAGCAGCCTGTCCCGTAGGTATTTTTCGCATCGCCCTTTTCAAAACAGCACTGGCCGAAAAGCGCCGCCTGCTGATCCCCCGCGTCCCCGGCAATGGGAATCTCCGTTCCCTGTATGTTGACGTTTCCGTAGACTTCGCTTGAAGGCCGTACCTCAGGCAGCATGGCGCGGGGAATATCCAGGGCTTCAAGCAGCGTATCGTCCCAGTCGAGCCTGTGAATGTCGAAGATCATTGTACGGCTGGCGTTGGTGTAATCAATGACATGGACGCCGCCTGTAAGCCGCCAGACAAGCCAGGTATCCACCGTACCAAAGAGTATTTCACCTTTTTTTGCCCGTTCACGGGAACCTTCAACATGATCCAGTATCCACTTTATTTTGGTTCCCGAAAAATACGCGTCGGGAACAAGGCCCGTGACCTTCCGTATGTGATCCCCCAGGCCCTGTTTGACAAGGCCGTCCACAATATCCGACGTGCGCCGGCACTGCCAGACAACGGCGTTGTAAATGGGCCGCCCCGAGGCCTTGTCCCAGAGCACCGTGGTCTCCCGCTGGTTGGTAATGCCGACCGCGGCAATATCGGCGGCCCGTATGTCGTGTTTGGCAAGCAGTTCCATCATCACCGCGTACTGGGAGGAATAGATCTCCATGGGATCGTGCTCTACCCAGCCTTCCCTGGGGTAAATCTGGGCAAATTCCTTCTGCTCCACGCCCGCCATGTTCTGATCACGGTCAAAAAGTATGGCCCGTGAACTGGTCGTACCCTGATCCAGGGCAAGAATATACTTGGACATTGTACCTCCCTGTTTTTCCAGTAAAACAATAATCCAGACTATTATCGTACAAAAACACTAAAGAAAAGTAAATATAACACAGTTTCAGGACTGTTTTCAAGAGCGGAATGGCGGAACAGTAACCTTCTTCAAATAAAACAAAAGGGCTGCCGGTATCTCCTTCCGGGCAGCCCTCATAAGATCAAATTTTACCGGCTCCCCTAAAAATCAAAGCAAGCCGGTGTACAATCGTTGGTACTACGCCCGGTATCCATAGCGTTGATTTCAAACATATCCTGGCTTTCAAGTTCAAAATCAAATACTTCGATATTTGCCCTGATATACTCGTTATGGGTTGCTTTGGGTATAGCAATAATTCCCGACTGAAGATGCCAGCGGATCAAAATCTGGGTAATAGTCTTGTCATATTTTCGGGCAATCCCGGCAAGTTTTTCATTGTCAAGATAAAAACCCTGTCCCAGCGGTTTGTAGGCTTCACAAGCTATACCATGATTCCAACAATATCTGCGAAGTTCAGGCTGATAAAAAAAGGGATGGAATTCACATTGATTGACCGCGGGAATAATATCTGAAATTGCCCGCAGATCCTCAAGCTGCTGAATATTGAAATTACTCACCCCTATTGCCCTTGCCTTTTTTGTTTCATAAATCTTCTCCATTGCCTTCCATGATTTGACATATTTCATTGGAACAGGCCAATGAAGCATATACATGTCTACATAATCCATCTTCAGCCTGTCTAAACTTTCATTAAAAGCGTCCATGAAACGATCCTTCCGCATGTCTTCATTCCACATCTTTATACTTGTTTAGTAAACAATATTATAGAAAAAGAAGTGTAAATTGGCCAATATACGGGATATTGCAAAAAAGGCAGGAGTCTCAGCATCGTCAGTCTCCCGTATTCTTTCGGGTGACAAGAGTTTCGGCGCCAGTCAGGAAACCCGCAAAGCGGTGTTTAAGGCAATGGAAGAACTGGAATATGTTTATGTTCCTATTCCAAGAGATCGGCATAAAATAAAAAATTCAGCCGGGCGGCTTGGGTGCATTATAACATCCGCTTACGGAAAATGTGTCGACCTCCTCTACAATAACACATTAATGGACCTGCGCCGGCGATTTACTGACAAAGGTTTTAACATATCTTTACTGGTTTCCGAAATGGAACTTCAGAACGAAGGAATTTTTTCCAGGAGTTTTCAACAGCCCCCGGTTGCATTGATTTATATGGCCAATATCCCACGGAAACTTTTTGAACGGATTCATACACTCGTGCCCTGTGGTATTGGATACAACAGTTCTTTTCCCGAAATTGACAATATTACTTTCGACAAGGAAAAGGCCATTGAAAATGTTGTCGTATACCTGGCCGGTAAAGGACACAAAAAAATTGCCTATATCGGGGGTCCCGGCCGCCTCAAAGCGGATCTTTCAACCTCCCGCCGTTATCAGGGATTCAGAAACGGGATTGAAGCATGCGGACTGGAATTACGGTCCGGCTGGATCAAAAATTGCTATTGGCTTATCGACGAATGCCACAAGAAGACCCATGAACTCCTAAACGGGCCTGAAATACCTGACGCTATTGTCTGCGGATCCGACAATATAGTTTTTTCCGTATACAGAGCGGTCTATGAAAAACAGCTTTGTATACCCAAAGACATAGCAATATTCAGTTGTGAAAAACTCCCTGTCTCCCAGTATATCACTCCGACCCTGAGTACCATAGAAATACCGGAAGACGATATGAATAACGCGGCGGTTGAACTTCTTGTCCAGCGCATTAACGGCTTGCAGTCCGCTCCAATGGAAATTATATTCCGCACGCAGATGGTAATACAGGCTTCTACCTGACCCTGGCCTGCCGGCGCCGGTTACCCTTTCACGCCTGCGGCGATGAGCTTTTCCGCCCTTTCGTCATAGGCCGACTTGTCCCAGTCTCCGTATATTTCCACGGAGGAAAAACCCGCCTCATAGAGCAGGCGGCGCAGTTCGGAGGCGGCGTAGAGGCGCTGGGTAAAAACCTTCTCGAAGCGTTCCCCTTCCTTCAGGAGTATCCACCGGTTTTTAAGGGCCGCCCAGGAATCGGCCGGTTCGGATTCGACAAGCACCGTATAACCGGCCCGTTCAAACCATTCACTCCTGCCGAAATCCCGCACGGCCGTTTCCTTGCCCAGCGTCTCGATGATGAAGGCGCCGCCGGGCTTGAGGGACTCAAAAACATTGCGGGCCATTACAAGATCATCCTGGGGATTCCCGAAATATCCAAAGGAAATATAAAGGTTCACCGCGGCGTCAAAGAACAGGGGCCGTTTGAAGGACCGCGCGTCTTCACGGACAAACTCTATGTCAAGACCTTCGTGGAGGGCGTCTTCCCCGGCGGTACGGAGGTAGGTTTCGGTGATGTCAACGCCGGTAACGGCGAACCCCCGGCGGGCAAACTCCAGGGCAACACGGCCAAAACCGCAGCAGAGATCCAATAAACGGGGACCTTTCGCCCCGTCCACCCCGCCGCGCGCACCACGCACGGGTAAAGAACCGGCTTCTTCCTCACGGGAGGACAGGTACTGATTCAGGCGGACAAGGGAAATCACCCCGTCGGCGACACGCGGCACCTCGGCCCAATGAGCGTCGTCAAACATGATCGGGGCGTAACGCGCCCAGAAATTTTCGTCATTGAACCATTCCTTCCCGTATTTCACACTTCCATTATACCGGAAAACCAGGAAATACACAGCGTTTCCCCGCGGCGCCCTGAGGTTGTTGCGTGTTGTTGATTCTCCCTTCCGGTATTGTTATACTGTATAGTTATGAAAAGAAACTGTTTTCTGTACGCCGTTTGGCTTGTGTCGTTTCCGTTTTTCTTTTCCTGCCAGGGCGGTCCCCGGAATGTGGCAGAGGCTCCTGAAAACGCGGAATTTTCCCCCTATACGATTCAAAAGGATATTGTTTCGCCTGAAAGACGCGGGCGTATTTCGGTTTCGTTTGCCATGCTTGCCCTTGCCGGACAGGCGGATCTTTCCCCTCTGTTAAAGGATCTGCTCTATGAGGGCATGGATTCAACGCAGTACGCGGACAGGCGCATCGCGTCTCTGGAAGGGCTTTCCGCGAACCTTGACAGGACATCAGGCGAAGCGGGCGGGAAAGAAACCGTGTGGGAATATACGGAAACCTTTACGCCGATAACGGAGACTTCCGATCCGGACATCCTCGTGATAAGCCGGGACAGGGATTACTACCTGGGCGGCGCCCACGGTACAAGGGAAAAACGGTACTTTACCGTCAGCCGTTCCCGGCGGGCGGAGCTTGGGCCCGGCGATTTTGTCCCGCCCGGAAAAGACGGGGCCTTCCTCACGCTGATAGAAGACGCCCTCCGTGAATACTCGGGGCTCAGGCCCGGCGCCCTCCTTGGCGAAGGCGGCTTTTTCGAGGACGCGCTGGAAGAAATACCGGATAATTTCTACCCCGGCCGGGCCGGAATGGTCTTTAGGTGGGACCCCTATGAAATAGCGCCCTACGCCATGGGGCCCATAGAGGTAACCGTTCCCTGGGAGAAGATCCGGTCTCTTCCGTAACATCCCATGAAAATCCGCAGCAGGATCATCTGGGTAGTACTGCCGCTCCTCGTCACGGCCTTGGCTCTCGCGGGGACGGCGTCTTATTTTTCGGCGGCAAACGGCATAACAAGAATAGCGCGGGAATTTTTCGGATTCAAACTTCTTGAACTGCGCAAATACGCCGAAAACCAGTGGGAGCTGCTCATCGAAAACGGCTATGCCGGCAATTCTGAAATGGTGGACGCGGCGAAAAAGGCCCTTGAGATCTACTCCGGCGGCATAATCCTCAGCGAAAGCGAAGTGATCTTCGCCCTTGACAACTCGGGGGCTACCGCCATGTCCGCCTCTCTTGGAAACGCCCCTGGCATACCGGCCGGGGAAGGCGCCGCCCTTCTTCTTCTCTTTGACAAAGAGGACGATGAACTTATAACCGCCTTTGCCGGCGGCAAGGAACGCGTCATGCGATCCTTCTATTTTACACCTTTTCAGTGGCGGATAATCCTGTCCGAGGAAAAGAGCAGTTTCTACCGGGACCTTGACCGTATCAAGTCGAGGACGGCGGCCGTTACGGCCTCTGCCTCCCTCGCCGCCGTTGTGCTGCTTGTCCTCTTTTCCCGTATAATAACAAACCCCCTTGTAAAGATGGTAGAGGCCATGCGGAAGATCATCGAAACCACAGATCTTTCTTCCAGGGTGGACGTGGCCTACAGCGACGAAACGGGCCGGCTTGCCCATACCTTCAACGTCATGACAGGCGCGCTTGAAAACGCCTACGCCCAGATCAAGCGCTACGCCTTTGACGCGGTTCTTTCGCAGAAAAAGGAACAGCGCATACGGCAGATCTTCCAGAAGTACGTGCCCCAGGATGTCATCAACGAATCCTTCAGGAATCCTGAACAGCTTTTGCCGGGCAAAAACATGGATCTGGCCGTGCTTTTTTCCGACATACGGAGTTTCACCACTCTTTCCGAAGGAATGTCCCCGGGGGACCTTGTGGAACTCCTCAACCGGTATTTTTCCCCCCAGGTTTCCGTCATATACAACAGGAACGGCATTGTCGACAAGTACATAGGAGACGCCATTATGGCCCTCTGGGGAGCGCCGATCGGGCATGGCGACGACGCCCTCGAGGCGGTTCTCTCCGGTGTTGAAATGATGGCGGCGCTTGAAACCTTTAACGAAGATCAGAGGGGGCGCGGCCAAAAGGAAATCAACATTGGCATCGGGATCAACTATGGGGAAGTAACGGTGGGCAATATCGGCGCCGAACAGAAGCGGGACTATACGGTCATAGGCGATCCGGTAAACCTCGCTTCCCGCCTTGAAGGCCTTACCAAAATGTACCGTTCGCCGCTGCTCATCTCCGAATTCCTTTACGGCGAACTTGTAAAAAGGAAAACCGGAACGGAAGGAGCGGAACTCCGCTTCAGGCTGCTTGATACGGTGGCGGTAAAGGGAAAAACGAAAGGCGTCAAAATTTACACGGTGAAGAACGGCCTTACGGATGCCGAGCAAAAGGCGTGGCCCGTCCACGAAAAGGCCATGGAACTCTACTACCGCCGTTCCTTCCGCGAGGCGGCCGGGGCGTTCCGGGAGCTTCTTTCGCTGCTTCCCGGTGATTATAACGGCGAAAACCTGTTACGGCGCTGCGAAGCCTACACGCTCGATCCTCCTCCCGCCGGCTGGGACGGCGTTGAAATCATGCATTCCAAATAAACCGGCTTTTCCCTCAAGCCCGTCCGTTTTTCTTCCGAAAATAACAGCGGGAGCCTGTAAAAACCCGGCCGGGGTTTTCAGGGCTTTCCTGGTGAATCCCGGTGAAGCCGCCGGGCTTTCCCGGAGGACTTTTGGAGGACTTGTGATGAAGCGTTACTGCATAAAAAGCCGCGGCGGCCGGACTGAATATTTTGATATTGTCAGGGAAATAGAAGACGGATTTATTGTCCGGCTCACAAGAATAAGCGACGGAAACGAAAAAATCATCGAAGAATCAATGACAAAGCACCTTTTTGACATATGCCTCAAAACCGGCTACATCTACGAAGCCGCGACGGCCTAGCGGTTTATTAGAGTTGTTCAATAACTTCAGTTATTGAACAACGTCCGCTTAAAAATACGATTTTTCAGGCTAAAGCTATGCTTTAGCCTGAAAAATAGCAAGACATGTTTAGTAACCAACCGGGTTACTAAACATGTCCATGAAGGTAGTATCGGAAAACATGAAAAAATATACGCGTTTCTTTCCGGTTTTGTCCGTGGTTCTGGTTTTGTCCGTATGCGGCGGGCCTTCCCCCGGCGGAAGTTCCCCGGAAAAAAACGGCGGGCCTTCCGGCCCTTCCGGCGCGCTCACCGACGCGCTGGGAAGAACGTTCGCCTTTCCCCCGGACGGCGCGAAACGCATCGTCAGCCTGAGTCCTGCGGTAACGGAGATCCTCTTTGCCGCCGGGGCCGGGGAGAGGGTTGTGGGGGTTACCGAATACTGCGATTACCCCCCCGAGGCCAGGGAACGCGCCAGTGTCGGAGGATTTTCCGGAGCGACCGTCAGTGTGGAGCGCATTGCCTCGCTTGAAAGCGATCTGGTGATCGTCTCGGCCGGCATGCACGGCCGTATCCTCGGCCTTCTTGAAGATCTTGGCATACCGGCCTTTGCCGTAGAACCCCGGAATTTTGACGAAGTGTTTGCCGCCATAAGGGCCATAGGGATCCTTTCGGGGTGTTCGTCCGGGGCGGAAGAAACGGTGCGAATTATGGAAGGGAAGCTCAGGGACGCCGCCCTGCTTCGCGCCGGGAAAGAAAGGCCGTCCGTGTATTGGGAACTTTCGGAAGATCCCCTCATCAGCGCCGGAAAGGACAGTTTCGTAAACGAGGCGCTGGAAAGGGCGGGGGGACGGAATATCTTCGGGGATCTTGAGGCGGCCTGGCCCCTTGTAAGCGCCGAGGAAGTATTGCTCCGCAGTCCCGAATGGATACTCACGGGGGACGATCGCCGCCCCCTTCCTGACGCGGCGTTTTTCGCGCGGCGTCCGGGATGGGCGGCTATTCCCGCCGTAAGGGAAGGCCGCGTCGCCGTTATAAACGCCGCCCGGCTTTACCGCTATGGCCCGCGTCTTGCCGACGCGGTGCTTGAAATCGCGGAGGTCACAGGCGGAGGGGAAAGGTGAGGCAGAAGGACGCGCCCGGAAAAACACGGGGTTTTTCCGGGAAGCCCGGTGTCTTTGCCGTCCTTTCATGCGCCCTTGCCGGATCTTTTGTCTGGGGCCTTTTTTCAGGACAGGCGGATTTTCGCCCGGCGGATCTGGTTCCGGCCCTCTTTTCCGTTTTGGAGGGCACAGGCGGAACGGCCGCGTCGGTGTTTTTTGCCATACGGCTTCCCCGCGTGCTTCTGGCGGCTGTCATCGGCGCTTCCCTGGGGATCTCCGGGGCCGCCTTTCAGGCTATCTTTCGCAATTCGCTTGCCGATCCCTTTATCATAGGGGCGTCTTCCGGGGCGAGCCTTGGCGCGGGGCTTGCCATCAGCCTTGGCGCCGGCCTTGCCCTGCCTTTTTCCCCCGTCCCTTTTTTCGCCTTTTCCGGAAGCCTTGCCGCGGTGATCCTCGCCTTTGCCGTTTCCCGCGCCGCAGGAGATCCTCCGCCGTCGGCCGCCCTGCTGCTTGCCGGAACCAGCGTCGGATCGTTTTTTTCGGGGATCCTTTCACTGGTTCTTGTGCTGCGTGACCGCGGCCTCTATCAGGTGTATTACTGGCTTCTGGGAAGCCTTGGGGGAAGCGGCTGGCGGGAACTCCTGTCGGTGCTTCCCGCGTCCGCCGCCGGCTGCCTTCTGGTGTGCCTCCAGGCGGGGGCCCTTGACCTCCTTATCCAGGGGGACGAGGAGGCCGCGAGCCTCGGGCTTGATGTTACAAGGACAAGGTTCATTGCCGCCTCGGGAGCGGCCCTGGCGGCCGCCGCGGCGGTTTCCGCGGCGGGGATCATCGGCTTCGCGGGGCTTATCGCGCCTCACTGCGCGCGGCTCTTTACCGGGCCCCGCCATGCCCGCCTCATTCCCGCCTCCGCGGTAACGGGGGCCCTTATTCTCGTGCTGGCCGACACGCTGGCCCGCGTTCTCATTCCGCCCGTTGAAATCCCCCTGGGCATCATCACGGGCCTCGGCGGGGCGCCTTTTTTTCTGTACCTCCTTGCCCGCCACGGCCGCTCGCTGGGAAGGCTCTCGTGAGCGTTCCCCTTCTTGAACTCCGCGGCCTTGAGGCGGGCTTCGGAAAAAAGCCGGTGCTGCGGGGGGTGGATCTTTCCCTTGCGGCCGGTGAAACGTTTGCCGTTGCCGGGCCCAACGGCTCGGGAAAAACCACGCTGCTCAAGACGGCCGCCGGAATCATAAAGCCGCTTTCGGGAAAGGTTTTTGTGGAAGGCCGTGACGGCGGCTTTCTTTCAAAAAAGGAATGGGCGCTCCGGAGGGCCTATATTTTTCAGGCCGCCTTTCCTTCCTGGCCTTTTACCGTGTATGAGACGGTTGCGCAAGGCCGCCATTTCAGCGGGAGCAGGGGCGGAAAGAACGCCGTGGAACGGGCCGTCGCGGCGGCGGGCCTTGAGGGATTTGAGGACAGGCCCGTCACCGAACTTTCAGGCGGCGAATACCAGAGGGTGCTCATTGCGCGGGCCATGGCGCAGGAGGTGAAGATCCTCATTCTTGATGAACCGTGCGGCAGCCTGGACCCCAAATACCGCGTCATGGTAATGGATCTTCTTGGGAAGATGACGGCGGAAGGGGCGGCGGTGCTTGTAAGCCTTCACGATCGCGATCTTGCCGTCCGCTATGCGGGCCGCGCCGTTCTTCTGTACGGCGGAACGGTACATGCCCGAGGCGCGCCGGAGGATATTTTCAGGGAAGGGAAGCTCGCGGGGATTTTCTAAAGCGCGCCACATACATGGGCCCCAGCCCGCTTCCCCGGTCGGGGAGCATGATCCGCCCGTAACGGGTCTTTTCCCCTTCTTCAAAAGCGGGAACATCGAAGAGGACCTCTTCGCCGTATTTTTCGGGCAGCTTTCCGGCCACGCCGTCGTTCTCTTCGGGGGAAAGGGAACAGGTAACGTAGAGGAGGACGCCCCCCGGCGAAAGAAGCAGAAAGGCCGCCGAAAGAAGCGCCCACTGCCGCCGCGCCAGAAAGCGCGGCCGCGCGGGCGTCCACGCGCCAAGCGCGGCGGGGTCCCTTATGACATGGGCTTCGCTGGAACACGGCGCGTCAAGGAGCACGGCGGCGAAACGGTTCCGCTCGCTTTCGCGGCCTCCAAGCGCCGCCGCGTCAAATCCCGATACGGAAACCTGCCCGCGTTTTTCGGCGGGAAGGTGCCTGTCAAGGACATCCGAAAGACGGCGTCGCCTTTCGCCTGAGATGTCGTTTGCGATGAGGCGGAATCCGGGCGGCAGGGCCGACGCGATGACAAGCGTCTTGCCGCCCGGCGCGGCGCAGGCGTCAAGGATCTCTCCGCCGCCCTGGGCCGGCAGCGTAAGAGAAAAGGCGGCAAGCACCGATGCGTAATTGAGGAAATAGGGTTCCTTGAGCCCCGCCGTAAAGGGAAAGGCGGGTTTTTCTTCAAGCAGGCTTTTCCTTAAGCCTTCCCACCGCTGCCCGTAATGTTTCCGGTAATAATCTTCAAAGGGTTTATTCATCCGCCCCGGCGCATCATGGCTTTTATTTTTTTAAACGTTTCTTCGGAAAGAAGATGCTCCATCTTGCACGCATCCGTTTCCGCGGTTTCAGGACTTACGCCCACGATGGTTTTGAGAAAGCCGGTAAGAAGGTTGTGCTTGTCCCGTATCCTCTGGGCTTCAACCTTCCCCTTCTGGGTAAGATACACGGTCCTGTACCGCTCATGTTCCAGAAGCCCCTGATCTTCAAGCACCTTGAGGGCCGTAAGCACCGAAGGTTTTGAGACGCCCAGCCGGGAAGCGATGTCCGTTACCCGGACTTCCCCTTCGTCGGAAAGAAAACTCACCATTTCAAGATAGTCTTCCAAGGATTGGGTCATATCATTTAATTTTGAAGGGTTTCTTCCCGGTTGTCAACGTGTCGCATGGCCTCATGTAAAATCTGACCGAAGAGGGGGCGGAATCTCAAGTAAAAATCTGACCATGGAAACCTAAACTATATCCGGCGGAAACGTCTGCCGGAGGAAACAATGGGGTTAT
>JAISAQ010000074.1 GCA_031266775.1 Treponema sp.
CTGTTATTGGCAAGTTCCGAATTCCCGTGGCCGTACATGTCCATGGAAAAAACCACGAATCCCCTGCGGGCAAGTTCCATGGCGAAAGGGTCCTGCATGGCGTTGCTGTTAAGGTATCCGTGGGAAAGGATCACCGCCGGACGTTTATCGGTATAGTTCCCCTCCCCGTCCTGGGCAGCCGCGCCCTTCGGCACATAGATGAGACCGGCAAAGGTGCTGCCCCTGGTGTTTATCTTCACCTCCCGGACAAGCACCCTGCCCCCGTTTGATTTAACCGCCGAGGAGACCAGCCCCCCCAGCACCATCAATACCAGGGCGGCAAGCAGCAGTTTCCATAATTTTTTGTTTTCCATAAAAACACCTCCTTATGTGTCGGACAAACAGTATTTTTTTCCTTTTTCGATATGCTCGAAGTCACGGCAGAAAAAAGTCATCATTTCCATAAAGTATTCAAGATATTTTTTTGGTGTCTTGTCCGCCAGCGCGAACATCGGCTTGAAACACCTTTCACGGACCCAGCGGGAATATTTCCTGTAGGCCTCGCGCCCCTTTGCGGTAACCCGGGGGTAAATATCCTTTTTGTTTCCCTCCTTTTGGTGTTTTTCAAGAAGCCCTTTCACCGCCAGCTTCTGTACCGCCTTTGACAGGGTACTCCGGGCGACGCCCAGCCGTTTCGCCAGGTCGATCATTTTTTCATCCGGCGCTTCCAGCAGGTATTCAATCGTCTGGATCTGCCCCGCCGACAGTAGCGCATCCGAATTGAAATAGACCGGCACCATGTATTTGTCGGCGTAGGTGTTGCACATCCGTATGAGAATTTCCACAAGATCGCGGTACTTCCCCATCCATGCGGTTTCACTGTTCATACAACCTTTCCCCGCCGCGGGTTTATCCCACGGCTCATTATAAGAGTATAATGTTTCCGCTGTCAACAAATTTGTTCGCGGTGGAAACAATTTTCCGTTTCCCTGAAAATGATTTAATTTTTGTTTCCTGTTCTTCCGTGATGAAGGGAAAAAAACAAAGCGCCAGACTGCGTAGCGGTGTTTTGGGACAGATTTGCGGGCTACGAGGATGGCAGGGTGGCATTGAAACCGGGCCAGGTAAGGCGGTGGAGTTTCTCGTCAAAGGTGATGAGCCGCGCTTCCAGGACAACGGCCGTTGCCGCGACTATGGCATCGGGCAGTTTCAGACGGGGCGAACCTTCACGGCGGATAGACACAGCGGTACGCTCAATTGTGCCACGCAGGGGAACAACCGCTACCTTTTTTAGAAAGTCCCGCGCTTCTTTCTCTGTTTCCGCCGTGTGCTCCGGTTGTGCAAGAATTTCCATTCGGGTTATAACGCTGATAAACAAATCACCCAAGGGCAGGGAGAGGATTCTTTTATTGAGAAAGTTCATGCAGGCGCACGAGTCCAGTACAAAAGGGCCGTCAGTCCGGCCATTCATCGCGCATCTTCCGCTGGTATTCCATACCGTCTTCGGGAAAAATATTTTTGAGGCACCCGGCAAACTGCGCAAGCGGGTCAACCCCCGTCTTCTCCATTTCGGCAAGGCGTTCCGCCGCCTTTCGTCCGGCCTCGGCCTTCAATTCCTCAATAGTGGGAAAGGGTTCCGGCGGGGCGGCGGTGTTTTCCGGGGACTTTACCTGAATAAGGTTGAGGCTTTCCAGGTCCCGCAGGAGCCTGAGCGCGCCTGAATCGATAAGGTCAATGGTTAACGTCATAGATTCTCCATGCCTTTGATTATGGTGCAGGTTCGGCAGGGCACGCAAGTCCGTTTTGGCGCGGCTCAACATGGGGCTGGTGTTTTCGCGGGGTTTGGGGTAAAATGGGGCATCATGGCGGAAATTCTGGAAATGCCTCAAGAAAGGGAGACCGGAAACAGGGAAAAGGGGAAAAAGGCAAGGGGAAAAAAGAAGAGGCGCTGGCCCGCTGTTCTTCTGGTGTTGTTCCTTATCATCATAGGGCTCCCCCTTCTCTGTGTGGGTCTTTCCTTTATTGGAAGAATAAGTCCGGGGGACGTGATTCCCGATTCCTTCGTTTTCTACGTCCGTATCCCCAATCCGGTACAGCTTTCAGAGAGGTTTCTGGCCCACGAGCCGCTGCCTGAGATCCTCAGCAGCCCGGTGTTTTCCCCGGCGCTTCCCCTGCTGCGCGATTTTGAAGAAAGCGGCGTGACGCAAAATCCCCTGGTACGTTTTGCCGCGAGGGGGGTGCTCGAAGGGGCCCTTCTTGACGGGGGCCGTTTTCTTGCGGCCTGGGATTCGGGAATACTGGCCCCTTTCCTCCGGCTTCTTCCCGCCCTTTCAGGGACGGTTACCATACCCGGTCTTTATTATGTTCAGGCGGGAAAGTATTCACGGTTTGAGTACCGCTTTAGAGGCCGGGCGGAAAGCGCCGGGGCAGATGCGGACGCGGAACCGAAGGCCCTTTTTATCGCCCCGTACCACAACCTCCTTGTTATTTCCACCGACGCGGCGTTTCTTGAATCGGTGCTGGACGGAACTTCCCGCGAAGGCGACGTGCGGGGTTCGCGGCGCAAGGAAATAGGACGGGAAACCTACGACGCCGCCGTTCTTCTTGCCCCGGAATTCCTGGCGGAAATGCTGAACAGTCAGGACCCTGTTATCGCGTCCGCGCTGGAAAGCATAGAGTTCCCCTCGCCGGTTGAGCTCACTGTTTCCATAGAACCCAAACAGCTTTCCGTTTCCGCCGCCGCCCCGGTGCTTGCCCGGAATGACGCCGTACAAAGGATCATCGAACGGAATTCAACCGATCCCTCCCTTGCCAGCTTTCTTCCGTCGGGCGCCCAGTACGCCACCGTTCTTTCCGCCGGGCCCCTGCGCGATCTGATGGAGGCGATGCGGACTTTTTCGGGGGACAGCTTCACGGCGTCCCTGCGAAGGGCCGACGCTTCAAGCCGCGGTCTTTTGGGGCTCTCGCTGGAGGATCTGCTATATTCATGGACGGGGGAAGAGTTTGCCGTGTTCGGCATGGAGGGAAGGCCCGCTCCGGTGTACGCCATACAGATACGGGATGAAGAAAAACGGCGGGAGATTTTCAACAAGGCGTTCAGCTCCATTGTTCTTACCGAAGACATCAGCCTCAATCTTGACGGCATGCGCATTCCCCAGATACGGCTGCCCGGTTTTTTCGCCTCCCTGATCCAATTGTGGGGCATGCGCATTCCCGCGCCGTATTACACTGTTGAGGGAGGGTATCTCTTCGTTTCGGAATCCGCCGAAACCATCCTTGCCGCGGTGCGGGGAATTCAAAAAAACGACTCGCTCCTCAAAACGGCGGCATGGCAGGGCCTTGCCCATCCTGAAAACAGCCGGGGAGCCTTTACCATCTACTATTCGCTGGACCGTTCCCTTCCCTTTTTTCTCAGGGGAAACACGCTGTTGAGTTCCGTCTTCGGCCTCTACCGGCAGGGGCTTTTGCAGATGGGTTTCGAAAAAGGGGAAATACGTTTTTCGCTTTCCGTGAACCCCGGTTCCGGCCAGGGCCTTTACCCCGCGCAGGGGTATCCCCTTGCTATTGCCGGAAAAACGGGGAACCGCGTCTACAGCCTGACCTACAACCGGGGCGGATCGAGCCGGATCTTTTTAACGCGGGATACTTTTGCCGTTGCGGTAAATCCCGCCGATCAGAAGATCTACGAGCTTGAGGCGGGAAGCCCGCCCTGGGTGATCCCGGCGGAAGGGCAGAGGCCGCGTTCGCCGGAGGAAGGCTCCGTGTGGGTGGTAACGGCGCAGGGCAGGGTCATCCTCGCAAACGGAAACATGGAAACAATGCGGGGGTTTCCCCTTGCCACGGGGCTGCGGCTTTCGGCCCCGCCTGTGGCCGCAAACGGGAAACTCTTCCTCAGTGACGAGGATGGAAAGGTCCATATCGTAGACGGAAAGGGCTCCCGGAGCCAGTGGGAAACGGTTTTTCCCGCCGCGCTCAGGGCTCCGCCTTCGTTCGCGGAAGAGGGCGGCCTGACCCGGGCGGCGGTCTACCCCAAACGTTTTCTGGGCGATATATGGCTCCTTGATGAAGAAGGGAACGCCCTTTCCGGCTGGCCTGTTCCGGTCAACGGAATAGCCTTCGGCTCCCCCCTTCTCTTTACGGCGGAAGCGGGGCCGTCTTCCGGGGGCCAGGGCCTCTTCGCGGCGTTTATTACCCAGGCCGGAGAATTGACGGTTTACAACGAACGCGCCGAAGTCCTGCCCGGTTTTCCCCTGGAACTGTCCGGGATCTTCTACCTCCAGCCGGTATGGGACGGACAGGCGCTGTGGCTCATTTCGGAGGACGGCGTTCTCTTCCAGGTAACTCCCGGAGGACAGGCGCTGTGGCAGCGCATTCCCGTTCCCAATCTTTTGGTAAAGGAAGAAGGTTACATTACGGCATCCGATGTCGACGGCGATACAATTCCCGAGATCTTCTTTTCGGGCGAGGGGAACGCCCTTTACGGCTACACCCGCGGTTTTAGTTCCCTGGACGGTTTTCCCCTGCCTGTCTGGGGACAGCCTTCGTTTGCCGATCTTAACGGCGACGGAAAAAGCGAATGTACCGGCGCCGGGCTTGACAACAGGCTGTACCGGTGGCATTTCAGGTAAGGAAGGACCATGAACAACACACAAAATCCCGGCCGGGTTTTTAGAGCTTCCCTTTTGTTATTCCCCGTCATGCTTGCGCTCTTTTCCTGCCAGTCCCTGCAAAGGGACAGGCTTGTGGACATATCGAACGAGCCTTTCAGCAGGGACATTGCGGAGCTTGAGGAACAGATAGTGCCGCTGGACAGGGATTTTTCACGGGAAGGCGCCGCCGCCGTCCGGAGGCGGATAACCGCTCTGGAAAAAAATCCCCTTCCCGATACAAGATACGGCGCCCTCCTCGCGGCCCTGTCCGGCCGCCTTTTTATCCTTGAGGGAAAACAGGCCGACGCCCAGAAAAAACTGCGGGATTCCCAGTCGCTTTCGCCGGGAAACATACAGGCGGTAGTGCTTTCACTGCGGCTTGAAAAGGACGTACAGCGGCGGCTTGTCATGATAGACCGTGAACTCGGCGTGGAAGCGGCGGGGGAACTCCAGATAGAACGGGGGCGGGCCCTTATGGAGGTGCGCCGCTACCGCGAGGCGGCGGCGGCTTTTGACACCGCCTTCTCCATGGACCTTAAGGAGGTATACCGGGACACCTACCGCGCGGCGCGGGACCGCGCGTGGGAACTCCGGGACGCCGAAGCGGGAACGGCAAGCAAAACACAGGCGATTGTGGAAAAAGACGGCCTTACATGGACGGATGTAATAGAACTTACAAGGGGCGAAACGGAACTTCTCCGTTTTCTGACCGCCGGAAGGGACTGGCCCACCCCGGAAATTTTTGACCGCCTTCTGGAAAGATCCTTTATTCCCTTTACCCAGGACGTAACCGTCAAAGACTGGCCTTCCGCAAAACCGCGGGCCGGCGAACAGGTAACCCGTTCCGGCGCGGCCTGGTATATCTGGCGCCTGTACGCCGACAGGCGGGCGGACCGCAGCCTTCTTACAAAATACTCGGCGGGCTACGCCGCCCGCCCCGGTTCCCAAAGCCCTGTCGCCGACCTTCCCCTTCTTTCCCCCTTCTTTGATTCCGTACTGGGCTGCGTGGAGACGGAACTCATGTCCCTTCCCGACGGCAGAAATTTCAGGGGCGCCGAAAAGGTCCGGGGCGCGGAAATGCTTTCGATATTAAGAAAGATACGGTAAAGCGGAATCCCGCCGGGAGAGGACTACGCCGCGGCATCGCCGGACGGCGTTGGGGCTTACCCAAAACCGGCCGGGTTGCGGGAACCTCTGGAAACCCCGGCCGGGCTTTGAGGGCCTCTAAAGACTGAAGTTTTTAGAGGCCCCCTTATTGAACAAGCTCTATTTCTTGAATTTCAGCGTCTCAAGGGGCGCATCCCCCCGAATAAATTCAAACCACAGTTCCTTGTCCGTCTTTTCACGGAGCAGCCTGAAAAAGCCGGCCAGATCCCTGAAGGTCTCGCCGTTAACGCCCGTGAGGCGGTCGCCTTCTTTGAGCCCGACAATATCGGCAGGGCTGCCTGAAATAACCTGGGCAACGTAGAGCGTCCCTCCGGCGCCGGCGTTCAGATTGAGCCGCGTTCTAAGGGTATCGGTGAGGGGAATAACATACACGCCGGGCCACAGTTTCTTGTTATCGGCCGCCGCCTGTTCGGTGCGGGCCTCTATGCGGACCGTTATCTCCTGCGGAGCGCCGCCCCGCAAAACCGTAAAGACCGCCCTGTCGCCGGGCTTTATGTCCCCAACCATCATGGTAAGCTGGTTCGTGCCCCGCGCTTCCCTGCCGTCGACATGGGTAATAAAATCGCCGGGCTTTATGCCGCCCTTGTCCGCGGGAGACCCCAGAAACACCTGACTCGCCAGAGCGCCGCGTTTTCCTTCAAGGCCAAGCACCTGCATGATGTCCCGGTCCGGATCGGAGAGCGACACGCCAAGCCATCCGTAGTTGATGGTGCCGGTATTGATAAATTCGCCGATGCTCCGTTTTGCGTTGTTGATGGGAATGGCAAAACCCAGCCCGACGGACCCGCCGCCGGAACTGTTGCTGGCTATCCAGGTGTTGATCCCGATAACTTCCCCCCGTATATTTACAAGGGCGCCGCCCGAATTCCCCTGATTAATCGAGGTGTCGGTCTGGATAAAATCGTTGATGTTGTTGGCGGGCCCTCCGGTGCGGCCCACGGCGCTCACGATTCCCATGGTTACAGACGACATGAAGCCCAAGGGGTTCCCCACGGCTATGGCCCAGTCCCCGACACGCACTTCGTCGGAATCGCCCAAAACGGCAAGGGGCAGAGAGTCGGAAGTCTTGAAGGATATCATGGCAAGATCCCGCCGTTCATCCTTGCCCACCAGTTCCGCCGGATATTCCTTACCGTCGTTGGCCGCCACGGAAATCTCGTTAGCCCCTTCTACCACATGGTTGTTGGTCAGCACATAGTAGGCGCCCTTTTCGTACCGGACGATGATCCCCGAACCGAGCCCCTGGGACCTGAATTCCCTTTCCTGCTGATTCGGGCCGCCTTCGCGGGGGCCAAAGAAAAATTCCCAGGGAATACCGGGATAGTTGGGAACCTGCTGGCGGCGTATCGAAACGGTCTTGAGTTCCACCACCGAAGGAAGCACCTTGTCCGCGACGGTCCTGAAAACCGTCTGGAGGCCCTCCGCCGCCTCAAGGGCGTTCGCGGGAACAACCACGGGATTTTCCTGAGCCCTGGCGGTCTTTGCCGCCCATGGGGCTGAACAGGAAAACGAAAGAAAGGCAAGACAAAAGCCGAAAATGATCCCAATCAGCACCAGATTAAACACCAAGAGATTCTTTGACGACAATTTCCGCATAACATTCATAAAAAACTCCTCACTCCGTCGTTCTGGAACCAGAATTGTAAAACAGCCTCAATTACAATAATAATAAATTTCCCAAAAAGTTACACGAATTCCCGCCGCCTCATTCCAGAGGCTCGGTAAGCATCTCCGTATGATCCCTGAAGATCGCTATGGTGTGTTCCCAGTGGGCGGCGGGCTTTTCATCCGCGGTAACAACCGTCCAGCCGTCGTCCAGAACATCCACATCCCCGGTTCCCATGTTGATCATGGGCTCGATGGCGATGACAAGGCCGCCTGTCATGCGGGGATTGGGGCCGTGGGGAACATTGGGAACCTGCGGGTCCTCGTGGAGCGACAGGCCGACCCCGTGCCCGCAGAACTCGTGGACAACGCCGTAGCCCTTTTCTTTGGCGTGGCCTTCGACAGCCCGGCTTATCTCCAGAAGCCTTTCCCCCGGTTTCGCCGCGGCTATCCCCCGGTACAGGCATTCCCTTGCCGTTACGTTAAGATCGTGGACCTTCCCGCTCACCCTGCCCGCCTCAACGCTCACCGCCTGATCGCTGATATAACCGCCAAGATCTATACCGCAGTCAAGGGACACCAGATCCCCTTCCTGTATCCTGCGTTTTGAGGGAATTCCGTGTATTACCTCGTTGTTAATGGAAACGCAGATACTCGCCGGATAGGGGTTGTTTTTGGAACCGTAACCCAGAAAGGCGGGTTTTCCTCCCGCTTTCCGTATCCATTCCCTGGTCCATTTGTCAATTTCCAGCGTCTGGACCCCCGGCTTTACCAGGGGAATGAGTTCCCGGTACATGGCGGAAAGAAGCCTGCAGGAAGTCCTGATGCCGTCTATCTGCTTTTCGTTTTTAAGCCGTATCACAGGTCCTCCGTTTCATTTTCCCGCGCGCAGTTTCTTTCCGGGCCGCCTGATCCGGGGCAGGGCGGGATCGCGCCTGTGTGCCTCGCGGATGACCCCCTCCGCCGCGCCTGAGTCCCCCATGCGAAACAGGGCCTCTGCCATGGAACGCATCCAGCGGGCCTCGTCCCGGCCGGAGAACCCCAGATCCAGAAGGGATGCCAAACAATCCACCCATACCGCGTCGTCAAGGAGGGGCCGGAGGCGGAAACGCACCAGATCTTTAAGACGCGCCTCGACATCTTCGGTAAAATGCCGGAAATAGGGGAGCCGCCGTTCTTCCCGTATTACCCTGACAAGAAGGGTAAAGGCCTCAAGACCGGCGTTCCGCCTGTCAAGCTCTTCGGCAAGCAGATAGACGCAGTCCATCCAGTCTTCCCTGTCCAGGTACTTTTCCATGGGAAAATCAAGCCCGCCGCTTTCCCGCCAGATTTCAAGGGCCCGCTCTTCCTCAAGATGAAGCAGTTCAAAGAACACAAGTTTCGCCCGGCTTTCGGGATCATTCCGCCGCGAAAGCCAGACGCGGTAATCAAAACCGGCTTTTTGGACAAAACGAAAATAAGCGCGGTCATATTCATAACGGCGGTCCCGGTCGGACAGCACCTCATAGGCGGCAAGGAGCCTCCGCATCTTGTCCTCGGCGGATTTACCGGCGATGTCAGGATGCAGCCGCTTTGCCTTTTCACGAAACGCTTTTTTTATATCCGCCTGCGACGCTTCACGCGGCACTCCAAGGAAACTGTAATAATTTTCCATGCCCGTCCGTCAATGCGCCGGCGGCGCCGGCGCGGTCAGTGCCGCAAATCAGGCGCCTATCCGCTTGCCCAAGGCTTCGGAATGGGCGGGATTGAGGAGGATCTCGCTCCAGTTTACCATCATGCCTTCCTTTTCCATGGCCCGCATAAGGTTGGTAAGGGCCCGGGCGGTAAAAAGCCCCCCTTTTTTAATAAAGGCGGCGCTTTTTTTCCCCCCAAGACTGCTGCCCGCGGCAAGAATTTTCGCGGCCGCGCCGGGGATCTTGCCGGAAAAAAAGGAAACAGGCTCGGCGGCGACGGCTATATATTCATAACCGGGAAGCCGGAAACCGTCTTCCGTCCATGCGTCAATAACGTCGACCCGGTGGCCCATAGCTTCCATGCCTTTGGCAAGCGATTTAACATATTCCGGGGGCGCTCTCCTTACATTCGGGACGCTGATGACTGCTATTCTCACGTTCTTCTCCCTGCCGCCTCCGGCGGCGAAAAATTCCAGGCCTCCGGCTATGCCTGTTTGTATACCTGATCGATACCCGGCTCCTTTACAAGCAGAACCGAACATTTCGCGCTGACCATGATTTCCCGGTGGACATGGGAAATAATATCCCGCGCGCTCCGGTCCTTTTCCCAGCCCCCAAGAACTATGAGATCCGCCTTTTTTTCATCGGCGGCGGTAAGCACCTCGGTATACACCGCCCCCCGGCGTATCTCACGCTCTATTTTTACCCCTTTGGCCCTGGCCAGCTCTTCCACAAAGGAAAGGTAGCGTTCCCCGTTCGCCTCCAGGCTTTTTTCGTATTCCTGACTTTCTTCCTGTATGAAGATCTTGCTTAAGGTAAGCTGCCTGATGGTTGCCGTGTCCACCACATAGATCGCCGAAAGGCGGCAGCGGTACAATTTGGAAAGAACAATGGCGTACTTTGCGGCCAAAATGGAGGCGTCCGACCCGGTAATGACCGCGACGATGTTGGAGATAAGGGGTTTCATTCCCTTCCGGCCTTCCTTTTCAACAGTTTACTGGTGAAGAAGGAATCCCTGTCCCGCTCCTCCAGCGCAGCTTCAATATACGTCCGTGTATCCCTGGCCGACGGAATGACCATTTTTTCCAGGGCGTTGACCCGCCGCTGCGTCTTGCGGACTTCCCGCGCAAGACGCCATGCCACGGTCCGCACCGCCGCAAGTTCGGTGCATATCTTCAGCATCTCGAAGAATTCTAGCACGGTTTCATCACATTCGGCAAATGAATTCGCCGGAGAATATTTGAGTTCCAGGGGAGGAAGCCTGATTTCAAGTCCCGGAAGCTTCATTCCGGCGGCGGTTACCGTTTTTTCGGTAAGCTCATAGCGGTAACGGATATTGCGGGAAAGGTGATCCGCCCGTTCCCTGCCCACCGTAATCAGCATGCGCTTAAGGGCGGGATAGGCGGAAGCCACCCTGGCGTCAAGATCCCGTTCAAGAAGTTTCACCTGCTCCACCTTCTGCATCAGCTCCATGACGAGGATCTCCCGCTTTTGCTCAAGCAGATCGTAGCCTTCCTCGGCGGTAGCAAGCCGCTCCTTTACGCGCAGGAGGTTGCTCTTGGTTGGGGCGATGTTTTCGCGGGGCAATATCGAAACCCTCCGGTTTTTCCGTTCTTGACAACACTTAATTATAACACAAAACGGGAAATTTTTTACAGCCCTTTCGCCCTCTTGCAAGGGCCCGGCGGGCGGCCCGCCTTTCCGCCGGGAAACGGCGGCATGTCAATACCCCCCGGCGCTTCCGCCCTGGGTCAATAGTTTTACCGCCGCGCTGGTGCCAATCCGGTCCGCGCCGGCGGCGATAAAAGCGTCAAAATCCTCCCGCGCCCGTATGCCCCCGGCCGCCTTGATTTTCACGGCCGCCCCGACATGCCGTTTGAAAAGTTCCACGTCCGCAAGAACCGCCCCGGCACTTCCAAAGCCGGTGGACGTTTTGATATAGTCGGCGCCCGCCTCGGTGACAATGCCGCACAGGCATATTTTCTCGTCTTCCGTGAGGTAACAGGTTTCGACAATGACCTTGAGTATTCCCCTTCCCGCGGCTTTTTTGACAAGCTTTATTTCTTCCAGCACCCAGTCAAAATGGCCGTTTTTGACATCGCCCAGGTTGATCACCATGTCAATTTCCTTGGCGCCGCTCTGTACGGCCCGCTCGGCTTCCAGAACCTTCGCGGCGGCAATGCTGTACCCCAGGGGAAAGCCTATCACCGTATCGATGACCAGGCTGCTTCCGTATTCATTGTAAACCGGCCTTACATACGAAGGGGGAATACAGACCGCCGCAGTCTTGAAACGCAGCGCCTCATCACAGAGGGTCTTGATTTCCTCCCATGTGGCGGCGGCCTTTAACAGGGTATGATCAACCCGGCCAAGAATTTCCTCGTTTGTCATTTTTCCTCCAGTGATCTCCGGGGTATTGTACAACATATTCCGGTAATCTACAATAACCTGCATTCTATACGTTTCTTATATAGGGGGTAACATGCAAAGGGTTTTTGATTTTCTACAAAAATGCCAAACGTATTATTTGGCTACAACAGAAGGCGACCAGCCGAGGGTCAGGCCGTTCGGGACGGTGAACATTTTTGACGGGAAACTGTACATTCAGACCGGAAAGATCAAAAATGTATCGAAACAGATACACAAAAATCCAAAGGTAGAAATATGCGCCTGTGACGGCGGCAAATGGATACGCATACAGGCTGTTGCCGTTGAAGACGAGAGACGTGAAGCAAAACAGCGCATGCTTGACGCGTATCCCGATTTGAAAGACAGGTACTCCGCGGACGACGGCAATACACAGGCGCTGTATCTCAGGGATGCCGTTGCCGTTATTTCCGGGTTTACCGGGGAACCGGAAATTATTAAATTCTAAAAAGAGGTTATTGCATGAAAGTGGTTGAGACAAAAGCGGCCCCCGCGGCCATTGGGCCCTATTCCCAGGCGTACACGGCGGGAGGGCTGGTTTTTACTTCGGGACAGATTCCCCTTTCGGCCGAAAACGGGGAAGTAACAGGCGGAACCGCGGCGGAACAAACCGGGCAGGTTATAAAAAACCTCAAGGCGGTGCTGGAGGCGGCAGGATCTTCCCTTGCGAAAGTTATAAAGACCACCTGCTTTCTCGCGGACATGAACGACTTTGCCGCGTTTAACGAAATTTACGCGAAACATTTTCCCGGGAAGCCCGCCCGCTCCACCGTCGCGGTAAAGCAGCTTCCCCGGAACGTGCTTGTGGAAATTGAAGCCGTAGCCGAAATATGATCGCGCGGGCGGAAGGCGCTACGAATCAGCGTTCGTAGCGCGCCATGCTTCCCGGCGTCTCATAGACATCGACGGCGAAGATCATCGACGGATCAAGGCCGGCGGCGGTAAAGGCGGAAGACGTTTCGTCAAAGATACGGCGGGCAATACGTTCGGCGCTGGGGTTGTTTTTGAACACAGGATTATCGTTGAGGTTTGAGTGATCAAGCTCCGCGCAGATCCCCCGGAGTATTTTTTTAAGGATTCCGAAATCGGCAAGCATGCCGCCTTCGCCCGTCTTTTCGCCCCGCACCCACAGGAGGACGCGGTAATTGTGGCCGTGAAGGTTCTCGCATTTGCCGTGATACGCGCCCAGAAAATGGGCCGCGGCAAAACCGGCTTCCACCCGGAGGGTATACATACAGGGAAACCGTATCCGGCCCTTATTCCGCCAGGTACGCCCCGAAAACCCATCCTTCAACGGGCCGTACAATATGATACCACCTGTCGCTGAAACCGTCCACAACGTACGTATCCGCCGTTTCTTCGCTTACCGTCACTTCGGTATCATAATAGAGCCGGTCAACCAATTTTCCGGCGACGCTGTCGGGAAGATCCAGGACATCCGCGCTTTCGCTGTAAACTACCATGCGGGAATTCGCCGGAGACCGGACGGGAATTTCAACGGCGGTAACGGGATTGACGATGGCGCTGATTTCCGCGCTGAAGGCCGAACCGGGATAGTCCAGAAGGGCCGCCTCAAGGAGCGCGTCCTTGCGGATCTTTTCGGCCCCTTCATCCTTTAAAATCTCCGCGGTCTGCAGGAGAATCGAGGACTGCACGTCCGCCTCGCCTGTAGACAGGGAAACCATTCTGACATAATTGCTCCTGTACGCGTCGGCGGCGGAATCGTAGGCCCTTACTTGAACAAAACCGTCCCGTTCGGTCTCGGGAAAGTACACCGCCACGACCTTCCGGGTCAGGATGGTGCCTGTCACGTCAATATTTTTCGGCGATTTGTAGAGGTTTGCCTTTTCATCAATTACCACGCCAAGATTTCCGCCCCGGGAAACCTGGGACTCAAAGGCGAATCCTTCCTTTCCGGTGTCCCTGCGTATCCTGAGAAAATCGTAGACCCTGTTGTTCCAGGTAGCCTTGCGGACACCTGTAACGGTGATTTTTTCCCCAAGGGCCATGGACTCTTCCCATTTGAGTTTGTCCGCCTCGTCCCCCGTATCCGCGCCGGAAAAAACCATGAGGCTGGCGTTTATCCGCAGCACGTAGCCGTAATCCGAGGCGTCAGGAGCCTTCGGCGCGCTTTCACCGCTGTCTTCACGAACGGCCCTGTTCTCTTCGATCCTTGAAGCAATGCTCTGGGAAGGCTCTTTCTTCCCGCAGGAAAAAACAAATACAACGGCAGCCAATACCGGTATCACAACACCCAATTTCCGCATATAAGCCTCCTGCAAGGGAGAAACCGGCGTTCCGCCCTTTGTGATTTTATACCATGCCCGCGTGAAAAATGAAAGCCTTGCGTAAGCGGAAGTTGTTCAATAACTGAAGCTATTGAACAACTCCAATGGACGGCCGGTTCTTTTTGGGATAAAATGAGCTCATGGAACGCCGTCTGTCGGAATTTGCCCGAGAAACCGCCTTTATCCGGGGGGAAAACGGCGGAGATCCCTTTTTGGAAGATCCCCTGGTCACGGGAATGGCGTACGATTCCCGCGCGGTAAAACCGGGCGGCTGTTTTTTCGCCGTGCGGGGGCTCCATACGGACGGCCATGATTTCATCGCGGACGCGATAGAACGCGGCGCTTCTGTTATCGTTCACGACAGGGAAATCCCGGAGAGTCTGCGGCGCGGGGCTCTCTTTATCCGCGTTCCCGATTCGCGGCTTGCCATGGCCCCCCTGTCCGCGGCCTTTTACGGGCACCCTTCCCGGCGGCTCATCGTCACCGGGGTAACCGGAACCGAGGGAAAAAGCACCACGGTGTATCTCATCTACCAGTTCCTCCGCCTCCTCGGGAAAAAGGCCGGTTTTTTTTCGACGGTTTGTTACAGCCTGGGAGACACGGCCCTGGGCAGGGAAAAGCCCAACCCGGAACACCAGACCACGCCCGAAGCCCCGGAAGTCCAGCGGCTGCTTTTTGAAATGGCGGAAAACGGCGCCGAATACGCCGTTGTCGAGGCAAGCTCACACGGCCTTTCCGAAAGGACGGGCCGCCTCGCCTGCGTTGATTTCGACGCGGCGGTGATTACCAACGTGGCCCACGAACACCTTGAGTTCCACGGAACCTGGGATCAGTACCGTTCCGACAAGGCGAACCTGTTCCGCTCGCTTGACCGCGCGCGCGGGGGAAGCGGGACGGGCCCTTTACTTAAGGAGCCCTTCGGCGTGATCAATGCCGACGATACAAGCGCCGATTACTTTGCCGGGGCCACGAAAAGGCGGACCTTTACCTACAGCGTCGGGGGCCGCGACGCGGATCTTTCCCTCATGGCAATAGAGAGCAGCCCTTGGGGAAACTGGTACGAAGTGCTGATACGGGGGGAAGGAACGGTTACAGACATCCGCGATCAGCTGCCCGGCGCGTTTAACGCGGGTAACGTGCTTGCCGCGCTGCTTGCCGCCTCGCGGCTTCTTTCGATCCCGGTGCGGGAAATAATCCCCCTTGCGGCCCGGCTAAAGCCGGTGCGCGGCAGGATGACCGCCGTTTCCCGGGGCCAGCCTTTTGAAGTGCTGGTGGATTATGCCCACACCCCCTCTTCCTTTACCGCCGTCTTTCCCCCGTTCCGCGAACGGCTTGACAGAACAGGAGGGCGCATCATCAGCCTTTTCGGATCGGCGGGAGAGCGGGACACGAAGAAGCGGAGCGAACAGGGAAGGATAGCCTCGGATTATTCGGATATCATAATTCTTGCCGACGAAGATCCCCGGGGGGAAGTTCCCATGGACATACTGGAAGAAATCGCCGCCGGCGTACACGGACACGCGCGGGGGGAAGATCTCTTTCTTATTCCCGACAGGCCCCTCGCAATAAGAAAGGCCCTTTCTCTCGCGCGGGAAGGCGACATCGTCCTTCTCCTGGGAAAGGGCCATGAAAATTCAATCATCTACGCGGACGGCCCTATTCCCTATGATGAAATTGGGGAAACTGAAAAAGCTCTGGAAGAGCTGTTTCCCCGGCGTACAGGACACTCGTCCTCTTGAACAGGTACTCTTCAAGGATCGCCGGTGTTTCCCCGGAAATGCTTTCCACGGAAGAAGAGCCGTGGTTTTTCAGCCTCTGGTTGAGCCTGAAAAGTTTTTCCGTTTCCCGTTTCAGCTTTTCGGAACTTTCCCTTATCCGCGCAATGGAGGCATTCATCGAGTCAAGGCGCTGCATGCATTCACCGCAGTATTCGTCGGCAGATTTCCGCGCGGCCTGTAGCCGTTCGGCAAATTCCTTTTCTTCCCGCCTTGAAACAAAAAATATAACCAGGAGCATTAACGCGCCGGCAAGCAGCGGAACAAGGGCCGCCGCCGCGTACATAAACGCGTTCGAGGACCAAAGCGATCCGAAAAGGCGGGAAAGCGCCAGGGAAATATCGTGAAGGCCGGTGGTAAAAACGCAGACAAGGAAGATTATCACAATGCCGGAAAAAACAACCGCCGCGGCAAGGGGCTTTTGGAATTTCATGGCGTCCTCTCTTTTTCAACCCTAATATCCACCGGGAACGGTATCAACAAAAAGGGGCACTTTGATGAAAGATACTGCAGGAATTTGAAAGAAGAACACGGCAAGGCGCGGCAGGCGCGCGCTAAAAAAGGGTCCTGCTCCTCTCCGCGAAGCCGGTCAGGCTGCTGAATTCCATGGCCGAGCCGTCGTCCAGAATCACCCGGCCCGAAAAGAAACCGCAGAACTGGCGGCGTTTCTGGTAATAGAAGAGCACGCGGTTCCGTTCAACCCGCTGCTGATGGGGGGTAAAGATCATCTCCAGCCGGTTGTCGTTACTGGTAAAACGCCAGGGCAGCATCCAGTTGGAGGGGGAAATATGAAAGGTGACCTGGTCAAGCTTGTGAAGTTTTCCGTCTACGAAAAAGGCGTTTTCGGTTCCCTGCGACGAATCGGCGGAACCATAGCCTATACTGAAGGCCGCCTGCCTCCCGCCGCACATGCCTCCCGCCGACGCCCAGTAATGCAGATCGGTGCGGGGACGGACCCCCCGGTTCCAGTCGAAGATTCCCCAGGCGTTCCCTTTTGTAAAGATCAGCTCCGACGTGCCGTACTGTATGACCCCCTCCGCGGTGTACCAGGGGGATCTGCGGGAATAGCAAAAGGAATTTTTTTCGCCGCGCCAGGGGCTGTGGGTAATAAGCGATTCCGCTCCGGGAGGCGCGGTAAGAACCAGTTCCCCCCTAAGGCTGCGGTGATGCCCGAAGCGCGGAATATCCGCCTTGATGATGCGCACCCCGCCGTCCATGGAAACAAAATCGAGGGACGTTTTTTTATGCCTCTGGCGCACCGCCCCCGTTTCGCTTCCCGGCGGCATTTCAAAATTGCCCAGGGGAAACATGCGGATATCTATCTGGGTGGTGCGTTTTTTGTCTTTAAGGGAAACCACGGACGTACCCGTGTAGCCCAGGTAGCCGTTGTCGGCAACTTCCGTAATGACAAGATGCGTGGGAGAAAAGACGATGTACCGGTCCGCCTCCGACACGCACCGGCGGGGAGCCCACACCAGGGCGGGATCGTAAAAAAAACAGGGGGTTCGGGACCAGCCGAAATTTACCGGCCAGCCTGAACTGTCCAGCGCCGAAACCGGACTTTCTATTTCCTTCTGCGGCATGGCTACCGCGCCGGATACCGGGGATTAATCAGCATGGAACTGATCAGGGCAAAGATCCCGAAGCCCATGGAACTGTAACCGGCGGCGTTTATAATGTCGGCCTGCGCCCTGTTCACGTACGAAGGGGCGTAATGGGCAAAGGCGGCCATTCCCCCCCCAAACAGGACAAAAACAGTTCCGGTAACCAGGGACACGTTCTTGAGGCGGTTCCTCCTGATATACGGAGTATAGTCGGGGGCTTCATAACGGATCTGCACCTCAGGTTCGCTTCTTGCCGTTTCCCCGGCGGGAAGGGAAAGGAGGGGCCTTGCAAAGGGACGGGAATTCCAGTAATTGACGATATCTTCCCCCAGCGTTCCGCGTTCGGCGTAGAAATTGGGAGCGGCATACCGGAGGAACACCGTTTCGTTTTCACCTACCGTGTAGGACGGGGCGGAAGCCGGCGGCCCGAGGCAGGCAAGTTCCGCCTGGCCGCCGAAACCGTACACCCGCAAGACCGGTTCGTGCGAACCGGCGGAAATTTCATAGGCGTAGTCTACGCCGGTATCGCCTTCCCTGTACAGGACCTCCGCCGCCGCCGGGGAACGGACCGTAAGAACGGACGCCGCCGAGCCATACAGCCTGACGCGGCCGTACACCAGATTAATAAAATCACCATGAAGGATGACGGACGTATTTTCCGCGACAAAAAGGACGGCGCCTAGAATCCCGGCTTCCATAAAACCATCCGCGCCGGTCTGAAGCATGTCGCCTTCGTGCAGTTCCACCCCTTCGGGCTCTATATCCCTCGGATCAAACGCCTCCAAAGCCCCCGGGGAGTTCAGCATGGAAACATTCCCAACGGCGCGCAAGAGGCGGATTTCCTCTTCCTGGGCAAAAGACAGCGGGCCGCCGGAAAGTACAAGGGGAAAAAACAGAAAAAACGCATATTTACTCATAGTTGCTCATATTATATAATGGAATTTCCGCATGAACAAGCAGAAACATGAAAAGGCGGATTACGCCGGCATGAACATAACGGTCATGGGGCTGGGGCTCCACGGGGGGGGACTCGAATCGGCGCTGTACTTTGCCGGCCGCGGGGCCCGCGTAACCGTTACCGATCTCCGGGATGAAAAGATCCTTGCCCCGTCCATTGAAAAGCTGGAAAGCCGGGCGGCGGGCTTTTCCTTTCCCGTGCGTTATGTCCTGGGCCGCCACGAAACCGCCGATTTCAAAAACGCCGCTATGGTGATCAAAAACCCCGGCGCAAGACCCGATTCCCCTTACATCAGGGCCGCGCCGCGCGTTGAAACCGATATTTCAATCTTCCTCGCGTCTTCAACCGCCCGGCTTACCGCGGTAACCGGCTCCAAGGGAAAATCCTCAACCGCCGCGGCCCTTCACCGGGTCCTTGCCGAATTCCACGGGAATTCCGGGGGAAAGGCCTGGCTCGGCGGCAACATCGCCGTTTCGCCCCTCGGTTTTCTTGACGATGTTTCCCCCGGGGACGATGTTGTTCTGGAACTTTCAAGCTGGCAGCTTGGAGATCTTTCCCTCTGCGGCGGAAAAGTCCCCCTGAAACCCCGCGCGGCGGTCATTACCGCCATTCTGCCCGATCACCTGGACCGTTACAAAACCATGGAAGCCTACGTCGCGGACAAGCGGATCATCTACCGCGAACAGGACGGCGGGGATCTGACCGTTGCCGGAGACGACGCGTGGGGGCAAAGCTTCCGGGAGGAAAGCCACGGCCGGCCGCTGGTCTACGCCGGAAGGGAGCTGCCGGACGGCGTTTCGGGGGGCTGGTGCGAAGGCCCTCTTGCCCCCGGCCTTGCAAGGCTTTACGGGCAGAACCTTCCCCGGAATATGCGTGAAGGGGAAACCTTCGAGGTTCTTCCCCCCCGTCTCCTTACCCCCGGCGTTCACCAGAAACGGAACCTCGTTGCCGCGGCGCTGGCCCTTATCGATATGGGAGCAGATCCGTCCCTTGTCCGCGAAAGCCTTGGAACCTTTCCCGGCATAGAATACAGGCTGGAATTTTTTCATGAAAAAAACGGCGTCCGTTTTTACGACGATACCGCCGCCACCATACCGGAAGCCGCCGCCGCGGCGATACACGCCCTTCGCGGGGAGGCGCCCGTGATCATCGCCGCGGGAGGTTCCGACAAGAACCTCGGCTTCACCCCGCTGGTGGAAGCGGCCGCCGGGGCAAAGGGAATAGTCCTGTTGTCCGGTACGGGAAGCGACAGGCTGAAGGACCTGCTTGCCGCGGCGGGACTTTCCTTCCGCGGCCCCTGCGAATCGGTCGACGGCGCCGTCCGCGCCTGCCTTGACATGGCCGCCCCCGGCGACGCGGTGGTCCTTTCGCCCGGCTGCGCGTCATTCGGCATGTTCCTCAACGAATTTGACCGGGGCCGGAAATGGAAGGAGGCGGTGCGCCGCATCGTGTAGACGGTGCGCCGCATCGCGTAAATCATGGATATTGAAATGCTCCGCGAAAGGGCCCGGATCACAAGGGAGACGAGGGCCTTCTTCGACAGCAGGGGCTACCTTGAAACGGACACGCCGCTTTTAAGCGGCAGCCTCATCCCCGAAACCTGCCTTGAAGTCTTCATGACCGAACGCATACTTCCGGGCGGGAAAAAAAGGAAACCGTACTGGCTTGTCCCTTCCCCCGAAATATGGATGAAACGCCTTATCGCCGGGCACAGGACGGACATCTACCAGATCTGCAAATGTTTCAGGAACGGCGAATCGTCGGGACACCTGCACAGCCCCGAATTCACCATGCTTGAATACTACACCATGAACGCGGATTACCTTTATTCACTTTCGCTTACCGAAAACCTGCTCCGTACTCTGCACCGCTTTCCCCCCCTTCTGCGGATCACCGTTTCAGACGCGTTTGCCGAATGGGCGGGCTTCGATCTGTACCGTGCGGCCGAAGAGGGAAGCCTTGCCGAAGAAGCCCGGAGGCTCGGCCTTGATCCCCCGCCTTCCCTTGACACGGGCGGCCTCTACGATTTGATCTTCATTCACGCGGTGGAACCGAAGCTGCCCCGCGAAAATCCCGTGGCCCTCATGGACTACCCCGCCTTTGTCCCCTGCCTCGCGAAAAAGGGAAAGGACGGAAGAACTGCCGAAAGGTGGGAACTGTACATTAACGGCGTGGAACTTGCCAACTGCTATTCTGAAGAAACGGATCCCGAAGAAGTCCGCCGCTATTTCGCGCTGGAAGGCGAAGCCAAAAAAAAGAACGCCCTTGTCGATCACGCCGTTGACGAAGATTACTGGAAAATTTTTTCAGCCTTTCCCGCCTGTTCCGGCGTAGCACTGGGCCTTGACCGGCTCATCATGACCATCGCCGGAAGGCGCTCCATAGACGCCGTCCTCCCCTTTCCCATGCCGTAACTATTGCAACTGCCGTGACGGCCGGAAGGGGGCCGCGAGGTTCGCTACTTGAACACTTTTGAAAGACCCGAATGATCAAAGACCATGTCAAAGAGGGGAAGGTATTCGACGCCGGTGCCGATCTGCGCTTCCCCCCTGAAGCGGTAACGGACCATGTTCATGGCGATAACCTCGTCCAGGAGGCTCCTTTTCATGTTGATAAAATTCATGAGAAGGAAGAGCCGCCTCTCGCCGGAGCCTCTTGCCGGAATGTGCAGTACGTCGCGTTCCTCCCCGTCCGCCCAGAAACGGCCTTCGCCGTACAGTTCATAACCAAAGGATGAAAGATCCACGGGAAAAAAATTCGGGTTGTCTATGCGGAGGTTCACCCGGAACCGGGTGTTGACAAGTTCGGCCTGCAGAATGGCGATGGACGTTATTGTGAACACGGGCTCCCTGACGCGGGTAAACACGGTTTCGGCGGAAACCGTTCCGGAAGAAGGGGGCCCTTCCGCGAAAAGATAAACGACGCTGATCGTAAGCCGCGCGGCAAGAGAGGCCGCGTCGGACGCGGGGCACCTTGCAAGATCCAGATCCAGCCGCACGGGAATTTCCGCGTCTTCGCCGGGAAGCACCGGGCCCTCTTCAACATGCAGAAACGCCGCTCCCTCTTCGGGAACGCTTCCGTCAAGCTCCGCCTTCCAGCCTGCAAGAGCGGTCCTGAACGGGACGGAACGGGGATTCGACAGCTTCAGCGTAAAAAAAAGCGAAACATCGCGCACGGACCGCCCTTCAACATGATCGAAATCGAGGCGGGATGCGGGGCTTTCTTCAACGGCGGACGGAAGAGGAGGAGGCGGCGATTTACAGGCGCCGAAAAACGCCGGAAGAAGGAACATGCACCACAGGCGGGCCGGTTTCATAACTACCCCTTACGGCATATTCGGCCTTTTTCCCCGCAAGCTTTAGCGGGCCGCCGAAAAAGACGGCGAAACTGTCAAAATTGGAAGCGCCTTTATGTGGACAGGGGGCCTGTTTTTTTTGTAGAATGGTTTCCGGGTAAAGATGGTGAAAATTATATGTATCGCCGTTTTCTGCTGCGCGGCGCTGGCGGCCTGCGGGACTCGCGCCGGAGCGCCGCCTTCTTCCGGGGCCGCATCTGAGGAAGCGCCCGTTATGGCGGCGGCGGACGCGCCCGGGACGGCGGCGGCGGAGACGGCCGGGACGGCGTCCATGCCGGCGGAAACTGCCGGGCCGCCTCCGGGGCCTGAATTTCCCTTCCGCTTTACGCTCAAGTCCGCTCCCCCCGGTATGACCGTCTCCTTTGACGGACAGGCGTTAAGGGGAAAGGATACGGAGAACGGAACGGCCGCCTACGCCGTTGAAAAAAAGCCGGAAGGCGCGGGAGCGGGCGTACTGTCCTTTGCCGCGGAAGGATACCGGGAAATCAGCCTGGAGGCGGCCGGCCTTGAGGGCTTCCTTAAAAACGGGCGGCTTGAGATCAAGCTGGAAAAAGAAAACGGCGTCTTTGAAAAAATCACCGAACTCCCGACGGGCGTCCAGCCCAAAAGCGCGTATTTTTCGCCCGGCGGAGAACGGATCTTCGTGCCGCTTCTGGGCCAGCACGGCGTCGACGTGTTTCGTATTAAACCGGATCTTTCTTCCCCCGTCCCGTATTTTGAAAGGCGGCTTGCCGTACCGGGAAGCAGGGCAAGCGGCTTTGTCGAGGCCATGATAGACGAAGAAAGGCGCGAAGTCTGGGTTTCGAACATGGAAGAGAATAAGGTTCACATTTTTAATCTTGACACCCTTGAGTACACAAGGGGAGTTCCCACAGGCGGAGTAATGCCGAAAGTAATAATCCGTAACGGAAACATAACCGCGGTCTCCAACTGGCTTTCAAAAAACATAAGCATCTTCAATACGGATACGAAGGAAGTTTCCGCGCTCATTCCCGTAAGCGGCATTCCCCGCGGCATGGCCTTCTCGGACGACGGCAGCTTCCTTTACACGGCAATTTACGACGGGCCTGTGATCGACGTAATAGACATGAACGCGAAAAAAGTTGTTTCATCGTACCGTTTTCACGAAGGCGCCGGGGCGGCCCGTCATGTCATTTACAGAAGCGGAATGCTTTACGTTTCCGACATGGCAAAGGGAACCGTGTGCATACTCGACGCGGCGTCGGGGAAGCCTCTTAAAGAAAGGCGCATAGGCCCGAACATCAACACCATCGTTCTTGCACCGGACGGCAAAAGGATCATCGCGTCGTCACGGGGAAGAAACAACCCGGAGGACTACACCAGGCCGGGGCCCGAATTCGGCGCCGTCTATGTTCTCAAGGCGGACGATCTTTCTGTTGAGGAAAAGATCTGGGGGCGGAACCAGCCCACGGGGCTTGCCGTTTCACCCGGTGGAACCACGCTTGTGTTCACCGATTTTCTTGACGCGAATCTCGAGGTATACAGGCTGAACAAAACAGAGGAGTTTCAATGACAGATACACAGGCGTTAAAGCTGGATGCGTTAGTTCCTTCCCGTTCCGAAATAAAGGCGGAAGACACCTGGGATCTTTCATCGCTTTTCAGGGACGATGAAGAATGGCGGGAGGGCCTTGCCCTCTACGAAAAAACGGCGGAACGGATTTCCTTTTTCCGCGGCACGCTTGGAAAATCGGCGGAGGCGCTCGCGGACTATCTTGACTTCGCAAGGGATCTCCGCATTCTGGGTGAAAGGCTTGGGGTTTACAGCGGCCTGCGCCAGAGTGAAGACGAAGGATCGGGGGAAGCAAGGACCATGACGGGAAAATTCACCATGGCCGCGGCGAAAACGGAAGCGGCCTCCTCCTGGGAAAATCCTGAATTACTGGCAATCTCAGGCGGCGGCATGCAGCGCTTTCTTGAACATCCCCGTATCGCCGAATACCGCGTGTACCTGGGGCGCATACTCCGCTTCAAACCCCACATACTCGCCGAAGGGGAAGAGCGGATCACCGCCCTCCACGCGGAAGGAGAAGGGGCGCTGCACGATGTTTTTTCGGTACTGACCAACGTGGACATGAATTTCGGAAGCCTCGATACTCCCAAAGGAAAGCGGCCCCTTACCCAGTCGACATGGTCCGTCTTCATGGAAAGTCCTGATCGCGATCTCCGCCGCCGCGCGTACAATCTTTTTTACGGAACCTTCGACGCCCATAAAAACACGCTGGCGGGACTTTACGCCGGATCGGTCAAGCAGGACGTGGTATACGCGAGGATACGGAACTTTCCCTCGGCGCGCGCGGCGTCCCTGTTCCCCGACAACGTAAACGAGGCGGTGTACGACAACCTCATCGCCTCGGTAAGCGCAAACCTGTCTCCCCTTCACCGTTATTACAGCCTCAGGAAAAAAATTCTGGGCCTTGACGAATTCCGCCATTACGATGTCTACGCGCCCCTGGTCAGGGACACGGCAAAACGCACCACATGGGAAGAGGCGGTGGATCTTGTTTCCGGGGCCCTGGAGCCGCTGGGAGGCGAATATGTGGAAACACTGCGCTCGGGGCTGCGTGGCCGCTGGGCGGACCGTTACGAAAACAGGGGAAAACGTTCGGGTGCGTTTTCCTCGGGAAGCTACACCGGCCTTCCCTATATACTGATGAATTACAGGGAGGACAGCATACGGGACGTATTTACCATGGCCCATGAAGGCGGGCATTCAATGCACTCCTTTTATTCGGCGAAATCAAATCCCTTCATGCACTACGACTACACGATCTTCGAGGCCGAAGTCGCAAGCACCTTTAACGAGGAACTGCTTTTCAGGCATCTTGTCAAAAACGCAGAGTCGGCGCGGATGAAGAAGTGGCTCCTCTCAAGGCGGGCCGATGAAATCCTTGCCACCCTGTACCGCCAGACGATGTTTGCCGAATATGAAAAGATCACCCATGAACTTGAAGAAGGCGGCACTCCGCTCACAACGGACGTGCTCAGGGGCGAATACCGGAAACTCCTTTGCAAATATTTCGGAAACGAAATACGGCTGGAAGAGACAAGCGATCTTGAAGGGCTGCGCATTCCGCATTTTTACCGCGCCTTCTATGTATACAAATACGCGACAGGCATTTCCGCCGCCCTTGCCCTTGCCGAACGGGTCGTACAGGGCGGGGAAAAAGAACGCGGCGATTATTTCAGCTTCCTTGCATCAGGGGGTTCGCGCTTTCCCATGGAATCGCTTAAAATCGCGGGGGTGGACATGTCGTCTCCTGAGCCCGTAGAGGCGGCGTGTAAAACATTCGGCCGCCTTGTCGGGGAACTTGAAACGCTGCCGGAGGAATGTCCATGATTCCGCCAAAAAGAGCCGAAGAGATGACACGGGATTCTCTTGCCTCCTACATTGATCAGTCCGTCCTCAAGCCAGAGTTTACCCAGGGGGAAATACGCCGGTACATACAGGAAGGGATTGACTTCAAATGCAAAACGGTCTGCGTCAATCCTTCGTCCCTTCCCGTTGCCCGTGAACTGTGCAGGGGAAAGGAAACGGGAATATGCGTAGTATGCGATTTTCCCTTTGGGCAGAGTTCCACCGAATCAAAGGTTGCCCAGGCGGAGTTCATTCTTAAAGACGGCGGCGTAGAAGATCTTGACGCCGTCCTTAATTACGGATGGATGCGAAGCGGCCTTTGGGACAGGACAGGCGCCGAAATTGAGGCGCTCGCGCGGTGCTGCCGTGCTCACGGCGCTATCCTCAAGGTCATTCTTGAAACCGGCGCGCTGACAATGGAAGAGACGGCGCGGGCCGTCGAAACGGCCTGTACCGCGGGGGCCGGTTTTGTAAAAACCTCCACGGGCTTTTTTTCGGGCGGAAATCCGCGGGGAGCGTCTCCCGATGTCATTGCCGTGATGATGGAAGCGGCAAAGGGCCGCTGCAAGGTAAAGGGGGCGGGGGGCATCAGAACACAGGAACATTTTTTTCAGCTTATCAACATGGGCATAGACCGCATGGGCATAGGCTACAAATCAACGCCGGTGGTGCTGGGCGCGGGGGCTCTCGACTAAACAGGGCCTTCACGCTATACTGGATCTGTTTAGCGGCCCGGCCGGTTTTGGAACAGCCTCATCCGGCCAAAATTTTTCAAGCGAGGTATGCATGATTCGGGGCGGAGATATAGTCAAGGGGAGCTGCCTCCTGCAGAAGGGCCAGCCTTACCTTGTCGTCGAAAGGGAATTTCACAATCCGGGAAAGGGAACCGCCATTGCCCGGATAAAAATGAAGAGCATCAAGGACGGTTCCGTACTGAGCCTGACCATTCCGACCCAGCAGGAAATCGAGGACGCCCAGGTGGATACCCACCCCTGCCAGTATCAATACGCGGATCAGGACAATTACCATTTCATGGACAACGAATCCTATGAACAGTACGAGGTGCCTGTCACCGAAATGCCGGACAAAAAATATTACCTTAAAGAAGGGGACGCCTACGAACTTACCATCTGGGAAGGAAAGGTTATCGACATCAAGATCCCCTACAAGGTAACCTTCACCGTCGCGGAAAGCGAAAACTACATCAAGGGCGATACCGTCTCGGGGGCGACCAAACCCATTACTACCGAAACGGGCCTGACCGTGCGGGTGCCCCTCTTTATCAAGCAGGGTGAAAAGATCCTTGTGAACACCGAAACCAACGAATACGTCGAACGGGTAAACAGCTGACCGGGGCCGAACGCCGTATTGTCGAATCCCGCATATCAAAAACGGTTCCCTTTACATTTCGCGGCATTGATTTTTCCTTCGCGCTTTCCCACGGTCTTTTCAGCTCAAACGGCATAGACGGCGGAACACGGTTTCTTTTAAAGATCCTTTCCGGCATCTGGGATGAAGGCGGCCCCCTGCCCCGCACCGTACTTGACGCAGGATGCGGCGCGGGGATCATGGCGGTATGCGCGGCGGGGGCCCTTGGCCGCCTGTACGCGGAACGCGCGGCGGCCTTTCACGTGCGCGCCCAGGACAGGGACGAACTTGCCAGGCTCTTCACCGCATATAACGCCGCGCAAAACGGCATTTCTCCAGAAAATCTTTCCGCCTATACGGAACCGCTGCTTGAAGGCCCTGTGGGGGCAAAGTGGGATCTTGTCCTTTCAAACATCCCCGCCAAGGCGGGGCTTCCGGTACTGGAAGATTTTATCCGCCGCCTCGGGGGGCTGCTTGCTCCGGGCGGAAGGGCGGTCCTGGTTGTGGTACACACCCTTGCCGGTCTTTTCAGGCGCCGCCTTCTGGAAACGGGGGGAGAAGTAAGCCGGGAAGAACAGGGCGGCGGGTATTCGGTGTTTGTGTACAAAGGCGGACCGGGCGTCCCCGCCGCGGACACCGCGGACGGCGGCCTTTTTGCCCCGCGTCAGGCGTACATGCGGGCGGGATGCGATCTGGAACTGGAGGGAACGGCGCTGCATATAGATACGGTCTACGGGGCAGGCGGATTTGACAATCCCGGGGGAGCCGTTCTGGCGGCGGTAAAACTTGCCGGGAGGCTTCCCCCGGCGCCTCCCGGGCGCGGGAAGAAGGCGCTTGTACACGAAGGCGGGCAGGGGTGGTTTCCGGCATGGCTGATCCGCTCCTGGAACCTGCCGCCTCGGGCGCTTGTCCTTTCAGGAAGGAACATACTCGCCCTCATGGCCGCCGCGCACAATACCGGCGTCACTTCCGTTATTCCGGCGGCCGAACTCTTTTCCGAAGAACAGTTCAGGGATTTTTTTCCCGGCGGAAATTCGCGGGCGGAAAAAACGCCCTTTGATTTTATTGCCGCGTTTCCCGAATATATTCCCGGCCCCGGAAGGCACGAGGCGCTGTGGGAAGGGATCTCCCTCTTGCTTGCCGAAGGCGGCCTGGCGCTTGTTTCATTTTCGTCCGGGGAAGCCGAACGCTTCGACAGAAAAAAACCCGCGGGCTTTACGCGAAAAGGAGATCTGAAACGGAACGGCTTCAGGGCCCTTGCGTACGGGCGACGGCCGGAGGTCAGCCTGTAACCGGCCAAGTTACTAAACAGGTAGACCCGCAGGCGTTAACTTCGGCGTCCGGAACTCCAGTTCCGGCTTCTCCAAAAGCCCAAAAATGAGTATACTTAAGAGCAGGAGTCACATATGGAGACAGCGCAAACCACAGGCGAGGAGCTGACCTTTGAGAAGGTCTGGGCAGCCTTAATGGAAAACAGAGAGCAGATGAAGGCAACCGACCGGCAGATGAAGGCCACCGACAGGCGGCTTGGGGAACTTGCCAACCGCTTTGGCGATATGGTCGAATACATGGTTCTGCCTAACCTTGTGACGAAGTTTG
>JAISAQ010000085.1 GCA_031266775.1 Treponema sp.
GCGGTCCAGGCTGTTTTTGACAGCGGGGTATACAAGGGCCCGGCAAAAATAGATTTGCAGTTGGTCCCCGAAAACGAGATTGATCCGAAAATCCGGCTTGAAATGATAAGCGGCGCAAAAACATACGATCTTGCGATAACCGAAGCGGGCGGCGCCAGGCAATACGGCGGCATGGGCCTTCTTGCCCCCCTGCCTGCTCCGGCGGACTGGAGTGATTTCTTTGAAGGCAACCGGAATCAGCATTCCATAGGGAATACTATCTATGGGTATCCCATTCTTGCCGATAACGGCGTGTTCTACTACAACGAAGCCATGGTTAGGGAAGCCGGTTTCAGCGGACCGCCCAAAACTTGGGATGAATTCTGGAGAATGGCGATCCGCATGACGAAGGACGCCGGCGGCAAACGCGCCGACGAAGCGGGTTTTGATCCCAGGCGGGTGATTCAGTACGGGCTTTCCTTCAAAGGCGCCCCTGGAGCGGGCAATCCTTGGGAGTTTACCTATTATTTGTATGGAAACGGCCTGCACTATATTGAAAAAGATTACGCAAAGAGCACCTATCAGGTGACTGTCAACCGTCCGGAAATTGTTGCCGTTCTGGAACGGATCCTGGAGCTTAAAAACAGATACGGCGCTCTTCCCGACGGGTTTTCCAACTACGACTACGATGAAAACCGCCAGATGTTCGCCCAGGGCCGTGTAGCGATGATCTTTGACTGGCCGTCGGCCTTTGTAGAAGTGTTTCTGGATTCTCCCCAAGGCAAGAACATCAGAATTACCAATCTGCCAAAGGGAACCGTAAACGACTCCGGTCCTATCGGAGGATGGTCGGTAAACGCGTTCAAGGATTCCAAAAACCTGCAGGAAGCCATTAATGTAGCTCAGGCCTTAACTTCCAAAGAAGGTATAACCATCTTTGCCCGGACCCAGGGAAGCGTCCCGCCCCGGCAGTCCGTCATGACCGCCCTGACTGCGGAATACAAGGCCAATAATCCCGCTGTGGGCACCGTCTATGAAGTGGTCGGCAGGGCCCTTCTTACCGGGCAGGAAATGGATCTGGCCCAAACCCTGACCGCTTCCAAGGATGTGGTTATGGCTGCCGCCGAAACTCTGAGCGCCGTGTTTGCCGGTCAGAAACAGCCCAGGGCGGCCCTGGATGAGCTGAATGTAACGGTTGAGCAGACTCTTATACGAAATAATTACATGAAATAAGGGGTGTTTCCCGGCCGTTTTCGCTGAACGGCAGCCGCCCGAAAGACAGCATCTTTCGGACGGCTTTTTTATGGGGGAACCTTTGGCAGTCTGTTAGCGGAAATTGTTTAATAACCGGGGTTATTAAACAGCTCTTGTCAGCTCAGGCACTTTTATAAGCAGGTAACAGCCTATGGAAATCAGAAAAACGCTGCCCGGTTATATGAAACAGGATCGTTTTTTTGGGGTGGTGATAACACTTCCGGCTATTGTTCTTTTGGCACTCTTGTTTGTATTTCCCGTCATTTATTCCTTTGGGATAAGTTTTACCAATTTTAATTTTGGCGTGTCGGAAATTCCGCGCTTTACCGGGATAAGCAACTATGCCGAATCCCTGTTCAGCGCCGAGTTTCATAATTCTCTCAGGATAACTTTCAGCATTACCATCGGCGCCCTGATTATTGAATTCGTCTGCGGCATGGTACTGGCTCTGCTGGTAAACAACATTACATCCGGTGCGGGTTTCTTCAAGGCAAGCTATCTGGTACCTATGATGGTTGCTCCCACAGTTGCCGGTCTCCTGTTCCGCTTTATACTCAACGGAGAATTCGGTATCCTCAATACGATTCTTATCGCCCTTGGGGTCATCGAAAGCAATATTCAATGGCTTACCGATCAAAAACTTGTTCTTTTCAGCATCATGGCGGTGGATTCCTGGGCTACCATACCAATGATCTTCCTGCTTCTCTATACGGCCCTTTCCGCCCTGTCTCATGACATGATAGAAGCCGGGCGCATTGACGGGGCCAACGCATGGCAGATTTTCACGCTGATCCAGCTGCCGAACATAAAAGGGCCCGCTTTGGTCACGCTTTTCATCCGTTTTATGGATGTGTTTCGGATCTACGATTCCATCTATGTACTTACGAAGGGCGGTCCCGGAACTTCCACGGAATCCCTTTCCATTCTGATCTACAAGATCAACTGGACGCGCTATGACATGGGCAGAGCGGCGGCCATGTCCTACATCATGATGGCGATCATGTTTGTTATCGCCCTCGTCATCCAGTATTTCAGCATGGACAGGGAAGATCGTCCTTTCTTCAAAAAAAAGAGGGCCGAATATGCGTAATACCATTGCGGGGCTGAAACGGCCCCTGATTTTGAATGTTGTCATTTATGCAATGCTGTTCATGTTTATACTGCTGTTCTTCGTCCCCATTGTATGGCTGGGGATAACGTCTTTTAAGCCCCGGGAAGAAATTTACATTCCCGCATTGACAAATAATCCAAACCTGGTTTCATACAGGACCGTTCTGACCCGTTATGCCTTTGACAAATATTTTTTCAACTCCCTTGTTGTCGCCATTGTTACTACGGCGCTGGTGGCGATAGTGGCCGTACTGGGCGCTTACGGATTTACCAAACACGCATATCCGGGGAGCAAGCGGATCTTCTTTGGCTGCGTCATTCTCCGGATGCTTCCCTTCATTACCCTGATGCTGCCCTTGTACATATATGTTTCAAGACTCAGGCTGATGAATACAAAGACCGCCCTTGTAATCGCGAACACGATCTTCAATCTGCCCCTCGCGCTGTGGATTTTGGAAAGTTATTTTCGTTCATTACCCGATGAAATGCTGGAGGCAGCCAAAATTGACGGAGCGTCACGAATAGGGGTACTTCTGCGTATTGTGGTTCCCGTTTCAGGACCTTCCATTTCTACGGCTATTATTCTCACCTTTCTCAATACGTGGAACGAATTTCTCTTTGCCTTTGTCACCGCGGCCAACGACAGGGCCAGAACCATGACGGTAGGTATTGCCCTGTTGTCGCAGCAATACGGCATACGGTGGGATCTGATGACAGCCGCGGGGATGCTGTACATGATCCCCATGCTTGTCTTTGTTATCTGTTTCCAGAAATATATCATCTCAGGTTTAACGCTTGGAGCTGTAAAAGGATAGGAGGTAAAACCATGCCAAACATCGTGCTTGTCGGAGCCGGAAGCACATCATTTTCCATTGAATTACTCAAGGATATTTCCATGCTGCCTTCCCTGTCAGGCAGCACCCTGTCGCTTGTCGATATTGACCGGAAGCGGCTGGACATGGCCCGCTATCTTGTCACCCGTTACTGCCAGGAATCGAAGACATCCCTGGCTGTTAACGCGTATACCGACAGGCGCCATGCGCTGGAAGGGGCAGAGTACATTATTTCCGCAGTCAAGGTGGGCGGTTATGATCCCCTGGAAAAGGAGAGGACAATTGCCGAGGAAGCGGGGTACTACCGCGGCATTGGCGACAGAGTCTCCTGTTATTACGGCGGCATTGGGGCCTATCATCAACTGGCCTTTTTTGAAGGGCTTGCGAAGGATATTGAGGCCATCTGTCCCGATGCGTGGCTGGTACAGACCGGCAACCCCGTATTTGAAGGAACCAATTATATTACCCGCAATTTCAGGGTAAAGGCCGTAGGGGTATGTCATGGGCATAACGCATACAAGGAAATAGCCCAGGAACTCGGCCTTGATATCGACAGGGTTAACGTCGAAATGTTCGGCTTTAACCATTGTATCTGGCTTGCCAAATTTTATTATGGGGGAAAAGATGCTTATCCCCTGCTGGACGAATGGATCAAAACGAAGGCCGCGGACTACTGGAAAAGCGAACGCTACCTTGATCCGAACCGTGTATTCTCAAAAGACCAGCTTTCCCCGGGTGCCATTGAGGCATACCGTTTGTATGGCGTCATGCCGATAGGCGACGCGGTACGTTCGGGAACTCCCTGGTGGACCCACACCGATTATGAGACAAAATGCGTATGGTACGGCAAGAACGGCGGGTTTGATTCAAAGCCCGGATGGGACAGTTATCTTGCCTCAAAGACCGTCATACAGGATACGCTTTCCCGGATTGTCAGTTCCGGTAAATCGGTCATGGATGCCTACCGTCCTTCGGAAACCACCGAAGAGCATATTCCCTTCATTGATTCACTGGCAAACGGGGTGGAGCGGACATTGATACTGAATGTCCCCAACAAGGGAGCGGTAACAGGGATTCCCGACGATATTTTTGTGGAGATTCCGGTGATCTGTAATGCAACAGGCATACATAATGTGCGCATGGGATCGCTTCCGCCGCGTCTCATGAACAATGTGATAATGCCCCGGCTTATTGCGGCACAGAACATCATGCAGGCATACGAAAATCATGACAGGGAACAGCTCGTACTGTGGCTCTGCAATGACGCCCGTACCCGCAGTTACAAACAGGCCAAAGACCTCATAGACAAACTTTTGGCCCAGAATTGGAACAGCGCGGCAGACGCTCATTACCGTTGACATGTTGTACATATTCGGCATTGCAGGCGGCGGCTGGCGCTCGGAATTCTTTCTCAGGACAGCCGGGGAACTTCCCGGTTATTTCAGGGTTTCTTTTGTCATTGAACCGGATGAAAAACGGGCTGCGTATCTAAAAGAAAAATGGGGAGTGAGGATCATCGGCGATTTGGAAGCCGTTGATGAGAAACCCGATTTTTTGGTACTGACGCTTCCCCCTTCCATTCTGCCTGAGTTTATTGTAAAAGCCGTTAAAGGCGGGCATTATGTACTAAGTGAAACCTTTGTCCCCGCAGATGTTTCCATTATCAGCGATCTGTACAACAACATTCCCGACAAAAGAAAAGTCCAGTTTTCCGAACAGTACTGGCTGCAGCCTGTTCATGCTGCGCGGCTTGCGGTAATCAAAAGCGGGCTTATCGGGACAGTCAGTCAGGCGCAGGTGTCCGCCGGCCATGGGTATCATGGCATCAGTCTTTTAAGGAAATACCTGGACGCGGGTTTTCAGAACTGCCAGATCAGAGGAAAGGTATTTGCCAATCCCATAGTACGAGGCCCTGGCCGCCAGGGAGTTCCTGAAAAACGGGAGATAATCGAAGACTGCCAGGAGCTTGCCGTTTTTGATTTCGGCGGAAAATGGGGGCTTTTCGATTTTACCGAAGAACAGTATTTTTCCGCGATACGGGGGCCGCGGGTGCTTATACGCGGAGAGCAGGGCGAAATAGCCGGACATGAAGTGCGGTATCTGCAGGATTACAGAACGCCCCTGACCTTCACGCTGCGGAGAGATGCGTCCGGCGTAGACGGCAGCATGGGCCCTCCCCATATTCTGGGGTACAGCGGCGGCGAACGATGGTATTACCAAAATCCCTTCGGCCCATGCAGCCTGAGCGATGACGAACTTGCGCTGGCTGCTGTGCTTGAAGGAATGGGCTCCTATGTGAAGGGCGGCAAAGCAATTTATCCCCTGGAAGAAGCACTACAGGATCAATACCTGACCGTTCTTATGAAACAGGCGTTCAACAGCGGTAATGCCATTGAAAGTTCCACCCAGGTATGGGCACGGTGACAGCGCAAATATGACGAACAAAATCCTCATGCCGTGACGGCGTTAAACATTTTCAGGGCTTCAAAAGGGGGATGTTATGAAAAAATACCGGATTGTACAATTGGGAGCCGGCAGCTTTGGAAGCCAATGGCTGGAACATGTATTTGCAAGATGGGATGGCGCCGAACTGGCGGGAGTGGTCAGTACAAACAAGAGCCGCTATAACTGGATCATGAAAACTGCGGGGTTGCGGCAGGATCAAATTTTCGAAAACCTTGAGACTGCGCTGGATGTCATGAAGCCGGATCTGCTGCTCAATGTTACTCCCCCGGCCGTGCACCTTGCAACTTCTCTTGCCGCTCTCAAGCGGGGAATAGCTGTTCTCTGTGAAAAACCCATCGCCCTTAACAGGGAAGAAGCAGCAGCCCTGCTTAAAGCCTCGGACGAATACAGAAAACCTGTTTACATCGCGGAGAATTACCGATTCTTTCATGTGATGCAAAAGGTCAAAAAACTGATTGAAGAAGGCGTGATTGGCCATATTCAAAGCATAGGCGTCGAATTCTACCGCAATCATCATGTTACAGGAACAACCAATTACCACATGGAACTGGAGCATCCCCTCCTCATGGACGTGTCCATACATCATTTTGATCTTGTCAGGTTTTTTACCGGTTCCGACGCGGCAAGTGTGTGTGCCGCCGTGTGGGCACCGCCAAATTCCCATTATCCTCGTAATGCCAACGCGGATGTACTTTTCAATATGAAAAACGGCGTACAGGTTTCCTACCGGGGGCAGCTTGCCGCCCATAGCGATGAAACCGCCTGGACGGGAAACTGGCGGATTGAAGGAGACCGGGGAATTATGAGGATTAAAGACAGCTGTATCAGCATTTCAGGCGGAAACGGCGAAGACCGGGAATATACCACTGATTCAGATGATTTGTCGGGCCGTAGCCTCTTGACCGATATATTTGAATCCGTAGAACAGGGCTGCGGCGCTCAAAGCGATATACACGACAACATACGGACACTGGATATGGTCTTTGCCGCAATAGATTCATCCCGAAGCAAAGGAGAGCCGGTATGGAAACGCGTTATACCCTCTTGATCGCCGATACGATCATGCGCAGATACCCTCATGCCGATGATTACCCGTATCGTTCATGGTGTTATCCCCAGGGCTTTGTACTTTGGGGATTTATCCGGCTATACGAAAAAACCAGAGATGAAAGATACAGGCGCTATGTGATGGATTATTGTGAAAAACATGCCGGAGAAAATGGTGAGGCGCCGGCCTTTACCGGGATCAGCCTGGATGATGTCATGACAGGTTCTGTTCTGGTTTGGGCGTGGCATGTGACCGGACAGGAAAAATACAGGACCGCTTCACGGCGTATCAGGAGGGCCTTTGATAATTATCCTCGGAACGAAGACGGGGGATTCTGGCATAGCCGGCATCTGTCCCGTGAAATGTGGGTGGATGGGCTTTTTATGGGGCTCATGTTCCTGACTCGTTACGGCAAATATGTAGAGGACAGAGATTTTTGTTTTGGCGAAACGGTCAGACAGCTTTCCATTGTTTTTGACCGCTGCGAAAAGGACGGTACCGGCCTCTTATACCATGCCTACAGTGAGGACAGAAAGGCGCCTTGGGCTCATCCTGTTACCGGTACGTCGCCTGAGGTTTGGAGCGAAGGGCTTGGCTGGTACGCCATGATCCTTGCGGACGCGCTGGAACTGTTGCCGGAGGATCTTCAGGGTTATGACCGGCTTTCCATGCAGTTTTGCAGATTGATAGACAGCCTGGAAAAAGTGCAGGATTCGGCTTCGGGGCTGTGGTACCAGGTGGTGGATAAGCCTTCACATCCCAGAAATTGGCACGATACTTCAGGCAGCGCCATGTTCCTCTATGCAGTAAAAAAGGCGGGACTTTTGGGGATTGCCGGCAGTGAGCAATGTGACCGCATTGCCGCCCGCGCTTTCAGGGGCATAAAAACCAAATGCATTCTCGATTATGAAGGGAACGCGAATATCCACGACGCCTGTAACGGCCTCTGTGTTCAAGTAAACTATGACGTCTATGTCGATTATGCCCGTAATGTCAACTGCCAGGAAGCCGTAGCGGCCTTCCTCTGGGCCAGCCAGATCATGGAGTTTGGCCTCTGACAGTTTGTTGCGCGGCCTCTCCGCCTGAATTTCTCAGGCGATTTACGGACCATGGCGACAAGATCCCCCGCTCCGTCTAAGGAGAGGTGGGTAAAGAACCTGACGAAAAGGAACTAAGGGCGCGGAAGTATTTTCCGGCGCGTTCCTCCGGGTGTTCCTCAAAGTGCCTCCGCCATACCCTTTCAATGCCGGCAAGGCCCTCTTCCCGGTTAATCAGGTTTTTTACATAGTTTGCCCAGGCAAGATTATCGCAGAAATAGCCGAAAAAGCGCCGGGCACGCGAAAGGTGAAATTCCGGCGGCTGATGCCTGGCAAGCAGATCCAGAAACCTGAGCCCTGTCTCCTCGACAGGGGGGCTTTCCGCTTCGGCCGGAAAAGCCCTTTCCCGGGAAAGAGTACCCGCCTCAAGCTCTGTTCCCGCCTCGAGCCGCCGGGCGCGGGCGAAGATCCACGGTTCCCGGACGGCGGCCCTGCCTGTCATGAGGCCTCCGCGGGCTCCGTTCCCGGCATCAAAAGCGGCGCGCTTTGCCAGTTCTTCCGCGTCCGAAATGTCGCCGTTTCCGGCCACGGGAACGCGCAGTTCCTTCCTGAGATGGTACACATAGTCCCAGCGGGCTTTTCGCCTGAGTTTTTCACCGGCGGTACGGGGGTGGAGGGTGATAAGCTCCGTCCCTTCTTCTTCAAGGCGGCGGCAAAAACGGAGAAGATACTCAAAATCGCCGGTAAAACCGGCCCGGATTTTGACGCTGAGACGTTTTTTTGTCGATTTGCGGACCCTGGCAACAAGATTGCCCGCCCCGTCTATTGAAGCCATCCAGGCCGCCCCGGCCCCCGCCTTGCGTATAAGCGGCGCCGGACAGCCCATGTTAATGTCTATGCCGGCGCAGGGAAGCCTGTCCAGAACCGCGGCGGCGGCGGCGATTTTTTCGGCGGAGGCCCCTTCAAGCTGATACACGATCTTTTCGGGCCGGGGGCCGCCGTCAAGATACCAGGCTTCAAAAGGGCCGCCCGAAAGCAGGCCGGCCGCGCTTGTCATTTCGGTAAAATATTCGGTGCAGCCACCAAAACCTTCAACTAACTCCCGAAACGCCCGGTGGCTTATTTCGGCCATGGGGGCCAGTAAAAAAGGGATTGCCATCAGCTTATGTTACCGTACTTGACTTGCATCATGCTATGCCGTAAAGTATAATGAAAAGAGGAGCGAACGGCATGATAGCAAAGAGTGATATGCCCAGCATCAACGAAAAGCCGCCTGAAGGGATCAAGCCGGAGGGAGGTTCATACCGGGTACTTGTGGTAGATGATTCCATGTTCATAGCGAAGCAGCTTGGTCAAATCTTTACATCCGAGGGTTTCGAGGTGGCGGGAACCGCTGCGGACGGGGCCCAGGGCGTTGAAAAATACAAGGAATTGTATCCAAACATCGATCTGGTTACCATGGACATCACCATGCCGGTACTGGATGGTGTTTCGGCGCTTGAAAAAATACTTGAATTTGACAAAGAAGCCTGTGTCATCATGGTCAGCGCCTTGGGAAAGGAAGATGTCGTCAAAAAATCCCTGCTTATGGGCGCCAAAAGCTATATAGTCAAGCCTTTGGACCGGAAAAAAGTGCTGGAACGGGTCGTCTCCGTCCTTAAACGCTGAAATCCGCTTTACCGGCACAGCCGATGGACGCCCGGATCATTTCCGATTCCGTATATTGTATCCACGCCGATGTCGAAACGGGGGATCTCTTTGAAGGCATCTGGCCTATTCCCAACGGAGTTTCCCTTAATTGTTACCTGATAAAAGCTGAAAAAACCGTCCTCATAGACCTCTTCCGGGACTGGACCAATGCCTGTGAACAGGTAGAAACGGCACTGGCTTCCGCCGGGGTACATTTTTCCCAGATAGATTACCTTATATTAAACCATTTGGAACCCGATCATACAGGCTGGCTCCGGGAATTCCGCGCGCAAAACCCGAAGGCCCGGATACTGTCCACCGCCAGGGGGATAAACCTCGTTAAATCCTTTTACAAGATTGAAGACGGCCTCGAGGCCGTCAAAGACGGGGATACCCTTGACATCGGGGGAAGGACCCTTACGTTCTACGAAATTCCCAACGTTCACTGGCCTGAGACCATGGCGGTCTGGGACGCCGCCTCGGGCGCGCTTTTTCCCTGCGACGCGTTCGGCTCCTTCGGCGCTCTGGGGAACAGGGTTTTTGACGATGAATTCAACGAAAAAGAACACGCATTCTACGAGGCCGAAAGCTTCCGCTATTACGCCAATATCGTATCTTCGTTTTCCGTTTTTGTGGAAAGGGCCATACAAAAACTCGGGAATCTTCCCATCGCCTGCGTAGCCCCAAGCCACGGCATCGTCTGGCGGAAAGATCCCCTGCGGATCATCGGCCGTTACGGCACATACGCCTCTTACGCGAAAGGGCCGGCCGAAAAGGAGATCGCCGTTATCTGGGGCTCCATGTACGGCAACACCAAAGCCGGCGTGGACGCGGTAATACGGGGCATAGAGAAAGAGAACGTTCCCTATACAATGCGCCGCATCCCCGATGAAAATGTGTCCTGGGTGCTGGCGGACGCCTACAGATGTTCAGGACTGGTGCTGGCCATGCCCACTTATGAATACGCCATGTTTCCCCCCATGGCCTATGTGCTGGACATCTTCCGCCGTAAACACATACACGGCAAAAAAGTCCTCCGTATCGGTTCCTGGGGCTGGGCGGGCGGCGCGAAAAAGGAATACGAACAGGCCATTGAAAGCCTCAAATGGACAAGCGTCGAATCCCTTGAATGGGCCGGCTGGCCCTCCGAAGACGAACTTGAGGCACTGGAAGACCGCGGCGCCCGGCTGGCCCGCGCCGTCATTTCAGACGATCAATAATGGCGGCGTCGAAGAGCAGTTCCCTTTTGATGTCATAGACACTGTCCCTGTGTTCGATCATGTGGCTGATAATTTTCAGGCGTTGTTTATTCTTGTTGGCAAGACTATCGAGCACAACGGCTGTCTCATAGCAGATTGACGAGTTTGCGCAAAGCAGTCCGTCCAGATTCCCGTCCAGAATAAAATCCCGGATTCTTGCTTCCCTTTGCCCAAAGATATCTGGTTCCTTCGCAAGAGCTCTGAAAGTTGTTGATTCCGGCAAGAAGATAATGGGAATCATATTGACGGTCAATGAGCACAACAGGAATACCGGCGTTTCGCAGTTCTTCGGGAATTGTGCGGGATTCCGCAGGAGCCAAAATAATGCCGTTTATTTTTCGGTCCGGCAAAAGGCGTATATTGTTTTTTCTTTTACTACATGGGATACAGTGCTTGCCTTGACAGCCGGGAAAAACAGGGGGATACTTTCCCTGTGATCCGGGCAAGATGCGTGTCTTTGTCCGTCAAACATATCAGGAGGAAAAGTATGAGATTGAGGAACCGTTTTCTTTTGTTGGCGCTCGCTTGTCTTCTGTTTACCGGAATCAGCTGTTCGGGGAAAAAAAAGACCGATCAGATTGTTTTGACCACCCTTACCCGGTGGACCGGCAGCGAAGGAATGACCGACGTATGGCTTGACTTTGTGGCCGATTTTCAAAAGAACAATCCCGGCGTTACCGTTAACGATCTTTCGGTAAGCGAGGAGGCTTCGTACAACAACAAATTCAGGACCATGGCCGCCACCGGGGAACTGCCCAATGTCTTCTACCTGCCCGGGATCGCGGCCCTTGTAAAATACGCCGAAAGCGGCATGATAGCCGATGTTTCGCCGCTCCTTGAAGACAAGGCGTGGTACGACGGCTTTATCGAAGGCGCCTTTGACATGTTCCGCTTCGATTCCTATGGGGTTCCCGGCGTGTACGCGGTTCCTTTTGCCGCCGCTCCCGAAGGGATTTTCTACAACGCCGACCTGTTCAGGAAAACAGGTTACGATAAATTCCCCGAAACCATGCCGGAATTGTACGAGGCAATGGACAAGCTCAAGGCCGCGGGCATAGTTCCCTTTGCGCCGGGGGCGCGGGATACCTGGCGCACCGGCCACATCCACAACCAGTTCCTGTACAAGTGGGCCGGCGTGCCCGCCGCCATGGACATGGGGGCCCGTAAAAAAAAGTGGACCGACGCGGACGTTGTTGAGTCTCTGGCCTTTGTAAAGGATATGAAAGTACGGGGTTATTTTGTGGACAACTGCGAAGCCCTGACTCTGGATATGGAAAAGGCGATGTTCTTTGATCAGCAGTCGGCCATGGTGTGTAACGGGTCCTGGTTTATCGGCGACATAACCGGGGAAAACCTGGATTTCGAGGCGGCCTGCGCCCCCTGGCCCTATTTCCCCGAAAAACCCCAGTTCAGGGGGCACATTACCAACTACCCCCAAAACTTCATCATGGCAGGCGGGCTTGAAGGGGCCGAATACGATCTGACCGCCAAATTTCTCAAGGAATTCACCGGCCGGGAAAGGCAGTCCATTATTGTAAACGCCAAAAAGACCCTGCCCGCCCGCAGGGACATAGACATAGGCAGCATGAACGTTCCGCCCCTGTTTACCCAGAGCATGAACATTCTAAACAATTCCGCCCAGGGCGGTGGCGACAGCTTTGACTACGATCAGTTGTCTTCCATGCAGGATGTGACCCGCAACGCCATAATAGGGATGCTACTGGGCAACAGCCCCGCCCAGGCGGCGGAGGAAATCCAGGGCGAAATAGACAAGAACGGCTGACGGGCCGTATAATTCCGGCGGGGGCCGTCCGGAAAATTCCGGGCGCCCCTTTTGAGCGAGGCAAGGCCAGGGTGGAAAGACTCCGCAGAAACAAGCTGTTTATCTATTCGTTTTTGGCTCCGGCGTTTTTGATATATACGGCGCTGGCGGTAGTCCCCATTGTTCAATCCGTTAATTTTTCGTTTTACTCATGGCCGGGTATACGGAAAATACCCATGAAATTTACCGGCCTTGCCAATTACGCCGAAATGTTCACATCCCCGCGTTTCTGGCTTTCCATAAAAAATGTCATGTGGTTTATTTTGATGAACCTGATCTTCCAGACTGTTCTGGGATACGGGCTTGCCCTGCTCCTCTCCCGGTGCTGGAAGGGGTACAAGGTGTACAAGATCGCGTTTTTTCTGCCCGTCGTGCTGCCCCTCACTGCCTCCGCCCTTTTATGGAAGTTCATTTATTTTCCCAACAACATAGGCGTGTTGAACCAGTTTTTGTACCTGTTGAAACTGGACGGCCTGGCCACGGCGTGGCTTGTCAATTCAAAGACCGCGCTTAACGCGGTAATCGCCGCCAACGTGTGGACGGGTTTTGGGTATCATGTGGTCATAGGTTTTGCCGCGCTTTCGGGCATTCCCGATTCCGTCATGGAATCGGCCGGCATGGACGGCGCGAACGCATTTCAGCGCCTCGTCTATTTTACCCTGCCCATGATATGGGAATCGGTCAAAATTTCGATGGTGCTCATCATAACAGGAAGCATGAAAAACTTTGACATTGTTTTTGTCATGACAGAGGGAGGACCAAACGGGTTAACCCATGTGCCGTCCACCCTTCTTTATTACGAGGCGTTCAAGTACGAGCATTACGGACTGGGAAGCGCGATCGCGGTGTTTATTCTTGTTGCAAGCCTCTTGCTTGCCCTTGTCACCATGAGGCTGATGCAGCGTGAAGCAATCGAATATTAGCGGAATGTGTCCTCGAGCCGAAGTTTCAGGACAATCCATTAAGGCGGCGGCATGAAAATATCACACGCGCCCGGCTGGTATATAAAGCGGGCAGGGTATTATCTCTTTCTGACTGTTGTCGCGCTCACCTCAATATTTCCGGTGTATTTTTCCGTTATATCGTCCCTTAAAAGGGACAGGGACGTGTTTCTTCATCCCTTTACCCCTTCCGCAAACCTGGTTTTTGAAAATTATCCCCGCGCCGTAAAAACAGGCAACATCGGGGCGAGCTTTATAAACACCGTTTTTGTCACGGCCGCCGCCGTTACCATCACCGTTTTTGTATCGGCCATGGCCTCGTATATTTTCGCGCGTTTTATTTTCAGGCCGAAAAAATTACTGCACACCTATTTTATCGCCGGTATGATGGTGCCCATTCAGATCATCATCATACCGATGTCGTACAACCTGGGGCAGCTTGGCCTGTTTGACAGTTATGCCGTACTGATACTGCTGTTCACGGCCTTTCAGATACCGATGTCCGTTTTTATTATCTCTGGTTTTATGAACGGCATGCCGGTTGAAATAGAGGAAGCGGCGGTAATAGACGGGGCGGGCCTTACCGGGGTGTTTCTGCGCATTGTTGTTCCGTTATCGGCCGCGGGAATAACGTCGGCGTCCATCTTCAACTTCATCAACATATGGAACAACCTGCTCTTTCCGCTGGTGTTCATTCACAGCCGGTCAAAGCAGCTTATCTCAATCAGCCTGCAGGCGTTCTTCGCGGAACGCATGTCCGACTACGGCGGAGTAATGGCGGCCATCGTCATTTCGATTCTGCCGCCCATTGCCGCCTACATTGCCTTGCAGGAAAAAGTCGAAAAGGGATTAACCGCCGGCGCGGTTAAAGGATAATCGCGGAAGCTGTTCAACAGAGTTGTTGAATAACTTCAGTTATTGAACAACTTTAGTACAAGGGTTTAACACAGGGGGTTTTATGGCTGATTTACCGTACCGTCAGATTCATCTGGATTTTCACACTTCGCCTTTAATCCCGGATGTCGGGTCACGCTTCAACGCGGAAGAATTCGCCCGCACGCTGAAGAAGAACCATGTCAATTCCATAAATCTCTTTGCGAAGTGCCACCATGGTTTCTATTATTATCCGGCGGCGGCCGGAAAGACGCACCCTTCCCTTGCGGGCGGCCTTGACCTGCTCGGCGAACAAATGGCGGCCTGCCGAAGGAAAGGAATCCGCGCGGTAGTGTACACAACGGTAGTGTGGGCGGAAAACACCTGCGACGAACATCCCCAGTGGATGCAGATTGACAGGAACGGGGTGCTCGGTTCCAGGCCGCCGTTCCTTAACGATTACAATACCGAAACGCGGGCATGGCGTTCCCTGTGCATGAACAATCCCGGTTATGTTGATTATCTCAAGCGTGAATGGAAGGAGATCCACGAGCGTTTTCATCCTGACGGATTGTGGATTGACATTATATTTCAATTTGGCTGTATCTGCCCGCATTGTATGGCGGAAATGAAACAGATGAACCTCGATCCCCAAAATCCCGACGACGTGCTTTCGCATGACAGGCATGTTGAAATCAAATTCAGCCGGGAAATGTACAGGTATCTTAAAGACATGGACAGAAACTGGGGAATTTATTTTAACGGATGCCCCGCTGAATTTGACGAGCAGAACGACACGGCCCTTTCCACGGCCCGGAGGAGGGAGTGCGATGATTTTATCGACATTGAATCGCTGCCTTCCGAGCTCTGGGGTTATACCCATTTTCCGGTGCTGATAAACTACTGCAACCGCTTTGACAAGCCTGTTACCATGATGAACGGTAAATTCCACAAGACCTGGGGCGACTTTGGCACTCTGCGCAATCCTGCCGCGCTGGAATATGAATGTTTCCGCGCCCTGGCAAACGGAGCCGGTTCGTGCGTAGGGGATCAGCTTCACCCGGCGGGAAAGCTCGATGAAACCGTCTACGATCGCATCGGCCGTGTATTTGAACAGATTGAAAAGAAAGAGCCCTGGTGCGTCAATACCAAAAAAATTTCCCAGATTGCCGTCTACGCCGCCAACCGGGTGCTGGAAAACGAGCGCGGCTTTGACGCCACCGCCATGACCATAAACGGTACCAACGAGGGCGTATACCGCATGTTGAGCGAGCTTCACTACCTCTTTGATTTTGTTGATTTTGAGGATGACATTTCCCGCTACGACCTGGTCATTCTGCCGGACTCGGTGCGCCTCTCGCCGGAAACGGCCGCGCGCATTTCCGCGTATCTGGCGGCGGGGGGTAAATTGCTTTTAACCGGCGAATCGGGCCTGGGGACGGACGGCGAAGGATTCGCCCTTCCTGAACTGGGGCTTAAGCATGAGGGCGCCGAGGAATATTCGCCTGCCTACGCGGCGCTGCGCCCGGATCAAAACATCTTCCGGAAAATTCCCCCAATGGACTACGCCGTGTATGAACGGGGACAGCGTGTAGACTCAGGCGGCAACAGGGTGTCCGCTTTCCTTACCCTCCCCTATTTTAACCGGACCTGGGAGCATTTTTGTTCCCACCGCCAAACCCCTCCGCGGGCCGAACCGTCCCGGCATCCCTTTGCCGTTGAAGGAAACGGCTTCATCTACATTACCCACCCCCTGTTCCGGGACTACGCGCTTAACGGCTGCAAGGTGCACCGGGACATAATCTCAGGCGCGCTGGAACACCTCGTGGCAAAGCCGCTTGTGCGCGGGGAATTGCCTTCTACGCTGGAAGTAACCCTGCGGAGGCGGAAAGGCGGCATGGTTCTTCACCTTCTGCATTACATTCCCATGAAGCGCTGCAAAACGGTGGAAATAATTGAGGACGTTATCCCCCTTTACTCTCTTGATCTCAGTCTGCGGGCGGATGTAACGCCCGTAAAGGCGTACCTCGCGCCGGATGAGAAGATCCTTGATTTTACCATCAGGGACGGGTACATACACTGTACCGTACCTGAAGTGCGGGGCCACCAAATGGCCGTATTTGAATAGGGACGCTTTTTTTACTATATTTAAGAGATGACAAAAACAGTCTGCCTGCACAACGGGACGGTAATGACCGGTTTTGCCGCCATGGAAGAGTGCGCGGTACTGGTTGAAGACGGCCTTGTTGCCGATGTCTTTTCACAAAAACGTTTCCTGAAACGCCAGTTCGGCCCCGGCACGGCCGCCATCGACGTTGAGGGGGCCTTTATCGTTCCGGGTTTTATCGACACCCATATCCACGGAACGGGCGGCTGCGGCACCGATGACGGCTCGGCCGAATCGGTCATCGAAATGTCGCGCATCCTGACCCGGTACGGCGTTACCGCCTTTAATCCCACCCTCTACCCTTCACAGGCGCCCGAAATGCTCCGGGCGGCGGCGGCCATTGCCTCCGCCATGGGAAAGGAACAGGGCGCCAGGATCATGGGGCTTCACATGGAAGGCCCCTTTCTTTCACCCCGGAAGCTGGGAATACAAAAGCCGGAAACCCTGCAGCCTGTGAACCTGGAGTTTATGGAAGAACTGTGGAACGCGGCCGGGGGGCGTATTGTCAACATGACCGTTGCCCCGGAAATCAAGGGCATGCACGAACTGGCCCTGTACTGCATAAAGAAGGGCATAATCCTCCAGGCCGGCCACACGGACGCCAAATACGAAAACATGCTCGAAGGCATGCAGGCCGGCATACTCCATTCGACGCACCTCTTCAACGCAATGAGCAAACTGGATCACCGCGACCTCAACGCCGTAGGGGCCATTCTTGTCCATCCTGAAATGTCCTGCGAGATCATCGCGGACGGCTGTCATGTGCACCCCGATCTCTTCAAACTGCTTCAGAGGGACAAGCCCATTGATAAAATAGTTCTCGTTACCGACAGTCTGCGGCCCACGGAACAGGCGGAAGGCCCCTTCTACGCCAACGGCGAGGAAGTTGTTTTTCACGACGGCCTCTTTCACCGCAAGAGCGACGATGTTATCGCGGGCTCGGCCTTGACCATGATACGCGGCGTACAAAACCTTGCCGGCTTCGGCTTCAGCCTCGAAGACGCGGTAAAGACCGCGTCCTTTAACCCGGCCCAGATAATGCGCTACAATAGCCAGGGGGCCATTGTCCCCGGCCGTCTCGCGGATCTTGCCGTGTTTGACCGTGACTTTACGGTCAAGCTTGTCATGATAGGCGGCCGCATAGTAAGGAATCTTTTTTAGGAGGAATCGTGCGCGTCGTCATTCTTGATAACTATGAAGAGGTGAGCCGGTGGGCGGCCCTGCATATTGCCAAACGGATACGGGAATCAGGGCCACAAGCGGCAAAACCATTTGTGCTGGGCCTTCCCACAGGCTCCACCCCGCTTGGAACCTACCGCGAACTGATACGGCTCTGCGGTGAAAAAAAGGTTTCCTTTAAAAACGTTGTTACCTTTAACATGGACGAATATCTGGGGCTTGGGGAAGATCAGCCGGAGAGCTACCGGCGTTTCATGATGGACAACTTCTTCAATCATGTCGACATGGACAAAAAGAACATACACACGCTTAACGGCCTTGCCCCGGACAGCGGGGCGGAATGCCTGGCCTACGAGGAGGCGATACGGGCGTCAGGCGGCATAGAACTGTTTTTGGGCGGCATGGGAAGCGACGGACACCTGGCCTTTAACGAACCGGGGTCTTCGCTCAGCTCGCGCACCAGGGTAAAGACGCTTGCCGGGGAAACCCGCATTGCCAACGCGCGTTTTTTCGGCGGCGATCCCCGGCGGGTGCCTGCCACCGCCCTTACTGTCGGGGTAGGCACGGTGATGGACGCGCGGGAAGTCCTTATCCTCGTAAGCGGCTATCAAAAGGCCCGCGCCCTCCGCGCGGTAGTGGAAGAAGGGATAAATCACATGTGGACGCTCTCCTGCCTCCAGATGCATCAATGCGCGATCATCGTCTGTGACAGGGAAGCCACCGACGAATTAAAGGTCCGCACGGTGCGGTACTTCATGGACATTGAAAAACGGCCGTAGCGCCGGCCGCAGCGGTATATGACGCGAAAAAACGCGGCCGTCCGGTTTCCGGCGCGGGGCCTTGCGGGACCCGTGCTTGTAATGTTATTGCTCCAGGCAATTCCCGGTTTTCTTGCCGCGGAAGACAGGAACGCCGCCGGGGAAACGCCGGCCGACGCGGCCCTTGCCGCCTATTCGGACCCTTCGCGCATCTGGGGAAACGGCGCGGAGCGCGTCATTGAGGAAGCCTACAGGCTCTGTTTCAGGACAAGGATCATAGGCGGCAGGGTAATGAACCTCCGCATGCCCTTCGCCCAAAACAACGAAAGGGACATCCTGCTTGACGAAGGCTGGGAATTCCTCCGGGGCGGCAAGGGAAACCCCGAATTCCTCTGGCCTGTCATTGAGGGTATCATTGACTCAAAGGAATTCGGGGCGTATACCGAAGCCCTTTCCGACGGCAGGGAAAAAGTGATCGTCTTCGACATTCCCGGCCAGAGCTGGTCGGCGACGCGGGATCTTTTTGAACTTGCCAGGATGAAGGCCGGTTCCTACCGCGGGCTTCCCCACAGGCCCTATGTGCTGGTCCCGGGCAGGGGACCCGAAGAATCCGATGTGTACAATTACCTTTACTGCGTGGGCCTTGCCGGAATGGACTGTTCAGGCTTTGTCTGGCATGTTCTTTCGGGGGTGGCAAGGGAAGGCGGGCTTGATCTGGGCAGCGCCCTGCGCCGCGCCCTTGGCGTCAGGCGCGGGGGAGATCCGTCCTGGTACGCGGGAACCGCGTTCTTCGATTCGGGAAGTTCCCAGATCCTCGCGGTGCGTGACGAAATACGCGGCTTAAGGCCGGCGGACATTATCCTCTTCCGGGGGTATGACGGAGCAGTATCCCATTCGGCGATCATACAGTCGGTGGACATGAAAGGGGGCGTAATACGGTACCTCCAGTGTACCGACGAGGCCCCGCTTGCCGAACGCGGCGTTCACGAATCCTTCATTTACTTCGATCCGCAAAAGCCGGCCCAAAGCCTCTGGGACCCCGAGCTCAGGTGGACGCAGAAACGGTACGCGCCCTTCCCCGGCGAAAAAGCCAGCCCCTTTTCGGACGACGGCGAACGCTACCGGGCCTTTCCCGAACTGGGGGGCGGCCGCGTCGTGCGGCTGCGGGCCCTTGTTCCGGTAATTGAAAGGCTCTCCCGCCGCTGAACGGCAGGGCGGAAAACCGCACGGCAGCGGCGCGGGACATTTCGCCCCTTCCTATATTTTATACTCAGGGGTGTCCATTGTACCGTATTCAAGCAGGAGTTCTTCCAGCCTGTCTGAGGCAATGGGTTCCGGTATGGTAAAGTTGGTATTCGTGTCCAGCGCTTTTGCCAGCGAACGGTACTCTTCGGCCTGGGGGGCTTCCGGTTTGTACTGAACCACCGTCTGGCGGTTGATTTCCGCGTGCTGTACCAGATTGTTGCGGGGAATAAAATAGAGCAGATGGCTGCCAAGTTCCGCGGCAAAGACGCGCAGGAGATCAAGCTCGTTGTCAACGTTACGGCTGTTGCAGATAATTCCGCCGAGCCTTACGCCGCCTTTTTCGGCGAATTTTTTGATGCCTTTGCATATGTTATTCGCCGCGTAGAGGGCCATCATTTCGCCTGACGCGACAATGTATATTTCCTTCGCTTTGCCTTCCCGTATCGGCATGGCAAAACCGCCGCACACCACGTCTCCCAGCACATCGTAGAACACATAATCAAGATCGCTTGTGTACGCGCCCAGGCTTTCAAGCATGTCGATAGAAGTGATGATGCCCCGTCCCGCGCATCCGACTCCCGGCTCCGGCCCGCCCGATTCAACACAGCGTATGCCCTTCCATCCGTTTTTGACCAGTTGAGCAAGGGTTATTTCCTGTTTGTTATCCCGTATGGTATCAAGCACCGTTTTCTGGTGCAGCCCGCCTAAAAGAAGCCGGGTCGAATCCGCCTTGGGATCGCATCCTACAACCATAATGTTCTTGCCGCCTTCCGCAAGAGCCGCCGTAAGATTCTGGGTGGTGGTCGATTTTCCGATTCCGCCTTTTCCGTAAATAGCGATTTGCCGTACCGGCATGTTATCCTCCAGTCACAAAAAAATTAGGAAAGCTCAGGAAACTCCGGTTTCCGGGAGTTCCCTCTACAGGGCCAGCCGCTCGCGCGCCTCGGTGTACATATCCTCAAGAAACTTGAGGCCGCCTGAGTAACCGGCGACATGCCCGTTTATTACCATGCGGGAAACCATGGGATACGAAACATTGACAAAAATACCGTTTATCTCCTGGGCAAGGTTTTTTTCCCAGCTGGAACCGATTACAAGCGGATTACCGCCTGTAACAGCGTCCCTGACGTTCCGGTATATTTCATCGCCGTCTGTACTGAACACAATGTCCGCCGTAATGCCGTAATTAAGATCCCGGAATTCCCCCTCAAGGGACTTCCGGTACGCCGCCGGCGTGTCGTCGGTAATAAACTGGACCACAGGGAACATCCCCAGATCGTTTACAAGGAATTTGGTAAACGCCAGGGCGTAATGGGCGTCCGCCACGGTGATAAAACGCTTTGATATTACCCGCTGTTCCAGAAAAATATCGGAGTAGCGTTCTATGTAATAATAATATTCATCTTCATGGGACGAGATGACTTTTTCGCAAAGCGCTTTACCGGCGCCGGCTTTTTCCGCCAGCGCCCGCAGAAAACGGGATGTTTCAAACGCGCCGACAGGAAGCACCGGGTAGTGCATGCAGGGCGTGCCGTATTTTTTTTCAAGAAAGCGGACGCTTTCAAGGCCGGCCCAGGGGCCGATGAGCAGATTAAGCTGGGCGTCCGGAATCCGGTCTATGTTGGAAAGCCCCCGGCCATGGCCGAATATGGTGTTGGGGGTAAGCCCTATTTCAGCCGCCAGGGATTCTATCTCCCGCAGATTGCCGAGCCAGAACGCGTCCTGCATGGGGGGCGCGGAAAAAATATTGAGGAGGCCCCTTTCCACCGAAGCTTTTCTGCAAGGGAGATACTGATCGAATATGGCCTTTAGTATCCAGTCGTGGCCCAGGTAATTATTGCCCTTGAAACCGGGGGTATTGGCGAATATGACTTTTTTTTCGGCGCCGGCGAATTCCCCGGCAACTTCACCCACGTCGTCGCCGATAATTTCCGAAGTACAGCCTGTAAGCACCACAAAAAGATCGGCGTCTATGATCTTGAGCGCGTTTTCTATGGTTGACCGCAGCTTGTCCGAGCCGCCGAACACCACTTCTTTCTCGCCTATGCTGGTACATGGAAAAATATTGGGCGAATACATGCCGGAGGTACCGTTGTTGTTGTTGAGTTTGGCGCCGCAGCCCGGCCCGGAATGCAAAACCGGTATCGCCCCTGGTATGGCGTGTACGGTCTGCATGGCCGCAAGGGCGCATTTATACCGCGGCTGGTACAGTACCTTTGCCATTAACGGCCCCCCTCCAGCAGCATCGCGTCGCTGGCGTTTTTATACCACCAGTCCGTATACGGCAGGCGGACCCGCGCGGCAAGATTTTTTTCAAAGCTGCGGTTTTTGATCGAGTCAACAATATACTGGGCGAAATTCAGCGTGCCCCGGTAGCCGAAGGCCATGTATTCATCGGCAAAATACACGGCGGTAATACCCTGCTTGATGGCCCACACGGTGCTGCCCGGATGCCGGGAAAAGTAGAGATCCGGCCTGTGCGTGTTCAGTATGTTGAGCAGCTCGTAGTTCTGCATGTCGGCGACCGAAAGGCCGATGTCGTTTGGCGCGTGTTCCTTAAGGTATTCCAGCGCGGGGGGATTCTGGCCGTTGTCGTATTTATAATCAAAATGCCAGGCGGCGGCCCATACCGTCCGTATCCCCAGCTCCTGCAGCACCCGGCTGACTTCGTATGTATAACCGGGCCCCATGCCTATAACCGCGGTGCGGCCTTCAAGTTCTTTTTTAAGCGCCTGTATTTTGGGAAGGTACTCGTCCCGTTCCCGCCTGAGGTACGCTTCCGCCTCCGCCTCCCTGCCTATAGTCTCGCCGATTTTACGGAGCCATGTTTCAAATCCGGCTATCCCCGAAAAATTGATTGTCCTGATATAGGGCACGCCGTACAGCTCTTCAAGCCCGTTGCCAAGGTACGTGCCCAGGGTACCGCACACGCATACTGTGGCAAGCGATTCGGAAAGATGCTCAAGCTCCTGGACGGAGGAATTCATATAGAGGAACTGTGGCTTTACCCCGAAGCCGGCAAAAATTTCGGTTATCTGGGGGCGGTGGCTTTCATAAAAATTTTTAAAGTTGATCACGGGGCGTTTTTCCTTTGGAGGCTTTACGATTCCCCGCAGTACGGCGTGATCGGCCACATCAAAGCCAGAGGCCCATATCCGCGACTTAAAGCCTTCGCAGTGTACGCTTTCCACCGGAATGCCAAGCTCTTCCCGGAGTTCGCCGGCAAGACTGTCGATGTCTTCGCCTATGACGCCGGAAACGCAGGAACTGGCAAGGAAAAGCGCTCTTGGGCGGTGGGTGTTAAATGTTTCAAGGGCGATTTTTCTCAAGGGTTCAATCGCGCCAAAGACCGTATCGTTTTCATCAAGATCGGTGCCGACAAGAACAGAGCGGTTGGTCCGGCCTATGCGCGCGGCAATCTGCCGGGACAGAACGGCGGACCCGGCGGCGCCGGCGCAGCAGCCGGAAGGGGCGTGGTAGATTACGGCGATATCCCGGATATCAAGGAGCTGATCAATGGCGCACATGGAAAGACACATGCTCGACTGGCTGAAGCAGCGTTCCCGGTTTTTTACTCCGCCGCACGCAGAACGTCCGGCCAAATCGCTTACACAGCCGTGATAGCCTGTAATCGAACCTAAACGCGCCTCCCTGACATTGGAAGACGGCTTTGAAAGCAATGTAGTGTAATTCATCATAATCCTTCTATAAATAGTATTCGGGGGCGCGCTTGAAATTAAAACGCGACACAAACTGTTTTACGCGATCCTCCCGTGGCCTGTCAAAAATTTCCGGCGGGGAACCTTCCGCCAGAATTTCCCCCTTGTCAAGAAACACGACGCGGTCCGATATTTCATAGGCAAACTGCATCTCGTGGGTAACAATGGCCATTGTGGCGCCTTCGCGGGCAAGATCCTTGATAAGGGCAAGAATGTCGTCAACCATTTCAGGATCAAGGGAAGATGTAGGTTCGTCAAACAAAATTACCTCCGGGTTAAGCGCAACGGCGCGGGCTATGCCCACACGCTGCTGCTGACCCCCGGAAAGCTCGCGCGGCTTTGAGTCAAGTTTTGAAGCAAGCCCCACTTTGGAAAGCACTTTTACCGCCGCCTCCTTTGCCGCCGGCCTTTCCATTTTTCTTGCGATAACAAGACCCTCCATGACATTTTCCAGGGCGGTCATGTTCGAGAACAGCGCGTAATTTTGAAACACCATCGCCGTTTTGCGCCGCATCGCTATTTTTTCTTTTTTGCGGATCCGTGAAAAATCGGCATGGAGACCGCCTATCCGTATGGTGCCCGAATCGGCGTTTTCCAGAAAATTGATGCAGCGCAGCAGCGTGGTCTTGCCGGAACCGGACGGCCCGATAACCGACACCACGTCTCCTTCGCGCACAAAAAAATCAAAGCCTTTAAGCACCTGGTCCGCTCCAAATGACTTGGTAATGTTTCTGATCTCAAGCAACTCAATTGTCTCCTTTGGGGGAAATCGTACTTGTTTAGCAACCCGGTTGGTTGCTAAACAACTCTATTGTACCTGAACCGCTTTTCAACGATCAAAAAGATCCTTTCCACGACAATAAAAATCGCCCAGAAAATCAGCGCCGCCGCGACATAACATTCGAGGTAGCGGTAGTTGATTGTCGCGGCGCCGAGCGCGGTATTGAGAATATCGCGCAGGCCTATCAGCACGGCGACAGGAAGCGCCTTGATGGCGTGGATCACTACGCCGCTGGCGACAGGAACGCATACCGGCACCGTCTGGGGCAGTACAACGCGGAAAAAGACAGCCGCTTCCCCGTGCCCGATTGAACGCGCGGCGTCGAACTGGCTTTTGTCAATGGATTCAAGGGCTCCCCGGAACATTTCCGACGACTCCGTGCCCGCCGAAACGGTAATGCCGATAAGCGCTATAAGGGCGGCCGGAAAACTCCGCTCCTGCGCAAGCAGCACAAAAAGAATAAAATAAACCAGAATCTCAGGGAGAGCCTTCGTAACCGTTATCCATACCGCCGCGGCGGTATGGATAACCGGCACGCGGTAAAAGCGTACAAGCGCGACAGGAAGGCCAAGAACCATTCCCGCCGCCACCGCGGAAAAGGCGATACAAAGCGAGTACGGAATGGCCGTACCCGCTTCGGCCATTGCCTTGAACATGAACACAAGGTCAAAGTCCATTGAAAACCCTTTACAAACTGTCAAGATACGCGGTCAACACCCGCTCTTTTATGCTTTCCAGCGTGCCGTCCGCCTTCATGTCACGCAGCGAACTGTCAAAGGCGTTCCGTAGGACGCTTGAGTCTTTTTTGAAAAGGAAGTACGCCTTTGAATAGATAAGAGGTTCCTTTGAGGCGATCTTGCAGTTAAGCCCCGGCATTTTGGCGTTGGTAAAATCCATTTCAAATTCGGTCAGAAGCTGGGCGGCTGTTGTTCCGTTCGCCATGTTAACGTTCCGCACATAGTCTTCCTCAAAGGCGGTATAGTAAAGCTGCCGATCCGCCGGATGATTCTGGTTCCACGTTATCAGAAACGCTTCGTAGTTGGACCCTGTCGAAGTGGCAAGAACCGCGCCGGGATTACCAGCCAGCTCTTCCAGCGAGGTAACATGCGCCCAGGGACCGTCGGCCTTCACGACAAGATAGCTGTCGTAGTCGTTGTAGCCTTCTTCGCCGTACAGGTATGTCCTGCGCCGTTCGGGGTTTTCCTCAAACTCGTGGGCGCCCACATCGATCTTGCCTGAGGCCAGGGAAACCAGTACGTTTTTGAAGTCGAAAACCTCAAACTCAAACGTGTACTGGGGAAGCCGCCTTCCTATTTCCTTTACAACCTCAATGTCAAAACCGGCGAGGTTCCCCTCCGCGTCCCTGTAGCAGAAGGGTTCATAGTCCTGTCCCGTACCAATGATGATCTTTTCGTTTTTCTTCGCGCAGGAAAATACCAGCGCGGCCAGGAACATGACATATGCCGCTTTCACAAAAATTTTTTTCATGCTAAAAAGTTTTTTAATGATGAAAACTTTTTTCATGATGAAAGTTTCTTTCATACTAATCTCCTTTTAATTCAAGCGGCGGAATCACCGCCGCCGTTCTGCCGGGCGGCGTCCGCGCCACCCGTATTTTTTTATTGAACAACTTCCGCTTAAAAACACGCGCAATGGTTCACGGTGTTGTACGAAAAGGCCGGAGACACCGGTCCGTCGCCGACCGGGGCGCGCGGGCCGCGCTGCCTGAGCCGTAACGGCGCTCCAGCGCCCTGAAACAGCGCTCAAAAAGAAACGAGAGCGCGACGAACAATACCGCCACGTCAAAATACGCTTCCAGTTTGTGCATCGAATGGTTGCCCAGAAGCTTTGCGCGCTCAAGCACGTCCACGATCCCCATTGCCGAAGCCAGGGCCGTATCGGAAAGCGCCGCCGTCAAAAGCCGCCCCGCCGAAGGAATCGCGATAACAACCATCTGCGGAATGATCACCCGGAGGTAGACTTGCGGCCTTGAAAGCCCCACGGAAGCCGCCGCGTCCCACTGATCCCTGGGCACGGCAAGCGCCGCCGACCGTATCATTTCGGACGCGAATCCTCCTACATTGAACGCGTAGGCAATCAGCACGAACAGCAGCTTGCTTGAACGGGTAATATCGATGCCCAGAGGTAAAAGAAGCAGGGGAAGCCCGTAATAAACAACAAAAAGCTGGATGAAAATCGGAGTTCCCCTGATAAACGACACCATAACCGCGGAAATTTCACGCAAAACGGGAATTTTTTCGACGCGGGCCGCGGCAAAAAGCATGCCTATAACCAGCCCCGCGCCCGCCGAAACCGCCACAATAAGAAGGGTCACCGGCAGCATGGACGCTATTTTGGGAAAATACTCAAAGACATACTTCCACTCAAAGGAAACCATATCCTGTTCAACCGCCTTTTATATAGTAAACATACCAAAATACTTATATTAAATCCATATCGGATTACTATGTGTTATCATACAAAAAAAATTTTGTCAATAGAGATAGTTCCAAAACAGTCGAATTACATAAAATGCAAGAATTTAACCACAGACTTCACGGACAGAACGGACTTTTATTTTCAAATGTATGAACTTGTTCCAAAAAAATGAAGTTTTGGAACAGCCTCGTATAGTTTGTCCGTGTTGGTCTGTGCCTGTCCGTGGTCGTTTTGAATTCGGAATTATTGCCCGCGGTCCTTTTTCTGTACACGAACCCGCGGCATGTGGTATACTGTATATTATGAAAAAAGCGGCGCGCCCTGCCGTATATGTGAAAAAAATCCCTGAATTTGTGTCCCGCATCGTTGCGGTTGGCTCGGTTTTTGCTCTCTCTCTCTCTCTCTCTCTCTCTCTCTCTCTCTCTCTAATACTCACCGTCATCTTTCCACTCTCCGCCATTTCCCTCAAAAAAATTTGCCCCGAAGATCTTTTGGGGCGGCCTGGAGGAATAAGGTATGAAACGTATGTCAATGTTTTTTACGGCGTTCGTCCTTGTGTCCGCCGCTTGCAAGATCTCCGGCCCCGTATCTGTATCCACACCCGTTACCATTACCTTTAACGGCAACGGGCATACAGGCGGCATGGTGGTTCCCTCGGCGCTGTTGGGTCCTGCCGGCCTGCCCATGCCCATGCCCGCCCGGGGAAGCCTCGTAAAGACGGCATATACGTTCCGGGGCTGGAATACCCAGGCAAACGGGTCCGGCGCGGACTACGCCGCGGGCGGTTCCTACGCCTTTGCCGCCGATACTACCCTCTATGCCAAGTGGAAGGTCGACTGGATCGGCATCGACGGAACGGCCTCCGCCTTTGATACTTCCGCCATCTATGGTATCGCCTACGGCAGTGGGAAGTTCGTCGCGGTCGGGTATGAAGGCATGGCATGGTCCACCGACGGAGAAACGTGGACCGGCATCGATGGAACGGCCTCCACCTTTGGTACTTCCTTGATCTATAGCATCGCCTGGGGCGGCGGGAAGTTCGTCGCGGGCGGGAGTAACGGCAAAATGGCCAGGTCCGCCGACGGGGTAGACTGGACCGGCATCAACGGAACGGCCTCCACTTTTGATACTACTCTCATCAATGGTATCGCCTGGGGCGGCGGGAAATTCGTCGCGGTCGGGCCTAACGGCCACATGGCCTATTCCGGCGACGGCGGGGTAACGTGGACCGGTATCGACGGAACGACATCCACCTTCGGTTCTTCTTCCAATATCTATGGCATCGCCTGGGGCGGCGGGAAGTTCGTCGCAGGCGGGATGTACGGCAAAATGGCCTGGTCCGGCAACGGGGCAGATTGGACCGGCATCGACGGAACGGCCTCCACCTTTGGTACTTCCACCATCACTAGCATCGCCTGGGGCGGCAGGAAATTTGTCGCGGCCGGGGGTTATGGCAAAATAGCCTATTCCGGCAATGGAGAAACGTGGACCGGCATCGATGGAGCGGGCTCCACCTTTAGTACTTCCCAGATCAACGGCATCGCCTACGGCGGCGGGAAGTTCGTCGCGGTCGGGAGTAACGGCAAAATGGCCAGGCACGAGCACCCATAAGGAGGAAGAAAGACGGAACCCCGCCCGCAGACGGGCCGGCGCTTACGGGACCCTCCGGAAGCTTCAGTTTTTGGAAGCGGCTTTAGTTTGGAAGAAATTGTAACCGCGGAGGACGGGCAATACGCAGAGCGCATTGCCTGAGAGTTACACGGAATCAAGAAAGGATTTGTTTCGAAAACTCCGTGTTCCTCCGTGGACAACATATACATTTGAAACTAAAAAAGTCCGTTTTGTCCGTGAGGGCGAACCGAAGGTTCGTTGTGGTTTTTTCTTTTTCTTCCCTTTTTCTTTGACTTTTTTGACCTTGCGGTAAATTTCTTCTCCTTTGGTGTTTACGGCCCCGGCCGGGCCGTTACCGGAAGTTCGTAAAAACATGTCTTTTCTTCCCCGCCGCCTTCCCGGACGGATGTCAAAGAATGAAGTTTTCGTACAGGAACGCTGAGGGGTTCCCTCACAGGCTCGGTAATGAGGACGCGGGAATGGTACCGCCCCGTAAGCCCGGCAAGAACGCGCGAACGGACAACGGGGCTGCCGCAGGCGGTGTAACCGGTCATGACGGACCAAAAGAACAGGCATTCCCCATAGTCCATGCCCAAACGCCAGGAAAGGCCGGAATGCAGGCGGAACAGTTCCGCGACAAAACCCGCCGCCTTGACGGCAGGATGCCCTATTCCGGCGCCCGGATCGCCGGAATAGGGGCTTTCCCCCTTTAGTCCGTCAAGGCAGACACGTTCCAGGGGAGAGCCAAAACAGGCAATAACCATGTCCTTTTCATACCCCAGAATCACCGCGCCTGACTTCTTTAAAACCGCGGACACTTCCTCCCTGAATTGTTCCAGCAAAACAGCAACCGCGGCCGGATCGCCCCGATCCTCCACGGCAAGCAGCGCGGGGTCTTTTACGGCCATTACCGCCGCCCGGGCGCGTATACGTTCCCGCGGCAGGGGCCGGCCCTTTCGTATCAGCTGTTTCAGCCAAGGCTTTCCGGCGGCGTTTCCGTAGGCGCGCCTGAAGGAAGACGCGCCCTGGACGGTCACAATAAGGGAACCGGCCCAGAAAACCAGAATCCCGGCGAAGGCCGGCGCGGCGGGAAGAAGGGGATCTATCCAACAGCCTGAAAACACGAAATACCACGAAAAGACAAAGGCCAGAAGGGCGCCGGAAACGGGGGCCGCCGCAAGGCATACCGCCTGACGAAGCCGCGACGCCCCGGCTATGGCAAGAAACGCCGCGAAGAGGGACCAGAAAAGAACGTGTACCCTTCTGGCGGGAACGGCAGAGCGGCCGCTTATGAGCGCCGAGGCAAGCCGTGCCGAAGGTTCCGGATCGTTTCCCATGACGCACAGGGACGATTCAAGTTCCCTCTCCATGCCGGAGCGCAGCGCGGTAAACGTACTATGGGCGTCCCGCAGTTTTTGAAAAGCCCCTATCAATTCATCACGAAAATCCGCAAGCCGGGAGATTCCCCCTTCGTCAAGATCTTCGGTGGCGATAAGCTCCTCATAGCCGCCGACCAGGACCGCCTCGGAAGGGCCCGAAAAAAAATCCTCAAGGCTCCTCGCGTACCCGGCCCGCGACGCCTTCCACGCATCCTTTGTTTCCGCCGACGGACGGGCGAGCATGTCCTCCCGGAGCGCCTCGCTGTAATCGTAGAGGTACAGGGGAGCGTTTTCAGGCGGAAGGGCCGAATAGATCCCAAGCCCTTCGGCTTCACCCAAAAGACCCCGCAGGGCCCGGTCCGCGTCCCGGTAGCGGGTAAAGGCCGCAAGGGGCATGCGCCTGTAACCGGCGCATTGTTCAATGAGCACGGCCCCGTCACGGTCCAGAGGAATAATCATTTCGCTGTTTCCGTTCCGCCCGGCAAGCACGGGGCCGTATTCGGTGTATTCAAGACCGGAAGAATACGCGCCGGAAGAAGGATCATTCCGCTTTTTTTTGAGGGCGGTGTATACGGCGTGTTCCGAGCCGTCGGGGAACACGGGAACCACGCGCCGCAGCACGCCGTCCCTGTCGGGCCGGGGGCGGAGATCGCCGGAGCGGAAAAAAGCGCCGAAGGCTTCAGCCTCCTTTTCAAGCTGAACCGAAGAGGTATCCCGGTCTATAAGAGCCGCGCCAAGCCGTTCCTTTCCCCGTTCAGCAAGGCCCACAAGTTCCCCGACATAACGGTCCGCGTCCCGGGGAGAAACGGAGCCCGTCCGTATCGCCTCAAAAAGATTGCGGATATTTCTTCCAAGCAACAGGAATTCCTCGTCAAGACGCCGGCGCATCTGGTCTTCGTCCCCGTTTTCCACGGAGGAAAATCCCAGCACCGGAACTTCAAGCACAAGGCTCTCCGCGTCAAATTCGATAAGGGCGTCCAGAACACAGACCACCGTCCCGCTTTCCGTACTGTCTCCGGTATCGATGAGCAGTATTTCACGGGGCACAATGGCGGCCGGGCGGCGGCCGGCAAGAAAATCGTAGTAAAAACCGAGCCTGGGCCCCCTTAAAACGTATTCCAGAAGAAACGCCGACAGGGCCGCCGAGGCAAAGGCGATGAAGAGAATCAAAAGGTATTTTTTCGGGGTAATGAAGGCGGACATCCTTTATTTTTCGGCGTATTTACGGACATCCAAAAGTCTTTCCCCACACTCTTTGGCGGGGTGTTTTTTTATCCGAAATATAATATAGTAATGAAGGAGAAAATATGAAATCATTACCGGTAAAACGTACCGCAAAAGCCGCGGCGGTTCTTTTTGTGATCTTCGCCGTGTTTTTCGCGGCGGCCTGCGCGAAGCCTCCCACGGAAGAAATGGACGCGGCTGCCTCCGCGGTTACCATGGCGGAAAACGATCCCGGCGCGGTTACCTACGCGGCGGGGACCCTTGCCAGGGCCAGGGACGCCCTTAACCGCATGCGGACAGAGGCGGAAGCCAGGCGTTACGACGCCGCGAAAACCTTTGCCGCCGAGGCGGTAAGCGCCGCCGAAAAGGCCATCGCCGACGGCAGAACCGGGGCGGAAAGTGCCAGGGAAGACGCCGCGAGTCTTGTCGCCGGCCTTAAAGACTCCATTTCCGGAACCGAAAATTCCATCAGGACAGCCAAACGGGCGGGAAATTTACAAGTCGATTTTAACGCCGTAGATCAGGATTTCGAGACGGCGCGGCGGACGGCGGATCAGGCCGAAGTGAGCCTTTCAGGCGGTAATTACGCCGATGCCCTTGAAAAAGGACGAAACGCGCGGGGAATTCTTGGGGATATCGACGCCCGCCTTTCATCGGCGGCAACCGCGGTTTCCCGGAAAAAGTAAGCCATGGCCGGGTTTCTTGACAAACTGTTTTCCCTTTTCGGCGTAAACGACGATCCCGAAGCGGGCAAAAAAAAGCTCGTCAAACAGCTTGCCAAAGATCTTTCCGGCAACCGCTTTGCGCGTTATTACCGCGTCAAATCACAGGAAATAGACGGCAGCTTCGGAAAATTTTTTTTCGAGGTGTATAAAATCATTTCCCCCGCGCAGATCCTCATGCAGAACGCCGCCAAATCGGCGCAGTTAAAACAGGTAACGGCCGAGGCCTTTCTGGACAAGAACCTCCTTGAAATGCGGCGGCGCATCGACGCCGAAACAATAGAGACAGACGCCAAAACCATCCAGATCAAGGATCTTGCCGCCCGCGTCAAGCAGGATCTTGCCGCCTTTTCCGCCGCCTTCGACAGCGAATACTGCGCCGCCATAGACCGCTGCTACAACCTCATTCTCGCGTTCGGCGCGTTCAGCGCGTTCGACTTCTTTTTTGTGCTGAAAAAATTCGACGCGAATATTACCGAACGCAATTTTACCTATCAGCCGAAATTCTCTCCGGTGCGGGGGGAATATTTGTCCGAAGATCTCAAAGACTTTCTTGATGTCTCTTTCGCCGTAGATCCCGATCAGGACTGGAAAAACGCGTTCAGGGTTCTTAAAATCTACAAGAACGGCGTCGACGTGGCGGCAATAGATCAGTGGAACCGCGTTCTGGGACAGCTGCGGGAAATACGGAAATCCGGCATGCTGGAACTGATGATACGCCACATTGACGGGAATCCTTCGTGGCAGTACAAGCCCCGGCTTTCCGACGAGCACATTGCCGAAGCGTACCTCGAAGGCCGGCGGAATGAGGCAAAGGGAGCGGTTGATAAAGTAATCAACGCAAGGCAAAACGCCCAGATAGACGTCCTTGCCAAAACCATCTTCGCGGGCGCGGAGGTGGACAGGATGAAATATTACAGCGAAAAAAACAGCGCGCTTTACACGAAAAAAAATTTTGACGGTTTTGTGCATGCCCGCGCCCTCAACTACCTCAGGGCCTTTCTTATGGACCATGTCAAAAAGAACATACGGGAACTGTGCGACATACTTCTTGTCCGGGGCCAGTGGACCGCCCCGGTGCTTGCCCAGCAAATGTCCGAAAGCTTTCACAGCATCATGAGAATTTCCGACGAACTTGTCACCTTTGACGACACCTTTTCGGACGACGGTGAAAAGGGCGGACGCCTCAAGGCCGCCATTGTCAAGGCGGACCGCGACAAGAGCCAGGCCCGCTATGTCACGGTGATCCTCAAAAGCGCGAACGAGGAAGCGGAAGGATTTATTGCCAGGGCGGCGCAGTTTCTTATTTCCATGGGAAAAAATCTCAAGGGACTCATTGAAGATTACCAGAAGGGCCGCCATGAACTAATTATGAACTGGAAGGAGCTGGAAGGGGCGTCGGAAATTCCCCTCGGCCGGCGCATGACAGGCACCTATAAAAATATCTACTACTTTGTCCAGATGATGCAGTTTTTCGCCGGACCCAGGGAAGAATGACCCCTATGGCGGCGCACAACGGGAACGGGGCGCTGGTGCTCACGGTAACCCCCAACCCCGCCATAGACCAGACCATACGGGTTGAAAAGTTCTTCCCCGGTGAAATGCACCGGGCCTCTTCGGTGCGCCTGAGCGCCGGGGGCAAGGGGATCAACGTAAGCGCCTGTCTTTCGTCCTGGGGGATAAGGACTCAGGCGGCGGGTTTTCTGGGCCGGAACAATCAGGCGATTTTTGAAGATCATTTCAGGCGCACGGAAACCGGGGATCTTTTCATAAGACTCCCCGGAGATACCCGCACCAACATCAAGGTGGTGGACAAAGAAGGCACCACGGACATCAACCTCCCCGGCCCCTCCCCGGAAGCGGAAGACATAAGGCGGCTTGAAAAACTTGCCGGGGAGGATCTTCCCCCCGGAACCGTCATGGCCGTTCTTTCGGGAAGCCTGCCGCCGTTCTGTTCCCCGGACCTCTACAAAAACCTTGTGCGCCTTTTCAAAAACAGGGGCTGTTTTGTCATTCTGGACGCCGACGGCCAGGCGCTCCGGGAAGCCCTGCTTTCGGACACGCTTCCTCATTGCGTCAAACCCAACAAAAACGAACTTTCGCGCTGGGCCGGGCGGGAATTCTCAAGCCTGGAGGAAATCGCGGAAGCGGCGCTGGATCTGCGCCGCCGGGGCGTGCTTCTTACGGCCGTTTCCATGGGGCAAGACGGCGCCCTTTTCGCGGAAGGGGATCGCATCCTCCACGCGGCGGGAAAGGCGGACTGCGTATCAGGCACTGTGGGCGCCGGGGACGCCATGGCCGCGGGCATCGCCGCCGCCCTGCTGGAACGGCGGGACGGCCGGGGCACGGAAAACCCCCTTGAACGCACGGCCCGGCTGGGGACCGCCTTTGCCCTCGCGAAACTCGGTTCGGGCGGCGGGGAAGCGCCCGGAAGAAAAGCCATAGAGGAAGCGGCGGAAAAAGTTGTCATAAGGGAACTGTTTTTGTAAAGGCCGGGCCAATCCTGTCTCCTTGAACATTTCCCCTTCCTGGACTACACTGAGACATATCCCACCTTATTATTGAGGAAAAGAATGGCAGACAAAAACATGGTTATGATTGACGGCAATAACGCGGCGGCCTATGTGGCCCACGCGCTAAGCGAAGTAATCGCGATTTATCCGATTACCCCTTCCAGCCCAATGGGTGAACTTTCGGATGAATTTTCCGCCCAGGGACGGAAAAACCTGTGGGGTACGATTCCGCAGGTTGTAGAGATGCAGTCCGAGGCGGGAGCCGCCGCGGCGGTTCACGGCGCGCTGACCACAGGGGCCCTTTCCACAACCTTTACCGCTTCCCAGGGCCTGCTTCTGATGATTCCCAATATGTATAAAATTGCCGGGGAGCTGACTTCCACGGTATTCCATATCGCCGCGCGGGCGCTGGCCACCTCGAGCCTCTCCATCTTCGGCGATCATCAGGATGTAATGGCCTGCCGCCAAACCGGATGGGCCATGCTTGCCGCCAACAGCGTTCAGGAAGTAATGGATCTGGCGCTTATCGCCCATTCGGCCACCCTGCGCTCGCGGGTGCCTTTTCTCCACTTCTTCGACGGTTTCAGGACCAGCCACGAGCTGCAAAAGGTCGAAGAAGTCTCTTACGAAGTAATGAGACAGATGATAGACGATGAACTGGTGCGCGCTCACCGCCTGCGGGGCCTTAGCCCGGAAAACCCCCTTATCCGCGGCACCGCCCAGAATCCCGACACCTACTTTCAGGGAAGGGAAGGGGTCAACAAGTACTACGACAAAGTTTCCGGCATTGTTCAGGCCGAAATGGACAAATACGCCTCGCTTTCGGGCCGTTCCTACCACGTTTTCGATTATTTTGGGGCAAAAGACGCCGAAAAGGTGATCATCATCATGGGTTCGGGGGCGGAAACCTGCGAAGAAACCGTCGAGTACCTTACCGGCAAGGGTGAAAAGGCCGGGGTTCTCAAAGTAAGGCTCTACCGGCCCTTTGACGCGGAACTCTTTGTAAAGGCCCTTCCCGCCTCTGTAAAGGCCATCGCCGTGCTGGACCGGACCAAAGAGCCCGGCGCCCTGGGCGAGCCCCTGTATGAAGATGTCCGCACCGCCATAGGGGAAACCCAGGCCGCGGGAAAAGCCCCCTTCAAGGACTATCCGCTGGTGCTCGGCGGGCGCTACGGCCTTGGTTCCAAAGAATTCACCCCCGCCATGGTCAAGGCGGTTTTCGACAACCTTTCCGGCAAAAAAATCCACAATTTTGCAGTGGGAATCAAGGACGACGTGCAGGGCAAGAGCCTTGACTACGACGAACATTTTGTCCTTGCCGAAGAAGGCATGAAAGAGGCGATGTTCTACGGCCTGGGGTCCGACGGCACGGTCGGCGCCAACAAGAATTCAATCAAGATCATCGGGGACGCAAAGCCGGAACTTTCGGCCCAGGCCTATTTCTCCTACGATTCCAAAAAATCCGGGGGCTTTACCGTTTCCCACCTTCGTTTCGGCAAAAGCGCCATACGCCGTCCCTACCTTATCACCAAGGCGGACTTCCTGGCCTGTCACAAATTTTCCTACATGGAGACATTTGATCTTCTGGCCAACATCAAGGAAGGAGGCATCTTCCTTCTTAACAGCCCCTTCGGCGCGGAGGATGTCTGGAAGGAAATTCCCGTGGAAGCCCAAAAGCGCATCATTGACAGGAAAGTCAGGTTCTACGTGATCAACGCCGCGGAAATCGCCCGTCACGCCGGCATGGGGAACCGCATCAACACGGTCATGCAGGCCGCGTACTTCAAAATTTCAGGCGTCCTGGAAGAAGCGGAAGCGGTCAAGTACATGAAGAAATTCGTGGAAAAATCCTACGGGAAAAAAGGCGCCGACGTAGTTGAAAAAAACAACAAGACCATAGACCTGGCCCTTGCCGCGGTGTACGAGGTGAAATACCCCGCCGCCGCCGAAGGGGATCTTCACATGAAAAAACCCTTCGCCGCCGCCAAAGATCCCTGGATACGGGACGTGCTTGGCGCGGTGTCCATTCAGGAAGGGGACAAGCTTCCGGTGTCGAAAATCCCCGAGGACGGCACCTTCCCCACCGCCACTACCCAATACGAAAAAAGGTCCGTGGCCGAGCGGGTTCCCAGCTGGGATCCCGCCGTGTGCATACAGTGCGGGCTGTGTTCCGCGGTCTGTTCCCATGCCTGCATACGGATGAAGAACCTTACCGACAAGGAAGCGGCCGGGGCGCCTGAGGGCTTTAAAACCGCCGGCATTAAACCGAAGCCCGTTGAAGGCAAAAAAGTCGCCCTTGTCATCTCCGCCGAAGATTGCATGGAATGCGGGGTCTGCCTCAACCAGTGCCCGGTATCAAAGGACCCGTCCAAGCCGGCCGCCCTTTCATGGAAATCCTATTCGGACGATCCCCAGTACCACGCGGAGCAGGTGGAAGCCTGGAATTATTTTCAGAGCCTTCCTGAAACGCCCGCGGCGGAACTTAATCTTTCGGGCGCGAAAGGGCTCGCGTTCAAGCGGCCCCTCTTTGAATTCTCCGGGGCCTGCGGCGGATGCGGAGAGACTCCCTATGTAAAGCTCCTCTCCCAGCTCTTCGGCGACCGGGCGATCATCGCCAACGCGACAGGCTGTTCCTCGATTTACGGCGGAAACCTCCCCACCACGCCTTACGCTCAAAGGGCCGACGGCCGCGGGCCGGTGTGGTCCAACAGCCTCTTTGAGGACGCCGCCGAATTCGGCATGGGGATGCGCCTTACAAGCGACAAGCTCGCCGAACACGCCAGGGAAACGGCGGCCAAAGCCAAGGGCGAAGGGATACAGGCCGGACTTCTCGACAAGATCCTTGCCAACCCCCAGAACGACGACGAGGGGATTGACGCGCAGCGGAAGCTGGTGGACGAGTTAAAGGCCGCCGTTAAAAACAATTCGGGCCCCACGGCAAAGATGCTCTTTTCCCTTGCCGATTACTTTATCAAGCGGTCCGTGTGGATACTTGGAGGGGATGGCTGGGGCTACGACATCGGCTACGGCGGCCTTGACCATGTACTTGCCTCCGGCCGGAACGTGAATCTGCTCTGCATGGACACCGAAGTCTATTCCAATACCGGCGGCCAGATGTCCAAGGCAACGCCGGTCGGCGCCATCGCCAAATTTGCCGCGGCGGGCAAGGAAATCACCAAAAAAGATCTGGGAGCCATGGCAATGAGCTATGGCTATGTGTATGTGGCGAAGATCTCCATGGGAGCCAACATGGCCCAGACCATCAAGGCGTTCCGCGAGGCGGAATCCTACGACGGCCCGTCCCTCATCATCGCCTATTCCCACTGCATCAACCACGGCATCGACATGTCGAAGGGACTGGATCAGGGAAAGGCGGCGGTCACATCCGGTCTTTGGCCCCTGTACCGCTACGATCCGAGGTTCAAAAACGAAGGGAAAAATCCCTTCCAGCTCGACTCCAGAGATCCCACCACAAGCCTTGAAGACTTCATGTACAAAGAGGTGCGTTTCAAGAGCCTTAAAGCCGCCAGCCCCGACCGGGCGGACGCGCTTCTGGCCAAGGCCAAAGCCCAGGCCGAACGGGTATGGAAAGAGTACAAGTATCTGGCTGAACGGCCCTTCTAAGAGGCCGTTGCCCAAAGGGCCCGGAACGCTTAAAGCGGCCCCGGGCCTTTTTATGGCAGACGCGGGGCCCGAATGAAGGAAGTATTCCCCCATCCGGAGGGGGGGCCTGAAATTGACCAAAACCCGCCTTTTAACGCCGTTACCCTGGCCGCCATGCAGGAAGCTGAGGCTATCGTGACCGGAAAAATCCGGGTAGAATGGCAGCGCCCCCCCGCCACAAAAGAAGAACTGAAAACCCAAATAAGGAAAATGACAGAAGAAGCCTGGCCAATGCTCGACTTTTATTCGTGTTGAGGGTTTAATACCCCGCGGCTCTGCCGCGGTTATAAAGGTATTAAACCCGAATACAACTACCTTATGAGAACAACATACTGCGTGGCTCTGCCGCGCGGTATGTTGATTTCCCCAATCAATTCAAGAAAGACCTCAAGCTGGCGGAAAAACGCCGCTGTAATATGGACGAGATAAACGAAATAATCGCCAAAATCATTTTTGAGGAGCCCCTGCCGGAACGCTGCCGCCCCCACAATCTTTCAGGCAACTGGAGTAACTTTACAGAATGTCATGTACTCAACGATTGGGTGTTGATATACCGCTGTACCGATGGAGGCGTTGTTTTTGCTCGTGCCGGAACCCATTCTGATCTGCTCTAACGTCATTTCATTTGTCATTCTTTACCTTATAGTTAAATCCAGAAGTTCGCGGGGAAACCCCGCAATCTGCGATAATTGAAAATCATCCCGTGTGGCAGAGCGCGAACCAAAGATTCGGCGGGGTATGTTTTTAAATGGCGCTGTCCTGCCCGAGAGCAGGGAATAGCGCCTTGACTTTTTTTTCGCTTATTGTTAGATTGAACAAGTCACGGGGGCGTAGCGAAGATGGTTTATCGCGCTGGCCTGTCAAGCCGGAGATCGCGGGTTCAAGCCCCGTCGCTCCCGAAACGGTTTTAATTAAGGAAAAATTTTCAAAACCGGCCGGGTTTTGAGCCGGCCGGGAAATTTGAAGCCTTTTTGCCACCCCGGAAGACAAACCGGGCACGGCCTACCGCGCCGGAATTAAAAGTCTGGGCGATGGTTGACTGCTATAAACCGGCATGTTTTGGATGAAGTATTGGCTAATCGGCCCAAAACGGAACCGGACCTTAACGGCCTTTCAGACTTCAATAATCGGGAAGGCGGGATTTGAACCCGCGACCTCCAAGTCCCGAACCTGGCGGTATAGCCAGCTAACCTACTTCCCGAAATGCTCAGAAAATATACCGTTTCCTGTTGTTATAGTCAAGGGACCGCATTGCCTCAAAATTAATCTAGCCGAAAAAGAGCGGTTTCTCAAAACCAAAACTTGGCCGAAATCAGACCGCTTCGGTCTGACCTGCCTCCTGGCCGGAGGGTTGTTTCACTTTGTCCTT
>JAISAQ010000039.1 GCA_031266775.1 Treponema sp.
CCCGTGCGGATCACCTGGGCCGTGGCAATGCGGTCGTATATTTCAGCGGGCGCCCGTTCCATAATTTCCAGCAGCATCCCTGCGGTCCGGTTCGGCAGTATCGCGGGCATGGTTTCGACTACGCCGATCAGCCGTTCATAATCTCCGGCCTTTTCGTAATAGTTGATGGCGTCGAGTTTTTGATTGTTGGCCGCGCACCATGCCGCGGCCTTTTGGTAAACCCCCCGCTTTTCATCTTCGGAAAGCTCCCCCTGCTTTCCGCTTAAATAGTCCAAAAGCAGATGATGGATCCGGTACGCGTTCTGGTAGCTGTCAAAACGGATAAAGGAGACGATCTGTTCCATCTCCTTGAGGAGCTGCATCTCTTCAAGGAGCCGTGTCTCCTCAAGAAACCCTTCACCGACGGCGTCCCCGCCGGCAGCGTCCTCCCCGGAGGCTTCGGCGGCCGTCGGGGAATCGGCGGCCGCCGAATCGGCGGAAATCTCCCGGATCAGGTCCGGCGCCAGATGCTCCACCAGGGACAGCTTGATAAGGAATTTCCGCAGACCCGGAGATAAACCCGAGATAATTTCGCTTTCTATCAGGCGGAAAATATTCGCCCGCATCGCGTGGGACACGTAAGGCGTTCCCGGGGCGTTTCTCAGGGACAACCCCGCCAAACGTATGGCGAAGGCCCACCCTTCGGTATCGTAATACATGGAAGGAATTGTCTGGGGCAGGGGCAAAACATTCTGGGTGTGGAAATATTCTACCATCTCTTCCCGGCTGAACCGGAGATCGTCCTGGGTAATCCTGCCCACAAGGCCCCTGGCGCGGAGTTCCGTCAGATCGATGGACGGTTCGTTCCGGGATATGAGGATCGAGGTGATGCCGGGAAAAGACGCGGTAATCGAACGTTCCAGAAAACGCAGAACCGCCCTGTCATGGATAAGGTGAAAATCATCGTACACAAAAATGTATTTTACATTGATCCGGGTTTCTTCCCGGGGAACGGCCGCATAACGGTCCCATTCCCGCTCCGTTTCGGGAAAATCGACGTTTGCCAGCCTTGCGGCGGCCGCCTTGTTACCTACGGAAATCCCGGCAATAAAATTCTCCCAGAACCGCTTACCGATATTGTCCCGTTCGGACAACTGCATCCAGCAGGTCCGGGCGTTATAATCGCGGACAAAAGAGTAGACCGCATGGGTTTTCCCGTACCCCGCGCCCGCGTTGACAATTACCACGGGATTTTGCACCGCCTTTTCCAGCAGCCGGTCTATCCTGGGCCGTCCCAGATAGATCTGGTTCCCCGAAGCTATGGGTACATTACTGTGAAAAACCCGTTCCAGCATAGCGCGTAAATGATAATCCCGGAAAATCGGAACTGTCAATGAGAGAAAAGCAGCACGCAGGATACGCTTCCGAAGTTTTATCTTCTTATTTTGGGCGCATTTTTTGCGGTTACACCGCAAAAAACCGGGCTTTCCGCTTGTATCTTTTGACGCCTGCGGCGTCAAAAGGATACCGCTTCAATCCCTTGCGCGGCCCAAATCCGGCGTCCTGCCGGATTTGGGCCTGGGAGTTCCAGCGCCGTCCGCGGCGCGCTGCTCAGGCTAAAGCCTTCGCGCCTTTACGACGTACAGCGGCCTTTTTTGTGCGCCGGGCGTGTGCTGTATTTGTTAGGGTAACGCCCCTAATGGGGCGCTTGTGCCGCGCCCCATGGCGCCGCCCTCCGTGGCGATTTTCAGCCTTACCGTTACAGCGCCCCACGGCACCGGGCACGGTTACAATGCCTCATCAAAAAATGTTACCAAAAACCATGACAAGACTAACCGAAGATGAATATGGTACCCTTGAAGACGAAATTACGCGCAATCCGCCCGACGTTGACCCCGCCAGGTCCCGCCGTCCGGTGCGTATGGTGGAGGTAGACCAGAACAGGAAGAATAAGCTGGTAGACTGTTACCGTTCTTCCCATCAGGGTCCGGCGCTCTTATAGAAAGCCGGAAAATCCGCAGGGCTCACGCAGGGTATATCGGAAGCAGTGTAGTCATCTTTGTTCCGGGTAACGATGCAGTCAACTTCGTTTTCTTTTGCGGTACTGTATTGGACAGCATCCTCAAAATCTTTCCAGCGAAGCGCGAGGGCGCTTTTGATGGTACGTTCAGAAACCGGAGCAATGGTAAAAAGAGCGGCCAAAGCGTCCACCGCTTGATAAACCATAGTAATATTTTTCTGAGCCCTGTGAACAAGGTAGAATATATCGGTAATCGCGGAAGAGGTCACACAGCCGGTAATAATATGCTGTTCTACCGACCGAAAGACTTCAAAAGATTCCGCATACAAGCCGTCTCTTTTCAACAGCACGTCCAGAATGACGTTAGTATCGACCAGGACTTTCATTTAATGTATTTGCTCAACCGCTCCGCTCGAAGTTCATCAAGGCTCATGTCCCCAAACTGGGCGGCTATGCCCAACAGACTGTCGGCAAGCGGCGTTGGCCGTCGTGTATTCTTCTTTTCCGTTGTACCACCGCCAAGGGGCGTTTTCTCCTCCGTCGCAGCGAGTCTCGTAATGTCATTTGCCGGAAGATTTACACGGATCAGGTTGAGGCGTTCCAGGTCCCGCAGGAGGTTAAGTGCGCCGGAATCAATAAGGTCTATGGTTAAAGTCATACGATACTCCGTACCTTTAAATATAACGCAAAAAAGAAAATATATGAAGGGTGGACTTGCCAGGCAATGTCCGCCAATTTGGCGCCAGGCAGGCACTGAATTTTCCCCTTTGCTGCCCGCTCTTTGTTACGCCGTCGCCGGCAGCGGATCGGGGGGAGTGTCGTCCATCTCCTTTCGCAGCGCCGAGTTGCAATGTTCCGCTATCAGGGCAAACCGGGGGGCCAGTTCCTGAAACAGGTCTACCAGGACAGGATCAAAATGCTTTCCCCTGCCTTCAAGGATTATCCGCTCCGCTTCCCGGGTGCTGAGGGGCTGTTTGTAGGGCCTTGCAGCAATGAGGGCGTCGTACACATCGGCAACAGCCATAAGCCTGCCCTGGAGGGGAATCATGGAATTCTTTAATCCCCTGGGGTATCCCGAGCCGTCCCATTTTTCGTGGTGGGTTCCGGCGAAAATTTTCGCGTGGTACAGAAAATCATTTTCCGAGTTTGTCTTCATAATAACTTCAATGATCTTCTCACCTATGGCGGCGTGCTTTTTCATCACCTCAAATTCCTCAAAGCTGAGTTTTCCCGGCTT
>JAISAQ010000093.1 GCA_031266775.1 Treponema sp.
GCGGAAGAAACGGAAGAGGCGGCCCGCGAAGAATTCGCGGCGGAGCTTGAACCCGTTGAGGAGGAATTCGCGGCAATAACTTTCTGAACCACAACGAACCTTTGGTTCGCCCTCACGGAGCTATGATAAAAACATGCGGTTATCCGGTATAGTGCAGGAGTTCGGTCGGACTAAAGTCCGCGAACAACTACCGGTTGCTGTTCGTCCTGGGGCAGAACACTGACCCCGTAACCACGATTAACAACCGGCAGGGTAGCTGCTTACGCAGCAATCAGAAAGCATGTGCTTCTTGAGGACTGGTCCTGATACGATCAGTACCCCGAATAGACGAATGGTCCAACCATACCGGAGTTCCGCCGGACAATCAAGTTTTGCGAAGGTACGTTATGCAATGTATCGGGATTGATGTACACACCAACCGGTTCCCCTGCTGTTACCGGGACGAGGGGCCGACGGAGAAACGGATAGAAACCTTCGAACTGGACGAGGCGGGGCTGGCGGCGTTTTACCGGACCCTGACGGCCGACACCTATGTGCCGGTGGAAGCGACCATCACGAGTTTTTGCTTTGTACGGCTGTTCAAGGACCGGGTGAAGGAGGCCATTATAGCCACATGCTACGGGCTTGTGTACAGAGAAAGGACCGCGGGCAGTAATTCCGAATTCAAAACAGCCACGGACAGACACGGACCAGTACGGACAAAATATAAATCTGAACCAAAAGTCCGGTTCTGTCCGTGAGGTCCGCGGTTAAAAATTCTTCCAAACCCCGGTAATTTCCCGGTATATGAAAATAAATGCCGCCGCCCCGGTTTCCGGAGCTTTCCCCCTATTATTTTTTCCGGTTTTTCTTTAAAATTTCCTTTGATAACAGGAAATCCCTGCCGATAAAGAAGAGTGTATCTGTATTCAGGGATGAAGACAGAAAATTCCGGCTTTTGAACAGGGAGGGGGTTATTTTGGCATACACAAACGGATTATCGGCCTACCGTGAAACAAGGGTCAAAACGGCAAGCCAGGGGCAGCTTATCATCATGCTCTACGATGAGGCGATAAAAACCCTGGACCGGGGGCTTGAGCTGTTGGGAACGAACAGATCAAAGAAAGATCCCGGAAAAATCGAGGACATCAACAAGTGTATACTCAAGGCGCAGGAAATTATTACGGAACTCACCGTATCCCTGGACTTTGAACAGGGGGGAGACATTGCGAAAAACCTTTTTGCCCTGTACACATGGTTCAACAAGGAGCTTTTGGAGGCCAATATCAACAGGAACGTGCAGCAGATTACGGTTATACGGAATATGATAAACGAACTGCGGGACGCCTGGAACGAGATCGTGTCCAGAAATCCCGCCGAAACTTCATACAAAGAGGTGAATGGCGTCAACATTGCCGGCTGACGGTTTGCCGCGCTTCGCGCATAAAACCCGCAAACACAGCAGGTTCTGGGGAGGGGATATGGCGGTAGTTACTGAAGAAAGAAAACCGGATGCCAAGGACATTGATCCCGGGGAACTGGAACAGCGTGTGCTTGTCCTGCGGCGTTTCAGGACGCTTTTGCAGGAACAGCGGGATCGTTTCCGCTCGTACCTTGACGTACTGGACAGGCAGAAGGACGTTATTGAAACCGGCACGGCGGGGGAACTGCTTGCCCATGTGGAGCTTGAAGAGAAGATAGTCGCGGATATTTTTTCCATTCAAAAGGTTATCAACCCGCTGGAAGACATGTACCGCTCCATAAAGCGCGAAGGCGGGCAGCGGGCCGGCAGGGAAGACGATGTGCCGGATCTCAAGGCCGCGCTGGAGGATCTGAAAAGCGAGGCGCTGATCCGTTCAAGCAGAAACAGGGAACTCCTTTCCCGGCGCATGCTGGAACTCCGGTCCGAAATTAAATCCCTCAGGAGCAACCCCTACGCCGCCGCAAAACCGGCCTTTTCCGACATAAACACCGCGTCTTTTATCGATATTAAAGGGTGAGCCTGTTTCAAAACCCGGTTGATGCGAACTTTCGGTTCGATGAAACAGCCCCGGTCAGGATTTCGTAAACACGACTTCCCAGGCGGCGCCGTAGCCAAGCCCGTAGGCGGCGGAACAATTCCCCTCCGCCACAGCCATGGCGATGTTCATGAGTTCGTTGTTGTATATAACAGGCTTCCCTTTTTCGGCGTATCCAAAGGACCTGGCGAAGAGTACATGTTCGTCAAAGATCGTCTTTCCGCCGTGCAGTACGACGGCGCGCAGCGTGTCGCCGTATGAGAAACCGGCCTCCGTAAACATCGCAAGCGGTATGTTTGTCCACATGTTGCCGAAATTCGGATCGTCTATCTCGAATATGCCCCGCACCTCGCGGTTGTCCGCCGGTCCCGCCATGGAAGGCTCGATGATGGGGAGTCGTTTGATGTCGTCCACGGAATAGGCGGGCCCTGTTTCCTCAAACGTGATGATCCCGGAGGCAAGCCGCGCGGCGCAGTAGCCGAAGAGGTCCCTCCCGTGAAAAACCGAAACGCCCCGTGTGCCGTCAAGGCGGTTTACACGCTCGTCGATTTCCCGTACTTCCGCAATGCCGATCTTCGCCGCCGTATGGGTAAGGCTGCCGTTGTCCGGGGTGACGACGGTATAGCCGCCGGCGGTTCTGGCGGCTGCGGCCCTGCGCCCCGTCCCCACGCCCGGGTCCACCACGGAAACAAATATCGTGCCCTTTGGCCAGAATTCCATGCTCTGGTACAGCCTGTACGAAGCGCTCCAGATATCGAATTTCGGCAGTTCATGGCTGCCGTCGAAGATCTCAAGTTCGCGGTCTACGGTCTTGACCACGCCGTACATCGCCGAGACCGCCCCTTCCTTGTAGGTAAAGTCGGTCTGAAAAACCAGAATCGGCTTTCTGTTCATGTTCCCTTCCTTATATTATAAAGTCCGTTATACAAACGGATTGAAAAACCGGCTGCGGTTGACAAACACGGAGATCAGAATGGAGGCCGCGAAAATCGCCGCCGAGATCGCGATGGCCGCCCAGTCAATCAGGCTGAACGCGCCGCGCGAATACCATGTCCGCGTCTTCTTTTTTCCGAATCCCCGCAGATCCATCGCGTTGCTGATGCCTTCAATGCGGTCTACCGTGGAAAGGATCAGCGGGATTATGATGAGGAGCGCGTTTCTGAAACGGCGGGAGAGCTTTGCCTTTTTGCTCATATCAAGCCCCCGCGCCTGCTGCGCCATGCTGATGTCGTTATAGGTCCGCTGTATGTCGGGGAAGTACCGCAGCGTAAGGGCTACCGCGTAGGCCGCCTTGTAGTGTACCTTGACGCCGTTGAGCGCCGACGCGAATTCGCTGGGATTCGTGGTAAAAAGGAAAATGATGCCCAGCGGAATCACCGAGGCGTACTTCATTGTTTTTGTGCCCTGGTAAAGAAGCTGCTCCAGCGTAAAGGTGTAGCTGCCGTAGATGCGCAGGAATTCGTGATGCGTACCGTATATCATGGGTCCCTGTTCCGGCGAAAAGAGATAGGACAGGATGAAATTGATCACGAGGAATACCGCCACGTAAATGACCATCGTCCTGATCTGCGAATACCGTATCCGCGATACGCGGAACGCCCACATCGAAAAGGCCATGACGCCCAGGATGACCCTGATGTCGAATGAAAACATCACCGTAAAGGTGAGCAGGAGAAAGCATATGAATTTTGAAAGCCCGCTCATGCGGTGAACGGGCGTATCCAGGCGGCTGTAGGAGAATATCCGTATCTTCACTGCCGCTCCGCCCCCGGTTCGTAATCAATAAAAGCCTGCACAAATTCCGCTTCGTTTTCAATTCCCGCCTTCTGCGCCAGCGTATACAGCGACGTTTCCCTGAGGTTCGCCTTTCGTATCACTTCGCCGTTTGTAAGAATGCTGCTGGCGGGCGCGTCGGCAACCAGCGCGCCATCGGAGAGCACAACCGCCCGCGGCGTATATTCAAGCATCAGATGCATGTCGTGGGTAATGAGGATCACGGTAACGCCGCGCCTGTTCAGCGTTTTAAGGAAGTCCATGAATTCGGAATAGTGGCGGTAATCCTGCCCCGCGGTGGGCTCGTCCAGAATAAGTACGCGCGGCTCAAGAACAAGTATGGACGCGACGGTGACCCGCTTCTTCTGCCCGAAACTGAGCGCGGAAACGGGCCAGCCGGCAAAGGGCGCAAGGCCGCAGATTTCAAGCGTTTTCACGACGCGCTTTTCCCTTTCCGCCTCGCCCACTCCGCGCAGCTTGAGCCCAAGGCCCACTTCATCCCGGATCATCGTTTCGGATATCATCTGATTCGGATTCTGCATGACAAAGCCTATGTATTCCGCCCGTTCCCGTATCGTCTCGTCCCTGATGTCCCTGCCCCTGAAAAAAATGCTTCCCGAAGAAGGAAGCTCAAAACCGCAGAGAAGCCTGGCCAGCGTTGATTTTCCCGCGCCGTTTCTTCCTATAATCGAAATCATTTCCCCTTCGCCTATATCGAAACTGACGTCGCGGAGAACTTCCCTGCCCGGTTCATACGAGAATGACAGATGTTCGATTGCAAGGATGTTTTTGGGGGAAGGCGGCCGCTCCTTCTTTTTCGCCCCGGTGAACCATTTTCGAAGCGGCGCCCCGGCGGCGTTCATATCAAGGGTGCCGATATAGCCGGGGTGTATTTCGGGCTTTACGTCCACGCCCGCGTATCCAAGGGCGGTGATGTAAAGCGGCTCCCGTATGCCGTTCTCTTTGAGTATGCCGGAACTGAGCAGGTGATCGCTGTCCATGTCGGCGGCTATGCGGCCGTCTGAGATGGTAATGATGCGGTCGACATGCCTGTGGAGCACGTCTTCCAGGCGGTGTTCTATGATGATGATGGTCTTGCCCGTTTCGGCGTGAATTTCGTCGATAAGTTCAATCGCCGTTTTTCCTGTTGCCGGATCAAGATTCGCCAGGGGTTCATCGAAAACAAGAATATCCGCGCCGCCCGTCATGACTCCCGCCAGCGAGGTCCGCTGTTTCTGCCCCCCCGAAAGCTCAAAGGGCGAGGAATCAAGCAGCCTGTCCATGTCCACCATCGCCGCGGCCTTTGCCACGCGCCTGTGCATTTCGTCTACGGCCGCCGCGTCGTTTTCAAGCGAAAAGGCAATATCCTCGCCTACGGTAAGGCCGACAAACTGGCTGTCGCTGTCCTGCAGCACCGTCCCTACCTGTTTTGAAAGCTCAAAAATATTCAGGGCGGCGGCGCTTCTGCCGCCAATGAAAAGAGCGCCGCCTGTTTTTCCCCTGTATGAAAAAGGGATAAGGCCGTTAAGGCACCGGCCGAGCGTACTCTTGCCGCTGCCGCTTGCCCCGATTATCAGGATCTTTTCGCCGGGCTCTATATCCAGCTGTATGTCATGCAGCGTATTTTCCGCCTGGCTGAAATACCGGAACGTGAAATTGCTGAAACTGATAACGGGGCCGGCAGTTTGCCGCGCTTCACGCATACAATCCCGAAAAATCGCCTGCAAGTCCCTGCGATTTTTCAGGCGGCCTTTTTCAGACTGCCTTCCTTTGTGCGCGTCGCCGCGTAGATACTGAGGAGCACGGAACCGATGACGGCGCAGCTGACGGAATTCATCACAAAAGCAATGGCGCCCTGGGTAAACACAAGATTGACGGGCTCCTTGTATATCAGGATGTCAAGCGCCGGGGCAACCACAATCCACGCGACGGCGTTTCCCGCTATCTGGATGACGTTGAACAGTACAATGCTCTTCCAGTTGAAATGCCCTTCCTTGATCCGCAGGAATTTGTACGATATGCCATAGACGAATCCACAGACGCCGCTTGCAACAACCCAGCTCCACCAGGGCGAACCGTACTGGACGGCGTCGCTTATGGCGTGCCCGATAAAGGCGATAAGCGCTCCGGCAATGGGGCCGAACAGCGCGCCGAAGAAAGCCGCGATGCCGTAGGCCGTCTGGAAACTGGTTTCCGGCACGGGCGAAGGCACCTTGACGAACATAAAGAGAAGCGTGAATATCGCCGCTCCCAAGCCAATGGCCACGATTGTTATCGTGCTGAATTCGAACAGTTTTTTCTTTTCAACTGTTTTACCGCCGTTACTCATATATACCTCCGTTTTGGGCAATTTTTCCCTTTGGGAAATCTTTCCCACTGGTACTATAGTACCCTCCGGCGCGGTTTGACAATCCCCGTAAATACGGTAAAATTGCTGCGGAGGATTGTATGCCGGGAAACAAAAAGGCGCTTTACCTTATCGACGCCTATGGTCTTATATACCGCTCGTACTTCGCCTTTCTTTCCCGTCCATTAAGGAACGCCGCCGGACGGAATGTGTCGGCGCTGTTTGGCTTTTCAAGAACCCTCATAAGCCTCCTCTGTGAAGGGGCCCCCGCCTTTGACGGCAGGGGAAAGCTTCTTGCGGAGAGGCAAAGGCCCGGGCGGCTTGCGGCGGTCTTCGATTCCCGGACGCCGACCTTTAGGCATAAAATGTACGCCGAATACAAGGCGACAAGGCAGAAAGCCCCCGAGGACCTTCATGAACAGGTTCCCCTTGTGGAAGAAGTCCTTAACGCGCTGGGCGTTCCCGTTCTGCGCGTTGACGGTTACGAGGCGGACGATATTATCGCCACGCTGGCGGGAATGGCCCGGGCCGAAGGGCGCCAGTGTTACATCATCTCGTCGGACAAGGATCTCCTGCAGCTTGTGGGCGGGGGCGCCTGGGAACTGCGGCCCGTCAAACCGGCCAGGGCGGGCCAGGGGGGAGATCCCCCTTCCCAGGCGCCGTCGGGCACGGTGGGGGGATTTCCCTTTGAGCTTGTGGGGCCCCAGGAAGTCAAGCTCGAATGGCAGGTTGCCCCGGAAAAGATGCTTGACCTCCTTTCGCTCACAGGCGACAGTTCCGACAATGTTCCCGGCGTCAGGGGAATAGGAGAAAAAACCGCGGTCAAGCTCATGGCCCGTTACGGATCGCTTGACGGGATCTACGAAAACCTCGCCGGTATTGAAGGTTCCACGGGAAAGAAGCTGGCCGAAGGGAAAAAAGACGCCTTTTTTTCGCGGGATCTTATCAGGCTGGAAAACAAGGTTCCCCTTCCCCTTGCGGACATTGAGGAACTTTCCGTGGAAAACATTGACCGCGCGGGAGGGGCCGCGGTTTTGATGCGCGAAGGGATACGGCAGGCCGCCCGCACCCTTGATCCCGGCATAAAGGACACTTCCCCCGCCCCGTCCGTAACGCCTCCCGGAGACGCCGCTTCCCCGGAGGGCCCAAAGGCCGGGGAGAGGCCCGCCATGCCTCCGCCGCCTTCCTCTCTCTTGGGAGAGGGGGTGTACCGCATTGTTTCCGGCATGAAGGAACTTGAAAAGATATTTGCCCTGGCAAAAAAACAAAAGTTCCTCGCGCTTGATTTTGAGACCGATTCCCTTGACGCCTGGAATTCCCGTCCCATAGGGATCTCGTTCTCGCTGAAACCAAAGGAGGCGTTTTACGCGCCGGTGGCCGCGCACGGCCTTCCCTTTCCCGGCGCGGCGGCGGAAAACACTGGGGCGAAAAGCGCGGCAAAGGAAGGCGGCGCGGAAGGTGATTTTCTTGATCCTGTGGAGGTCCGTTCCCTTCTTGCCCCGCTGCTTGACGATCCGTCCATGACAATTGCCGCCCACAACGCCAAATACGACTACAAGGTAAGCCGGGGCTGGGGCATTCCGGAGTGGAAGTGCCGCATATGGGATACCATGGTCGCCGCGTGGGTAGATGATCCTGAGCGGAACAACTATTCCCTTGATTCACTTGCCGGCCATCATTTCGATTATACTCCCATTACCTATAACGACGTTGTTCCCAAAGGCGGAACCTTCGATATGGTGGATCTGAAAACCGCATGCCGCTATTCGGCGGAAGACGCGGATCTTACCGTGCGCCTAAAGGAGTACCTGGAGCCCCGGCTAAAAGAGACCGGATCGCTTTCACTCTTTTTGAATATGGAAATGCCCCTGCTTCCCATTCTTGCCGAAATGGAAGGAGCGGGAATAAGGATAGAAAGCGCCAGGCTTAAAAATTACGGGAAGGAGATGTTTGATGAAATGAACCGCGTTCAGGCGGAAGCCTGGAAAACGGTGGGCCATGAATTTAATCTTGGTTCCCCCAAACAGCTGCAGGAAGTGCTCTTCAGGGAACGGAAGCTCAGGCCGGGAAAAAAGACCAAAACCGGCTATTCAACCGATGTTGACGTTCTTGAAGATCTTGCCCGCGAAGATCCTGTTCCGGCCCTTATCCTCCGGCACCGGACACTGGCGAAGCTCAGGTCAACGTATGTGGACGCCCTTGTAGATACCGCCGACAGGGAAGGGCGCATTCACACAAGTTTTGTACAGACCGGCACCGCCACGGGCCGGCTTTCCAGCCGGGAGCCGAACCTCCAGAACATTCCCATACGCGAGGAAGAAGGGCGGCGCATCAGGGAGGCCTTTGCCGCCCGGCCGGGGAGCCTTCTTGTTTCGGCCGACTACAGTCAGATAGAACTGGTTATTCTGGCGCACCTTTCGGAAGACAGGGAACTCTGCGCCGCCTTCCGCGAGGGCAAGGATGTACACGCCAGGACGGCGGCGCTCATCTTCGGCGTAAAAGAGGAAGACGTGCGGGGGGATCAGCGCCGTATTGCCAAGACAATTAACTTCGGGGTAATGTACGGGATGAGCGCCTTCCGCCTTGCCAACGAACTGGGGCTAAGCAGAACGGCCGCCGCGGCTTTTATAGACGCCTATTTCAAAACCTACTGGGGGGTAAGCCGCTTCATAGGAGAACTGATACAGCAGGCCGAAGAGAAAGGTTACGCCTCGACTATCTCCGGCCGCCGCCGCTATATACGGACGATCAACTCGCGGAACAAAACCGAAAAGGCCGCCGCCGAACGGGTCGCGGTCAACACGCCCATACAGGGCTCCGCCGCCGACATCGTAAAGACCGCGATGATAAAACTCGACGGGGCCCTCAAGGCGGCAAAGAGCCCCGCCCGCCTGCTTTTGCAGGTACATGACGAACTTATCCTTGAATGCCCCAAAGAGGCGGCGGAAGCGGCGGCAAAACTTGCGCGGGAAGTGATGGAAAACGCGGTGAGCCTCCGCGTCCCGCTCCGGGTCAGCGTAGAGACCGGAAAGCGCTGGGGAGATTTCCATTAGACGGGCGGCATGGCAGAAGCATACAGGACAAAAAAGCGTAAACAAGGCCTGTTAGGCGCAGTTGGGGCGTATTCATTGTTTATTTCCTTATTGTTTTTATCCCGCTTTTCATTATTATCTTTCTCAAAATTTTATTGTACATAAAAGGCATTTTAAATATCTTGAATAGTAATTTAATTCTAATTCCCAGTGTACCCATAAAATATTTGTATCCAATATTGTCAAAATCACTATTTATTATTTCCGCCAGTTTTTTTGCACTCTCCATGGAATAACTAATTCCTTCTAAAGAACTTGGGCTGATCATGCCTGCCGCTTCCCCTATTAAATATGATCCATTTTTTCCTGCACACGTACCCATAACCCCTTTATTCAAATATACAAAACAGCCTTCTCTTTTTACCAATTCTCCAAAAGAAATCCCGGTATTTTTCATTTTCTCTTTTAACTTCTCAAATCTTGTATTCATATCCTTCACGGGAAATGCCCCTCCAATAATAAAATAATTGTCTTTGGATATTGTCCAGCAATACGAATCTGTTATCTCCTTGTCAAAGATGCAAGAATAAAAAGGGGAATTTTTGTTATCCTTGTACCATTCCTGAATAGATATATATTTTTGTATTTTGCTTTTCGGGTAAAATGTATTTCGAACAATGGAATTTGCGCCATCGGCCCCAATTATTATTCTTGATTTTTCCATTCTTTTTATTCCGTCTGTTTTTAATATTAAGCTGTATGTATTATTTTCCTTCTCTATCTTTGTACAGATAGTATTATTGTTTATTTCTATATTGGCTGGAATTAACGAGATTAAAAAATCGTCAAATTTTGCCCTGTTCATATTTATATAGAATCTATGATAAAATTTCTCAATATGGTTATCCAGGTCTATGGTTTTTACAGAGAATATTTGGGGATCGACTAAAACATCTTTTGGCAAACAAATATCAAACTGAGCCAATATTTTCTGTGCGTCCGGGGATAACAGACCTCCACAGCATTTGCCGGTTTCAGGTTTTTTTCTGTCTATTGCAATTACTTTGTACTTTTTGTCTAACAGCCTTGCCAATGTAGCGCCGGCGGGTCCTAATCCAATAATTGCAATGTCATACACTTGAAAACCCTCCATAATTTCATTCGGGATTTTACAATATTTTTTAAAACATGTTTAGCCTCCATTACGCCTAACGTTCCGGCCGTTTAGAGGATGCTGCTTGCGCGGCAATCAGAAAGTTTTGGCGGCCCGGATAAGGGCTTTGCGCGGCATCGTACCGAAGGGACGCGACCAGGGTCGTCAAAATGCGGGTGGAGAAAAACCGCACAAAGGGCGTAAGCCCGGCTGCGGTTTTTTGTAGCTCGATCCGTCCAACAGGCCCGGTAAGGCCTGCAAGACAAAAAAGCGTAAACAGTCCCTACACCGTTTTTTCCCACGGATTGTCTTTCTTGTTTGAAGCTGTTCCAAAACTTCAGTTTTTGGAACAGCTTCAATTCTCTTAAATTATTTATTTCCATATTTTCAGAAACTGGACTTGTTTAGTAACCCGATTGGTTACTAAACAAATCTTGCGATTTTTCAGGCTAAAGCATGGCTTTAGCCTTGCAAAATCGTATTTTTAAGCGGAAGTTGTTCAATAACTGAAGTTTTTAGAGGTCCCCTTTTGTAAATTTTTCAGAAAAGATGGCGCGCTGCAGGTCCGTATATGTTTCGCCCGCCGTTGACGGGCTCGGGGTTCCGTGTAGCCAGGTCATTTGCTTCCTCGCCGGTTTTGACGCGCGCGCTTGTACGCATGGGGGAATCCGTATATACTTACACTGATCATGCGGGTATCTTCCATTATTTTTCTTCCCGTAAGGCGCCGGTGCTGTTCGTGTCTTGCGGTGATTCTCGAAAGCATAGCGACAGGTTTTCCCGCCGGTCTTACAGTGGTTCTTTTTGGATACTTTGCCGGCCTTGCCGGTGCCAGGCGGCGGTGTTTCTGCGAGGTTCTTTTTGAACGGCTTTCCGGCGCTTCCCGCCAACCCTGACGGCGGGGAATTGCCCCCGGGCAGCGAAAGTTCCCGTGAACGGCCAGACGGGGACCGTGAAAATTTCCAGGGATATATTGTGCACTGTTACGCCGATCCGGGGCGGAACCGGCTTTACTGTGCCGGCCGCCTTGATGACGGAAGATCCTTTGCCGCGGTGGAGGAAGCGTGGCGGCCCTTTATTCATGTTTTTGAGGAAGACAGGAAAAGGGTCCTTTCTTCTCTTGCATCCCTGCGTTTCAGGGAAAGCCGTTCGGATCTGGAATCCTTTGCGGGAAGGGAAAGGCTCCTCCGTCTTGATTTTTTCCGTTACGGCGATCGTCTCCGGGCAGCGGATCTTCTGGAGGCGGCCGGCATTCCCAGTCCCGACGCGGATATAAAACCGGCGGTTCTTTTTCTTTCCGAAAAAAAGATACTGGGGCCCGTGTTAATAGAAGGCCGCGCCGGGGCGGGGCGCCGCGCCGGCATTGTGATACTGGAGCCCCGGTTTACCCCCTGCGACGCTCCGGCTGTCCTGCCCCTCATCGTCGCGTCGGTAGACATAGAAACCGATACCAGGGACAATTCAATCCGCGCGATAGCGGTGGTCTGCGCCCGCGGCGCGGACATGGACTCAGGCGGTCCGGGGGCGGCCGGCTCCGGGGAAGCGCCGGGCGGAAGCGGCATTGTCCGGGTGCGCCTCTCTCATGGCGCGGAGGCTTCAGGCGGGGAGGGCGGTCTTTTTTTTCACGAGGACGAAGCGTCCCTTCTTGCCGCGTTCTTTGAGGACATAAGGCGCATGGACCCGGATATTCTTACCGGGTGGAATTTTCTTGATTTTGATTTCCGCGTCATGGCCGAACGCTGCGGGAAACTCGGCGTCCCGTTCAGGCCGGGAAGATCCTCGGACGAGGGGAAATTTTTCCCCGGTTCGGGCCGCCGTTCCGCCGCCGCGATTGCGCCGGGCCGCCAGGTGATAGACGCGCTTCGCATAGTGCGTTCGGGCTTCCAGGGTTCATCCCGGGGACCTGGGGACTTTACCCTTGAGGCCGTTTCACGCGCCGTGCTGGGAGAGGGGAAATCCGTCGCCTCATCGGGCAAAAACAAGATTGCCGATCTCGACAGGCTCTACGCGGAAGACCCCCGGCTGTTCGGCGGGTACTGCCGGAGGGACGCCGAACTTGTTCTTCGCATACTTGCGAAAACAGGGCTCTTTACCTTAACGGTAAAACGGGCCCTTTTAACCGGGGCGGGCATCGACAAGGCGTGGACCAGCGTCGTGAGTTTTGAGCGCATCTACGGCATAGAACTTGCCCGGAGGAACACGGCGCCGCCTCCTCCTTCCGCGGACAGCGTTTCCGGCGCGGCGGGAGGAACCGTTCTTGATCCTCTGCCGGGGCTTTTCGGTAATGTCGCCGTCTTTGATTTCCGCAGCCTTTATCCCACAATAATCAGGACCTTTAACATCGATCCGCTTGCCCGCGCCAGAAGCGGCGTACAAAGACAGGATAACGCCGGTTTGGACGCCCGCGCGGAGGACGCCATTACCGCTCCCAACGGCGCGTCCTTTTCACGAAGTCCGGGCGTGCTTCCTTCCCTTATTGCCGGATATTTTTCGGCGCGCCGGAAGGCCATGGACGAAGGGGACGAAACCGCCGCCAGGGTGTACAAGATCCTCATGAACAGTTTTTACGGGGTCATGGGTACTTCGGCATGCCGTTACGGACGGACCGATCTTGCCGGGGCCATCACGTCCTTTGCCCGCAAATGGCTTTATTTTTCAAGGGACTGGTTTACCGGAAAGGGCTTCAGCGTGCTCTACGGGGATACCGATTCCCTGTTTGTTGAAACAGGATTCGGCGACGAGGCGGCCTCCGGTGATTTTCTTGTTCCCTGTGAAAAACTTGCCGGGGAACTTAACGCCTTTCTTTCCGAAACAATATGGAAGGAGTACCGCCTTGAATCCTTTATGGAGCTCCGCTTTGAAAAAGCGTACCGCCGTTTTCTTATTCCGCCGCTCAGGGCGCCGCACACGGGGGCCGCGCCTTCCTCAGGCGGGCACGAAGGGCAGCGGGGCAGGGCCAAAGGATACGGGGGTTATCTTGTTAACGCGGACGGCTCGTATACGGTTGAGGTCAAGGGAATGGAGGCGGTGCGGAGCGACGTTACCCCCCTTGCCCGCCGGCTGCAGGTGGAGCTTCTTGAACTGGTTTTTTCCGGGGCGGATGAGGATGCGTTCAGGAAGAAGATACGCGGCTGTCTTGAAGATCTCCGTTCGGGAAAACTTGACGGCGAACTTGTGTACCGCAAGCGGCTTTCGCGGCCGCCTGAATCGTATACGTCTTCCACTCCTCCCCAGGTAAAGGCAGCCCGCGCCCTGGGCTGGAAGGGCCGCCGGGGCGCCGTGGAATTTGTGTGGACCAGAACGGGCGCGGAACCCTATGCCGATGAAAACCGCGTTCTTCTTCCCCACAGCCCGCTTGATTATGATCATTACGCCGGTTCACAGGTGCTTCCCGTTGCCCTGTCCATTGCCTCGGCTGTCCACTGGGACATATCTGTTTTTTTTGAAGGCAAAAGCGGCCGCCGTTACGCGCATGAAAACGGACAGGCCGAATTTGATTTTGGCTGAAATGAAGAACCCGGAAGCGGGCCCGAAGCAGGCAAACAAGCTCGCCTGCATGGCCGCTTCCGGTCAGGCGCACAGTTCCGTTATGCCGTCCGCCATGGCTTCAAGGATGATCCTGCACGAAGTAGCGCCCGCGTCATGGACTCCTTTGGAGCGTTCCCCGAGGCGGCTTGAACGGCCGAACTTCGCCTCGAGGTCCTTTGTGGATTCCCAGCCGAGGGCCGCCGCTTCCTTTAATCCGGCAAGGGCCGCCGCGAGATCCGTTTCCTGTTCGGCGGCGGCGTCCATGGCGTCGCAGGCGGGAGCCAGGGTATCGATGAGGGTTTTGTCGCCGGGACGGGCTTCCACAATATCGTAAAGGGCAAGCAGGGAGGAACGCAGCATGGCCGCAAGTTCGGAAGTTCCAATCTCGTCATATTCCGAACCGGTTTCCGCCATCTGCATGAAGATCGTTCCATAAATAGGGCCCATGGAACCTCCTATTTTGCTGAAGAGAAGGTTTCCCAGTTCGTCCAGCCCTTCGGTAAAGCCCGCCTCCCGGCCCGCTATGCTTTCGGCAAACATGGTAAAGCCCTTGTTCATGTTCATGCCGTGATCCCCGTCGCCTATGAGGCCGTCCACTTCGGAAAGGTAATCTTTGTTCTTTTGCACGGCCTCCGCCATTTTAAGCAGCACCGTTTTTCCGCCGCTGTTTTTGAAAGCGCTCATGACGGTCCCTGTTTCTGTTTCAGGCCCGCGCTGTAGCACGGCGCGTCAATGAGGGGGGCAAGTTCGCCGTCAAGCTTCATGACGGTCAGCGTGGCGCCCATCATGTCAAGGGAGGTAAAATAATTTCCCACATAGGCCCGGTGTATTTTTATGCCTTCGCCGGAAAGTATTTTTTCAATTTCATCGTAGAGCACGTACAGTTCCATTACCGGCGTCGCCCCCAGTCCCGATACGAGCACCACAGTTTCATCTCCCCTTGCGAAAGGAAGATCGGGGAGCACGATGCCGGTCATCCGTTTGGCGAGCCCCGCGGCGTTTTCCAGCGGGCAGACTTCAATTCCAGGCTCCCCGTGATGCCCTATGCCCACCTCCATAGTTCCCGGTTTTATCTCAAAATTGGGATGCCCCACGGCCGGAAGCGTGCAGGGGGTCAGTCCTATGCCGACGCTGCGGGTGTTGTTTATCGCCTTCTGCGCGGCGGCGATGACTTCGTCAAGGCCCGCCCCCGACGCGGCCTTTGCCCCGCCGGCCTTCCACATCAGCACCTCGCCCGCGACTCCCCGGCGTTTGGCCGCCTCGGAAAGGGGAGCCGACGCGGCGTCGTCATTGGCAATGACGGTCTTTACTTCTATGCCTTCTTTTGCCGCCATCTTGACCGCCATTTTGACGTTCATGTTGTCCCCCGAATAATTGCCGTACAGGCACGCGACGCCCTTTCCCCGGCTGGCCGCCCTGAACGCGTCAAGAAAGGCGGCGGCGCTTGGAGACGTGCAGATTTCCCCGACGGCGGCCGCGTCCACAAGGTTTTCCCCTATATAGCCTATAAAAGCGGGTTTGTGCCCGCTTCCTCCGCCCGTAACGATTCCGACGCGGTCTTTACCCATGTCCGCCCTTTTCAGCACGCGCGGATTTCCGGTAACCGCTACGATATCGGAATGGGCCTTTACAAAACCCTTAAGCATTTCGTCAACTATGTCGTCGGCGTTGTTCAGTATTCTTTGCATCGCGTTCTCCTTATTTATTTGGCGGTATAGCCGCCGTCTACAAGAAGGTTGTGTCCTGTTATCATGGCGGCGGCGTCGCTGCACAGAAACCCTATAACGGCGGCGATTTCATCGGGCTCCGCGAAACGTCCGGCCGGAATTTCCTTTTTAAAGGCGTCTCCGGCAGGTCCGTCCCATGCCTTGTGTCCCAGCTCGGTAAGCACCACCGTCGGGGAAACGGCGTTTACCCGTATGCCGTATTTTCCCCATTCAAGGGCAAGGACCTGGGTCATGGAAATGACGCCCCCCTTGCTCGCGCAGTAGGCGGCGTGGCGGTCCAGCGCGATAACCCCCGCCTGTGACGCCATGTTGACGATACAGCCCGGCCGCCCGTTTTCAATGAGCCATGCGCCGAAGGCTTGCGCCATCATGAAGCCGGCCGTAAGGTTAATGGAGATAGTCTTTTCCCAGTCGCTTTCGCTTAAGACTTCGGCCTTTTCAAGCGCGACTATGCCCGCGCTGTTGACGAGTATATCCGCCCCGCCGAAACTGCGGGCGGCCGTATCAATGACTTTTTGCCGGTAGGCCCTGTCGCGGATATCCCCCGGAACCCCCGCGTTTTTTGCCCCGAGTTTTTTTGCGATTGCGTCCGCCTCAGGATTCAGGTCGGCGATTACCAGGTTAACGCCCTTTTTGGCAAAGAATTCGGCCGTCGCGAATCCTATACCGGCGGCTCCCCCGGTTATGACGGCGGTCTTGCCTTCAAGAGAATAACCGGCGTCAACTTTTCCGTATGAAATCATGACAGGCCTCCTTGCTACCGTTCCACAATCATGCTTTTCTGAAACCGCCTGATTTGAAGCGGTTTTACGTTTTTCCGCCTCTATCATGCAGCCAAAGAGGCGCCCTGTCAATGTAACGCCGGGTTTCAGGAGCCCTGCCGCGTCCGTTTTTTAACCGCGGCCTGCAAAGCCCATTGTCAATTTTTCATTTTTCTGTAAAATTGGTTACAGGTTATTATGGAAAAGCAGATCAGCGCAGGCGTAAAAAAAAATCAATCCCTTGGAAAGGCTCTTCATATCCTTGAGGGGTTGTCGAAAATTGAAACGCCGGCCCGGCTGCAGGACATAGCCAAGAACCTCAAGATGCCCCAAAGTACCCTGCTCCGTTTTCTTGGCACGTTCATTGATTTTGGGTATGTGGGCCAGGATCTTTCTACCTCCTGTTACTACCTTACCATGAAACTGGCGGAACTGGGGCTCAGGGCGCGGAACAGTTTTCCCTTTCAGAGTTCCCTTACCAAATACGTCAAACAGGCCGCGGCCTTTTCCAATGAGTCGGCTTCCCTCTGCATTGAACAGAATATGCAGATGGTGTACATAGCCACCGAAGAGGGGCCCAATCACATGCTGCAGACCTTACGGAGAATAGGGCATGTGGCTCCCATGCACGCTACCGGAGTGGGAAAACTCCACCTGCTCAATTATTCCGACGACAAGCTTTTGGAATTCAAAAGAGTATGCGGATTTCCCAGGTTTACAAAACATACCATTACCAGCCTGAGCGCCCTCAAAAAGGAGCTGGCCTCTGTCAGAAAATCAGGCTATGCCATGGATAACGAGGAATGCGAGGACGGCGTACAGTGTATCGCGGTGCCGGTAAGGAATTTTGAAAACCTCGTAGTGGCGGGAATCAGCATTTCCGCCCCGGCGATCCGGCTGGATGAAAAAAAGATCGAAGATATTATCGCCTGTCTTAAAGACATAAGCGTCAAGGCGTCCCGCGAAATGGGCTGGGAAGCGTAGAACGAAGAACCCGGGAGCAAATTCCCGGGCATGGACCATCGCCAGTACAATAAATTTCCTGTCCAACGGAGATACCCAGGAGATTGTTCCTGGGTATCTTCATTTTTCCAAAAAACCGCCGCGTTATTCCCGTCCTGGCGCGGAATTGTTCTGTTGACAGTCCTGTTTTACCGGTCTACAATGACAATCATTCTAAAAATTGGAATTTAGTTCTATTTTTGGATTCTGGAGGAAGAAAAGCATGAAACCGGAAATTGTAAAATTCAGTACAGCCGCGGATCGCCTGTTCCCCGCCGGCGGGGATCTGCGTAAACTCTCGGGAGGCTACCGCTTTTCCGAAGGCCCGGTCTGGGACAAAAGACAAAACAGGCTTTATTTTACCGATTTTTTCAATGACAGGATCTATCAGTGGACCGAAAAGGAAGGGGCCGCGCTCTACCGGGAGAAGTCGAACTGGGCGGTTGGTCTTTCCATGGATTCCCTTGGCCGTATAGTCGCGGCCGAGGGAACCAGCCGCGGCGTGGCCTATACGGATCATGAAAAGAGCGTCATGGTAGTGGGAAAATATCAGGGGAAAATACTCTGTGGTCCCAATGACGTTGTAGTCTCCAGGAGCGGCGATTTCTTTTTTACCGATCAGTACCCCAAGGATACAGGAGGCCCCCGGGAGCTTGCGTATAACGGAGTGTACCGGACTACCCCCGGCGGGGAGATAAGCCTCCTCAACAATGAAATAGGCCGTCCCAATGGCATTGCCTTTTCACCGGATGAATCTATCCTCTATGTAAACGATACCGATACGCAGGAAATTTTTTCGTTTTGTATGAAGCCGGATGGAACGGTTTCCGAAAAGAAGGTTTTTGCCGTTTTGGACAGATCTTACGGAGACGGGGCTCCTGACGGCATGAAGGTTGATATCGAAGGCAATGTATATGTAACCGGTCCCGGCGGAATATGGATTATCGATCCCTCAGGCGCCCCGCTGGCCGTGCTTGCATGTCCTGAATATGCGGGAAATCTCTGTTTTGGCGGCGGAGACGACAAAACCCTCTTTATTACCGCCAGCACTTCTCTTTACGCTCTGTCCATGGGAATACCCGGCATAGTGCCGTACAGGAACGGAGAGTAGGCCATGGGTTGTTCCATAAAGAAGGAAATACAGTTTGGGCTTGAAGTAGTTACCCTGGAGAATGAGTTTGTCAGGGCTGTGGTTTTGGCGGGAAAAGGGGCGGATCTTCTGGAATTTGTCTGGAAGCCTCTGGAAATTGACTGTCTTCTCAAAACGGATGTTACCCTGGCCGGCTTTAAAGGTATGAATCTTCACAAGAAACGGCTCGGAAGCCACAGGGATCACAGCCTTGGAGGCTGGATGGACGTGCTTCCCCACCTGGGGGAATACAAAGATGTGGTTATTTCCGAATCGAACGGCGGCGTGGCTACTACTCTGCCCTGGGATTGCGAAATTATCCAGGGGGATGACTCTGTGTCCGTCCGGTGTACCGTGGAGCTTCCCTTGCTTCCCCTTACAGTTGACAAGACTTTTACCATACGCCGCGGGGGGACCGCCCTGGAAATCGGAGAGCGCCTTACCATGGGAGGGGACGCTCCCGCCCGTTTTACCTGGGTTCAACACGCCATGTTTTCGGGAAATTTTGTGAATGAAAGTACCATTGTGCATTTGCCTACGGACAAGGTTTTCAACGCATGGGAGCACATGCGGAACTCAGGCGGCGGGGAACCATGCGATTTTGTGTACCCGGTGGATGCCGTTTATTTTTCCCGCCGCGGCAAACCTTTCGACCTCCACCGTCCCCTGCCCCAGTCGTATGACGGCTGGGAATTTGTCGTGTTTTCAGAGCTTCGGGAAGGCCGCGTTTCGCTGTCAAATCCTGAGGCAAACCTTACTGTGGAACTCACCTGGGATTTGAAACGCTTTCCCTATTTGCGATCCCTGTATCATTCCGGGCGCCATGGCGTTACGGTCGGCCTGGAACCCGGCGACGATTTCTTTGCCGGATTTGATCATTCCCTCAAGTACGGAACCTGCACCACCATGAAACCCGGAGAAGTCTCCGGCACATGGCTCAAGCTGGAATACAGGGAGAACGGGAAAACCGCGAATTCCTTGTCGAATAATACTGTTGACAGAATTGACATTACGCCCCATAATAAATCAGTTTCTAAAATTTAAAACTTGATGTTACATATTAAGAATATTTTCAGACCGCGTTGCGGCCCGGAAAATGTCTGATGTAACAGGAAAATCAGGTTTTTCCAGGAGGAAAAGATGAAAAGAAACGTTGTCTTTTTATTGGGAACGGCTGTTCTTGCGGCCCTTGTGCTCGCCGGCTGCGGCAAGAAGTCCGAAACTTCCGGTGAGCCCGTTACGTTGAAGATAAATTTCCAGAATTACTGGAGGGGTGTGCAGGATGAATATATCCAAAAGGCCCTCGAGGAACGTTTTTATCCGTCCCATCCCAATATCAGAGTTGAGTTCAATTATACCGGACAGAACGAACTCCTTGCCAATATCCTCTCGCAGCACGCGGTTGGCGGAAGTGACGACGCCCTGTTTATAATTCCAATAAACGCCGTACCTGTGCTTGCGCAGCCGGGGGCCATCTCCGACATAAGCGACAGGATGAACAAATCCGGGATGGGCAGGCCCGGTTATTTTTTTGAGGCGATTGCTGATAAATACTGCAAGTACAACGGTAAATGGTACGCGGTCCCCTTTGAAGTAGATGGAATGGCGCTTATGTATAACAAAAAGATGTTTGAAGACTGGGGAGTGCAGCCTCCCAAAACAATGGACGAGATGAAGGAAATCATGAAGATCGCGAGGCAGCACGATGTTGCCGGTTATGCGTACCCAATGGGGAGTATCGCGACCGCTACCCATTGTCTTGGCATCTTCTATCATGCCGACGGCGGCGAATACGTTGCCTCCGATGGAGCCGGATGGTACAAGGCGGTCTTCGAGGGGCCGGAAGCGGAGTCCTTTGTACAGTGGGGCAGGGATGTCCAGCAGTATATGCCGAGGGACGCCATCACCTATGACTGGAACAGGCTTTATACCGGATTCGCGGAGGGCAGGTTTGCCATGATGTTCATGGGGCCCTGGATCTACGGCCAGTTTGGCGTTACCATTCCTGAAGATATGCCTTATGGCCTTGTGCCTATACCTCCGGGCAAAAAATCGGCCGCGACAATTCTTGGCGGCTGGGTTTATGTGATCAACAGCGATTTTCCGCACCAGGAAGAGGCTTTCCAGCTGCTGGAATTCCTCAATACTCCGCAGTCAGGCGCCGAATGTATCGCCGGAATGTCCGCTGTAAAAGACGCCTATAATTACGCGCCCCTGAACGATCCCAAATTCGCGCCGTTTTCGGAAGCCCTGAACGCCGCCCGCGGGATTTTGCAGGACGGCTGTCCTCTTGGCACCAATGTTGAAGAAGGATTCGGAGCCGCGTATAACGAGGTTGTATTTGACTCTACCGGCAGTCTGAAGTCCGATGCCGCCGCCCTTAATGCTGTGCTTCAAAGAATACTGGATACGAATAAACCGAATGATTAATAGAGTTGTTCAATAACTGGAGTTTTGAACAACTTCCGTTTAAAAACGCGGCATTTGCCGGTTTTTTCATATTCCGGCTTTCCTTCACGGGAAGCCGGAATATATGCAGGGGGAGTTGATACAGGTCGCGGTTATGGATACAGCGTTTCACAGGCCGGCCCACAGGCATTTGGGAGATCAGTTTTATGGTTTTCTGCTGACAACGCCCGGTATTTTATTGATCGTATTTTTTACTGTCTTTCCCTTCATCCTTAACATCTATGTCAGCTTCACCGGGTATACCCTCATAAACCAGAATCTTTCTCCTGTCGGCCTTGTCAATTACCGGCAGGTCATAAAGGACGGGATACTCTGGAATACGACCTTGCGCACATTGATCTGGACCGCCGGCAGCTTTATCCCGATTTTTCTGCTGGGGGTTCTATGCAGCCTTGTGATGAATTCGCGCATACGGGGAATCAGCATTCTGCGCGCTCTGATCCTTCTTCCGTGGATCATGCCGGAAGTTGTCACCGGGTATAATTTCCAGTGGATGTTTTCAGGCGATTACGGAATCGTTTGGACGTATCTTGTAAAGTGGGGAACTATATCGAAAGATTTCACTTTTTTTACAAGTCCCGCCGGGGCCCTGTTTGCGGTTATCCTTGCGAATGTGTGGAGGGGGTTTCCCTTTGTCGCGGTGATGTCGTATGCAAAACTTAAAACAATTCCGGCCGAACAGATTGAGGCGGCAATAATTGAAGGCACCAACCCGCTTCAGCGTTTTGTTTATATCACCATTCCATGGCTCTTTCCAATACTCAAGCGCTGTGCTTTTTTGGTTTTTGTCTGGAATTTCAATTCCTTCTCGATCATTTACACGATGACAAAAGGCGGCCCGGGCGCAACGACGGAAACATTCCCGGTTATGATTCAGAGAATTGCCTTCAGGATGCTGGATTTCAGGCAGGCGACTACGCTGGGTACATTTTCGGCGCTGATCGTTGTTGTCGTGCTTGTGGCTGTCTATGTCATGAGCATGATTATCAGGAAAGGGAGGGTTCGGCATACATGAAGAACAAACACAAAATCAGGCTCTGGAAACTGGCGGAAGACGGCCTTACTTATTGCACGATGATTGTGATTATCCTTGTCATTATTTTTCCATTTTTCTGGATTCTGTCGACTTCCCTGAAACCAAAGAATGAGGTGTATCAGATCCCTCCAAAATTCATTCCGAATCATCCCACTCTTGAGAATTATATCGGCGAAGGCAAGAGAAATAATCTGCTCATGTATACGAAGAACAGCATTATTACATCGTTGTCCACTGTTGTTCTGACAATATCGCTGGCAACGATGTCCGCTTATGTCATGAGTTTTCTGAAATTCAAATTCAATAAATTGTATAACTCGGTGTTTGTTGTAATTCAGATCCTGCCTGTTGTAACCGCGGTGGTCCCGTTGTTTATGATGTTCAGGGTTATGGGTATTATTAATACCCGTCTTTCCCTTGTTTTGACCTATTCGGCTTCCGCATGGGGAATTCCTATTGCGATCATTCTTCTTTCGGGGTATTTAAGCGAGATACCTGTCGAGATTTTTGAGGCGGCCAGGATTGACGGATGTTCGACGGTAGGCGTGTTTTGGCGCATTGTTTTGCGGCTTGGAATGCCGGGTATTGTCACAACCAGTATTTATGTATTCATCAGTGTGTGGCAGGAACTGCTGATTGTCTACAGGCTGATCTCAAGGGAAAATCTCAAAACCCTTCCGCCCGGACTTGAAAGTTTTGTTGGACAGTACACTACCGACTGGGGAGGGCTGATGGCGACATCCGTTGTCATTGCGGTTCCCGCAATGGTTTTGTTTCTCGCGGTTCAGAAGTATTTTATCAACAATCTGGCGGGCGCGGTAAAGGGTTAGGCATGCGGTTGCTGGAAAATTTGTATGTGATCGACGGTCCCTGTTTCGGAAAACTCTGTTACGTATATGCCATAGAATATTCAGGCGGTTTGGCAATCATTGACGCCGGTGTCGCGGGTGTTTCCGAAGAAACCACGTCCCAATGGCTGAACTATTGGGGACTTGACAGTCGAAAAATAACCCACGTATTTCTAACACACGGCCACTGGGACCATGTCGGGCTGGCCGCCCGCTGGCGATCGGAAGGGGCGCTGGTCGCCGCACAGAAGAAGGATAGTGCGGTGATTGAAAAGGGCGGTCCCGATCCGGACAACCCTTTTGATCATCAGGCTTTTCCGCCTTGCAGGATAGACATGGTTCTTGAAGGGGACTGTAGAATTACCGTTGGGGAACTTGAATTCGATGTTATCGCCGTACCCGGTCACTCCCCGGGTTCCTGTATCTACCGCCTCAATCTTGACGGCAAGGATCTTTGGTTTACGGGGGATTTTCTTTGTCCCGACGGTATTCCTGAGCACGGTGAAAAGATATGGTGGACCGGAGACGTGCGTTATTCGGCCGCGGATCATATTGCAAGCTGTAAAAAAGTCTGGAAACAGCATCCCGGCGCGGTACTGGGCGGCCATGGTTACCTCCGCATGGGCGGGGCCGGGTATATCCTGCGGGAAAACTACAAGAATGTTCTTAAAATGACGCAGTCCCGCGGATAACTGCCAGGTGAGGCGGTTCCAAAATATCAGATTTCGGAACCGCCTCAGATTGTTCCGTATTACTTCTTCGGCAAAAGTTCCGCGGGCTGGGTCGCGGGACTCAGCTCCCCCCAGCCTTCGTAGGACCACGGCGCCGGACCTCCGGTACCGGGGAAGATCTCGTCGATCCGTTTCAAGGTTGACTCATCCAGCTTTATGCCGTCCGCATGAATGAGTTCTTCAAGGTCTTTGGGAGTACAGGGGCCGATGATCGAGGCGGTGATTGCCGGGTGGGCAAGCTGCCAGGCAATGGTTACCGCGCCTACCGGTTCACCAATATCGTGGCAGAGCCCGGCATACTGGATAAGCTGCGGCCGGTATTTTTCCACCACCCGCTGAGCCTCATCGCTAAGGGGCCGTTTTCCCGGTTCAAGGAGATCGACGCCCAGCACGCCCCGGTACAGGGGGCTCATCAGCGTAATGCCAATCCCCTGATCCAGCGCCATGGGAAGTACTTCGTATTCAGGCTGGCGAATAATGGGATTGTACACATGCTGTTCATTTACGATTCCCAGAAGATTTCTGCGCTGGGCCGCTTCCTGGCCCTTCATGATTTCCCAGGCCGATCCGTTACTCGTGCCAACGTAATCCACTTCCCCGCTTCTGATAAGGCGTTCAAGGGCGTCCCAGGTTTCATCCCATGACCGGGGCTTGACAATGTCGTGGAGCAGATACAGTTCCACATGCTCTGTCCTGAGCCGTTTTAAGGATTCCTTAAAATGCCTGTGTATCTTGTAGAGGGAAATGTTGCGCAGGGCGTTGGGACCTTCCCATGTTTCCACATTGTCCATTACATGCCCTACCTTGGTTGTAAGCACTACCCGTTCCCGGCGGCCCCTGCCCCCGGCAAACCATCTTCCTACAATGTCTTCCGCCATGCCGCTGTAACTGCCTTTCCCAAAGGCGCCGTAAGCGTCCGCGGTGTCGAAAAAGTTGATTCCTGCTTCTACGGCCATATCCATAAGATAATGAGCGTCCTTTTCCACCACAGAACCCCAGTTGCCGTAGCCATTACCTCCGCCGCCGAAAGTACCGGTGCCAAGGCAGATCCGGCTTACCAGCATTTCCGTTCTTCCCAGCCGATTATAATGCATATAAAACTCCTTTGTTTGTCTGTGCCCTGTTAATTGGCCCTGTTTACTGTATCATTTCTTAATTCCAATTTCAAGAATCTTATTCTAATTTTCAAAAATGAAAAATCACGGGATAACAAGCGGCGTCAATCCGCCTCGGGGCTGTTCCCCGGAACGGGTAACGGTCAAGCCGTATGTTTTTTCATACGGCTCAAGCCGGGTTCCATGAGGTTTCTTTATCTTTCGCCGGAACAAATTTCTGTTGACACATAATTCTGGCCGTATTATACTGTTCCGGTACTGCTAAATTTTAGTATTGTGTTTTATTTTGTGGAATTGCAAAATTCCTTGCCGGTCAGGGTTCCGGTAAAATAATTCAGGAGGGACGGGATGAAAAGGAAGCCAGGTTTTGGTCTGTTGATTGCGCTGTTACTGCCGGTTTTAATGCTTTCCTGCAACAGGAAAGCCGGACAAACTGTTTCGGAAGACGATCCCCGCATGAAGAAAATCGTTGTCTGGGGCTGGAGTAATTCACCCGAATATAAAAGCGAATTTGTGTATTTTAAGGAAGATACGGGGATGGATATAGAAATAGTCGTCACCGCATCGGAAGATGTGGCGCCAAAACTCCAGACAACTTTGGCCGGCGGAGGAGAACTGCCTGACATTGCGTGGATAGAAGCGTCATTTCGGGGCAACCTGCTTGCCATGGATATTTGGGAGGATATTTCCGCGCCGCCATACAATGTGGACAAAAGTCAGGTACTTGACTATCTTGTCCCGCTGGAAACAACCCCGTCCGGCAAATGGGTAGGTCCCGAATGTCCGTCGGTAGCCGGTATGGCGTACAAGAGGCCTCTGGCCAAAGAGTATTTTGGGACCGACGATCCCTACGAACTGGAAAAGTTGTTTCCCACCTGGGATGCCTTTGTACAGGCCGGCATTGAGGTTCAAAGGAAATCGGGCGGAAAAGTATTTATGATGGCAACATTGAATGATGCGGCGACCTTTTTATGCGGACAGACATCGGAACCCTTTGTCATCGGGGACAAGGTAAATTTGGAAAAATCCGCTATGCCGGTCATTGAAAGACTGATTCAATTCAAGAAAAACAGGATCGTTGACCAGATAGACGCCGGAAGTCCCGGCGAGAATGCTTCCTACACGACCGATGAACATATTTTCTATCCCTGCGCCAACTGGTCTGTCGTATATGTCATCAAGATGAATGACCGGAACAGCATGGGCCGGTGGGGATTTATGCTTCCGCCTGAAGGCCCCTTCCCCTGGGGCGGTACGGTCATGGGCGTTCCCACCAGGGCAATCAACAAAAAAGGGGCGGTTACGTTTATTACATGGAATTTCCTGACGGAAAAGGGCGCAACCCTTGAAAGGGACATCATGGGTAATTTTCAGCCGTGGAAGCCTCTTTATTACGAAATGGAAAACTTCTACAGCAGCCAAGACCCTTACTTTGCCGGCCAGGATGTATTGAAGGATATTAGTGACCGGGTTTTGCCGAATATTGGAAAGGTCAGAGTTCCTACAAGGTATGATCAGGATGTTAATCAGGTAATAGGCGTGGCGGTAAGAAGTATTAATGCTTCAAACGGTAATAGTAATGCCGGGGAAGTTGTAGATCGGATGATTGACGATCTTGTCAACAGACGGTCTTCGCTGAGCAGGTAAAGACAAAAAGCCTTTTGCCCCCGTTGCCGGGGGTTCTTTTGGCATTTTCAAAAGGCTGGTTGTCGTGCGGAGGTAAAGTTGTGGGCAAAAAAGCCGTTCCTTACATTATGCTTGCTCCCTTTTTTGTCATTTACTTTGTTTTTAACCTGTTTCCGTTGTTTTTTTCATTGGGAATCAGTTTCTCCGCGTGGGACGGCTTTAACGAAACCGTTTTTGTGAAATTTGAAAACTATATCCGTCTTTTTACAAGAGATAAATTTTTCTATCAGGCTCTTTTCAATACGGTCCTGCTTCTGTGCTTTAATACTCCTGTTGTTATTCTTGCAGGACTCTTGGCCGCTGTTTTTCTAAAGGATTTTTTCCGCCGGACGAAGGGGGCGATTCAGCTCATAAACTTTCTTCCCTGTATAACGACGCCGGTTGCGGTCGGGCTCCTTTTTCAACTGATGTTTGACGTAAAAACGGGAGTTGTGAACGGATTCCTCAGTCTATGCGGACTGGAACCTTATTATTGGCTTGGTTATCCCTGGTCGGCCCGGATGGTGGTTGTTATAATGACCGTCTGGAATGGTTATGGTTATATGATGATCATGCTTACCGCCGGTCTGACAACAATTTCCGATGAGCTTTATGAGGCCGCGACAATAGATGGTTCTTCGTGGCTCAATTCTTTCTTCAAAATTACCATTCCCATGCTAAGACCCATATTCGCGTTTATCATTACAACCAGTATTATCAACGGACTTAAACTTTTTGATGAGCCTTCGCTTTTGTTTGTTACTTCAGGACAGCAGGACGGTGCATTTGGCGGGCCGGATCGATCGGTTTTGACAGTGGTTATGCGTTTTTATGAGGTATCCTTCAGACAGTTTGAATTTGGCTACGGATCGGCCATGGCGTATATTCTGTTCATAATTATTGCCTTTGTTTCGTTTTTTAGCGTGAGACTGTTGAACAGGGATAATCAAGCCTGAGGGGATGATATGGTTTTGTTTTGCAAGAGGCTCATAAGGCTGCCGGTTTATGTTTTTATGATTCTCCTGTCAGTAATCGCCTTGCTGCCTTTTTATATGATGATCATGATGGGTACCTATATTACCGAGGATCTTTTTCTGGGTACGAAACTGTTTCCCGGCAGTTATTTTGGAGAAAATTTACAGTCGGTTGTCAATTCCGGATTTTTCAGATCGTATATCAACAGCTTTATCGTGGCAATCCCGCATACCGCCGGCGCGGTGCTGGTAAGCGCCCTCACAGGATATGCCTTTGCAAAATACCGGTTCAGGGGAAAGAATGCGCTGTTTGCTTTTGTGCTGGCAACTATTGCCGTCCCGTCTCAGGTCGGCCTCGTTGGTTTTGTGGTGGAAATGAAAATGATAGGCTGGATAAACACATTACTGCCGCTTATATTTCCAGGAATGGCGAATGCCTTTGTTGTTTTCTGGATGACTCAATATATTGGCAGTGCCGTTCCCAATGAAATTCTTGAAAGCGGCTGCCTTGACGGCTGTAACGATTTTGGTGTTTTCTTTCGGCTGGTATTGCCGATCATCCGGCCTGCGGTGGTGTGCATGTCACTGCTCCTTTTCCTCTGGTCGTGGAACAATTACATGACTCCGCTGGTTATTGTCAGTAGAGTGACTCTCTACACCGTTCCGCTGGCAATAGCCCTTTTACAGGGAGAATTCCGGGTTGATGTAGCGGCGCGTATTTTGGCTCTTGGAATGGGTATTATCCCGATACTGATCATGTTTGCCGCCGGTTCAAGGCAGCTGATACAGGGCATGACGGCCGGAAGCATCAAGGGATAAAAATCAAACGGCTGTGTAAAATTAAAGATTTATGGAGAAGGAACATGAAAAAGACGGTAACAGAGAAGGAAAACGAAAGAACCGTATTGGCGGAAGCCGATGTAGTAGTTCTTGGGGGCGGTCCTGCCGGTATCGGAGCGGCAATCGGAGCGGCCGACGCGGGCGCGTCGGTTATTGTCGTTGAACGCTATGGCTTTCTGGGCGGAATTCCAACCATCTGCAACATGGAACCTTCTTCCTGGTGCAGGCAGAAGGAAACCGTAATGCCCGGCGGTGTCCAGGCCCTTCTGGAAAAAAAGATGCTTGAGCGGGACGCCGCGATTCCGTCTTTTTTTACACCGTCGGCTTCACTGGTTTATGATACAGAATTGATGAAGCAGATACTGGATGATTTTGTTCTTGCGCATAATGTAAAGCCAATTTTTCACTGTATGGTATCGGAGCCGTATTATGAAAACGGGAAACTGCGGGGCGTTTTTATTGAAAGCAAATCAGGCAGGGAAATAATACTGGGCAGCCGTTTTGTGGACTGTACGGGAGATGCTGATTTTGCCGCGCGCTGCGGCTGTCCCTTTGAAATGTGCAGTCTGGGGTCTGATGAGAAAACCGATCTTATGTTTGGTACGACGATTTTCGGCGTATCAGACGTGGATACGGAAAAAGTAATGGAAAATTTGAAGGCTCACCCTGAAATGCTTGATCGTATCCGCCACGAATTTATCAGCGACGGTTTTAAAAGAGCAATGGCCGACGGGTATCCGGTTCCGCCGGAAGGTTTTGCGGACAAGATCATCTTTAACCGGATGACGCGGGCCGAAGTAACCGCGATTAACCGGGTGAGGGTTCCCGTTAACGGTACGGATGTTTTGAGCATAACGGAAGCCGAGATAAAATCCAGAAAATGCTGTCTTGCCACGCTGGAATTATTGAAACGTTATGAACCCGGTTTTGAAGAGGCCAGGCTTCGTCATTTTTCAACTGCCATGGGAGTGCGGGAAACAAGGCGCATAAAGGGAAATTATCAGCTTACCCTGGAAGATATTGACGGTGAACGCCGTTTTGATGATTCGGTAGGCGTTTATCCTGTTTGTTCCGACGGTCCGGCGAGGGTAATGGTTGCTACCGGCGCGTATTTTCAGATACCTTTCAGAATGCTGGTTCCCGCCGGTCCCAGGGAAGCGGCCCGCCTCCTGGTAGCGGGACGTTGTGTTTCTTCGACAAAAGACGCCACACATACGACACGCGGCGTTGATTTTGCCTTTGCGAGCGGGCAGGCGGCGGGTGTAGCCAGTGCGCTTTCGATAAAAGAAAACCTGGACAGCGGCAGTGTCAATCTTTCCGGTCTTCAGAATGAGTTAAAACGGCAGGGAGTTCGTATTGATTAAAAACCGCATTGGTAATTTGTGCTGATTGAACAAGGAGGGTACAGGCGTGGAGCATGTAGAGGTTTCCGGGTTGAAGATTCCGGTGGCGGAAGAGGCGGATCTTTTTGTCGCGGGCGGAGGGAGCGCCGGGGTCGGGGCGGCCATTGCCGCGGGGAGATTGGGGCTCAAGACCTTTGTGGCGGAACGAATGTTTGCCCTGGGCGGCATGATGACTTCCGGCCTGATGAGCAAGATTGCCATTTCCGCTTCGAACCATGGAATAGCCGAAGAACTGCTGGGGAGGCTGGATGCGCACCAGAAATCCGACTTTCTTTCGGGCCGGCACGAGGTTCCCATTGATCCCGAGCTTGCCAAGTGGATGTTGGACAAAATGGTTATTGATGAGGCCGGCGCCGGCGTTCGTTTCGGGACTACCATAACCGGGGTAATCAGGGAAGGCCGGAACATCAAGTGTGCAATCGTTGACAGTATAAACGGCCTTGAAGCGGTAAAGGCGAAGTACTATGCGGACTGCACCGGCGACGGGCAATTGAGTTTCAAGGCCGGCGCATCATATGTTGCAGGCAACGAACAAGGTTATAGTTCTTCCCCAACTCTCATGTTCAGAATCGCAAATGTTGATATAGAAAAACTTATTGCCGAAATGGAATCTCATCCCGGCGTATATAAATCTGAACAGGATACCTATTCCAACCACAAGATAAGTCCGGCCCAGAACCGGAAAAATATCGCCGGTGACAAGTATGCGCATTTTGCCGATTTTATTCCCTTTATTCGTCAAAAACAAAAAGAAAACCCCGGGTTTCTGAACGAATGGGAGCTTGAGATGATGCTGCAGCGCGGGCTTATCTTCATGAATCAGCCGCAGGGGAACCACGTACTGGTCAATTCAACGAGAATCCCCTACTTTAAGGGGAATGACAGTAAAGAGCTTGGTGACGCAATGGTTGCCGGAAGAAAGCAGGTTGCGGCAACCTTTCGTTTTATGAAAGCCTTTGTGCCGGGATTTGAAAATTCTTTTATAATGGACACGGGAAGCATGCTGGGCATCCGTGAATCCCGCCGTATTAACGGAGATTATATCTTTACCGGTGATGACGTAAACAAACTGCGCAGATTCGAAGATGGCGTTGTCAGTAATTTCGGCGGTGTGGAAATTCATTCCGTTGACGGGAAAAGTACGGATATTAAAGAACTTCAGGGCGGTTTTTATACGGTTCCCTACCGCAGTATCATCGCCAAAGATTTTGATAATCTTTATATTGCGGGGCGCTGTTTCAGCGCCAGCCACACGGCGCTTTCTGCCGCGCGCAATATCGCGTACTGTATGGCCCTTGGGCAGGCCGCCGGAACTGCCGCCGCGCAGTTGCTGCACAGGAACAGGGACAATGTCCGCGATATTGATATCAAGCCGCTCCAGAAAGATCTGGAACCGGTTATCTAGGGAGTCGCCGGTTTATTCACATGCGGATAAATCGGCGCCTTCTTGAGTGTTTCCAATATCCTGAAGTGAAATCACGGGAGATTGACAAGCCGTCATTCCCCATTTATAATAATGAAATATGATTCCAATAATAAGAACATAGAAACGGAGGGTTCTATTCATGGTTGTTTCAGAAGTTGTTGTAAAAATACTCGAAAAGGAAGGCGTTACCGACGCTTTTGGCATTCCGGGCGCGGGAATAAATTCGCTTTATAAATATCTGGAAAAGGCAAAAATAAGGCATTACCTTGTGCGTCACGAAGAAGCGGCGGTTCACGCCGCCGACTGCTATTTCAGGGCGGGAGGCAAAATAGCGGCGGCTCTCTGTACGTCAGGTCCCGGGGCGACCAATTTTGTAACGGGCATGTACACCGCCTGGCAGGACTCAATTCCCCTTGTTGCCGTTACCGGTCAGGCGGTAACTTCCCAGCTTGGAAAAGGGGCTTTTCAGTGTGTGGATATTGCGGAAATTGTAAGAACAGTTTCCAAGAAATCCTGGTGTGTCAGAAACGCCAATATGGTCCCTTCCGTATTGAGGGAAGCGTTTGAAACGGCCCTTTCCGGGAGGCCCGGCCCCGTTCTTGTCGATCTTCCGCTGGATGTACAGCAGGCGGAAATCGAGTTCGATCTGGATTTATACGAGCCTTCCCGGCTCAGGACGCCCCGGCCTTCCCCTTCCCTGATCAAAAAGGCGCTTGAAATGCTTGACGGCGCGAAAAGCCCGGTGATCATAATGGGCGGCGGCGTGATTCTTGCAAAGGCCGAAAAGGCCCTTGTCGAATTTGCGGAATACATGGACATTCCGGTAATTACGACCTATATGGCCAAAGGAGGCATTCCCGACTATCATCCCCTCAACGCGGGGCAGGCCGGCATACAGGTTGGGGCGGCTTCCAGCGGAAACGGAGTGCTGCTTGCCGCGGATGTGGTTCTTGGGGTGGGCTGCCGTTTTACCGACAGGCATACGGGTAATATCGCGGTATATCAGGGTGAAAGGAAGTTTATACATATCGACATCGATCCGTCGGAAATAGGCAAAATCGTAAAAACCGCCCTGGGCATAACCGCCGACGCCGCCGACGCGGTTCCCATGCTTCTTGAGGCCGCAAAGGCTTCGGGAAAAGCGCGGAAGCGTTCCCCCCCGGCCGTTTCCTATGCCGATATACGGAAACAATTTATTCATTATCCTGATTTCGAGAGGAAGATCATGGACCCCCGGGAAGTGTTTGAACTCGTCAATCAGGCCTTTGACGATGATACCCGGTTTACAACAGGCTGCGGCATTACCCAGATATGGAGCGGCCAATACCAGCGCATCAACAAACCCGGAAAATATTTTCCGTCGGGCGGCGCGGGAACGCTTGGTTATGATATTCCCGCGGCTATCGGCGCCTGTGTTGCTTCGGGCGGCAGTCCCGCCGTTTGCCTCATGGGGGATTTCGGCTTTACGTTTCTTGTGGAAGAACTGGGGGTTGCGGCGGCCTATGAATTGCCGGTAAAAGTCCTTATAATCAACAATGCCTATCTGGGGCTCATCAGGCAGAATCAAAAATACGCGTACGGCTATGAATATGCCGTCGCGATGAAAGAAAACAAGACCCTGATGGATTATGTAAAAGTCGCCGAAGGTTTTGCCTGCGGGGCGGAGCGGGTTTTTACCTACGGCGAATTGAACAAGGCGCTAAAAAACGCCGCCGCCGCCCGTGGTCCCTATGTCATTGATATTATTGTTGACGACAATACGGACTGCGATATGGGAAACGATATTGCCGGCATAAGACATTTTTAAGGGGTAACAAACAATGAACGAACTTTTTTCCAGGGCGCGGGAACTGCTGCATGACTGGAAGGGCGGCGCGTATATTTTCGGGCGGGGGGTGCTGCCCGAGCTGGGAAAACATGCCGCCCGTTTCGGGAAAAAGGCCCTTGTGGTCTGCAATACGGCGCACATGAAACCCCTGGCGGACATTGTCATGCAGAGCCTTGATGAATCGGGAATCGGCGTTGCGGGGCATATAGTTCCCGATGCCGGGCCTAACGCTCCCCGCGCCGATGTGTACCGCATTGAAACGTACATACTGCATCACAGGCCGGATATGATAATCGCGGTGGGCGGAGGGTCAACCATCGACGCCTGCAAGGCGGCGAATTTTCTGGCCGCCCTTGGGGGGGATGTTACCCCGGAGATCGATTACTGGTTCGGTACAAACATTGTAAGTGACGCAGTCAAGAAAACAGGCAAAAAACTTTTCCCCCTTGTTGCCGTTGAAATTTCGGCAAGCTCGGGAGCTCACCTTACCAAGTACGCGAATATCACCGATCCTTCCGCGGCGCAGAAAAAACTGGTAGTGGACGAAAGCATAGTTCCCGCTCTGTCCCTCTTCGATTATGACATAACGGCCACCATGCCCATTTCGGTGACCATAGACGGTGCCCTGGATTCCATAGCCCACTGCTTTGAGGTTTTCAGCGGCATTCCGGCGGAAAAATACGATCTTGCTTCTTCCCTTGCCGAATGCGCCCTTGAACTTACCGTCCGGTATGCTCCCCGCGTCATACAAGATCCCGCTGACATGGAGGCGCGGGAAGCCCTGGGGATGTCTACGGATCTGGGGGGGTATGCCATAATGATAGGGGGAACCAACGGCGCGCATCTAACCAGTTTTTCCCTGGTAGATCTTGCGGGCCACGGCACGGCCTGCGGCATCATGAACCCCTACTATGCGGTGTTTTTTTCCCCGGTCATAGAAAAACAGCTGCGGCTTGTGGGAAGCATTTTCAAAAAGTACGGGTACATGTCAAAAGATCCAAAGGAACTTTCGGGCAGGGATTTGGGAATAGCCGTGGCGGAAGGCATGACCGCGTTCGGCAGGGCCATCAACGCCCCTGTAACCCTGAAAGAGCTCCCCGGCTGGAACGACGCCCGCATCGCCAGGATTCTTAAGGCCGCAAAGGACCCGCAGCTTGACATGAAGCTTAAAAACATGCCTGTTCCCCTTACCGCTTCCACGGTTGACGAGTACATGGGATCTGTCATCAGGGCCGCGGTCTCAGGTGATTTCTCGGCAGTCAAGACAATGGATTTGTCTCGGTAACTCCAATACCATAATGCCTGATTTTTTGTTTCCCTACGGAAAGGGATTTCTTTCATATACTGTTCCTTCTTCCCGTTTCAGGGGAGAGATGGTTTCGCTTCTGCACCGCTACCGGCCATCAAAGCCGCAGGAAGAACTGGTGGATGAGTCCCTCTCTCATCCTGTGGGAACTCTTCCCCTGCATAAACTTGCCGAAGGAAAAAAGCGCGCCGTTCTTGTCGCAAGCGATCATACAAGGCCCGTGCCCAGCAGGATCATAATTCCCCGGATGCTGGCGGAAATGCGCCGGGGAAATCCCGCCATTGACATTACCATACTTGTCGCGACAGGCTGCCACCGGGAAACCTGCCCTTCGGAACTGGAAGCCAAATTTGGCCCTGAAATTTCGGGGAACGAGCGGATCGTCGTGCACAACTGTGACTCGCCTGACATGGCGAATCTGGGAAAGCTCCCTTCGGGAGGCGATCTTGTCGTTAACAGGCTTGCCGCCGAAACGGATCTGCTTGCCGCCGAAGGATGCATAGAGCCTCATTTTTTCGCGGGTTATTCAGGAGGACGGAAAAGCATTCTTCCGGGCATTGCCGGCCGCGGAACCGTGCTTTACAATCACAACGCGAAGTTTATTGCCCATCCTGCCGCCCGGGCCGGCGTTCTTGACGGGAATCCCGTACATGAAGACATGATGTTCGCCGCCAGGGCGGCCCGTCTTGCCTTTATCTGCAATGTGGTGATTAACGCGGAAAAGGAAGTGATATACGCGGTCTCGGGGGACTGCGACGCGGCCCACCGTGAAGGCGCCGCTTTTCTTTCCGCGCGGTGCGCCGCCCCTCGCGCCGGGGCGGATATTGTCATTTCTACCAACGGCGGATACCCTCTGGATCAGAATATATACCAGGCGGTTAAAGGCATGACGGCGGCGGAAGCCGCCGTCAAAAAGGGCGGCGTGATCATCATGATAGCCGAATCGGCCGACGGGCACGGGGGTGAAGAATTTTACAAAACATTCAGGGACGAAAAAAACATTGATCGCATGCTTGCCTCTTTCATGAATACCCCTCCCGAAAAAACGTGCGCCGATCAATGGCAGTCCCAGATCTTCGCCCGTGTTCTAAAGCATGCCCGGATTGTCTATGTCTCAAACGCGCCGTGCGGCATGGTCCGGGATCTTCACATGATTCCCGCCCGTTCCGTCGGGGAAGCGGTGGAAAAAGCGGACGCAATGACAGGCGGAAATCCTTCAATAGCCGTCATTCCCGACGGAGTTTCGGTGATTGTTACATAAGCGGGGCGAAAAGCCTTAAGATATCTTGGACAATCCGCTGCAGGGCGTTGCGGGCGCAGTCGGCGGGGGTAATGCGGTGGCACAGGGGAAGCGTTTCAAGGAAGTCGCGCTTGATGCCCTCTATCACGCTGTTGCCGTATACCAGCACGCCGCATTCAAAGTGAAGGTAGAGGCTGCGAAAATCAAGGTTGGTTGTTCCCACTGTCGCCACCTTGTCGTCGGATACGAAGGTCTTGCTGTGGTTAAAGCCCGAAGTGTATTCGTACACCTTTACCCCCGAGGACACCAGCTGCCGGTAATAGGAACGCGAGGTAATGGCGACCATCCATTTGTCCCACCGGTGGGGGGTAATGACGCGCACGTCCACGCCGCTTTTGGCGGCAAGTGTCAGCGCCGAAAGGAGGTTGTCGTCAACGACAAGGTACGGGGTGTTGATGTACACGTACCGTTTCGCGCTGTTGATGATCTTGATATACACATGCTCCCCGACATTCTCGTCATCAACGGGGCTGTCCGCGTAGGGCTGCACATAACCGCTGGATTCTTCCGCGCAGGGTTCGTTTTTCCACGGATAAAATGATTCGAAATCGTCCCTTTCCTTCTGGTAGTAGTTCCATGTATTGAGGAATATCAGAGTAAGGGACCACGCCGCGTGTCCGGTTATCATGATTGCGGCGTCCTTCCAGTGGCCAAAGCGGTTTATGGCGTTGATGTATTCATCCGCCAGATTCATTCCCCCGGTAAACGCCGTCTTTCCGTCTATGGAAACGATCTTCCTGTGATCACGGTTGTTTTGCAGCGACGAAAGGATGGGCCTGAAAGGATTGAAGATCACGCACTTTATTCCCTTTTCTTTAAGGCTTTTCTTGAAATTCGGGGGCAGCGACATGAAACATCCCAGATCGTCGTAGATGATCCTCACGTCAAGTCCCGCGCGCGCCTTCCGTTCAAGGATCGCGATGATAGGATCAAGCATGACCCCCTGCCTGAGTATGAAGAATTCCATGAAGATGTACCGCTCCGCCTTTTCCAGTTCCCCAAGGACACATTCAAAAAAAGCCTCGCCTGAACCAAGGTACTTTGCGCGCGTGCGGGTGTAAACGGGAAACCCCGCGCATTCCTGAACGTAATACCCCTGGGATCGGTGTTCGGGACAGGCGGCGGAGAACGAAGAGAGGCTGTTCCCCGGCAGGAGGAAAAGAGCCTTCGTTTTCCCGTCGACTTCGGACATGATCCGCTTTAACGTGCGGGGGTTCGACTGAACGTAAAAGATAATGTAGAGGATGCCGCCGAAGATGGGAAACATCAGTATCAAAAAAATCCAGGTAAGCTTGTAAGCCGGTTTTTCCTTTTTGTTGAGGATATAAAGGCCTACAAGAATGCTTATTATGTTGAGGGTCCAGCTTAGATAATGAAAGTACCTGCTTGAGCCGGCGATGAGGAATATCAGAAACAGGATCTGGGCAAGCAGAATGGCCATTATCAGAACCCGTCTTCTGAATACCACCCGCACCCATTTTTTGCTTATTTCCCGGGGGTTTGGCACGGCGGGCTTTTCACCGGCAAAAAACATCATGCTCACAAACATCGTCTCCTGTGTTCAAAATCCGCCCTAGGCCGGCCAGGGGCCCGCTCCCCGCCTGAGGAGGCGTATTTCGTTTCCTGAAAGATCCAGGACAGTGGAGAAGATCCGGTTCCGCTCCCCGCCGCCGTCAAGGATCATGTCGACACCGTTGATGTCTTCCAGTTCCCATCCGCCCTCAAAAAGATCCTCCTCGGGTATTGGGGCGAACCTGTCGTCTCCCTGCGGCGGGGGATCTTCGTACCGGGCGCCGGCCATGCTCCGTTTCGCGGTTATCGAATAGAGCGGAACGCCAAGGGATCCGATGATCCGCAGGGGCACAGGATGATCGGGGATGCGTATTCCCGCTTCGCTGCGGCGGAGGCCGAGGGCTTTTTCGGTTCCGGCAAGGGTCTTGAGAATAAACACGTAGGGCCCCGGCGAAAGGCGTTTTATCAGCCTGAAACGGGTGTTGTCCATGCTGCACCATTCGCTGAACTGGGAAATGTCCGAGCAGAGAAGGGTAAAGTGCCGCTCGTCACGTTCGAAGGAAAGCGCCCGCAGCCGCTTTATTCCTTCGCGGGCCCGGGACGAACAGACAAGGCTCCAGCTTGTGTCCGTCGGCAGGGCCGCGACGCCCCCCGCTTCAAGCAGCCGCGCCGTCCTGGCCGCGACCCGGTCGTCCATGTTGCCGGGAACAACATATTCGATCATGAAAACCGCGCTTTCAGGGAACCCATATGAGCTTGTCCGGCTCCGATTCGTTCAGGAAGATCTTGCGGTAACGCCCCGAATGTTCGACGCCGGGATTTTCGGGAAAGTAGGTTTTTCTGAAAAACCACACAACATCCGCCATTGCGGCCGAGGAGTTGGACGGGGCATAACGGAACCATACCTCCTTGTCTTCAAGAATCTGCCGTGTCTTTTCGTCGCCCGCAAGTTCGCTGTCCGTAAGGCGGCGTATTTCCGAACGGAGGCCGCCGTAGTGGGTGTCTCCCACAGACAAAAGACGCAGATGGCTGTGTTCATCCATCCAGTAGATTTCGTAAATACCCGCTACGGAAGGAACCTTCGCGTTGATGGTCCACCGTTCGGTAAGACTGAGCGGAGACCAGTTGATAAAATAATAAACGTCTTCACCCTTTTCCCGGGCGGTAATTCCGTAATCCATGATGTAATCATATCACAATTCGTTATGGTTTCCAATACATCAAATTTGGGAAAAAGTATAAAAAAACATACCAAAACGGATTTCCCCGCGGCCCTGTATTTCATTTGTAATTGTATTTCTTTGTAATACAACGAATTAAAAATAATACGGCAAAAGGCATGAATATGGCACGGAAATTGCTATATAATAACCGGATCTGGAGATATAATATGAAGAAAACAGATGAAGATGACGGTTCCATCCGGTTTTATTTCAGCCGGATAAAGACCATTCCGCTTCTTGGCTTTGAAGAGGAACAGCGGCTTTCCCGGCTGATTCAGGAAGGGAACAAAACGGCGCTGAGCCGCCTTGTAGAGGCGAATCTCAGGCTGGTGGTAAAAATTGCCAGGGCCTATATTTCGCATGATTTTTCCCTGCAGGATCTTATTCAGGAAGGGAACCTGGGCCTTATCCGCGCCGCGGAAAAATACGATTTTAGAAAGAACGTCCGGTTTTCAACCTATGCCGCCTGGTGGATACGGCAGTCCATAAACCGTTATCTTTCCAGCCGGCGGCGTACCATACGGCTTCCCCAGCGCAAAGAAGAAATACTGCGGAAGGTACAGCGGTGCTACCATCATTTAAGCCAGACGCTGGGGCGCCAGCCGAAAATAGAGGATATTTCCAGAGAGATAGGCGTTCCGCCCAGGGACATTGATTGTATCCTCAATATGACCAACGGCGTCCTGTCCCTTGACGTGGAAACCCGGGGGGAAGAAAGCGCCGCCATCATGGATCTTCATGAGGATTATACCTACAGCCCCGAGCGGGCCCTGCTGCGCAAGTCTTCCCGTGATGAGACGATACGTTTTCTTGACCGCCTCAAGGACAGGGAAAAGCGCATCCTTATGTACCGGTATCAGCTTAACGGCGGCGAACGTTATACACTGAAAAAAATAAGCGAAAAAATGGGAATTTCCCCGGAAACGGTGCGCCAGATTGAGATGAAGGCGCTGCGGAAGATCCGTTCACAGGCAGAGGAACTGCGGAACTGCATGTACGCCACGTAGGCGGGCCCGGGAACCTTGGCCGGTCTTTGCGGAAGAAGGCGGGCGCGAAAAAACGGCGGCCGGCGCGTTTTTTTGATTGACAAACCGTTAAAAAGGGGTTTATAACGAATCTAAGTGGTATAATAAATATCCACTTTAGGGCGTCCCTGCGGCGACCCTGTTGGGCCGGAAACGGCCCTGGCCCTCTGCGGAGGGCCGTTTTTTTAGGAAGCAGGGCAATGTGTCTGCGGAATTTTGCGCTTTGCGCAAAATTCCGCGATTAGCCGCAAGTTAACCGGCGCCGCTCTAAGGCTCCCCGGTAAAAAAGCCGAAACTGTACAGGTAACCGTGAAAGATCCCCGTTCCCCCCAAAAAGCGCTTTCCCCAAAAAAACACAAGCCCCCTTCCGGCCGCGGCGTCTTCCGGGGCGGAAAAGGCAGGCGGAAAAGGCGCGGCGCGCCTGACCGCCGGGATATTCTTCACGCGCTTGCCTTGACCGCCGTTCTGATAGCGGCGGCGGTCCTCGTTTCCGCTTTGGCGCTCATCCTCCGCGGCCCGTCCCGTTCTCCGGCCGCCGCCCGCCCCGCGCCCGGCAGCTCTGTTCCCACGGCTGCCCGCCCTGCGTCCGGCAGCTCTGTCCCCATAGCCCCGCGTCCCGCTCCTGAGCCCGCCGCCGCCCCAGTGGTTCCCGTGTCTCGGCCGGAAGCTCCCGCCGCGCCTCTGTCCGTCCGTACCCCGCCCGCCGGGGGCGGCTCTGTCCCCGCGGCCGCCCGCCCCGCGTCCGGCGGTTCTGTCCCCGCCGCTGCCCGCTCCGCGCCCGGCAGCTCTGTCCCTATAGCCCCGCCTCCCGCGCCTGAGCCCGTTGCTGTTCGTACCGTTCCTGAAACCGCTGTGCCGCGCCGGGGGACGGTGGTGTTTATGATTGACGATGCGGGTAACAACCTCCGGGAACTGGAGCCTTTTCTCCGTTTTCCGGGCCCCCTTACCATTGCGGTTCTGCCGGGACTTCCCCATTCGGCGGAAGCGGCAAGGCGAATACGGGCGGCCGGCAAGGAGGTGTTCCTTCATCAGCCCATGGAGGCCATAGGCGGCCAGGACCCCGGACCGGGGGCCGTCTATTCGGGAATGGACGGCGAAACGATACGTTCGGTGATCAAGGCAAACCTCGCGGAAGTGGGCCCCGTCGCGGGGATGAATAACCACCAGGGATCGAAGATCACGATGGATGTGAAGGCCATGGAAACCGTTCTTGCCCTTTGCCGCGAGGAAGGCATATATTTTCTTGATTCAAGAACCATCGCCGGAACGGTGGTTCCCGAAACGGCCCGGCGGCTGGGCGTCGCCATAGGGGAGCGGGATGTGTTTATCGACAACAGCCAGGAAAGATCTTCCATGCTGAAATATATTGAAGAAGGCCTGACAAAGGCCGAAAGCCGGGGTTCCGCCGTCATGATAGGCCACGCGTGGTCGCCCGGACTTGCCCCCATCCTTGCCGAACTGTACCCCGGCCTTTCATCGCGCGGTTATTCCCTTTCTACAGCATCGGGCCTTGCGGGAACGGGAAAGCGGGACGGGCCGTGAAAGTTCTGGGAATTGAATCTTCCTGCGACGAATGCGCCGCCGCGGTGGTTGAAGACGGAACGCGGATACTTTCAAACGTGGTGGCTACGCAGATTCCCTTTCACGCGGCGTACAAGGGGGTAGTTCCCGAAATAGCGAGCCGCAAGCATACCGAATGGATCTACACGGTGGTAAAAGAGGTGCTTGACACGGCGGGGCTGAAGCCCGGCGGAATAGAAGGCGTTGCCGCCGCTTCAAGGCCGGGTCTTCTGGGATCGCTCATCGTCGGCTTGAGCTTTGCCAAATCCTTCGCGTGGGCCCGCGGCATTCCCTTTATTGCCGTGGATCATATGCTGGCCCACCTTTACGCCTCGCAGCTGGATTTTGGGGATCGCACCGCCGCCTGTAGTTCCGCCGGCGCGGATAAGCCCGCTTATCCTTTTTTGGGACTGCTTGTTTCCGGGGGGCACAGCATCATCTGCCGCGCCGGCGCTTTTGACGAAGTCGCCGTTCTGGGAACCACCATGGACGACGCTGTGGGGGAAGCCTTCGACAAGGTGGCGAAACACTACGGATTCGGTTATCCGGGCGGGGCGGTAATAGACAGGCTTGCCGGATCGGGCGACGCGGACGCTTTTCGTTTTCCCGTGCCGAATCTTCATAAAGGCGAACACCGTTATGACGTTTCCTATTCGGGACTCAAAAACGCCGTTATCAATCAGCTTGAACAATTCAGGACGCGGCCTTCGCGCGGCGGCGAAGCGGAAAAGGCCGACATAGCGGCTTCTTTCCAGAAAACCGCCGTCACGATTCTTCTCCGCGCCCTTTTCAACGCGGCGGAGGACACCGGGCTTGCAACCGTCGTGGCCGGAGGCGGAGTCGCCGCCAATTCATGCCTCCGCGCCCTTTTGGCCGGGCGGAAAGATCTGCGCTGTTTCTTTCCTCCTCCCGAATTCTGCGGGGACAACGGCGCCATGATAGCGGGCATCGGCTGCCGGTATCTTGAACGGGGAGACTTTTCCCCCCTCAGCACGACGGCTCAGGCGCGGGTAACGGATTTCAAAAAGAAGCGCCCCTAACCCGCGCCGCTTCAGCCCTTGACTATATGCCGCAAATCTGCCATCGTGAATTAAAGGCTTTGACAACCATGTCCGTTTCAAAAGAACAACAGCAGAGCGAAAAACTCGCCCTTATACGTCATTCGGTAAGCCATATCATGGCCCAGGCGGTAACCCGCCTCTTTCCGGGGACGCTGGTTGCCATAGGGCCGTCCATAGAGAACGGTTTTTATTATGATTTTCAGTTTTCCGCATCTGGAAACGGAACGCCCATAAGCGCCGGGGATCTTCCCGCCGTTGAGGCGGAGATGAAGAGGATCATAGACAGCCGGCAGGATTTTGTGAAGGTTATAGCCGGCCGTGAAGAAGCGCTTGCCCGTTTTTCCGGCGAGCCTTTCAAATGTGAACTCATCAACGAACTTCCCGCCGGCGCGGAAATTTCCGTGTACGAAAACCGGGATGCCGAAGGAAAAGTCATCTGGGCGGATCTCTGCCGGGGTCCCCATGTGCAAAATACCCGCGAGATCAATTCTTCCGCCTTTAAGCTTCAAAACATAGCGGGGGCCTACTGGCGGGGCGATGAAAAACGGCCCATGCTTACACGCATCTACGGTACCGCCTGGGAAAATCCAAAGGACCTCAAGGCGTATCTTGCCTTTCTTGACGAAGTGGAAAAGCGGGATCACCGCCGGGTGGGAAAAGAGATGGATCTCTATTCCATTCACGAGGAAGCCGGCGCCGGGCTCATCTATTGGCATCCCTCAGGCGGCCGCATGCGGGTGGCCGTTGAGGATTTCTGGCGTAAGGAACATTACCGCAACGGGTACGAGATCCTCTACACCCCCCACATCGGGAAAAGCTGGCTGTGGGAAACATCGGGCCATCTGGGTTTCTACAAGTCGAATATGTACAGCCCCATGAAAATTGACGATCAGGATTACATCATCAAACCGATGAACTGTCCTTTCCACATTATGATCTATAAAAACAGGGGACGAAGCTACCGGGATCTTCCCCTTCGCTGGGCGGAACTGGGTACGGTGTACCGCTATGAGCGGAGCGGGGTCCTCCACGGCCTCTTGCGTGTCCGGGGCTTTACCCAGGACGACGCCCATATTTTCTGTACGCCGGAACAGATAGAAAGCGAGATCCTCGAGGTTCTCCGTTTCAGCCTGCGCATCTGGAAAATTTTCGGTTTTAAGGATATCAAGGCGTATCTTGCCACCAAGCCCGCCGAGTCGGTGGGTGAACAGGCCCGGTGGGATCAGGCGCTGGAAAGCCTCCGCAAGGCGGTTATCGCCGAGGATCTTCCCTACGAAATGGACGAAGGAGGCGGCGCTTTTTACGGTCCCAAAATAGACCTTAAAATAAAGGACGCCTTGGGCCGCGAATGGCAGATGACGACCATACAGTTCGATTTTAACGAACCTGAACGGTTCGATATGACCTACGTTGATTCGGACGGCGCTCACAAGCGGCCCTACATGGTTCACCGGGCCCTTCTGGGCAGTCTGGAACGTTTTTTCGGCGTACTCATCGAACATTTCGGCGGCGCTTTTCCCGTGTGGATAGCCCCGGAGCAGATTGCCGTGATCCCTGTCGCGGAAAATTTCAACGCTTATGCGGAAAAAGTGACGGCGGAACTCCGGGCCAGGTCCCGCGAAAAGGGGTACGATCTCCGGGTTTGCGCCGAACTGGACGACGGGCGGCTTAACGCGAAGATCCGTTCCTGCCAAAACCGGAAGATCCCCTATATGCTGGTGGTGGGCCAGCGGGAGGCCGATGAAGGTACAGTTTCCGTCCGCCTCAGGGACGGCGGGCTTCGGAATGAAGCGCCGCTTTCTCCCATGAAGATTGCCGAATTTGCCGATTATGCCGTAAAAAAAGCCGAAATGATGGATCTGGAATTATAAGGAGTTTGCCATGAAAACGACAACGACATTGACGGACCTTAAAACCCGGCGAAGTATCCGCGCATACAGGCCGGATCAGATCACGGATGAGGAACTCGACGCCATTCTGGAGGCGGGAACTTATGCGCCAAGCGGTATGGGAGCCCAGTCGGCGGTAATGGTGGTGGTACAGGACGGGGCCCTCATTTCAAAACTCGAAAAACTCAACGGGGCTGTCCTCGAAGATCCGGAGGCAAAACCCTTTTACGGCGCCCCTACGGTGGTGAACGTGCTGGTTGACAAGACCCAGGTAACCCCCGGGCAGGACGGCGATCTGGTCATGGGGAACCTCATGAACGCCGCCGCGGCTCTGGGCATCGGTTCCTGCTGGATCAACCGTGCCAGGGAAGTTTTTGAAAGCGCCGAAGGCAGGACCCTGCTTGGGGAGTGGGGACTCGATGAAAAGAAATACCAGGGAATCGCCCACTGCGTCCTGGGTTACCCCGCCGAATCGCCCGCGGTAAAGCCCCGGAAAACGGGGTATATCATCAAGGTGCGTTAGCGGCAGGGCCCCGGCGTTGCCGGCGTGTAAGGTCTCTTCTCTTTAGACTATAGAATTGTAGAATTTTCCCGGAAAAACAGAGGCTTTCCCGAAACCGGCCGGGTTTTGGGAAAGCCTTCTTAATAACGAAGGTTTTTTCAATATTGAAGTTTTGAAACAAATTCCATATCAAACGTAATATTCTTCGAAAAAAAAGTTTTCGAATGAAACGATTTTTCTTGACTATTTTAGTAATTTTTGTATCTTAAAGACAAGGAACGGCTCTAAAGCCCTTCCAACCGGTGGCTGCCAATCAACGAAAAGAGAGGAAAGAACTATGACTAACAGACACACGAAGATTCTGGAAACGCTGACACGGAACCAGAAAATGGAAGTAACCACGCTGGCGGAAATGCTGGAAGTTTCGCAGGTAACGGTGAGGAAAGATTTGGATCAGCTTGAAGAACGCGGGCTTATACGCCGGGAACACGGGTACGCCTGCCTTGACGGTACCGATGATATCGGCAAGCGGATGGCCTTTCACTACGACATAAAGAAACGGATAGCCCGGGCCGCCGTGTCAATGGTGGAAGACGGCGAGACGATCATGATTGAGTCCGGTTCATGCTGCGCCCTGCTCGCGGAGGAACTGGCGGACAGGAAAAAGGACGTTACTATCGTAACCAATTCGGTCTTTATTGCCAACCATGTGCGTTTTGCCTCTACCGTAAAAGTGATACTTCTGGGCGGCTATTATCAGGGTGAATCGCAGGTACTGGTGGGGCCCATGACCCGTAAATCCGCCGAAATCTTCTTTTCGGACAAATTCTTCATCGGCGCCGACGGTTTTATGGAACATTTCGGCTTTACCGGCAACAACCACCAGCGCACCCAGACTGTTCAGGACCTGGCCGAACAGGCCCGTCAGATCATCGTACTGACCGAATCGGAGAAATTTCTGCATAAGGGGGTGGTGGGGCTTGTACGATCCGAAAGTATCAATACGGTGTACACCGACGAAGGCATTCCCCTGGAAATCGAAACGCTTCTGCGGGAAAAGAACGTCAACATCTGCAAAGTCGCCGAAGCCGGTGAATGAACCGTTTTTACGGCGGGCGCTTGTTAAAACGGGCTTTGAACAAAGGCGCGGGCAGAAAAACGCGGGTTAATGTCCCCCTGGAAAACGGGAAAACCCCTGAAAACTCCGGTTTTTGGGGATTTTCCGGTTTTTTTTAAAAAAAATTGCTTTTTTGCCCTTCCGGCACTTGATCTTTTTTTTTCTTTCTGTTAGTTTTTGGATCTCGTTTTAAGCATGTCAGGATGAGGAGTTTTTTACGCATGCCGACAATTAATCAGCTGGTTCGTTTCGGACGGCAGCAGGTCAGTTCCAAGACGAAGTCTCCGGCCCTTCAGGCTTGTCCCCAGAAACGGGGGGTTTGTACGCGGGTTATGACCGTAACTCCCAAAAAGCCCAATTCGGCCCTGCGTAAGGTGGCCCGTGTGAGGCTTTCACACGGGACCGAAGTAACCGCCTATATTCCCGGCATAGGCCACAATCTGCAGGAACATTCGGTGGTGCTGGTCCGCGGCGGCCGGGTCAAGGATCTCCCCGGGGTCCGTTATCATATTATCCGGGGCGCCAAGGATACCCTGGGCGTGGAAGATCGCAAGCGCAGCCGTTCCAAGTACGGCGCCAAGCGGCCCAAGGCGTAGGCTGTTCAGGTTTATTATGGGAAGAAAAAAGAAGAGTATAGACAGAGGTATAGCCCCGGACCCCATGTACAACAGCGTGGTGCTTTCCAAATTTGTCAATCGTATGATGTGGGAAGGCAAGCGTTCCGTGGGGCTGCGCATCGTTCACCGGGCGCTGGGAATTCTCCGTGAAAAGGCCGACAAGGAGCCTCTGGAGGTTTTTCTCAAGGCCATTGACAATGTCAAGCCGGTCATAGAGGTAAAATCCCGGCGTGTCGGCGGCGCGACGTATCAGGTGCCGGTGGAAATCCGGGAATCCCGGCGGGAAGCGCTGGGAATGCGCTGGCTTATTACCGCCGCCCGGGCGCGTTCCGGCCACGGCATGGAAGAGCGGCTTGCCTCGGAACTGCTGGATGCGTATAATAATACGGGGACTGCCTTCAAGAAAAAGGAAGACACCCACAAGATGGCGGAGGCCAACAAGGCGTTTGCCCATTACAGGTGGTAGGGTAAAGGCCGGATGATTCCGGATGGTTTTTGAAATGCAGGATGCAGCCCCGAACGGCAGTGAGGGGGCCGCGCCGCGGAATACGGACGCTGGTCCGGGTGTTTGCGGTGCGGGTTTTCTGTTTCCAAACCGATCATCGGACGGCTTGAAAGGCCGTTATGCGTTTGCTGAGATGAGACAGGTGGAACGGGACAGCGGCTGAAAATCGCGGGATTTTCGGCTTGAAGTTCCCCTTTGGGGAATTTCGGGGATTGAAAGAGTTGTAACGCAATTCTTCATAATCTTCTGTTAATCGTTTCTATATCTCTCTTAAATCAATTGACGCTGATGTTTCGCGGGAATGTTATTTCCGCGTTTATACTGTTTAAGTGCAATTTTATGAGTGCCCATGTAAGGAGGACACGGAATGGCAAAAGATAAGTTCAATAGAACAAAGGTTCATATGAACGTTGGAACCATAGGCCACGTTGACCATGGAAAAACCACTCTTTCCGCCGCTATTACTATGTACTGTGCCAAGAAATACGGCGACAAGGTGATGAAGTACGACGAAATCGATAACGCGCCGGAAGAAAAGGCCCGTGGTATTACCATTAATACCCGGCATCTGGAATATCAGTCCGACAAACGGCATTACGCTCATATCGACTGTCCCGGACACGCCGACTACATTAAAAACATGATCACCGGCGCCGCGCAGATGGACGGGGCCGTTCTTGTTGTGTCCGCCCCGGATTCGGTTATGCCCCAGACCCGCGAACACATCATTCTGGCCCGTCAGGTCGGCGTCCCCAATATGATAGTGTACCTCAACAAGATCGATCTGGTTGACGATCCCGAACTTTTGGAGCTGGTCGAAGAGGAAATCAAGGACGTTCTTACCGATAACGGCTTCCCCGGCGACAAGATCCCCATCATCAAGGGTTCCGCTTTCAAGGCCATGACCGAGCCGGACAATCCCGACGCGGTCAAGTCCGTCGAGGAACTGCTTGTCGCCATGGACAGCTACTTCCCCGATCCGGTCCGTGATTCCGACAAGCCTTTCCTTATGCCTATCGAGGACGTGTTTACCATCTCCGGCCGCGGCACTGTCGTTACCGGCAAGGTGGAACGGGGCATTCTCAAACTCAACGAAGAAGTCGAGATCGTCGGCATTAAGCCCACGAAGAAGACCGTCGTTACCGGCATTGAAATGTTCAACAAGCTGCTTGACGAAGCCCGTGCCGGCGATAATGTCGGTACGCTGCTTCGCGGCATAGACAAAAAGGATGTGGAAAGGGGTCAGGTGCTTTCCAAGCCCGCTTCCATTACCCCCCACAGCAAGTTCAAGGGCCAGATTTACTGCCTTTCCCAAGATGAAGGCGGACGGAAGACCCCCTTCTTTACCGGTTACCGGCCCCAGTTCTATTTCAGAACCACGGACATTACCGGTACGGTAAAACTTCCCGAGGGCAAGGAAATGGTAATGCCCGGGGATAACGCCGAAATTTTCGGCGAACTTATCCACCCTATCGCCATGGAAAAGGGGCTCCGTTTTGCCATCCGCGAAGGCGGCAAGACCGTCGCGTCCGGACAGGTAGTGGATATCGTAGAATAGCTTCCCTTCTGTGGAGGAATGATGGCTAAGGAACGAATTCGCGTAAGGCTGCGCGGCTTCGATGTTGAGTTGATCGATCAGAGCGCGAAGTCTATCGTTCAAACGGTTCAAAAGGCGGGGGCAAAGGTCACAGGGCCTATTCCCCTGCCTACCCGCATCAACAAGGTGACGGTGCTCCGTTCACCCCATGTGAACAAGAAGTCGCGCGAACAGTTCGAGATGCGGACCCATAAACGGCTGATCGATATTATCAGCCCCTCCGCGGAAGTAATGGATTCTCTTATGAAACTTGAACTTCCCGCGGGGGTTGATGTAGAGATCAAGCAGTAGGAGCAGGTGATGCTGGGGCTTTTTGCCAGAAAAGTGGGTATGACGCAGGTTTTTGATGAAAACGGCAATCTTGTACCGGTAACGGTGATCCGCTTTGATCCGAATGTTGTCATTGCCCACAAGACTGTTGACAAGGACGGCTACAGGGCGGTAGTTATCGGCTTGGGCGACAAAAAGAAGAAGCTGGTAACAAAGCCGTACGGCGGCCAGTTTCCCGAATCCATTCCTCCTAAAAAGATCCTGCGTGAAATAAGGGATTTTGAAAAGGAAACCGCCGTGGGCGATTCCCTTGGGGTGGAGGCGCTGGAAGGCTGCCGTTATGTGGATGTTTCCGGCGTTTCAAAGGGCAAAGGTTTTCAGGGCGTGGTGCGGCGCTACGGGTTTGGCGGCGGGCGGCACACGCACGGTTCAAAGTTTCACCGTGAGCCCGGTTCCACAGGAAATTCAACCTATCCCCATCATACTTTCAAAAACACAAAACTTCCGGGCCGCATGGGCCGGGAACGGGTAACGGTCCTGAGCCTCAAGGTCGAACGTATCGACGCGGAAAAACAGCTCCTTTTGGTGCGGGGAGCGGTGCCCGGGATCAACGAGGGCCTCCTTATGGTGCGGTCAGCGGTAAAGCGGTAGTACAGGCGGAATGCGATGAATAGCAGGGTATATTCCATAGCCGGAAAAGAACTGAGGGACATAGAGCTGGACGACGCCGTTTTCGGCCTTCCGGTAAACGAAGACGTAATATGGTACGCCATTAACAATGAGCTGGCGAACAAGAGGCAGGGAACCGCCAGCACCAGGGACAGGGGCGAGGTTCACGGTTCCAACGCCAAGCCGTATAAGCAGAAGGGTACCGGCCGGGCCCGGCGGGGCGACAAAAAATCGCCCCTGCTTGTCGGCGGGGGAACGGTTTTCGGTCCCAAACCCAGGGATTTTTCCTATTCCATGCCAAAAAAGGCAAAACGGCTTGCCTTTAAAAGCATACTCAGCCTCAAGGCCCAAAGCGGCGGCATGAAGGTAGTCGAGGATTTTACTATTGAATCGGGAAAAACCAAAGAGCTTGCGGGCCTGCTTGACAACTTCGGCCCCGGCGAAAGGACGGTCATTATCCTCAAGGATGACGATTCGCTTATCAAGCGGGCGGGGGCCAATATCCCCTGGCTTTCCTTTCTTTCCTACAACCGCCTGCGGGCCCACGATCTTTTTTACGGCCGCCGCATACTGATGCTGGAAAGCGCGGTTAAAAATTTGAACGAATTCTATAATTCCCGGGAGGCCGGTAAATGACAGCGTGGGAAGATATACTTCTTGAACCGGTGCTTTCCGAAAAGGCGAATCTCCTGCGGGAAGAAGGCAAATACGTGTTCAAGGTGCTTCAATCGGCCACCAAGCCCCAGATTAAGGAAGCGGTGCGCCGGCTTTTCAATGTTCATCCCATTTCCTGTACCACAATGGTGGTGGGGGGTAAACCCAAACGGCAGCGGTACCGGGAGGGGCTTACCTCGACCTGGAAGAAGGCCATAGTGCGCCTTCCCAAGGAAGAGAAAATAAGCCTCTTCGAGGGGGTGTAAGGCAATGGGCGTCAAGACATACAAGCCGGTTACACCGGGCATGCGGGCGTGGACGAGCCTTGATTTCAAGGATCTTACCAAAGGGGTAAGGCCTGAAAAAAGCCTTACGTCGGGGCGGGCCGAAAAGGCCGGCCGCGGCGCGAACGGCAGGATCAGCGTATGGCACAAGGGCGGCGGCCACAAACGGCTGTACCGCGACATAGATTTCAAGCGGGACAAAACCGGCGTTCCCGGTGTGGTGGCTTCCATTGAATATGATCCGAACCGCAGCGCCAATATCGCCCTTGTTAAATATGCTGACGGGGACAAGCGCTACATCATAGCCCCCAGGGGGCTTCTTGTAAACGCGAAGATCATGAGCGGTCCTTCCGCGGCCATAGAAACCGGAAACGCCCTTCCGCTGGAAAATATCCCGCTGGGTTTTACGGTGCATAACATAGAGCTGACCCTGGGCAAAGGCGGCCAGATGGCCCGTTCCGCCGGTACAAGCGCCCTTATCGCCGCCAAGGAAGGGGACTATGTGACTCTTAAGCTCCCCTCGGGCGAAATGCGCATGGTCTTCAAGAAGTGCTGCGCCACCATAGGCGTCGTAGGAAATGAAGATCACATGAATGTTACCTACGGCAAGGCCGGCAGAAAACGCTGGCTTGGGGTGCGTCCTACGGTGCGGGGCATGGTGATGAATCCCGTCGATCATCCCCACGGGGGCGGCGAAGGAAAAAACAAGGGCATACATCCGGTTACCCCCTGGGGGCAGCCAACCAAAGGGTACAAGACCCGGAAAAAGCACAAGCCTTCGTCACGGTTCATCGTCAGCCGCGGCAAGAAGAAGTAACGGAGGAGCAGGGTGTCAAGGTCTATCAAGAAAGGGCCCTTCATAGAAAAGAGCCTCTATAAAAAGGTGCTGGAACTGAACAAGTCCGGGGACCGGAAAATGGTAAAAACCTATTCCCGCTGTTCCACTATTATTCCTGAAATGGTCGGCGGAACCATTTCCGTGTACAACGGGAAAACATGGGTTCCTGTGTATATTACGGAAAATCTCGTCGGCCACAAGCTGGGTGAATTTGCCCCCACCCGTATTTTCCGCGGGCACGGCGGTTCCGATAAAAAGGCCGCGAAGTAGGAGAACATGGATAATAAATCTGGGTTCAGGGCGGTAACCAAATTCCTCATTGCTTCACCTTTCAAGATCAGGCCCGTGGCCGATCTGATACGGCGCAAGCCGTATCCCGAGGCGATTTCGCTTCTTGAGGCCATGCCTCACCGCGGCGCCCGGCTGATACGGAAGACGGTCAAGTCCGCCGCTTCAAATGCCCTGAGCGGCAACAAGCGGCTTGATGAGGACATGCTCTATGTAAGGGATGTGCTGATAGACGAAGGCCCCCGGATGAAGCGGGTATGGTTCCGCGCCAGGGGAAGGGCGGACATGCTTCTTAAAAGGATGTGCCACATTACGGTAGTGGTAGATGAAACCTCGCGGGCCGCGGGTTCGCGTTAAAGGCGGGGGAACAAGGTGGGACAAAAAGTAAATCCTGTCGGATTGCGGGTGGGAGTTAACAGGACTTGGGGATCACGGTGGTATGTCGATCCCAAGGAGTACGCCGATACCCTTCACGAGGATCTTAAACTCAGAAAGATGATCATGGGGATGCCCGAAACAAAGGGCGCGGATATCGCCGAGCTGGAAATTATACGGCATCCGCAGCGCATTACCATAACCATACACACCGCCAGGCCCGGGGTCATCATCGGGGTCAAAGGCGCCAACATCGAAAAAATAGGCGCGGAGCTGCAGAAGCACGTTGCCAGGAAAATACAGATCAAGATTAAGGAAGTGCGGAACGCCGACAACAACGCACAGATTATAGCGCAGGGTATAGCCCGCCAGCTTTTGGCCCGGTCTTCCTTCAGGCGGACCATGAAGCAGGCCATCAGTAACGCGATCAAAAAGGGCAGCGCCCAGGGCGTCAAGGTAAGGCTTTCGGGCAGGCTCGGCGGCGCGGAAATGTCCCGCACGGAGGAAGCCAAAGAGGGCCGCATTCCCCTGCATACCCTGCGGGCGGACATTGATTACGGTTTTACCGAGGCCCATACCACGTTCGGTTCCATAGGGGTAAAGGTGTGGGTATACAACGGCATGAAGTACGGCAAGGAACAGAAGGAAGACGCCGGGGCGCTTGTCCGCAAGCGGCGTTCTCCCGCGGCCGCGAGAAGCTAGGCCCAAAGGCCGATGAGAGGGTAGTATGTTAAGTCCGAAGCGAGTCAGACATCGCAAGGTGCAGCGGGGCAACATGCCGGGAAACGCCACCCGGGGAAATACCGTGGTCTTTGGGGATTACGCCCTGGTTGCCATGGACAGAATGTGGATTACCAACCGTCAAATAGAGGCGGCTCGTATAGCCCTGAACCGTCATATAAAACGCGGCGGGAAAATATGGATACGCATCTATCCCGACAAGCCTTTTTCCAAAAAGCCCGCGGAAACCCGCATGGGCAAGGGGAAAGGCGCCCCCGAATACTGGGTGGCGGTGGTAAAGCCGGGGACGGTAATGTTTGAGCTGGGCGGCGTAGAGCGGTCCATAGCCGAAGAGGCCATGACTCTGGCGGGGGCCAAACTTCCCATCAAAACCCGGTTTGTGTCGCGGGCCGATATGGAACTGGGAGCATAGGAGCGGGGTATGAAGAATAATTTCAAGAACCTCAGCTTCTCCGAACTTAAAGTCAAGCGGGAGGAGCTTAAAAGAAAGTACATGGAATTCCGTTTTCAGGTTGTTATCGGCCATGTCGATAATCCCCTGCAGAAACGGACGATGCGCCGTCAGATTGCCCGTCTTAATACCCTGATTCGGCAGCATGAATTGAGCGCGGCCGCGCCGCCGCCGAAGGAGTAAAACCGTGTCGGAAGAGGCTGTCAAACAGAAGAGCGGGAAAAAAGAGTTTGTGGGGATTGTCAAGAGCGACAAGATGGACAAAACCATCGTGGTGGCCGTCGAGACGCTTGCCCTTCATTCCCTGTACAAGAAATACGTCAAACGGATCAAGAAGGTAAAGGCCCACGATGAAAAGAACGACGCAAAAACAGGCGACCGCGTCCGTGTAAGGGAATGCCGCCCCATCAGCAGGGAAAAATGCTGGCGGCTGGTGGAAATTCTGGAACGCGCCAGGTAGGGAGCGGAAGAAAATGATTCAGACCGAAACTTTCCTGAATGTCGCGGACAATTCAGGGGCAAAGATAGTGCAGTGTATCAAGGTGCTGGGCGGTTCCAAACGAAGGTACGCGGGCATAGGGGACATCATCGTAGTGGCGGTGAAGGATGCCCTTCCTACCTCGGCCATCAAGAAAGGCACCGTTGAAAAGGCGGTGGTAGTGCGGACCCACAAGGAGTACCGCCGCCCCGACGGGACCTATATACGTTTTGACGACAATGCCTGTGTTATCATCGACGCGGGCATGAACCCCAAAGGAAAGCGGATCTTCGGGCCTGTGGCCCGGGAACTGCGGGAAAAGGGCGATTTTATGAAGATAGTGTCCCTTGCACCGGAGGTTTTATAATGACTGCGGCGGCGCATAAATTCAAACTTAAAAAAGAGGATACGGTCCAGATCATTTCCGGCAAGGACAAGGGAAAGCGCGGCCGTATTCTTAAAATACTGCGGGACAAAGACCGGGTGCTGGTCGAAGGGGCGAATATCGTCAAAAAGGCGAAGAAACGCCGGAACCAGCAGGACAGGGGCGGCATCATTGAAATAGAGGCGCCGCTTCATTATTCAAAGGTGCAGATAGTCTGCAAAAAATGCGGCCCGACCCGCATAGGGTACAGGATAAACGGGGACACAAAAACCCGGGTGTGCAGGAAATGCGGGGAGGCCCTGTGATGAAAGGCTATGAGTCCCGGCTCAAGAAAATATACCGCGAACAGATAGCGCCTGAGCTGTTTAAGGAATTCGGTTATACTTCTCCCATGCAGACCCCGAGGCTTGAAAAGATAGTGGTGAGCATGGGGGTAGGCGAGGCGCTGCAGAACAAGAAGCTTCTGGACGCGGCCATTGACGATCTGACCCTTATTACGGGGCAGAAGGCGGTCAAGACCAAAGCGCGTAAAAGCATCGCCAATTTCAAGATCAGGGAGGGGCAGGAAATAGGCGCCAAGGTGACCCTTCGGGGCACCATGATGTACGAATTCCTTGACCGGCTGGTAAACGTGGCCCTTCCGCGGGTCAAGGATTTCCGGGGCGTGAACCAAAATGCGTTTGACGGCCACGGAAATTATTCCCTGGGCATAACGGAACAGATAATTTTCCCGGAAATAGATTTTGATAAAATCGAACGGGTTGCCGGACTTAATATCGTCATCGTAACGACGGCGGGAACCGATGCGGAGGCAAAAGCCTTCCTCGCCCGGTTCGGCATGCCGTTTAGAAAGTAAGGAGGCGGCATGGCAAGAAAAGCAATGATCATCAAGGCGCTGCGGACGCCCAAATATAAGACGAGGAAAGTTAACCGCTGCCGGATCTGCGGACGGGCCAGGGGCTACCTCCGCAAGTTTGAGATGTGCCGCCTTTGTTTCCGCAAACTCGCGAGCGAAGGGTTGATTCCCGGTGTCACCAAATCAAGCTGGTAAAGGCAGGAGAAAAGGATGAGCGTATCTGATCCCGTTGCGGACATGCTGACCAAAATCCGGAACGCCGGAATGGCAAAACATGAAAAGGTTGATATCCCCACCTCGAAACTCAAGCTTGAGATCGTCAAGATTTTAAAAACCGAAGGGTATATCAAGAATTTCAAGAAAGCGAACCAGGACGGCGTTAATGTCATCCGGGTTTTCCTTAAATATGACGAGGGAACTTCGCCTATCATTCACGGCATAGAAAAGGTGTCGAAGCCCGGCCGGCGGGTGTACACCGGCTATAAAAATATGCCAAGGGTGTATAACGGCTATGGTACCCTCATCGTCTCTACGTCCATGGGAGTCACCACGGGCAAGAAGGCCGCCGAGAAAAAAGTCGGCGGTGAAATAATCTGTACTGTCTGGTGATCGATCCAGGAGGAAGTAAATGTCGCGTATCGGAAAAATTCCGGTCAAGGTTCCCGCCGGGGTCAAGGTTGCCTTTGAGAACAGTATTATGACTGTGGAAGGTCCCAAGGGGAAGCTGAGCCAAAAGTACCACCCTGTTATCACTTTTGAAAACAAGGGGGAAGAGATTGTCGTAAGCCGGCAGAACGAGGAAAAGCAGACCATGGCTTTTCACGGGCTTTACCGCAACCTTCTTAACAACATGGTTACCGGCGTTTCGGCGGGTTTCAGCAAATCGCTCATTATTACCGGCGTTGGTTACCGGGCCGAGGTGCAGGGGAAGATCCTTTCCATGAGCCTCGGTTATTCCAACGATATTTTTGTGGGAATTCCCGAAGGGCTCGCGGTTACAACCGAACCCAACGGCAAGGTAACGGTGAGCGGCATTGATAAACAGAGGGTGGGGGAATTTGCCTCTCAAATCCGCAAACTCAGGCTTCCCGAACCGTACAAGGGCAAGGGAATCCGGTATGAAAACGAACGTATCAGAAGGAAAGTCGGAAAATCCGGGGTTAAATAGTATGTGTCCATAATGCGGGCACACGTTTAACCGGAGCGGCCGCCCCCGCGGCTGTTCCACAGCAAGGAGCAGGATGTACAGTTATGCTGAAAAAAATGCTTGAAAAAGACAGAAGGCGCCTTAAACGGAAGATTCATATCCGCAAGAGGATACACGGCAGCGCGGAACGGCCCAGGATGACCGTTACACGGAGCAACCGGAGTTTTTCGATTCAAGTTATTGACGATACGAAAGGCCATACCTTGGCGTCGGCTTCCACCCTTGAAAAGGATCTGCGGAGCATCAAGGCCAATCTTGAAGGGGCCGGGCAGCTTGGGGAAATAATGGGAAAACGTCTTCTGGAAAAGAACATCAAGTCGGTGATTTTTGACCGGAACGGTTATCTGTACCATGGCGTTATAAAGGCCATGGCCGACGGCGCCCGGAAGGCGGGGATAGAGTTTTAGGGGGCGAAATGGAACATTCACGGGAAAGAGGCGAGGGCCGGGGCGGCCGCGATGGGCGTGACCGGGGCGGCGCCGAAAAGGAATTTGTTGAAAAGCTGGTAAAGCTTAACCGGACCGCGAAGGTAGTCAAGGGCGGCCGCCGTTTTTCCTTTTCCGCGCTTACGGTAATAGGAGACAGGAAGGGAAAGGTGGGCTACGGCTTTGGCAAGGCCAACGACGTGTCCGAAGCAATACGCAAGAGTATAGACAAGGCAAAGCGGAACATGGTAAAGCTTCCGGTCAGGAATGGAACCATTCCCCATGAGATCACGGGAAACTTCAAGGCGTCGCGGGTGTTTCTTAAACCCGCCTGTTCGGGAACGGGGATCATCGCGGGCGGTCCGGTGCGGGCCATAATGGAAGCGGGCGGGGTAACCGACGTGCTTTCAAAGTCCATAGGCGCTTCCAGCCAGTACAATGTGGTTAAGGCAACCTTTGCCTGTATAAGCAGGATGTTCGACGCGCGGACCATAGCGAAGAACCGGGGTAAATCCCTGGCCGAGTTGTGGGGTTAATATGGCGAAAATACGGATACGGCTGGTGAAAAGCACCATAGGCGCTCTTCCAAAGCAGCGGGCGACGGTGCGTTCTCTGGGGCTTCGGAAAATAGGTTCCTGTACCGAACAGGAAGCAAGCCCCGCCATTCTGGGAATGGTCAGGGCGGTGTCTCACCTGGTCCTGGTGGAAGAGGTTCCGACCGCCTAGCGCGGCCGGAGAGGAGTTGGCGAATTGCACGATTTTAACCTGCATGCTCCCAAGGGGGCCAATAAACGGAAACGCATTCTGGGCCGCGGCCAGGGTTCCGGGCGGGGTACAACCGCCGGCAAGGGAAACAAAGGCCAGAAGGCCCGGTCGGGCGGCAAGACCTACGTAGGTTTTGAAGGGGGGCAGATGCCCCTGTACCGGCGTCTTGCCCGCCGGGGCTTTTCCAATCATCCCTTCAAAAAGGAATATCAAATAGTCAATCTTGGTGAAATAGACAGGAAATTTGAAGAATCCGAAACGGTTAACGCCGCTTCCCTTGTGAAAAAAGGCCTTGTAAAAGGCGCCGGTCCTGTCAAGATCCTCGGCAACGGGGAAATTTCGAAGAAGCTTGCGTTCAATGTTGCCGCAGTTTCTTCTTCGGCCAAAGAAAAAATAGAAAAAGCGGGAGGCGGTGTGACAATTCATGGCTAATCCCATAATTGGTATATGGAGAGTCAAGGAACTCAGGGAACGCGTTTTCTTTACCGCCCTCATGCTGGTTATATTCCGCATAGGCGCGGTGCTTCCCATTCCGGGGATCAATGTCCAGCAGCTTTCGGCCTATTTCCAATCCCAGCAGAATTCGGGTAACCCCATTGTGGATTATCTGGACTTCTTCGCGGGCGGGGCCTTTTCCAATTTTTCGGTTTTCATGCTGGGGATTATGCCCTACATTTCCATGTCCATCATCATGCAGCTTCTTCTTATCGTGTTTCCCAGCCTGAAGAAGATCTCCCAGGAAGAGGGGGGGCGTAAAAAGATACAGGGCTACCAGCGCGTGGGTACTGTCGGGGTCTGTCTTATACAGTCCTTCGCGGTGACGCAGTATGCCCAGAGCATTTCCCGGAGCGTCAATATTCTCAGCATTGGAATGATGCCCTTTACCATTATCGCCATATTGACGGTTACCACGGGGACCATGTTTCTTATGTGGATAGGCGAGCAGATCACCCGCCGGGGCATAGGAAACGGCATATCCCTTCTGATTTTTGCCGGTATTGTGGCGCGGCTTCCCCAGGCGGTGTGGGAACTGGGGGGCCGGGTGCGGAGCGGCGATCTTAACCTCGTGTTTGTGGTAGTGGTCTTTGTGATGTTTGTCGCGGTTGTCGCGCTTGTTGTCTTTGAACAGCAAGGCCAGCGGAAGATACCGGTAAACTATGCCAAACGGGTTGTAGGCCGGCGTATGTACGGCGCCCAGAATACGTACATTCCCTTCAAGATCAACCCTTCGGGGGTTATTCCGGTTATCTTTGCCTCGTCCATTCTTACCTTCCCCTTGCAGATAGCGAGTACCATAGGGGGGAATGTGGCCTGGCTGGGCTCCGTTGCCCGTGTGCTGAGCCCGCAGAGGCCCCTGTACAATGTCCTTTACATTCTGCTTATCATATTTTTTGCCTATTTTTACACGCAGGTAAGCCTTAATCCCATAGAAATAGCCAAAAATATCAGGGAAAACGGCGGTTCCATTCCGGGGATCAGGACGGAGCGTATAGAAGAATACCTGACGAAGATTCTTAACCGCATCGTGCTTCCCGGTTCTCTGTATTTGGCTTTTATCGCGGTTATTCCGACCTTTATACAGTGGGCCTTCAAATTTCCTTCGTCCATTTCTTACCTCATGGGGGGTACGTCCCTTCTGATCCTCGTCGGCGTGGATCTGGATACCATGAGCCAGGTTGAAGGGCTTCTGAAGATGCACCACCACGACGGGCTGACCAGGAAAGGGAAGCTGCGCGGGCGGAATTTGTAGGCGCGGCGGAGATGAGGATCGTTGACGAACGGGGTTAAATCCGTTTTAATGGAAGTTCGCCCTGTTTGAGGGGGAATAGGCCTTTTAAGAGGAGACTAAGGATGAAAGTCCGAACCAGTGTCAAGCCGATTTGCGACAAATGCAAGGTGATAAAGCGGAACGGCATTGTCCGTATTATCTGCCAGAATCCCAAGCATAAACAGAAGCAGGGGTAGGAGAATTTATGGCGCGTCTTTTGGGGGTTGACCTTCCGAATAAGCATGTGGATATTGCCCTGACCTATATCTACGGAATAGGCCGGTCCAGCGCGGAGGATATTTGCACCAAGGCGAAGATAGACCGCGGGCGGCTTATCAACGATCTGAGCCAGGAAGAACTCAATGAACTCAGGCAGATTATTGAGGCGGATTACAAGGTGGAAGGGCGCCTTCGCACCGAAGTTGCCCTGAATATAAAGCGCCTTATGGATATAGGCTGTTACCGGGGGCTCAGGCACCGCAAGGGGCTTCCCCTTCGCGGCCAGAGGACCAGAACAAACGCCCGTACCAGAAAGGGCAAGAAGAAGACCGTCGCGGGCAAGAAGAAGTAGGCCGCGGGAAAAACCGCGCAAGGTTTTTCCTGACATATATCGGAGGAATGAGTGGCTGCCAATACGAGGAAGAAGAAGGAAAAAAAGTCGGTTTACGAAGGAAACGTGTATATTCAGGCTACCTTCAACAATACCATTGTGACTATTACGGACCTTATGGGAAACACTGTTTCCTGGGCCAGTTCCGGGGAACTCAGCTTCCGCGGGGCGAAGAAGTCGACTCCTTTTGCCGCCCAGTCGGTTACCGAGACCGCCGCGCAGAAGGCCATGCAGTCGGGGCTCCGCGAGGTGCATGTATATGTAAAGGGCCCGGGCATAGGCCGTGAATCGGCGATACGTCAGCTTGGCGCTTTGGGCATCAAGGTGAAGTCCATTAACGATGTGACTCCTATTCCCCATAACGGCTGCCGGCCGCGGAAGACGCGGCGTATTTAAGGAAGGGAACGTATGGCAAGATATACCGGGCCTGTCTGCCGCCTCTGCCGGGCTGAACAGAAGAAGCTCATGTTGAAAGGGGATCGCTGCAAGAGCGATAAATGCCCTGTTAACAGAAAACGCCCGGCGCCGGGAAAAGATCCCAAGGCGCGGGCCGGCAAAAGATCGGATTACGGCGTACAGCTTCGCGAGAAGCAGAAGCTTAAGAGAATTTACGGCATGCAGGAAAAACAGTTCAGCCTGTTTTTTGAGCGTGCCCTGCGTATGCCCGGCATTACCGGCGAGAACCTTTTTGTTCTCCTTGAACGGCGGCTTGACAATGTGGTGTACCGGCTGCGTTTTGCCGCGAGCCGGAGCCAGGCCAGGCAGATAGTGCTGCACGGGCATGTGACGGTAAACGGAAAGCGTGTTAATGTACCCAGCTCTCTTGTGAAGCCGGAAGATGAAATAGCTATTGGTGAGACCAGCAGGAATCTCCTCGTGGTCAAGGATTCCCTTAAGGAATTCGGGAAATCGGGAGTTATGCCCTGGCTTTCCCTTGATCCCGACGCGATGAAGGGAAAGTTCCTTGCTTCTCCGCGGCGAAGCGACATTACGGATCTCGCGGATGTCAAGGAACAGATGGTCGTCGAACTTTATTCTAAATAGGCTTTCTCCGGGAAAGTCCAAGGAGTCTAAATGGCCCGCAAGAACCTTCTTAAAGGATTTAAGCGCCCAAAAGGCATTACCTTTGAGCATGGCGAGCTGAAACAAAACTACGGTAAATTCGCCGCCGCCCCCTTTGAACCGGGATTTGGTACCACCGTTGGTAATACCTTAAGGCGGGTCCTTCTTTCTTCGATTCAGGGTTACGCCATTACCGCGGTAAAAATTACTTCCCGCGACGCCGACGGGACCGCGCACAGCGTTTCAAGTGAATTTGAAACCATTCCCAATATCATGGAAGACACCCTGGAGGTGATCAACAATCTCAAACAGATCAGGCTTAAACTGGCCGGCGACGCGGAGCAGGATATACTTCTTTATGAATGGTCCGGCAAAAAAGAAATAAAAAGTGATGATTTTGGCAGGGAAGGGCAGGTGGAAATACTCAGTTCCGGCCATCATATAATGACCCTGATGGACAACGCGAAGCTGGAATTTGAGGTGCAGATAGATCTGGGGCGCGGTTATGTTCCTTCCGAGGTAAACGAGCGTTATGTTGAGGTTATCGGAACCATTCCCCTGGACGCGATCTTCTCGCCGGTTAAAAAGGTAAAATTCTCCGTGGAGCCGACCCGTGTGGGGCAGCGCAGCGACTACGACAAGCTTATCCTTGAGATATGGACCGACGGTACGGTGCGTCCCGATGACGCCCTGGCCGAAGCCGCGAAAATAGCCAAGGATCATTTTTCGGTGTTTATCAATTTTGATGAAAACAATCTGGGCGGCGACGAGGATTTTGATGAGGATGATGAGCATATACGGCAGATCCTCAATACGCCGGTGGAGGAACTGGAACTTTCCGTCCGGTCTTCCAACTGTCTTAAAAACGCCAATATCGAAACGATAGGGGAGCTGACCCGGAAAACCGAAGACGACATAGCAAAAACGAGGAATTTCGGAAAGAAGTCTCTTCTTGAGATAAAGGAAAAGCTCAAAGAGTGGAATTTGAGTCTTGGGATAACCGACATGAACGTGCTGAAAAACGCCGTCAGGGTTGCTCCCCAAAAGGAAACGGAAGATGAAGCATAGACGGGGCTTTAACCCCCTTGAACGGGCTTCCGCCCATCGCAAGGCACTGCACCGCAGCATGGTAACTTCGCTGTTCCGGTACGAACGGATTAAGACTACCAAGGCCAAAGCCCTGGAAATACGGAGAAGTGCTGAAAAACTTATTACGCGGGCCAAGACGGATTCGGTTCATAACCGGCGCATTGTTTCCGGCCGCCTTTTTGACGAGGGGATAGTGGCAAAGCTTTTTACCGATATAGCGGTAAGGATGAAGGAAAGGCCCGGCGGCTACACCCGCATTATAAAGCTGGGGCAGCGTTACGGGGACGCCGCCGAAGAAGTGCTTCTTGAACTGGTGGATTACAAGCCGGACGCCGGAGACAAAAAGAAGAAGAGCAAGAAAGCCGCCAAGGCGGCCGGTTAACAAGAGGAGAGGAAATGTCCAAAGCGCATAGAGGCAAGGGTATACGGGAATTGGCCGCGCACGGCCGGGGAGAGTGTCCGGTCTGCGGGCGGCAAAATGTAAAGATCCTCTACGAGCAGGAATCAGGCGAGACAAAGGTCAAGATCTGCAAAGTCTGCCGCGCCGCCGTCAAACACGGCAAGAAAAGCGTAGTTGCGGCATCTGCCCCGGCGGGAAAACCCGCCGCCCGTGAAGCCGGGGCCGCCTCTCCTGCCGGAACCGAAAGCGCCGCACCGGCTGAGGCTGAAAGCCCGCCTGCGGCGGAAGACACGGCCTCCGCCGGGTAATTTATTGCGGGGCGGGGCTCCTCTCATTACCCGGCAAAAAGTGTTCGTTAAATTAAGGTATAATACCGTTATCTTTTATGCATTTATACAGCCGTTCCGCTATCGTCTTCATTCCCTTGTCGCCGGGGTGCATTGCTACAGCGGTATTATCAAATGTGCCGTATGCCATATTGCCGGTATTAAATGACAAGTCAGATATTGCCGCGAAGTGATACCCGTTCGCCTGAGCAATTCTTTTGTGTACGGCGGTTTTATAGCCGCTATACCAAAACGGATCAAGCATTATTACTTTTGTATTTTCCCCTTTAACACCCGCAACCAGTTTTGACAGCGCCGCATAGTAATTGTTTTTTCTGGCATAGGTTTCATTAACATTTTCGCCTAACTGCACCACAAGCAAATTAACTGTTTTTTGGGTGTTAATTTTTACAGTTTCATTAAAATTCAATTCCCAGTATCTTATTTTGTGGGTTGTATAATTGATTCTGTAATTGTTAAATTCATTTCTTATTTTATGTATTAATTGATACACGTAATCATTTTCCGGGGAAGTTGCCGCCATGCCCCAGATTCCAAACCAGTTAACGGCGGGGTTGGGATAGTCTAACGTTATGCTGTTGCCCAAAAAATAAATGTTATAATCCGGCCTCGTATCACCTGGATCTTCAGGTACAAAATGAGTAATTGGATCAGGATGGAAAAGAAAAGTTTCCGGAGTTCTTGTCTGGCATCCAATGAAGATTAACCCGGACGCCGCAATTGCCGCCATTCTCTTTACAATCAGTTTGTTTTTCATAATAATCCTCTTTCAAGTTGGTAAAAATCACTCTAAAAAGAGTTTTATAAAAACAGAAACATACCTTTCCGCTTTATACCCCTAAAATTCCGGCATCTTTTACCTTTCTTTTTCTGCCCCTATAGACATATCACCAGGGCCCTTTTTTAGTGAAAGGATTTTCCGTAAGTATTCCTGAGGGGAATATGCTTTCCGCAAGATTCGTAAAATACGAAACGCCGATTTCGCTTCCTTTTCCTGTCTGCCGCAGCCAGTGGCGCTGCGCCAAATCATCGGTGTAGGATGAAAGGGGATAAACCCTGAAATTCGTATAGCCTCTGTCATAGTGGGTTACGACGGGAATTATCCCCGATTGATCAATGAGCGTGTTTCCGCCTTCTTTTTTTACGCGGACATAGGCAAGGGCGCCAAGGAGGCGCGGGCTTCTGTCCTGCGCGGACAGGAAATTTCCCAGCGAATAATAGCAGAGCGTTTGGCCGCCTCCTGGCCTCGGAATGGTTTCGACAGGCTGAATGACATGGGGATGATGCCCGAGGATGAGGTCCGCGCCGTGTCCGGCCAGGAAAAGGGCGGTCTTTTTCTGGGCGGCGTTCGGGCTGTGCTCGTATTCGTTGCCCCAGTGAACGGAAACAACGAGGAAGTCGCAGAGGGGGCGGAGGGCGTCCATTTCTTCGGCCATGGTCTTTTCGTCCGCCAGCGCGACAAGCCAGGGTTTGTCCCGGGGAACAGGAAGCCCGTTGGTCCCGTATGTGTAGGACAGAAAACCCGCGCGTATGTTGTTCCGCTCGACGATAAGAGGCCGCTGTCTTTCTTCCTGTGAGCGGCGTATCCCCAGGTAGCCGACGCCGGGAACGGTGTCCCAGTAGTCCATGGTAGCGAAGACCGCCTTTTCCCCCTTGTCCATGACATGGTTGTTCGCGTGATTGATGATGTCGAAACCCGCCGAGGCAAGAGCCGCCCCCAGTTCCTGCGGGGAATTAAAACGAGGATACCCCGAAAGGCCGAATTCCGCGCCGCCGAGCAGCGTTTCCTGATTTATAAAGGCGATGTCCGCTTCTTTTATATAGGGGGTAATTTCGGAATAATTGCCGGTAAAGTCCCAGTCTTCCCCCGGAGGGGGCGGGCGTATCATGGGATCGTGGTACAGATTGTCCCCGGCGGCGAGGAGGGTAAGGTAATAAAGCGGAATTGTATCCGGCCGGGATTCTGCCGCCGGGCCGGCGGCGGGAAAAGAAAGCTCCTGTCCGGGTGTGATGCGTTTTTGCAACGTGCACGAAAAAAAGAAGAGGACGGCAGCAAGACACAGTCCTGTTTTTAAAAAACGGCGTACCCGCCGTTCCGTGCGCCGGATCATGCGGTTCATGCGGACAGCATAACACGAACGGGAAAAAGGGAACAGTACGCGCCCCGCGGCGGTTTTCCTCTTTAGCCGAGGGGCTGTATGCGGAGCATTCCCGGAATGCCGCGCATGTTTTTTAGTACACGTTTAAGGTCGCCTGCCGATTCAAGCCGCATGGTAAAAAAACCAGTGAGGCGGCCGGGCGCCGTTTCTTCAAGACGCCCTTCGATAAGATGACCCTGGTACTTGCGCACCGCTCCCTCGATTTCGGAAAAAAGATCCGATGAAAAGCGGGCCTCTATCCTGAAACGCTTTGTCAGCGCCGGGTAGGCGTTTTCCCATTCCACTTCTATTTTCCGTTCGGCGAAATCGGATATGCCGGCAAGGTTGCCGCAGTTTTTCCGGTGAATGATGATCCCCCGGCCACGGGATACATAACCTATGATGCTGTCGCCCGTTACGGGCTTGCAGCACCGGGCGAAATGTATCATGAAATTCTTTTCATCCTCAACACGGACATGAAGAGGCTCTTCTCCCTCCATAACCCGTTGTACCTCAGGCTGAGATTCGGCGGAAATTCCGGGGGGATGAACGGAGACGCGGCCTGGTAGTTCCTTTTTCTTTGCCGCCGCGTTCTTTTCCGTAACGGCCGGATCACCGTTTTGTTCCAGCCAGGAACGTATTTTGCTCCGCGCCTTTGAGGTCTTGACCTGCCTGAGCCAGTTGGCGCGGGGATGGGCATTTGTGGCGGTGAGGATCTCTACCACCTGGGTATTCCTCAGTTCCGATCCCAGCGGAACGATCACGCCGTCCGCCTTTGCGCCTATGCAGTGTTCGCCGACAGCCGTGTGTATGCCGTAGGCGAAATCTATGGGCGTGGCCCCGGCGGGAAGTTCGATAATATCTCCCCTTGGGGTAAAAACACAGATCGAATCCTTGAGGAGTTCCCGCTTGATATTCCGCAGGAATTCCGCCCCGTTTTTTTCGCCGTCTTCGTCTTCAGCCTGTTTCCAGTCCTTGAGCCTTCCGACTATGGAAACGTCAACGGGACGGATTATTTCGCGGGCGCTCCCCTTTTTGTAGAGCCAGTGGCTGGCAAGGCCGTATTCGGCGACGTGGTGCATTCCCGTGGTGCGTATCTGTATCTCAAGCGTTTTACCGCCGGACGATATGACCGTGGTATGAAGGCTCTGGTATCCGTTGGATTTGGGCATGGCGATGTAATCTTTGAAACGGCCGTCCAGGGGCCTGTAAAGACGGTGAACCATGCCCAGAAGAGTGTAACAGTTTTCTACGCTGTCGCAGATGATCCGTATGCCGAAAAGATCGAAGATGTCTCGGGCAGCCCTGTTCCGCTTCCGCATCTTTTGATAGATCGAATAAAAATGTTTTGCGCGGCTTGAAACTTCAACGGATATGCCCGCCGCCTCCGCCTCTTTGCGTATTGCCTCCTGTGCCTGGCCCAGAAAATCCTCCCGCTCTCCGCGTTTTTCGGCCACTATCTTTTTTATCTGCCTGTAGGCTTCCCGGTTTATCTGTTTAAGGGCCAGATCTTCCAGTTCATCCTTGATCCATGAAATGCCGAGCCTGTCCGCGAGGGGAGCGTATATGTCAAGGCATTCCTGTGCCGCCGCCTTGGAGGCGCCGTCAGGAACGGCGGCCGTATCCAGCGCCCGCAGTCCCGCGAGCTTGCCGGCAAGTTTAATGAAGATTACCCGTATGTCCTTTGACATGGCAAAGAGCATCTTCCGTATGTTTTCGGCTTCGCGCACGGTCTTGTTTTTTGCCTGGATGTCCCCCATTTTTGCCGTTTCCTCAAGAAGAAAGGATACGCCCCGGCCGGAGGTCTCCGCCCCGTCCGTTCCGTTTTCCATGAGGAGGCCGGCCGTGATCGTATCCGCGTCAAGGCCCAGATCGGCGAGGATCTTTGCCGTTTCAAGGGGATGGACAAGGGAAAAACGTTCCTGCTTTTGGGGATCTTCCACAGGCGCGGGGGACTTTTCCCCATGAAGTTCTTCCAGCCGCCTTAGTCCCCGGAGTATACGTCTCCGGTCTTCTTCAGGGTATTTTTTGATCTTTTCTTCAAAGGATGAAATGAGGTTCATATTTTTCATTCATGCCGAAGGGGCTTAATCCGTATCTGCCGCATATCCGCTTTTAGTATCCCCGCGGCGGCGGCAATGTGTCTAGAGACCCAAGGCGGTAATCCGCCGTGTTTTGCCGGTTGTTGGCAAAACCTACATAAATGTAGTATTGTATTCCAATGGAACCAAATGCCGCCCGAAACGGGGCCGGAACGCCGCCTGACGCCGGACTTGCCGGGGTGGAACGTGAAAAGGCGGAACTTGAACTTCTCTTTGATATTGTCAGGACCTTTGACAAGCATGTGGAACTTAAAACGGGACTGGGGCCCCTGTTGAGCCTGCTTGAAATGCGGGCCGGCCTGACGCGGGGCATGGTGACACTGCTTAACCGGACGACCGGCCTTCTTAAAATAGAAGAGGCGTTCGGGCTCAGCGCCGGTGAAAAGGACCGGGGCATTTACCGGCTGGGCGAAGGGCTTGTCGGCCGGGTTTTCGAGTCGGGGATGCCGGTGACCATACCGGATCTTTCCCGTGAAGACCGTTTTCTTAACCGGGCCAAAAGCAGAACCCGTGAGGATATGGAAGGGCTTACTTATTATTGTGTGCCCATACAGTCCCGAAACGGCGTCATTGGGACTTTGAGCGCCGAAAAGCGCGTAGACGGGGAGGATCGCGAGGCCCGTATGGCCCGGGACCGTTCTTTTCTTGAGAAGGTGTCTTCGATAATTGCGGATTCCGCGAAACTTCGTGAACGGATCCTGGAGGAACAGTTCAGGCTTACCCTCCGCGAAGGGGCCGCCGGGCCGGACAGGAAGAGGGGCCAGGGGGGGCTTATCGCGCCGGGAAGTGTCATAATAGGCACCAGTAATTCCATGCGGGATCTGTACGGAATGCTTGCCCAGGTGGCGCCTACAGACGCAACGGTGCTTATTTCAGGCGAGAGCGGTACAGGAAAAGAACTGGTGGCGGCGGAGCTTCACCGGCTGTCAAGGCGCGCCGGTCAGGTTTTTGTCAAGATCAACTGCGCCGCCCTGCCTGAGTCTATCATTGAAAGCGAGCTTTTTGGCCATGAAAAAGGCGCCTTCACCGGAGCGGTGGCCCAGCGCAAGGGCCGTTTTGAGATGGCCGACCGGGGGACCCTTTTTCTCGATGAAATAGGCGATCTTCCCCCCCAGATTCAGGTAAAACTGCTCCGGGTGCTTCAGGAACGGGAGCTGGAACGGGTAGGGGGAAGCGCCACCATCAAGGTGAACGTGAGGCTTATCGCCGCGACCAACCGGAATCTTGAATCGGAGGTCAAGGCGGGCAGCTTCCGGGAGGATCTTTTCTACCGGCTGAATGTTTTCCCCCTGCATATTCCGCCGCTCCGGGAGCGGAAAAGCGATCTGATACTGCTGGCGGATCATTTTGTCGAAAAATACGCCGAAAAGAACGGGAAACTCATCAAACGTATTTCAACCCCGGCGCTGGATCTCCTGACCAGTTATTTATGGCCGGGCAATGTTCGGGAACTGGAGAACTGCATTGAGAGGGCTGTTATTCTTTCACAGGACATGGTGATCCACTCCTACAACCTTCCGCCGAGCCTTCAGTCGGCGGATTCCACCAATACGGGGACCATCACAACGCTGGAAGCCGCCCTGTCCCGGCTGGAAAAGGAGCTTATTGTCGAGGCGCTGAAGTCCGGCGGCGGCAGCATGGCGGCCGCGGCCCGGCGTTTGGGTATTTCGGAACGGCAAATGGGGCTGCGGGTTCACCATTACGGCATCAACTGGCGGCTTTATCGTACAAAAATGTAATTTTACGGATTAATTCCTACTTTTTTGTAGGAATCAACAGCCCTGTATTGAAGAGCGGGGGTATGAAACCCTCAATACGAATCAGTATTTTCATTAAAAATACGTTTTTTCACCTCATATTTCCACAAAATGGTTTCTCCGGCAGATTTGGCACGGTTTATGCTATTCAATTACCGGTAATACGGTTACAAGCCGTTGCCTAATTTTAAGGAGGAAAGAAAGGTGCGAAAAAAATTAGCTGTTTTGGCGGTTCTTCTTCTGTGCATGGGTGTTTCCGTTTTTGCACAGGAGACCATCGAAACCCTGGGATTCTCCCTGGACGTGATTTGGCTTTTTATAGGGGCGATACTGGTCTTTATTATGCAGATCGGTTTTGCCTGTGTAGAGACCGGCCTTACCAGGGCGAAAAACGCCACCAACATCACCATGAAAAACGTGATGGACTTCATGTTTGGGGCTCTGGTGTACTGGGCCCTGGGCTGGGGGTTTATGTGGGGGAAAGACGCGCTGGGCGGCCTTATCGGGACCAGTGAGTTTTTCCACGGCCCCATGGAACTGACTATCGAAAACGGCAACTTCTACAAGAACTGGTTCTTCCAGGTAGTCTTTGCCGCGACATCGGCGACCATTGTTTCCGGGGCCATGGCGGAACGGACCCAGTTCAAATCTTACCTTATCTACACATGCTTCATCTCGGCGTTCATTTACCCGATTTCAGGGCACTGGATATGGGGCGGCGGCTGGCTTGGCAGCCTGGGTTTCCATGACTTCGCCGGGTCAACGGTGGTTCATTCCGTGGGCGGCTGGGCGGCTCTTATGGGCGCCGCGGTCCTGGGCCCCCGCATCGGCAAATACGTGAAAGGCGCCGATGGCCGGGTAACGGTTAAGGCTTTCCCGGGCCATAACATTCCCTACGCGGCGCTGGGAGCGCTGATCCTCTTCTTCGGCTGGTTTGGTTTTAACGCCGCTTCCACTGGCGCCGCCGCCGTGGGCGGCGGCGGGATATGGAGCGGTCTCGGCATCGGACGGGTCGCGGTGACCACCTGCCTTGCGGCCTCGGCGGGCGCGGTCAGCGCCCTCATCGTCTCCTGGATCTGGTTCAAAAAGCCCGATTGCTCCATGACTCTGAACGGGCTTCTGGCGGGTCTTGTGGGCATTACCGCCCCCTGCGCCGTGGTGAGTCCCGGCGCGGCTATCGCCATCGGCTTTATTGCCGGCGCGCTGGTTGTGTTCTCTGTCGAGTTCATCGACAAGGTTCTCAAGGTTGACGATCCTGTGGGCGCCTGCTCAGTGCATCTTACCTGCGGCATCTTCGGGACTTTGGCGGTTGGTATCTGGGGCAATGTAGAAGGCGTTGCGGTAGGCGTCCTTCATGGCGGCGGTTTTGCCCAGTTGGGTATCCAGGCCATCGGCGTCCTCTCGGTAGCCGCGTGGGCGGGTATTATCAGCCTTGTCCTCTTCCTGTTGATCAAGGCGATATTCGGCCTCAGGGTAAGTCCCAAGGTAGAAATGATGGGCCTCGATCTTAGTGAACACAAGTCCGAGGCTTATTCCGGCTTCCAGATCTTTAGTAACATGTAAGCATGTTATCCGGCAGGAGCGGGCTGCCGGTCCAACTTTTCATAAGGAGACATATGAATGAAACTGATTATCGCCTATATACAGCCTCACGCCCTGAATGATGTCAAACAGGAATTGTACAAGGCTGAGGTCTACAAGCTGTCCATCACCAATTCCCTGGGCTGCGGCCAGCAGAAAGGTTATACCGAACAGTACCGGGGCGTTGAGACGGAGGTGAATCTTCTAAAGAAGGTCCGCGTCGAAATAGCGGTGAACGACAATTTTGTGAAACCAACGGTGGACGCCATAATCCGGGGCGCGAGGAGCGGGGAGATCGGAGACGGAAAAATTTTCATTCTTCCCATAGAGGAGACTATCCGGATCAGGACCGGTGAAACCGGTTCCACGGCGATTGGCTAGGAAAATCCATTTAAAAAAACGGGACGGTACGGCGCTGGCTGTGCCGTCATTGGGAACCTCTGGAAATCCCGGTTGGGTTTCCAGAGGTTCTTATATAAGGATGAATTACAGGGGCGGCCTCAAACCTTGTTGTGTTTTGAGGCTGTCTCCATATAAAATGGATCTGTCCTGCGGCCGGGCTGCGGGACAATCCCACTACATGACTGGAGGGTATAATGAGTACGATTGATTTTACAAAGACGCCGGTAACCGATTTATACGGTTCAAACAGTTTTTCCAACGCGGTCATGCGGGAACGGCTGCCCAAGAATATCTACCGGGAAATACGGGCGGTTCAGGGCGGCGAAAAGGAACTGACTTTGGAAGTAGCGGAAGTAGTCGCCGCCGTAATGCGCGACTGGGCCATTTCCAGGGGGGCAAGTCACTACACGCACTGGTTTCATCCCCTTACAGGCCTTACCGCGGAAAAACACGATTCCTTTATTTCCCCGACAGGCGAAGGAAAGGTGATCATGGAATTTTCCGGGAAGGAACTTATCAAGGGCGAACCTGACGCGTCGAGTTTCCCTTCCGGGGGACTGCGCGCTACCTTTGAGGCGCGCGGCTATACCGCCTGGGACGTGACGAGTCCGGCCTTCCTTAAACAGGACCCTACGGGAACGACGCTCTGTATTCCCACGGCCTTTATCAGTTATTACGGGCAGGCCCTTGACAAGAAAGTGCCCCTGCTTAAATCCATCGACACTTTGGGCAGGCAGGCGATCCGGGTGCTCAGGGCGCTGGGGAACGAAACGTCCAAACGGGTTTTTACCACCGTCGGCCCCGAACAGGAATATTTCCTTGTCGACAGGGAATATTACGACAGGAGGCCCGATCTTATCCTTACAGGGAGGACCGTCTTCGGCGCCCTGCCGGCCAAGGGCCAGGAAATGGAAGACCACTATTTCGGCGCCATCAAGGAAAAGGTTGCCGGTTTTATGCGGGAACTCAACACGGAACTGTGGAAGGTGGGAATTCCCGCCAAGACGCAGCACAACGAAGTGGCCCCCAATCAGTTTGAAATTGCCCCGGTGTACGCCAATTCCTCCGCCGCGGTTGACGCCAATCAGCTTGTCATGGAAACACTGCGAAGCGTGGCGCGGCGGCACGGCATGGAGGCCCTTCTTCATGAAAAGCCTTTCGCCGGTATTAACGGATCGGGCAAACACAACAACTGGTCCATGGCGACCGACGACGGCATCAATCTGTTTGATCCGGGGGAGAATCCCGAATCAAACGCCCGCTTTCTTCTCTTTGCCGCCGCCGTAGTGGAGGCCGTTGACCGTTACGCGCTTCTTCTCCGTTCGTCGGTGGCGACATCCGCAAACGATCACCGCCTGGGCGCGAACGAGGCGCCCCCGGCCATTGTCTCGATCTTCTTCGGAGGCCCCCTTACCGAGATCTTTGAAAATATCGCCGAAGGAAAAAACGGCGGAAAAACGAATTCCGCCGGGGAGATCAAGCTTGGGGTCACGAGCCTTCCGGCCCTTCCCAAGGACGTATCGGACCGGAACCGGACCAGTCCCTTTGCCTTTACCGGGAACAAATTCGAATTCCGCATGGTTGGTTCTTCCCAGTCTGTCGCCACGCCCAACACCTACCTTAATGTGGCGGTTGCCCAGGTGCTACAGGAATTTGCCGACAGGCTTGAGAAGGCTCCCGGCAAAAACGAGGCGATACAGGCCATTATCAAGGAATCCTACGCGAAGCACAGGAAGGTTGTCTTTAACGGGAACGGCTATACCGACGAATGGGTCCGTGAGGCCGAACGGCGGGGGCTTCCCAACGTGAAGAACGCGGTCGACGCCCTTACGGTGCTGATACGAAGCGAGACCATTGCCCTCTTTGAAAATCACAAGGTGTTTACCAAGGAAGAATCGGAAAGCCGTTATCACATCTATCTGGAAAAATATTCCAAACAGATAAACATAGAGGCGGGCGTTACCATTGATCTTGCCCGGCGCTACATTTTCCCGGCGGCGACTTCCTACGCCGGTTCCCTTGCCGAAAGCGCCGCTTCCCTTGCGGCCGTCGGGGCAAACAACACCCCCCAGGCCAAGCGGGTAAAGCGCATAGCCGACCTTGCCGCGGAACTGTACGATGAAACCGCCAAACTGGAAAGCGCCCTTGGCGAGGCGCAGGACATTGAAGATCCCTTTGCGCAGGCCAAGTCCTATTTTGAAAACGTGAGACCCGCCATGGACTCTGTCCGCCAGAAGGGAGACGCCCTTGAGAAGCTTGTTTCCAAAGAAGCCTGGCCCCTGCCCGACTACGGGGAGATGCTGTTCAAGCTGTAGGGCGAAGCGGCCCTCGCGTTGTTGTGCGGATGACTTTGAAAGATCCCGGGGGAAATTCCTCCGGGATTTGTTTTATACGCGCTGATGTATACGATTTCAAAAGATTATGAGTGGAGAAAATAAAATGACTAAAAAGACAAAGAATGCCATTGAGGCAATGGAATCAATGATGTCATCCGAATTAGTACAAAGAGCCCGAATGAAAGCTGAACAGGAAATATTGGCAATAAAACTCGGTCAATTAAGAGAAAGGCGGGGTTTAAAACAAAACGAAGTAGAAAATTTTAGCCAGACGTCAGTTTCACGCCTGGAAAAGAGGCGGGACATAAAAATATCAACATTAGTAGAATATTTAAACAGTTTAGGGATGGGGTTAGAAATAAAAGCATATCCTAAAGATAAAAATGTAGAATTAAAAGAAGAAGTATTATTAAAAACATAAAAAGGGCCCCATGAACGCCTTGATCGTTGTGTTTCAACCTCTATCAAAAACCTAATATAAAAAGCCACTGCTGTCTGGTTAAGACCGGATAAAAAATAAAAAGCTTGTATCTTTATACTCAAAATAGTATAAGGAAGTTAGGACAAATCTTTATACCATAAGGAGATACAAGCTATAACCAAGTATACCACAGTATTAGCCAGTTTGTTAAGCAGCCTGAACAGATCCAATTTTGACCGAGCCGTACAAAGGCATCGGGCGGATAAGGGGATAAGAAGTCTTTCAATCCTTGCCTGCTTCAAGCAGATATGGTGTACGGATAGATTGCAGGCTGTTTCAGCGTTCGGGAAATAGCAAATTTCCTGGGTGCCAACAGCTCAAAATTATACCATGTCAATAGCCGAAACGCTATATCCATGTATAGGACAAGCCCTATGGAAGACAATGGGCTTTGTGGGTTCCGTGCTCTATAAATTCATCGATCTGCGCAACAATAGACTGGGGGCTTTCTATATGGAGTACATCGTGAAACTTGATAATGAAACCGGTAATACCATGCCGGTCAAACAGGCCGAAGACTTCTTCGCCTGACATATGGTGCATGATCTTGTATGTCTCAATGCAGAATATCAAGAAGTGAACGGGGGCGCTGGTCATGTTCAGGTTTCCTCCGGTATGGAAAAGCAGCCGTTTTCTTTTTCCTCATCATACATCATGCAGAGGGACATATAACTAAAATGCCAAATTTTTGTCTTTTCGTTTTCCAGCATTTTGTAAACCTTTGAATTGTAGAACAGGCGGGCCGCTTCCAGTTCCGGTATTTTGTGGCGGACCGCAATTTCTTTTATTGTCTGGCTGGCAAGCGAAGTTAACAGTATGCTAAAACGGACAGGTTCTATATAAGCTTCCATTTAGAACTCCAAAATACCGGAAAATCGTATGTGGCGCAACGCTTTTTCGGTACAAAAAGTAATCTGATCATATAATTTCCAGACCTTAAGCCTTTCAACGGCTTCTTCCACCGAAAATATACCCATGCTATAATAGTTTACCGTTTCATAAACATTATCATTGGCAACCGGCCCGCTTAGTATATCATATTTTTTCCCGTTATATATACCGCGCCTGTTTTGGGTAATAAAGTCGAGCCATGCGGCATCGGTATCAGTAAAATGCAGTATATCCAATTCGGAAGCGGCGGAAATTTCATTATATTCATACATACTCACTATTTCGGCTCCGCCGCGCCTTTGAACCACAATCTGGGCGAATTTTACCGCCTGATCTTTATTCGGCGTGGTATAGAAACCATTGCCAAAATCGAGAAAACGGTTGTGAGCTATAAGGCGGGGAGTTTCTACGATTGTGTTGCTGCCGTGATAGAGAGTCATAACGGGATATCCTTTTTGAATATTTTGATGTGTTTGTTTTCTGGTTGGACTATGGGTTTTTGTGGGTTAGTTGGAGTCATATTGGAATGTTCTGAAGGTATTTGAAAGGGCTGTTGCTTTTGTTTGGATTCAACACAAAGATTATTTCTATCTGAAACAGTGATAGAACTACCAATTGAAGCGTCTCTGATACGACCTATAGTTTGGTAAAAATAACTAAATGGTTTGCCATAATATATGTTTTCTCTGTTCTTAGATATTTCTCTAGCTTTATTTTTAATATCATTATCATCAATTTTATTCAATGCCTTGGATAATTTGATTAAATATTTGTGTTTTGATTTATCCAGAGATTTAACTTGAGCATGAGAATATTTATTATCATTTAGTAACTTAAACCCTTTGACCCAACACATATCATTTTCATAATTTTTATAATTCCATAATGCAACGCGGCCAACCGCCATTCCGTTTAATCTTGCATAAGTCGATGCTATTACCTTATCTTTTGAAACTTTCAAATTGGTATTGGATATGGCATTAATTACATCATTAACAAGGTCCTTTTGTTTATCCCTTTCCTTTTTCAAAGATCTTTTCCTAATCCTTATCTCACCTTTCCTGCTTATCTCATAACCAACAAACCCAACCCATGGGACATCCCTTTTGCCGAAATCCCATTTATAAGGTCCTTTTGATTTTTCTTCCCAAAAATCTTTTGAATATTTAACTTCTTTTTTTTCGTGTGGAAATAATTTAAGATCAACAAGAGCCTTTTCATATTTTTCTAGTGCTAATCTACATTTTTCCCTGTCTGTGTGCATCATAATCATATCATCGCAATATCGTACATATAATAAATCATTATCATTTAATTTCATGATCATTTCATCCGCATAGTTCAAAACTATATTTGCAATAAGACCAGACAGAGCACCGCCCTGCGGAATGCCAACATCTTTCAATTTTTTTTCAGTTTTATAAAGTGCTTTAATTTCCCTCTCTTTAATCCACTCAAATTTCCACCCCGAGAGATGATTTTTCTGGAAATAGTCTGTATCTGAATTAAGCTTGTAGACATTGTTATAAAAGTTGTAGCATTGTAAGTATTTTACAAATATTCTTCTTGCTCTTTTATCACATATTCTTTCGGAAAAACTTTGTTCATATTTTCCCTTGAGCAATTTCATCAAGCATAATCGATAAAACTGCTTCATGACTATTTTGTGATTTACGGTATCATAAAACTTTTGCATATCACATTCTGCAACATATATATCATTCTCAGAATTCTCTTTTAAATAATCAATGATTTTTTTAAATGCATCATGATGGCTTGGAACCCTTTCTTGACTATCAATTAATCTTACTGTCCTAAATGCAAAGGAATTATCGTAAAATAGTTTGTCAAAGAAACCAGCCAGATATTTATTTGTCAAACAGTTAATTAAGTTATCTTTTAATCTAAATACTGAGATAGGTCTGCATGTTTTTTCATGCTTGTTTTTTCGTTCTGGCTTTATTTTTGGAGGACAAAATTTAAACATCTTTGTATTTATAGATTTGATAATATTATTAATAAAATTATCTAACTTCTCAAAATATTCAGGCCTGACAGTTTGTTTTTCATGTTTTTTAATTGTTATTCGCATTATGAGTATGTTTCTGTCGATAGAATTAAGACGAACGCCACCATTGTCTATTTTTTTTAGTCTGACCCACGAGCGTCTGGGTGGCATCAGGAAGCATACTTCATTAGAATCATCAGGAATTTGTGTTCGAGAATGATAGTTATATTTCTCTTTCTTTGAAATAGTTGTTAAAATATGGTATTTACTGCGATTCTTTGCGGTTTTTGCCCGCTGATTGCAAAGATATTTTATAATTCTTTCCCTTGAAAATATTTGTTCAAATGTCTGCATATAAAAAGGGGGAGCTGTACTACAAATTCAATACGACCAAATTTATGTGCCTCTTACAGCCTCTTGGCAGGTCAAACGGCTTAATACTTAAGAACCGATAAAATAATCAGCCCTTATTCAGTACGGCTCCCCCATTCCTCCTTACATTGGTTAAAATAAAATTTAATAGTACCAAATGATACATGCGATTTTGAATTGACATAACAATATTGAAGCATCGCTATAGATTTTTCTTCATCATGTCGAGGTCCATCAAGTCTACATAATTGCAAAAAATATTTTTCTCCGAGATCATAAGTAAAGGTATTTGAAATTGCATATGCAACGCGATACCATTTTTCATAGGTATTTGTGATTGACAAATTTCTGTTTCTTAAATATTTAATAAAACCTTGTATTTGGGTTCGTTTCAAATTACGTCCGGCGGAGTTTAAATGTTCTTTCAGTACAAAATAATTATTTTTTCGGTCTTTTGTTGTTTTTATTTGCGAGGGCATTTTAATAGTAATATCACCGTTGTCTATTTTGAATTCATTGGCCGCTTGTTTAATTGTTAAATCCATATCCGATGATATAAAACATAGTCTTGTAATATCACTTCCGCTTTTATCAATTTCTATATCATATCTTTCTTTCATATAATCATGCAGTTTATAAAAAGCATAGTTATGATACAAGTAGATGTTAGATATGTCAAGTCCTATTCCATAGTCAAATTTTACCAAGCCCTTGATCCCCTTGCCCGATGGGGATCGCCAATATGCGAAAGTATATGGATCGGAACAAAAATTTTTATATATTTCCTTTGATTTTTCTTCAGAAACATGATCTATATCAATAACACATATGCCAGTATATTTCTGTATTGTCTCAATTCTTCTGTTTACAGAAAACAGACCACTGAAGGTTACTGACGGCAATCTTATTTTTTCTTGATCATACCTTTTATTATCATTTTTTTTGAGGTAATTTCTTAATTCTGCTATTTTGTTATTATAATGGCCTTCTTTTATCTGATTTAAAAATTCACCTATGCTTATTATTTTGAGATCGGTACTCCATACATGGTCCTGATAAGTCACTGTGCTCAGTAAAAGATTGTCAATTGCTGCCATGTTCATCTCCCCAAACCCCGTCCACAACCTTTTTAATCTTCTCCGTATATTTTACAACCAATTCTCGGCAGTCGTCAATGGAATATCCCGGCATATCCAGAAAACCAGTGAACGCAACATTCTTTTCGAATAGAGACGAAGGCTTATAGATGACTCTAAGATTCATGGTTTCCAAAAGATCGTGGATGCGGGGAGGGTCTATTTCTTTTAAAATCAGATAGGCCTTAAGGGATTTTTCGGCGCATTGTTGAGCGTGATAGCATGATATTTCAATTTCCTTTGGATTAACGTCATTAAACATATGGACGGCGGTATTAAGATCGCTTTTGGCATAGCGCAGCCATTCTTTTGCCAAATCACGGGCGGTCATAGAGAATAACTCCTTTTTGGACAATGGTACGCTCAATAGTAGGCAATTTACTTCTTACTTCAAAACGGCTTTTATAATTTGCAAGGACATCTACCGCTTTATAATTTGGGTTCCGCGCCAATCCACCGTAAATATTCTGCAATACCAATATGGGCTTTTCCGTACCATCTTTTAGAACAACAAAAACATCGTAATCGCTATCTTTTCCGGGCGTTCCATAGGCATGGGAACCAAAGAGAATTATTCTTTCGCAATTCTCTCCGACAGTTTTTAGGATACTGTTTTTTATCGCAAGTATTTCATCGTTTATCATGCTTTTACTCTCCCCAAACCCCATCCACAACCTTTTTAATCTTCTCCTCATATTTTACAATCAGTTCCCGGCAGCCGTCAATGTGTTTCTGACACCCTTCAATTTTCGTTACAATTTCCTGCTGAATTTCAAGAGGCGGAAGGGGAATCTTTATTTTTTCAAGATTTCCTTTCGTTATATGAACCAAACCAACTCCGCCATGAAGATTTTCCTCAACTTCTTTAACTGCGATTTTCAACATTTGGTAAAGAAAATCCCTAAGGAA
>JAISAQ010000037.1 GCA_031266775.1 Treponema sp.
ACGGCGATGAAAACCGGACCCGCCAGGTACTGACCAACCTCCTTTCAAACGCCTTAAAATACACCCATGAAGGGCAAGTGGACTTTTTCGCCTTTTTGGCCGGGGCGGATGAAAAAAACCCCGAAGCTATACTGCGTTTTGATATAAGGGACACGGGGATAGGTATCCGCAAGGAGGATACGGAAAAGCTTTTCAAGCCCTTTGAGCAGTTGGATACCCGGAAAAACCGGAACGTGATGGGTACGGGTCTGGGACTGGCCATCTGTTTCCGGCTCTGTAACCTCATGGGGGGAAACCTGTGGCTCAAAAGCGAGTACGGCAAGGGCTCTACCTTTTCGGTGGCCCTTCCCTCTGTTCCCGCTGAAGACACACCCGATACCGAACCGGAAGAATCGGGGGACTTTACCGCCGCGGCGGCGAAGATACTGGTGGTTGACGATATTGAGATCAACCTGGATGTCTGCGCCGCCATGCTCAACGCCTTCGACATTACCGCGGATCTGGCTCAAAGCGGCAGAGCCGCCGTTGAACTGGCGGAAAAAAAGAAGTACGATCTTATCTTCATGGATCACATGATGCCCAAAATGGACGGTTTGGAAACGACCGCCCTGATCCGCAGCCTGGGGGGCCCTTACGGCGAAATTCCCATCATCGCCCTTACCGCCAACGTGGCAGGCGGCGCGGAACAGATGTTCCTGGAACGCCGGCTTAACGGCCTCCTGGCAAAACCCATTGAATTCGCGACCCTGGGCCGCTGCCTCCGCAGATGGCTGCCCGGCGAATTGATCAAGGAAAAGTAAAGACGCCAGTGCCCACGACTTCGGCGGAGATTTCCGGGAAGGCTAAGGAATTAACCACGGATGTCACGGACGAACACGGACAAAAATCGGAAATTTCGATCAAAAAGTCCGTGTCCGTCCGGTTGGTCAGTGGTTTTTCATATTCATCTGCGCAAGGCGAGTTGGTAACATGAGCTTGTTCCAAAACCCGGTTGGTTTTGAAACAAGCCGGTTACTAATGACAGGCCGCCGCCTTTGCTATGGCTTCGCAAAAATCCTGTCCGCGAGGACACTCCAATTCGCCGCCGTTTTGTAGGCCTCCACCCCCGCCGCCGGGACATAGATCTTCAGCGCGCTGTCGCCGAAGAAAACATCCTGACCGCCCAATACCGTAACCGGATCTGCGTCCCCTCTCTCATACCGTTCCACCGTTACCACCGCCAGTGCGCCGCAACCCTCGAACGCCCTTTCGCCGATGGAGGCAACACTTGATGGAATGGTAACGGAAGAGAGTCCGGAACACCAGGAGAACGCCCCGTAACCGATGAAGGTAACGCCTGACGGAATAGCGTAGGGGCCGGTCTTCCCGCCGGGGTAGTGGACAAGCGCCGTCCTGGCTTTATCAAACAGAACGCCGCCTTCACTGCTGTAGTTCGCATTATCCGGATCTACGGTTATGGAGATCAGCCTGTCACACTCGTAGAACGCCCAGCCGCCGATAGAGGCAACGCTCGCCGGAATAGTAATGGAAGAGAGCCCGGCACACGAGGCGAACGCCATGTTGCCGATGGAAATCAAACCGGAAGGCAGGACAAGGGATACCAGCTTGTCTTTATTGCTTCTGTAGTATACCGCAGTCCAGGTCATATCAGGAAGCGCGAGTCCGGTAACGCCGCTCAAATCCACCGCCGCATACTTCCCCGCAAACGCGTCAAAAAGCGCTCCCAAGGGGTCGCTTCCTGACGCAAGCTCCGAAGCGGGGCATGTCAATGTGACCTGTTTTGGGTTATCAAGAGTTCCTTTTCCGGGAGAAGAGTTTATGTACGTTTCCAGGCTGACGGGGCCGCCGGAAAGGCTGACGCAGTCCATTTGAACAAAGACGACGGCATACAAAACCACGGCTGTTTTGAAGATCTTGTTCATGGTTTATCCCTGTCTATACTGTACTCCTCTGCCGGACGCGGCCTTTCCCGCCCTTTTCAGAAAACCGACTCCAGCACATAGAACACGCTTTTGTCGGTGCCGAAGATGATCCGCCTCCCGGCTATTACCGGGGCCGAAAGGAGGGAGCCTTCGGTCTCCATCTGCCAGAGGAGCCTTCCGTCCCGCGCCGAAACGCAGACCAGTTTTGAAGGGACATCGTCGTTTCCAAGGAGCCCGAAGTACATCCTGCCGCCTGCAATGGTGGGGGCGGAACAGAGGGGCATGTCAAAGAATTTCTCCCAGCGGGGAAGTCCGGTCTTCGCGTCAAAGGCGCGGGCCGCCGTGTCCCCCCCGGTGTAGATTACAAGGTCCTTCCACACCGTGGGAGCCATAAAATCAAGCATGTTGCAATCGCGGCGGAAAAGCTCATATACTGAATCCCCGTCCCATTCACGGCCAAAGATCCCTTCTTTCTCTTGCCGCCAGACCAGTTCCCCGGTATACCGGTTGTAGGCGTAGAAGGACAGGTACATGCCGTCGTAACCGTCCGCCGCGGCGAAGTACACGAGATCCCCCCGTATGGCGGTAAAGGAATACCAGCTCGCGGCGATTTCATAATAGGGAACAAACCACAGGAATTCCCGCCGGTTTATGTCGTAGGGGCCTATGAGTTCAACATCGGGGCCGGTGGCAAAATACATCACGTCGTCCGACAGGAGGAAGGTGTAGTTCATCCAGCCGGGATTTTCGATGCGGAACTGTTCCTCGCCTCCGGGAGAAAGAAAATAGATGGCGTCCGAATCGCTGCAAAATACGACATAGTCCTTGTAACGCTCTACCTGTGAATTGACCTGGCTGTTGGTCCTGAAATTCCACATCTCCCGTCCGTCCTCAAGGGAAAGAGCGTAGACCCTGCCGTCCTTGCTTCCAAAATACACCTGGCCGGAATCGACAGAGGGAATGGAATTGATCTCCGCGCCGCTCTTGAACACCCAGCGCATGTAGCCGCTTTCCGCGTCAAGGGCGTAGAAATTGCCGTCTTCCGATCCGAAATAAATGGTGTCGCCCTTGACCACAGGCGGGTTCAGCGCCCTGATCGTCTCATTTTCGGCAAGCTGGAGTTTTATCTTCCAGCGTATCCCCAGAGGCGGCGCTATGCGGGCGGAACTGACCCCCCGGCCTCCCGCGCCCCGGAACTGTATCCAGTCGGAACTGCGCGAACAGGAAACAAGCGGAAAGAGGCAGAAAAAAAGAAGAACACAACGCCTTTTGACGCGGATCATAAATAGGCAAGCCCCCGTAAACTGAATATGCGTATGAAAAACGCGGGTATTCCCCGCCGCCGCGTTACCTTGATGATCTTCCGGTATTCCTGTTTGAGTTCCCCAAAACGTCCCGCCTGTTCCGCCGCGTCAGGGAATTCACGCCAGCGAAGTTCCGTGTACAGCGCCGCGAAAGCCTCAAAGGGGGACGCGGAAGGCGGCCCGTCCGGCAGGCCGTCCGGCACGATCGCGGCCGGAAACAACTGTGCGTATTCGGCGGCGGTTTTGGCGGCGGGCTTGATGGGCCTTCCGTCCGCGGCAAGCCGGGCCAGAAGAAGGAGGTAAAGGGAACGCGATCCCGCCCTGCCCCCCCGGCGCGAACCGGCAAAGAGGAACAGTTCCCTGCCGTAACGGACGGCATAGGCGCACAGAAGAGACGCAAGGGCCAAAAAGACCACGGTACGGAGCACCGCCCGCCAAGGGAAGGCGCGGACCTGGGAAAAAACCTTTGTCTCGTCAATAAGGGGAATAACCACGTCCCGCATGTTGCCGTCGCCCATACCGAAGGGGGGAATGGCAAACTGGGTAGACTCAAAATCGATCCAGCCGTAACCGGGAATGTAAAACTGCGGCCAGGAATGGGCGTGGGCATCGGTTACAAGGTAGAGATCTGCGGGGGAATAATCCTGCAATACCTTGATCTTGCTTTGCAGGGCGGCAAGTCCCCGCCGGTGGGCCCTGGTCTGGAGGCTTTCCGCCGCGAGGTAGCCGGTTACCACGCGCGAAGGTATGCCCGCAAGCCGCCCTAAAAGGGCCGCCGTGTTCGAAAATTCAACACAGTCCCCGTCTCTGGTATCAAGAAGAAATTCCCGAAGCGCGGCGATGGAATAATCGTCGTTATCGTTGATCGTGTACTGGAAGTCTTCAAAACCCGTCAGTATCGCCAGAATTTTCCCCATATATGTATCACTGCCGGCGGCGGCGGCCCTTTTGTCCCATGTATCAAGCGCGTCCCCAAGAAAACCGGCGAAAATTTCCCTGTCCCCTTCTTCAAGGGGAACTTCAAGGTACGGGGCAAGCAATTCCCTTTCCGCCCCGCTTAAATCCCGCACCGGGACAAAGAGAAGATTCAGAGGATCTCCTGAGTGCATGCGGGAAAAGACCCGGTGCATGTAACGGAGGGGGCCTGAGCCTTCGCTTAAAACAGTCGGCTCAAGCGCGAAGGGGCGGTAGGGCAGAAAATTCTGCGGCAGCATTGAAAGGGAAAAAACTTCCACCCGCTCCCGGCCCATGTCGCCTAAAGGGGCGGTGTCAAACCAGGTGTTAAAGAGCCTTGTAAGGGGAAGGCTGTTGAGGGGCTCGTCCTGTGAGGGAAGAAAACCCCGTGCCGGATCAAGCCTGCCCCGGAAGGAGTCTCCCATATACACGGGCTCCCGCCTTGAGGCGACCACCATCACCGTGTACTGCCGTTCTTCACCGTTTTCGCCTTTCCCCCGGCCGCTTCCCCTCTCTTTTCCCTTTCCCTTCCCTTTTCCCTGTTCGCCGGGCCAGTCGTATTCGCTCAGGCCGCGCAGATCCGGCTGCCGGCCGCTTTCATCGCCGGGAATGGTTCTCCTGCCGCCTCCCTGCGTGTTATCGGGAATTCCCCAGTCGTTGTCGTCGGGCTTGCTCAATTCTCGGGCGCGGTCCGGCAGGAGATTGGCAATTACCTGGTTGCGGACAAAGTCGGCCGGAAGGATAAAAACCGCAATCAGCGCGGCGGCAAAGCCGAAGGCAAGGACCGCCGTTTCTCCCCGGAAACCGGAAAGGCCGCGGGGATAAAGGCAAAAATACACCACCAGGCTGTGCAGCAGAAAGACCGCCGCGGTTACGGCCAGTATGATCTGGGTAAGCCCCATGCTTTCCCCGGCAGCTTCCTCGCCGGAGCGGGAAAAAACAAGCAGCCTGAAACAGATCCAGGCCAGCAGAAAAGGCTCCGCCGCCGACAGTTTGCCCCAGCGCGGATAATGAAACAGAAGGAAGGTAAGGATGAAACTCAAAAGCCCCGTACACAACGGCAAAAACGCGCCGGGGCCGAATCCTCCGGCAAGAATCGAAAAGAGAAGAAGCGGCGGAACGGCAAGAAAAAACCTGACGGGCCCTTTTCCCCGGACCGGCAGAAAAGCGGCGAGCGCCTCAAAGGGGACAATCAAAAACCACTGGAGGAAGCCCGCGCGATCATAGGAAACCGAAATCCCCGGATGGAAGAACGGAATGCTTACCACGCTGAACCAGAAAAAAAGCCGCAGGCTAAAAAGAACCGCCAATTTTTTTTTCACAGGACAGCCTCCGCGTAATCGACAAGGCCCGGAAGAACGGGAACGGGGAAGACACGGGCGCGGTTCCCAGGAAGAAGGAGCCAGAAGGGATCGGGAACAAAGCCCATTACCGCAAAGTCCCTTACGCGGATTTTTTCGGATTCCATAGCGGAGCCGTCCTTTTCCGCCTGCTCCCCGCGCAGCACGGGGAACGGAGGCCGTACAAAGAAAAGTGAAACGGCCTTTTCCCGGCGGGCAAGCAGAAAGGAAGGAAGCCCCGCGTCACAGGCGGTAGAAAAAACGTAGAGTTCCCCGGAAGAAGCGCGGGGAAGCGCCCCTGCATCCCCTCCGGGATCCTCGTTCCGGGGCGGCGCGAAGGGAAGGGCCGCAAGCTCCTCCAGAAAATTGTCCAGTTCATCCTGACCGGCTATCTCCCGGCTGTCCCCGGCGGTGCGGACATGAAACACATAGGAGGACTGTTCTTCCTGTGCGGACCGCAAAAACTGGGCAAGGCGGGCCTTGGCGCGGTCCAGCATCCAGAGATCCCCCAGCGGCGCCCGGCCGGAAGGCCCGTAATTGCGGAAGTACACTTCAATGCGGCTGACCTTCTCCTGATTGTCCGGGGATATACGGGTAATAAGGGTGTCGATGCGCTCCGAACTCTTCCAGTTAATGTCCCGGAAACGGTCTCCCGGAGCGTATTCGCGCATATAATAGCGTTCCTCATCGGCCGTGTTTTTATTGCGCCTGTCCTCGGCCCCCGAACGGGCGTCAACGCGAAAAGGTTTTTGGGGACAAGGGGCGCTTCTTACCGGAAAGCTCCGGCGCTGGGGAAGGCCGCATGGAAAGGAAAAAAATCCCAGAATATCCCGGAGGCGGCAGGAACCTTCCCCCTCAAAAACCCCCGACATGGGAAAACTCAAATCCAGCCGCGCCGTGCCGCTTCCCGGGGGGGCCGACGTTTCGGCCGACACCGGACATCCCCGGCTGTTCCCGGAAGGGAAAAAACGGCCACGTACAACAAAATGAAGCCGGAAAAACCACGGAACGCGCCCGTCAAGGCCTGTGACAAGGGCCGGCGCGGCATCGTGCGCGGGAATCCCCGTGTCCGGACGCGGCCCTTCCGCCGTGAGCGGCGACGGAGATTTCCACAGCGGCTCCAGAGCGGCAAGACGCCGCGCCCCCCAGGAACCCGCCAGAAACAGGGCGGCCCACACGCAGATCACCGTCAGGGCCAGCACGATCTCGTAGGCGTTGCGGGCGGCAAGAGAGCGGACAAGAACAGCCAGGGACAACGCCGCGGCCGCGCAGCCGGAGGGACCAACAACAAAAAAACCACGGAAACGGGAATAAAAACGGGAAAGGCCGCCGGCCCTGCTGGCGTTCATTCCTTTCAGGACTCCGCCGCGGACACCCGCGAAACCTCCGGTTTCACTGAAGCCGGCGGTTTTAGCGAAACCGTCTGCTCCGCGAAAACCGGCGGTTCCACAGGAACCGTGTCGAGAATACGCTCCAGGGGCGCTTCGGGAGGAATCGACGGATCGCGGGTAATAATGCGGTGGGCCATGGCGGGAATAAAAATCTCCTTGACAAAATCTATCGGCACATAGTCAAGGCCCCTGCACAGGGCAAGGGACCGCGCCAGCCGGCTGATCCGCACTCCCGCCCGCGGGCTTGCCGCGCTTTCAATGTCGGGATGTACCCTCGTCTGCCTTACGCAGTCCACAATGTAGGAACTTACGCCGCTGTGCATCTGCACATCGTCCACCATCTTCTTCCAGCGTATAAGATCCGCGCTGTCGATGACGCTTTCAAAATTGTCCCACGCGTCCATTCTGCCGTGCCGCGCTATTATCTCCCGTTCTTCCTCCGCGGAAGGATACCCCAGGGAAAGGCGTATCATGAAGCGGTCAAGCTGCGGCGCGGGAAGGGGAAAAAGATGAACTCCCCGCAGGTTCATGGTCGCGATAATGAAGAACGGATCGTGCAGGCGGTAGAGCTTTCCCTCTATGGTAACCGTCTGTTCTTCCATTACCTGAAGAAAACTCCCCTGGGTCTTCGGCGTAAGGAGGTTGATCTCGTCGCAGAGCACAAAATGGGCAAAAATGGGCCCCTTGTTAAAGACCATTTCCCCCGAATGCCCGATAAAACGGTTATAGCCCAGAATGTCCTGCGGCAGAAGATCCACCGTACACTGAATGCGGTTAAAACCTTCCATTTTAATATCCCCGGCGATCATATCTTCCGGCCGCCAGCGTATGGAATGGGCCAGCGCGCGGGCAAGGGAAGTCTTCCCCACTCCGTGGGAATCCGCCAGAATCACATGCCCGCCCGCTATCTGGGCGGCGATGATGTATTCAAGCTTTTTCGTGTCCACCGAAATAAGCCGTTTTATGTTTCGTATTAAAAGTTCAACGGATGGTTTTATAGTAGAATCCATAACCCATCATAGTACAATGAAAGTATGAAGGACAAGAGCGGAAACAGGGCCGCTGCGGTAAACACGGAAGCATTGAACCCCGCCCCCGGCGGAGGCGCCCTTTGCGGCGATTTACCTTCCGGTACTTTTTCACTACACTAACGTTGATTCGCACGTTAACCGGCGTTTCCCTAAAAGGGGGTGTTGTATGAAAAAAATGTACCGGTATTTTATTCCGGCCCTGCTGGTTGTTATGGGGTGCGCGCTCGCGCCTTCCGGGGGATTCAATTCATCGTATTGGGAAGAAGCCGAAGCTGGCATGGAAGAAACCGGCGGTTTTAACACCAATGAATTTGACCATATTGCGGATAATCCCTTTTTGCGGGCGGCGGAAAATCCCCTGTCCACTTTTTCAATAGATGTGGATACCGCCGGTTACTCCATAACCCGGTACTTTATCAATCACGGATCACTGCCCCCAAAATCCTCGGTGCGGATCGAGGAATTGATCAATTATTTTGATTACGACTATCTGCCGCCCCGGGACGGCCGGCCTTTTACGGTCCACACGGAGACCGCGGAATGTCCCTGGAACCCCGGCCGCCTTTTGACGCGGATAGGAATAAAGGGAGAAGAATTCCCCCCGGGCCAAAGACCCAAGGCAAACCTGGTTTTTTTGCTGGACGTTTCCGGCTCCATGAACGAGCCGAACAAACTGCCCCTGCTTAAATCGGCCATGGAACTCCTTGTGAACCGGCTTGGCGGCACCGACCGGGTTGCCCTCTGCGTATACGCCGGGGCCGCGGGGACGGTGCTGCCCCCCACAAGCTGTGACAACAAAAACCGTATCCTTGAAGCCCTGCGGAAACTTTCCGCAGGGGGATCAACCGCCGGCGGGGCGGGCATTGAGCTTGCCTACAAACTGGCGGAAGAAAACATTGATCCCGCCGGCATAAACCGGGTCATCCTCTGCACCGACGGAGACTTTAACGTGGGTATTTCAAACCGGAGCGATCTGACGGATCTGATCAGGGAAAAAGCCCAAAGCGGTGTGTATTTAACCGTTCTGGGATTCGGCATGGGGAATTACCGGGACGGGACCCTGAAACAGCTGGCCTCAAAGGGCAACGGCAATTACGGGTACATCGATACCATTGAGGAAGCGCAAAAAATGCTGGGGGATCAGCTGGCAGGAACACTGGTCACCATCGCCCAGGACGTAAAAATTCAGGTTGAATTTAATCCCGCCACCGTGGGGGCCTACCGGCTTTTGGGCTATGAGAACCGGATCATGCGATCCGAAGATTTTAACGACGATACGGTTGACGCGGGGGATATAGGCGCGGGGCATACCGTAACCGCCTTTTACGAGATTATCCCGCCGGGGGAGGAAGCCGCCAGACTGCCGGAAATCGATCCCCTCAAATACTCACCGGCCCCGGTCATTCCCCCTTCACCGGCCTATGCGGATGAGTTTCTTACCGTTAAGGTACGCTACAAGCTGCCGAAAGAAGCGGAAAGCCGGTTGCTGAGTTTCCCCCTTAAAACCGCTTCGGTACGGGCCGCAAAGGACGCTTCCCCCGACTTTAACTTCGCCGCTTCGGTAGCCGCCTTTGGCATGCTGCTCCGGGACAGCCCTTACAAGGGGAACGCGGATTTCGGCATGGTCACCGCCATGGCGGGCAGATCCCTGGGAGAGGATCGCTTTGGTTACCGCGAAAAGTTCTTGAATATGGCGGAAGCGGCGCAAAAAATCAGCGCCGCCAGAAAAAAATGACAGGAACTTTTGAAAATCCCCGCCGGGTTTCCAGAGGTTCCTGATAGAGGGTGAAAAACCGGGCTTTCGGCCGGTTTCATTCCGGTTCTTTGATGTTGTACTTTCTGCGGAAACGTTCGATACGGCCCGCGGTGTCGACAAGTTTCTGCTTGCCGGTAAAAAAGGGATGGCAGGCGGAACAGATCTCCACCTTGATATCCTTGACGGTGGAACGGGTCTCTATGACATTCCCGCAGGCGCAGGTGATCTTCGTTAGTTCATATCTGGGATGAATCTTTTCCCTCATAAAATCCTCGCTTCCTAATCTTCCGTCCGGCGGCTTGCCGTAAAAAAATCCCCATGAAAAAGGCCGTTCCTTGGGCTCCTAGTCCGCTCCGGCGGAACCGGTGTTCATGGACCTGAGGAACGCTTCATTATTCTTGGATTTCTTCATTTTGTCAACCAGGAGTTCGATGATCTCGATGTCGTCCATGGGGTTGATGACCTTGCGGAGTATCCAGATCTTCTGAATCTCTTCTTCGGTAAGGAGCAGCTCTTCCTTCCGGGTGCCCGACTTTTTGATGTTGATGGCGGGAAAGAGGCGGCGGTCGGAAATACGCCGGTCAAGGTTGATTTCGAGGTTGCCCGTTCCCTTGAATTCTTCAAAAATAACCTCGTCCATGCGGCTGCCGGTTTCGATGAGGGCGGTGGAAATGATCGTAAGGCTTCCCCCTTCCTCGATATTCCGGGCGGCGCCGAAGAACCGCTTGGGTTTATGGAGCGCGTTCGAGTCAACGCCGCCCGAAAGGATCTTGCCCGAAGTGGGCACGGTCTGGTTATAGGCCCTGGCAAGCCGGGTAATCGAATCGAGCAGGATCACCACGTCCTTCTTGTGCTCCACAAGGCGCTTGGCCTTTTCCAGCACCATCTCGGTAACCTGCACGTGCCGGGTAGCCTGTTCGTCAAAAGTCGAGGAAATCACCTCCGCCCGGACGGTCCTTTCCATATCGGTTACTTCCTCGGGACGCTCGTCGATCAGAAGAACGATAAGGTACACCTCGGGGTGGTTCATCGTAATGGCGTTGGCTATTTTCTGCATCATGATGGTCTTGCCCGTTCTTGGGGGGGCCACGATGAGCGCCCGCTGGCCCTTGCCGATGGGGCAGAAGAGGTTGATGACGCGCTCGGATATGCCCTCGGTTACCGTTTCAAGATTGAGCTTTTCATTGGGATAAAGGGGCGTGAGGTTGTCAAAGGGAATGCGGTTCTGGGCGACGGTGGGATCATCGTAGTTGACGGTTTCCACCCGGAGCATGGCGAAGAAGCGTTCCCCTTCCTTGGGGCTGCGGATCTGCCCGTAGACCGTATCGCCGGTTTTAAGGGCAAAGAGCCGTATCTGGCTGGGGCTGATGTAGATGTCGTCGGGACCCGGAAGGTAGGAATTCTGCGGGCTTCGCAGGAACCCGTAACTGTCCGGAAGTATTTCCAGGGAACCATAGGCATAGATGATCCCGCCGTGCTCGGTGTGGGCCTTGAGAATCGAAAAGACTATTTCCTGTTTCTTGAGGGCCACCATGTCGTCATGGGAAATATTGTAGGAAGCCGCCAGTTCGCGGAGATCCATCATGTTGAGCCGTATGAGTTCGTTGATCGTGAGCCGGGGCTTGCCGTTGTCCTGATCCAGCCTCGGTTCCGGCCGGCCGTAAATATCGGGCATGGAAGGAAGGTGAGCCGGCAGGGACTGGTTTGTCCCTGCCGGCCTGGCCGGCGGGCCTTCCTGCGCGGGCGCGGGCGTAAAGGAAGATTCATGCCCGTTTCCGTTCAGGGCGGCCTGCATAACGGCCGGCTCCTGCGGCGCGTTAAAAGCGCCCGCGGCGCCGTGGCCCCCGGACGCGCCGTTATAGCGCCTGTTTTCACGGTAGGGAGCGCGCCTGACCCTGGCCTTTACCACTACCCTGCCCCGTTCACCCTCGTCCCCGGAATCTTCCGCCCTGGCGGAATCCCCTTCCCAGGAAGGCTTCCCGCGCGGGCTTTCTTCCTCACGCGGGGCGGCTTGATTTTCCGCCGCAGAGGAAGACTCAGGCCCGAAAGGGAGGGACCCGGTCTGGACATCTTCATCCGCCGTTACTTTTGGTTTCCGGCCTCTTCGTACTAACGCCATTGTTAAAACCACCTGCAAATATTATGGATTATATGATACACGGAACTTGTCATTATTGATTGTTTTTCCCGGACGGTTATGCGCTGACATTGAAAAGACATAATCATAATACTCATCCGTTTTTTTTCTGTCAAGTGGAAAGGCGGCCAAGCGCTTCCCGCAGCGCCGCTTCCGCCGCGGCGGCTCGCACCGCCTCCCTGTCTCCCTCGATGTAAAAAACCCGCGCCGCGGACGGGCCGTCCGGAAGGGCAGTGGCTATCCACACCGTTCCCACAGCCGCGGAAGTCCCGTCGCCCGACGGGCCGGCAAGGCCCGTCACCGAAACGGCCAGGGAAGCGCCGCTTTTTTCAAGCGCCGCTTCCGCCATGGCGCGGGCGGTTTCCCCGCTTACCGCGCCGCTTTTTTCAAGCAGAAGGCGGTCAAGCCCCAGCATGACCGCCTTTGCGTCCGTCATATACGTAACAAAAGATCCCCAAAAAACACGGGAAGCGCCGGGAACGGAGGCGATACGGTCCGCCACAAGCCCGGCCGTACAGGATTCCGCCGCGGCAACGGTTTTTTGCCGGGCGGCAAGCGCCTGTACAAGACGGGCCGCGGAATCTTCACGATCCATTGGCCCACCGCAGTTCAGTCTTGATCTCCTCTGTGGGCCGGGAAAAGATCTCAACCTCTTTTTCCGCCCTGATCATGCTGCACTGTCCCTCAAAAAGAACCCCGTCGGCAATGCGGAGCCTGGCCGCGGTTACGTCCCCCCGCACCTCCGCCCCGCTCATCATGTCGATCTTGTCCGCCGCCCATACGGCCCCCGCCACCGTGCCGTACACCGTAAGGGACGTGACCGAAATATGATCCGCTTCCACCACCGCTCCCCTGTCGACGATAAGGGCGCCTGTGGCTTCTATGGTTCCCCGGAATTTTCCCTGTATGCGGAGCGTTTCCTTGAAACGGAGAAAACCGTTAAAGCTGGTGCTTTCGCCGAGGACAACGATTTCCCCTTCCTTTTTTTTATCCCTGACCATGCCTACTCCCCGCGGCCTTCTTCGCCGTGCAGAAATTTACGGATCTGGTTTTCAAGGGCAAAAAGCCCTATTTCGCTTTTCTTGAGATCTTCCCATTCCCGTATCGTCTTTTCGATACGGGCGTCCAGCTCCGCGATGTGCTTGCGTACCCGCTGGGTCTTTTCCTTTATATTTTCCACAAAGCCCGGAAGGGAACGGGAATCGGCTTCGCCGCCGCGCGAGAGCATGACAATGGCGGCGTCAAGATCGTCCACACTTTTTACAAAATCCTGCAGATTGATCTTCATGTCCGTATTGAGTTCTTCCGCCATGCTGAGGCGCGACTCCCGGACGGCAATCTGGGCAAACAGTTCGCGGTTCCGCAGCACCGCCCTGATCCTCGCGAGAACTTCGGAAAAATTAAAGGGCTTGGTGATGTAATCGTCCACCCCAAGTTCAAAGCCTTCGACCTTGTCCTTGGCGTCTCCCAGCGCGGAAAACATGATGATGGGAATCCCTGAATATTTTGGATCTCCCTTGAGGGTTTTGGTAACTTCCCATCCCGACATGCGGGGCATGATATTGTCCAGCAGTATCAGATCGGGCATGAAACGCCTTGTTTTTTCAAGGGCCTCCACCCCGTCGCCGGCTTCCTCGACAACAAAGCCAAGCTTGGAAAGCATTACCTCAAAGAATTCCAGATTTATTCTTTCGTCATCAACTATAAGTATTTTTTTTCGGGTATTCATTGTTTCCTTCCTGATCACAAACCGCCGCTTAACCGGCTGTTATTTTCCTACGATAATTATAACGTTGTCAACCTGCGGAAAATCTTTTTACTTTTTAACTCAGCCCGAAGACGCCGCGTCACGAGACCGGACCCCTCTTTTGAGCCGCCGTTTTCCGGCCTTTCTGCCCGCCGTCCCCGTTCACTTTAACTATACGCAAAATGATGCCGGAGATCAACAGGAGAAGGGCGGCGGCCAGAAAAAACAGCGGGAAAAAATCGCCCCGGGCCGTGTACAGCGTGTCCCCGGTAACGACGGGAAGATCCACGATGATCCACGATTCGCTAAAGGGCGCCGCCATGGCGATGATTCTGCCGCTGGGGTCTATTCCGCAGGTCTGTCCCGACGTGGTTGAACGGGCCATGGACCTGCGGTTTTCCACCGCCCGGAAGACCGCCATTGAAAGATGCTGGTTCTGGGCGGAAAGACTGTTTGACCAGGCGTCGTTGGAAAGATTGACGATAAGCTCCGCCCCGCGGCGGACAAAATTCCGCGAAAGATAGCCGAAGGTGTCCTCAAAACAGATGGGACTTGAAAATGTAAAGTTCCCCCCGCCATTCTGAAAAGGAACGGAGAAGAGCGTTTCATCGGACCCCTTTTCCCAGAAATGGGTGTCGGCGTCCGCCAGAATAGTGTAAAGCCAGGGAAGCTCTTTTTTGTAGGGGAAATACTCGGTAAAGGGAACAAGGCGGAGCTTCCGGTAGATCCCGGTCTCTTTTCCCCCTTTATACAGCATTACGGCGTTGTAGTCGACGCGGTGATCTTTTTCCGGGTTTTTCAGCGGGTCCTTGCGCGCGTCGTCGTTGCCCAGAAGAAAGGGCACGTCCTGCCGCGCGAGATACCGCAGAAGTTCCCGCACAAGAACCCAGGATTCATTATCGTCCCGGTACGTGGTGTGCCAGTAGATACGGGGCACAAAGGCGGTTTCGGACCACACCACAAGATCCGGCCGGGGCTCTTGTTTTAAGGCTTCGTCCGAAAGGCGGCGGAGAACGGAGAGATTTTCCCGGTACTGCTCCATCTCCATTCCCGGCACCTCCGCTTTCCACGGATCGGCGTTAAGCTGGACAAGGGCAAGGCGGGCGGCCGGCGCGGAAGAATAATCCACGGGCGAAACGGCGCCGTACACGAGTGTACAGATCAGGGCCGCCGCCCACAGGAGGGCGGGGATCTTTTCCTTTATGACGCACTTCCAAACCGTTTCCGCGGCAAAACGCCCGTTCACAAGAACGGCGGCCAAAAAAACCGACGGGAACACGACAAGGGCCGAAACGCCCCAGACCCCGAAAAGATTGGCAATTTGTATCACGGGCAGCAGCGTCCACTGGGAATAGCCTGTAATGCCGTAGGAATAGCCCAGAAAACCCAGCGTGCGCAGATATTCGTAGCTTATCCAGATCACCCACTGGACAATATAGCCGCGCTGGGGAAAAAGGATGTCCGCCAGCTTCAGAAAAAAGAAGAGAAGGGCCAGGAAAACAAGGTAGATAAGGCCGACGATGACCCCCGCCAGGGGATGAAAGGCGCCGAGCCAGTAATTAAAGAGACTATAGGCGGTATAACCGTACAAGGCCCCCCAGCACACCGACGCGGGAAGGCTTGATCCGCGTATCAGGATAAAAACGGGAACATACGCTATCCAGGCAAGCAGGGGAAGCCCTTTTTCAACAACAGGATTGGGAAAAGATCCGGCAAAAAGGAAGACCGAAAAAATCACGAGGCCGGCATTGACGGCGATTTTTTTAAGGCTGAAAGAAACCCGCATTACCGCCGGCCTTCGCCGTCCCCAAGATCCCACACATCCCGTTTGAGTTCCCGGCCGGCCCTGAAAGACGCTATACCGTGGGGGCGTATTTCAAGAAATTCGCCCGTTTTTGGATTCCGGGCCTTTTGGCGGCCCTTTCTGGCCTTGACGACAAAGGAGCCGAACCCGCGCAGCTCCACCGCCACGCCGCTTTTAAGGGCGTTTTTTATTTCGCTGATAAACATTTCAATGATGGCGCGGATTTCTTTTGGGCTTATACCGGTTTTTTCGTATATAGAATCAACGATATCCGCCTTGGTACGTTTTTTATCCGCCATGCTGCGCCGATACCGGACCGCCTTTGAGGGTATTAAAGAGCCTCTGCATTCGGGACTTTTTTCTGGCCGCGGCGTTCTTCTTGATAATGCCTTTACGGGCCGCGGTGTCGATCTTCTTGAGCATGTCCTTAAGAGCGGCCTCCGCTTCAACCGTCTCCTTTTTCCGGGCCAGCACCGTAAATTTTTTGGCGCTTGTTCTAACAGCGCTCTTTACCGCCTTGTTGCGGATACGGCGCTCCTCGCTTTGCCGGTGCCGTTTTTCGGCGGAACTTATCTTGCCTGCCAAAGGAAAACCCCCATTATGAAACCTCTCTTGATACGCGCGTTACCGCTTCGTTATGTAGTGTCTGTCCATAATGTGAACATTATGGACAAGCTCTATTTAAAATCCGACGGACGCCGTTCCGTCCGCTTGCACTTATCGCATTCGGCTATGTTTTTCACCTTGCCGTTTTCGAAAAGGGTCTTCATTTTGACTTCACCCCCGCAGGAACAAAAAAACTGCTGCGTGGCTTTTGACGTACGGGCGTTTTTACTGGCCTGGGCCATGTGTCTCTCCTTGCCCCCGAAGGAGCTTTTTTACCATAACACGCCTTTTTCATAAAAGTCAAGGGGACAAGGCTTGTAAGGCAGCAATTCCAAATTCAACATTCAACTACAACGAACCTCCGGTTCGCCCTCACGGACAGAACCGGTATGTATAGTATACAAGAAGATACAAAAGGAGAAAAATTACGGTATGAAACCGAAAGCTTTCATATCCGGGGGTGTATTTACTTGGTATACCGGGCCGTACCCGGCGCGCATTGCATGTTCCCCGGTCCGGTGGTACACTTTGTACAATTTCCCCGTCAAAGGAGCGTGACATGCACAGCCATCACAGCGCTTCCATTATCCCTCTGCAACCCGCCGCGCGGACGGCGTTTTCCCTCCGGCCCTTGCGCGGAGTCCTCTTTTTCTTCCTCTTTGCCGCCTTTACGGGCAGCGCTGGCCTTGCCGCGGAGGACTTTTCCCCGGACGGGAGGATCGGGGATTATAACGAGGCAATACGGCGTAACCCCTCTGATGCTTATGCGTATGTCATGCGGGGCACTGTAAGGCTCGGTAAAAGGGACTACGAGGGGGCAACCGCGGATTTCACACAGGCACTATGGCTTGATCCCGGTTATGCCTACGCGTACGCCATGCGGGGTACTGTGAGGCTCGGCAAAAAGGACTACGATGCGGCAATCGAGGACTACACACAGGCAATACGGCTTGACCTCGACCTTGCCGGCGTGTACTACAACCGGGGCAATGCCTGGGCCGCCAAAAGAGACTATGACGCGGCAATCGCGGACTACACACAGGCATTGCGGATCAATCCTGACTATGCCGGCGCGTATTACAACCGGGGCGTTGCCTGGAAAGACAAAGGGGATCGCGATGCGGCAATCGCGGACTACACACAGGCGCTGCGGCTTGACCCCGCCTTTGCCATTGCGTATTTTGGCCGGGCCAATGCCTGGGCCGGCAAAAAGGACTACGACACGGCAATCGCGGACTACACACAGGCACTGCGGCTTGCCCCTGCCTTTGCCGCTGCGTACAACAACCGGGGCAATGCCTGGAAGAATAAAAAGGACTACGGCGCGGCAATCGTGGACTACACCCAAGCGCTGCGGCTCGCCCCCGTCTTTGCCGGGGCATACAAAAACCGGGGCGATGCATGGAAAGACAAAGGGGACTATGACGCGGCAATCAAAGACTACACGCAAGCCATGCAGATCAATCCTGACTATGCTGACGTGTACTACAACCGGGGCATCGCCTGGGCCGACAAAGGGGACCCCGATGCGGCAATCGCGGACTTCACACAGGCACTGCGGCTTGACCCCGCCTTTGCCGGCACGTATTACAACCGGGGCATCGCCTGGTTTGGTAAAAAGGACTACGATGCGGCAATCGAAGACTACACACAGGCGATACTGCTTGACCCCGCTCATGCCAACGCATATGCCAACCGGGGCATTGCTTGGGCCGACAAAGGAGATCTCGATACGGCAATCGCGGACTACACACAGGCGATACAGATCAATCCTGACCATGCCAACGCATACTACAACAGGGGCCTTGCCTGGGCCGACAAAGGGGACTACGACGCGGCAATTAAAGATTACACACAGGTACTGCGGATCAATCCTGACCATGCTTCTACATACCATAACCGGGGCCTTGCCTGGTACAAGAAAGGGGACTACGACGCGGCAATCGCGGACTTTAACCAGGCGCTTCGGCTTGACCCCGCTGATACCGATACGTATTTTGGCCGGGGCAACGCGTGGAAAGACAAAGGGGACTCAGGCGCGGCAATCGAAGATTACACACAGGCGCTGCGGATCAATCCTGACTATGCTGATGTGTATTACAACCGGGGTATTGCCTGGGCCGGCAAAAGGGACTACGACACAGCAATCGCGGACTTCACCCAGGCGATACGGCTTGACCCCGCTCATGCCGGGGCGTACAACAACCGGGGCATTGCCTGGAAAGACAAAGGGGACTACGGCGCGGCAATCGAAGACTACACACAGGCACTGCGGATCAACCCCGGTTATGCCTATGCGTACCGTAACCGGGGTTTTGCCTGGAGTATGAAAGGGAACCCCGATGCGGCAGTCGCGGATTTCAGTGAGGCGATACTGCTTGACCCCGCTCATGCCAATGCGTATTTTGGCCGGAGCATCGCCTGGGCCGGTAAAAAGGACTACACTATGGCCATCGAGGATCTCACTCAGGCTCTGCATATCAATCCAAACCATACCGGCGCGCGGAATTTCCTTGAAGCTCTGCGGAAATTGGGGTATTGAAGCGCACAGGTGTCAGGCACCGAATTTGCGTAGCGTCCCATAAACCTGATAATACTACGTATAGCGGGATTGGGGCTGTGCCGGAAAAGAGATTTTACCATTCCCGGACTTTGAAGCCCTCGGGAGGCTCGGCCAGGACCACCGTATCCCCGGACTGCACCAGAACGTACAATCCCTTTTTCAGGGCGTATTTCCTTACGTCTTCGGACGCTACCATGGCCGCTACCGCCCCGACCAGTTTTCTCGTATCCCCCCGTTTGTCCAGCTGTTCCCGTACCTTCCCTATCCTCTTTATGTGATCGTCCACGTCTTCCGCCGTCAGTTCCGACTT
>JAISAQ010000050.1 GCA_031266775.1 Treponema sp.
TAACCCCATTGTTTCCTCCGGCAGACGTTTCCGCCGGATATAGTTTAGGTTTCCATGGTCAGATTTTTACTTGAGATTCCGCCCCCTCTTCGGTCAGATTTTACATGAGGCCATGCGCCCCCTTACCGCCCGGCCAAAAATCGTGTAGTATGATCCGGTATGGAGCGCGGCATGAAAACACAGGAAGGCAATTCCGCCCTTTTTACCGATTTCTATTCCCTTACCATGGCCCAGGGTTACTGGAAAAAGAACATGAATCACAGGGCCGTATTCGATATGTTCTTCCGCCGCTGCCCCTTTGGCGGAGGCTACGCGGTCTTCGCGGGCCTTGGCACCCTGCTTGAAAATCTTCAATCCTTTTCGTTTTCGCGGGAAGATATAGAGTACCTCGACAGCCTCGGCTGTTTTGAAAAAGCCTTTACCGAAAGTCTCGGGGATTTTCGTTTCAAAGGTTCCCTCTGGGCCATGGACGAAGGGACGGCGGTCTTTCCCCAGGAACCTTTGATCCGGGTCGAAGGCGGGCTCATAGAATGCCAGATCATCGAAGGCATGCTCCTTAACACGATCAACTTTCAGAGTCTTATAGCGACCAAAACCGCCAGGGTCTGGCTTGCCTCGGGAAAGGGCTCCGTCATGGAATTCGGCCTCCGGCGCGCCCAGGGGCCCGACGGCGCGATGTCCGCCACCAGGGCAGGCTACATAGGCGGCGCGACGGGGACTTCCAACACCCTTGGAGGAAAAGTGTTCGGCATTCCCGTGCTGGGAACCATGGCCCATTCCTGGGTTATGGCCTACCCGTCCGAGGAGGAAGCCTTCCGCGCCTACGCCGATATTTACCCCGGCCGCACAATCTTTCTTATCGACACCTACGACACCCTTAAAAGCGGGATACGCAGCGCCATCGCGGCGGGAAGAGAGCTTGCCGCCAGGGGTCACAACTTCGGCGTCCGGCTTGATTCGGGGGACATCAGCTATCTTTCAATCGAGGTGCGGAAGATGCTCGACGAGGCGGGTTTCCCTGACGCGACCATCACGGTAAGCAACGATCTTGACGAGGCAATCATACAGACGCTGACCGGCGCCGGAACGCCGGTAAACACCTGGGGGGTAGGAACCCGCATGGTCACCGGGGGCGAAGAGGCCGCTTTTTCCGGCGTCTACAAGCTGGCGGCCCGCGACGGCGGGGACGGGGTCATGATCCCGGTAATGAAATTTTCCGACAATCCCGAAAAAACCACCACCCCCGGCGTCAAGCAGGTGTGGCGCGTCAAAGATCCCGGCGGCATGGCGGTGGCCGACGTCATGGGCCTTGACCTCCCGGGCGACATTCCGGAAAAGGGGAAGCGTTACGCCTTTTGGCATCCGCAGGCCGATTACCGCCACTTCTACCATGAAATCTCAGGCAGCGCCGAACCGCTCCTTAAGCCGCGCCTTGAAAACGGCGCCCTGTCATCTCCCCTTCCCCCGCTTGCCGCCGTAAGGGCGCACGCCGCGTCGGATCTTGACTCACTGGATCCAAGCTACAAGCGCCTCTTGAACCCGCACGTGTACAAGGTTTCGGCAACGGAAAAACTCAGGGAACTAAAACTCGCGCTGATAAATAACTACATAGGAGATTTATGAATCCCCTAGCGGCGGAGGCCGTCATGAATAACATACAGATACGGTTTACGGACGGGGACCCTGTTGTCTGCGAGCCAGGCGTACAGGCGGCTTCGTTTGCCGGGCGTCTTGGCGCCGGCGGGAATAAAATCGCCGCGGTGCGTGTAAACAACGAGATCCTTCCCCTTTCGGCAAAAATAGAAGTAAACGCCGATATAGAACCGGTACTCCTTGAAGCCCCCGAAGGGGTAATGATATACCGGCGCTCACTGGCCTTTATTCTTGCCATCGCGGCGCGGGAGCTTTTTCCGGAACGCAGCCTGTACGTGGGCCATTCGCTGGGAAACAGCTACTACTACACGTTCACGGCCGGAAAAAAACCGCCGGAAAAAGACATGTCGGATCTTGGGGACAGAATGCTTTCCATTGTGAAAGAAAACCGCCCCATCGAATACAGGCGCATTGCCTACGGGGACGCGCTGGAACTCTTCAAAAAAAACAACCAGGCCGACACCCGGGCGCTGCTCGATCTGCGCAACGATCCTGTCGTCAAGGTAAACGTATGCGGAAACTACGCGGATCTCTATATTGAGCCGCTGGTGCCGCGCACGGGCCTTCTTGACGCCTTCGATCTTATGTTATACAGGGATGGCTTTCTGCTCCGGTTTCCCGCGGTCGGGAGGAACGGCGTCATAGATCCTTTTGAGGACAGCCCCGGCATCTTTACGGTTTACGACGAATACAAAAAATGGGGCCGCATTGTGGAGGTCCACGCTGTCGGAGGCCTTAACCGCCTGGTCGCCGAAAGGACAATCCGGGATTATATACGCATGGCCGAGGCGTTTCAGGCAAGGAAGATTTCCGGCATTGCCGAAAAGATCTGGAAAGAGCGGGAGGAGGTCAAGGTGGTGCTTATCGCCGGCCCTTCCAGTTCGGGCAAGACTACGTCGGCGAAGCGGCTTTCCATAGAATTAATGGTGACAGGTCTTCGGCCCATAGCCATAAGCCTTGACGACTATTACGTGGGCACGGAGAAGACGCCCAGGGATGAAAACGGCGAGCCTGATTTTGAATGCCTTGAAGCCCTTGACGTCCCTTTTCTTAACGAACAGCTCCTTGAGCTTCTTGACGGAAAAGAAGTGACGCTGCCCTCCTACGATTTCAGGACCGGAAGGCGCAGGGAAAACGGCGGAAAAAAGATACGCCTTGACCGGCGCACCATACTGATAGTCGAAGGAATACACGGCCTTAACGACGCGCTTACCCCCCAGATAGCGCGCGAAAAAAAATTCAAACTGTACGTTTCGGCCCTTACCCAGCTTAACCTCGACGATCACAACCGCATTCCCACAAGCGACAACAGGCTGTTGCGGCGCATGGTCCGCGATTACCAGTTCCGGGGAAAGAACGCGGCGGGAACCATCAAAATGTGGCCTTCCGTTCAGGCGGGCGAAAGAAAACACATCTTCCCTTTCCAGAACGGCGCCGACGTGGCCTTTAACTCCGCGCTTGACTACGAGCTTTCCGTCCTTAAATACTACGCCGATCCGCTGCTGCGGGCGGTCAAGCCGGAAGAACGGGAATACGCCGAGGCGGTGCGCCTCCTTTCCTTCCTGGAAAATTTCGCCCCCATCCCCCCCCAGTACGTGCCCGGCACCAGTATACTGCGGGAATTTATCGGAGAATCGGAATTCAAATACTAGACGCGCTTCAGGCGGAAAAAGCCGGGGGACTCTGCGCATGAGGATCATCAAAGCCGCCGCCGTAAGGGACTGCGTACGCCGCCTCTGCGTGGAAGCAAACGTGAATCTGCCCCAGGACGTGTGTTCCCGCATAAGGGAATGCCGCGCGGCCGAAAGCTGGCCCGCGGCCGTGAGTGTCATGGAAAAGATCGAAGAGAATTTCGCCCTTGCCCGCGAAAAGAGAATCCCCATATGCCAGGACACGGGCATTACCTGCGTATTCCTCGACGTGGGAGACGGCGTTTATATTGAAGGCGACATACGGGAGGCGGTGAACGAGGGGGTAAGGCTGGGCAGCGGCGAGGGGTACCTTCGCAGCTCCATGGCATCCGATCCGCTCAGACGGGTAAACACGGGGGACAACACGCCCGCCATGCTGTATATCGAAAGCGCAAGCGGCGGCGCGCTTACCGTTACCGTCGCCCCAAAAGGGGCGGGCAGCGAAAACATGAGCCGCGTCAAAATGCTCACCCCCTCAGGCGGCAGGAAGGGGATCGTCGATTTTGTTCTGGATACGGTTCTTGAGGCCGGCCCCAATCCGTGCCCCCCTATTGTCGCGGGAATAGGCATAGGGGGCAGTTTCGACAAGGCGGCCCTCCTTTCAAAACGCGCCCTGCTCCGCCCCATTCCCTCATCTCATCCCGATCCGCTTTACGCCGGGCTGGAGGCGGAACTGCTGGAAAAAATCAACGCTCTGGGGATAGGGCCGGCGGGTTACGGCGGCAAAACCACCGCGCTCGCGGTCATGATTGAAACCATGGCCGTCCACATCGCTTCCCTTCCCTGCGCGGTAAACATCAACTGCCATGCAAGCCGCCACGCGAAGGAGGTCCTGTAGTGGAGCGCCGCGTCGTCCTTCCCCTCTCGCGGGAAAAGGCCGCTTCCCTAAGAACGGGCGAAGAGGTTCTCCTTTCGGGGTTCATCTACACCGCCCGCGACGCCGCGCACAGGCGCTTCATCGAGATGCTTGACAGGGGGGAAAAACTCCCCTTTCCTCTCGAAGACGCCGTCATCTACTACGCGGGCCCGGCGCCGGCCCCTCCAGGATTCGTCACGGGACCGGCCGGCCCTACCACAAGCGGGCGCATGGACCCCTTTACGCCCCGCCTCCTTTCCCTTGGGCTCAGGGGCATGATAGGCAAGGGAAAACGTTCAAAAGAAGTGATAAAAGCCATGCTGGAAACGGGCGCCGTTTATTTCGGGGCACCAGGCGGCGCGGGCGCCCTTCTTTCCCGGCACATCAAGTCGTCCGAAATTATCGCCTTTGGAGACCTTGGTGCCGAGGCGGTGCGCCTCCTTGCTGTGGAAGATTTTCCCGTTACGGTTATCATAGACAGTACGGGAAACGATCTTTATGAAACGGGAAGAAGGGCATATCTCAAAGCCGCAGAGGCCATGGGTACTGCCCGCTAACGTCCGCTATTGTACAGAAAAATACCGCCATGGTATCATGTCAGGCGGAGATGATATGATTACAATCCATGATGTGGCAAGACGGGCGGGCGTATCCATTTCCACCGTTTCCAACGTAATAAACAAAAATAAATATGTCAGCGAGGATCTTGCCCGCCGCGTCAACGCGGCGGTGGAAGAGCTTGAATACATAGCCAATCCCATCGCGCAGAAGATGAAATTCAAGCATACCAAAACCATAGGCGTAATAATGTCCGACATTTGCGGCCTTTTTTTCCCCTACATAATCAAGAGCATGTACGACGTGTTAAATCCCCTGGGGTACAGGCTTATCATAATGGATTCCGAAGGAAATCACGACAGCGTGGGAAGCGCGAAAAAACTGCGCGAAGGCATAACAGGGCTCATTCAGGACAGGGTCGACGGCATCATGTTCGCCTCCACCCTGCCAAAGGAAATGGAGGCCGGCATTATTGACGATGTCATCAAACGATCCTCCACAAAAAGAAAAACGGCGCTTGTCTGCGTCGATAACGATTTGAGCAAATACGGAATCACTTCGGTGTATTCAAATTCCGTCATCGGCGCCGGTCTGGCCGTTTCCCATCTGATAGATACCGGCTGCAGGCGCATAGGGCACATCACAGGCCCCGTTTTCTTTTCGGTCGTGCAGGATCGCATAACCGGATACAAAAACGTCATGAAACGCAACGGCCTTGACGTCGACGACGGCAGGATGATCAGTACCGGCGATTATACCCACAAAAGCGGCTACCTTGCCATGAAGGAACTGCTTGGAAAAATGCCCGGCATTGACGGCGTCTTTGTCGCGAATGATCAAATGTCCGTCGGCGCGTTCAAGGCCATTTCCGAAGCGGGCAAGCGCGTTCCCGATGACATCAAGGTAATCGGCTATGACGACGTATTCATCTCCAGCGTGCTGGAACCGTCGCTTTCCACCATACACATCCAGAAACACACCATGGGGAAAAAGGCCGCCGGGCTTCTCCTTGAACAGCTTGAAAACGGCGTTTCCCCCAATACGGAAACCGCGTTTGAAATAGCCCCCAAACTTGTCGTGCGAAAATCAACCGTAAAAAACGCCCCCGACGACTGGATACTGGTGGACTGGTAACAAAGAACGCCGGAAAAGGCTTCCCCGTCCGGGTAATAGGCGCGTCCGCATGCCGACCGGCGCTTGACTATGCCGCGCCTGGTGTGCTTAACTCAAAGCGGATTTCTTAATTATTTCTGCCTGTATGGGAGTTCCAAACGGCGCCCTCAAGGAGGGCGGTGGAAGAAAATGTCAAAAATGCCGGGGTATTAAAAATAAAACAAGGAGAACTCTGCCATGGCTCAGGATTTGCTTGACAGGTATATTGCCGTACCTTTGCATGTACAGGTGCGGCAAGTGTTAAGTAACCGGATCAAAGGCGGAGAATACCAGCTTGGCTCGCGAATACCCAATGAATTTACTCTTTCACAGGAATTCAAGGTCAGCCGGCCTACTATCCGCAGCGCTCTCTATGAACTTGAAAAGATCGGAATGGTCAAACGGGTGCGTCCCAAGGGAACCTTCGTAAGCACCACGATGAAACGTTCCTGGTTTGAGGATACCGTGGACGCACCGGCTGTGTTATCTCCTTCGGAATCCGCCCCCATCCGTATTGCCATAGAAGAAACTTTGGCGGATCTGTATCTGATTCATAATCTGGAATCTTTTTCCGCTTCCAGCGGCTGCAAGGTGGAATTGATCCATTGGGTCAACTGGTACGACGCAATTGAGAATATTATCAACAAATTTGCCGAAAAGAAAGCTCCCGATGTGTTTACGGTCAGCAATGATGCTGTAGGCATCTTTGCCAAAATGGGAGTTATTCGTCCTCTTGACGAATTTATTGACGGCGAAACCTTGCGGCGTATCAAAGCACGGTGCCTTAAATACGGGATGAATGCCTATATCTACAACGATCGTCTTTATGGATACCCTTTCTTTTCCGAAACCAGGCTGCTTGTTTACAGGAAGGATCATTTCAGAAATGCCGGGATTCCCGATCCCGCTCTTTACCCTCTGACCCACGAGAGTTTTCTGGAAGCCGCCAAGGCTCTTTCCAATCCTGAAAAGGATATTTACGCGTTTGCCTACATGACAGGCCAGCATCCCCAGACCTTACAGTCAACCCTGCCCTGGATAATCCAGCGGGGCGGGAGGCTGTTCCGGATTGAACACGGACGAATCCTTTCGGCCACGGAGGAACCGGCCTTCATTGAAGGGCTGCGGTGGTACACCGATTTGACGACTAAACACAGGGTATGTCCTCCCGTATCTTCTTCCCTGACCATAAGGGATCTGCTGGTCAAATTAAGGAACGGAAAAATATCAATGCTGGTAGTTACTCCGGATATTTTAAAATGGCTTGAAGATACATCGGAAGAAATTGATCTGTACGGCCTTGCTCCCCTTCCCTCAGGACCGGTAAACAATTATTCTTTCATGGGCGGCATGCCCCTTTGTATATCTTCAATTTGCGGGAATCCACGGTCCGCGTGGGAACTGATTTCGTATATATGTTCCAAGGATGTGCTTGTCCCCTATCTTAACCGGACAGGAGACATGATCCCCATAGAGATCTACGACGTGGAAGAGATCGTCCGGCATTGTCCTGAACGTCTGCGTCCTGTAGCTTATGCGCTTGAAACGGCGGTACCCCATACCTATCCGGCAGGTTACAACCAGATACTGGATTTTATGGTGGTGGGGTATTGGCAGATTCCCCTGCCCCAGGTACTCTCAAGAATACTATGGGGGGAGTTGTCCGTGGAAGGAGCCGCCCAATACCTCAATATGACCATGCAGTCCTTTTTCCGCACCGCGGATCACTGATTCCACTCCACAGCAGCCACATGATCCGAGTAATGGGCCTTGAGGCTGACAGTTCCCTTCCTGTGATTTCCCAGAATTTTTATCCGCCGTTTTTCATCAGGAAAAAGGTTAAAGTAGTTATCTTCGAAGTACCAGTTGAATTCATCATCTCCCTCGCGGCCGGTTATTTCAACACAATGGGCATACGAATCAGTCCCGATGATCAATTCATCTCCTTCAACAACCGCGTTTATCTTTGCCCTGGGAAAGGACTGGTGCCGTTCCAGGTCAACCAACGTGTCGGATCGGCTCAAAAGCCGGCCGTCCGGGGCATAAAGCCTTGCCCGAATAATACTTTCGGTTACAATGGGACTTATCCGGTCCATGCTGGTTAGTACCTTTGATTGTCCGGGCTCGATGTATACAGGAATACGGAAACTGCCGGTTACACGGTTCCGAATCTGACTCCAAATATCTACCTCCAGTTCTCCCTTTACCTCCTCCAGAGTGTCGTTCACTCCCCAGAGGAAAATGCGGTCGTCAAAATCAAAAGACAACAATACAGGGCTAAGACTCCGGCGGTACTGGTAATAGGGAATGTGGACTTCCTGAAAATAATCAATCAGAGTACAGTAAAACTGGGGCCAGGTATCATTAAGTTTAACATAGATATATCCCTGGCAGCGGCGGGCCTCCGCCGCCTCATAATGGGGTTTTCCTCTCCGTATTCGTTCCGCGTCGTCTTTGAAAAACCATGCCGTGGCCGCGTTGATGCGGTAGACAAGCTCATAAATGTTCTCGGCGTCAAAAAACCGTTCCAGGGGGGAACATTCGGAGGCAAAAAAGGACGCGGCCCGCCGCCACCAGGTGGAAGGAACAGGTACCTTTTTCCAGCTGGTAACCATGAAAGGGGTATCGTCCCTGAGCTGGGGGACACTCCATCCAACATTATACTTTTTTTTATAATCCGGGTCGTACTGATAGAAAGGCTTGTCCGGATCGGTAGTATTATAGACAGGGTTAAACTGGCTTGCCGTTACCTGGTTGATGTAACCCGCGGGCCACAATTCTTCATCGGACATGAATCTGCGGAGGCTTCGCAGGGGGCCTGTAGTTGAGCGGGCCTGCTCGGAAACAAAAACCGGATAGTGAGCCACCGCATGGCGGTAAGTATAGTAAAGCGGATGGGTATCTCCCTCCCGGGGATCGCTGGGATAATCGCCCCCGCAGGGAGACGAATCAAGATAAAAACGATCAGGATCAAGCCGGCGGCATATATTCTTGATGTCTTCCATAAAAGGTTTCCATCCGTATTCCAGCTTTTCCGGGATTCCTTCCACAAATCCCACCTCCGATTCATTGCCGCCCGAATACAGAAGCACACAGGCACGGTGTTTTACCCTGCGGACTTCATGTTCCGCTTCGGCGCTGTACTGTTTCCGGTATGCGTCCGTATCCGGTACAGGATTCCAGGACATGCAAAATTCCTGCCACAGAAGAATGCCCCGTTTATCGCATTCATCGTAGAGCTCGTCGTTGAACTGCATCGATCCGCCCCAGATGCGCAGGGTGTTCATATTACCGTGATCGGTCAGGGCAATCATCTGACGGCATTTTTCGCTGTCCCACCGGTGGGTAATGCCGTTAAACGGTTCAAGCAAAGCCCCCCATTGTTTTATTTCTTTTCCGTTTATGCGAAAACGCATGTCGCCGGTTTTTTCCATTTTGCGAAGGCCGACAGTCCGTAATGTCCGGTCCAGAAGCCTGCCGGCGGAATAAAGAGAAAATTCAAGACGGTACAGAGGATGCTCACCGTAATTTTTCGGCCACCAGAGGCGGGGATTTTCGACCCTGAATTGCAGCGGCAGCAGCCATTCCTGTCCTGAACTGTCATTTACCTTGAGGATTTCCCCGGTCCGGCAGCTGCCTGCCGGGTTTCCGTCCGGGTCCGTTACCGAAAGCTCCGCCTGTAGCGGGACCGCCTGAGCCGCCGCCGGCACATGAAGATCACAGCAGATATCTACAAAACGGTACCAATAGTCAAATTTGAGGCTGATATCGGGCCACGTTATCTCGCTTTCATCTATTAGTTCCAGGTATACATCGTCAAAGAGGCCTGTGTTTATCATTGCGACTTTTCCGGCGTCGCCGAATTCTATCGAGCCCTTCCGCAGGAAATTATGGGGCTTGGAATACTTCCGCACTGTCTCCGGAGCGGCGTTGTAAAGTTCCATCATTTTTTTCCGGGTGGATTTGAAATATACCAGCAGAGTATTTTCGGCCCTGAGTTTTCCCGTAACCTCTATCCGTTTGGGGATGAGCATATTGTCATGACTGCCGATGAATTCCCCGTTGAGATAAAAATCGGCAAAGAGATCAACACCGCCAAAATAAAGACAAGCGGTTTTCTTTTCCGCTCCGGCCGCCCTGAAATCAGCCTGGTATATCCAGTCTTCTTCTTCAATCCAGGCGCAGTGTTCGGTCTCGCCTATTCCTACCCGCTTGTCAACAAGGCCGTGATCCAGCATGAGCTTCTGCACCTGATCCGGCCTTTCCGTTTGTACCCATTTGGCCCCATTTTCATCAGGAACCCTGTAGACTCCTCCAGAAAAAACGTTTTTTTCTTCTTCATTTGCCTGCTTGACGCGCCAATTGAGGATACAAATTCTTTCTTTCATGAAGTAACTCCCTTAAAAAGTTGACATAATCCATCATTGTAACATATTGTAAATTTATATCTTGGTATTGACAAGAGCTTTTTTAAAAATATAGCACATTTTTTGAAAAATAAGGAGAATTCTTTACTTTTTCTATTGCGCTTTCCCTTGGCAGCTGATATGATTGTCATGCATTGTACTATTTTGTATGATTAGGAGGAAAAACATGAAACGTTACGCTGGTGTTCCGGCTGCCGCTTGGGCCGGAGTGGCTGTGGTATTAATCGCGGTGATTTCGGGCTGCGGCGGCGGAGGCGGTTCCGCCGGCCGGAATACCGATCTGTCGTCCCTGAGCTTTCCTGCAAAACAGCCGGCGGAGTATTCCGGGGAACTTGATTATTGGGTATGGGGGGATTATGAAGCCCGTTGTACGGCTCCTTTTTTTGAGAAATACCCCGGCATCAAGATCAATTTTGTCAGGGTTCCCGGCGGTGATTTTTTTACCAAGCTCCAGACTGCCATTGCCGCCAAATCAGATATGCCTGATATAGGAAATCTGGAACAAACCCCCAGGCGGGCGTGGTTTAATCTTAACTGCTGGGATCGCCTGGACGCTCCTCCCTACAACATGGATACTTCCGTATTGGTGGAATGGTCCCTCCCGCTCATGACCAATGAGAAGGGTGAAATTGTCTGCGCCCAGATAGATAACTGTATCGGCGGCATCACCTATAACCGGAGACTTGCCCGGCAGGTGCTGGGAGTAAGCGATGTGGATGCGGTAGAGGCCCGGCTCCAGAGCGTGGACGATTATATCAAGATGAGCGAGATGTTCAAGGGCAGGGATCTTGGCTTTTACATGTATGCGGGGGTAAACGACGTATGGGATTGTTTCAATTACCTTTATGCGGAGCCTTTTGTTACCGACGATAACGTCCTTAATTTTGAGGCTTCTATCCTCCCCGCTTTTGAGATTATCGAAAAACTGGTGGCCAACAACGCGGTAGGAACCATTACCAACTGGACTCCCCAATGGAGCACCTCGTTCGCCCAGGATTACAGTATCTTTTATTCCGGGGTTACCTGGATGCTTTATGACAACATCGTCCCCAACAATCCGCCTGACGCCAAGGATCGTTTTGGCCTCATTACTCCTCCGGGAGGCGGCTTCAGCCAGGGAGGGACAGCGCTGGCGATTGCTTCGGTTTCCCCGCCGGAAAAGAAGGAGATGGCCTGGGAATTTATCCGCTGGTTTGCCCTTTCCGAGGGGGGCGCTCAAGCCTTCCTGGATTACAACCACGCGCCCACACTGTACAAACCTTTCTACGAAAGCAACGTGTACAAAACCTTCAGCGATCTCCTTTACGGCGGACAGAATACCCTCGCCAAATTTATGGAGATTGGCCAGCATCCCAATACCAGGGTGCGGCCCATGTCCCGGTACGATCAGCTCGTCTCTTCCAACATAAACCTCGCGGTGGTGGAATTGAAGAACGGCGCCAGTGCGGGGGAAGCCCTCAAGATGGTGAAAGACGCGGTTCTGGCCGCCCAGCCTGTCCTGAAGGACAGAACCTAGAAAATATCCGGTTGGGGAACAGCGCCGGAACGTTCCTCCTGATGCTGTTCCCCGTTTTGAAGCGGGGAGGTGTGTAATGTCTGTCATTGGCGTCAAACGGGAGTATCATGGAAAAAAACAGGGAATAAACCCGCTGAGCAGGCAGGCTGCGCCCTATGTTTTCAGCGCCCCCTTTGTGCTGTTTCATTTTACCTTCTTGCTTTTTCCCATCCTGTTCAATTTCTACATGAGCCTTACAAACTGGACTCCCTTTGATCCGCCGGCCTTTGCGGGTATACGAAACTACCTGGCGCTTTTTGTCCATGCCCGTTTTTACAGGGCCCTCTGTAATACTTTTATTCTGATGCTCATGATCATCCCCCTGCAGCTGACCATAGGAATGATTATCGCGGTAATTCTTTCATATAAATCCATGATTATGAAAGACACTTACCGGCTTTGCATCTTCCTGCCCTATCTGACCACTCCTGTGGCCCTTGGCCTTTTTTTCGCGATTCTCTTCGATCCGACATTCGGGTACATTAACATGGCTTTGGATTTGCTGCATCTTCCCCAGCCTGACTGGACGGGCCGGCCCTGGGCAGCACGGGCAATGGTTGCCCTTATTACCATCTGGCGATGGAGCGGTTATACAGGCGTTATGTTCATGGCGGGGATTACCAACATCAGCGACGACATTTTCGAAGCCTGCGAAATTGACGGCGCCAACGGCTGGCAGCGATTCTGGTATGTAATTCTTCCAATGGTGAAGCCTGTGGCGGTATTCGTGACTTTAACTACCCTGATAGGTTGTTTTCAGATATTTGAAGAACCCCTGCTCCTTTTTTCGGGAGGAGGAAGCGGCCGGGGTCTTGTAGGCGGCCCCCGGGGAGCGGCGCTTACAGGGGTATGGCTTATGTACGATACTGCCTTTGGCGATATTATGAACTACGGTTTTGGCGCGTCTATTTCCTACGGCCTGTTTTTGGCGATAGCGCTGGTAACGCTTGTGTTTAACCGGATTGTAAAAATAGGAGACAGTAACAATGGCTGATATTTCTCGTACGGGAAGAGTAATGAGGGGCGGTCTTGCTTCGTTTTTCATGATCCTGGTAATGACTGTCATTGCCGTTATATCGCTCATTCCCTTTTATTCCATGATGGTTATGGGCACCTACTATATTAACGATCTGTTTACCGGGATAAAAATGGTTCCGGGCAATTATGTTTTACAGAATCTTAAAACCCTTTTTACCGTTCCCATATTCAAATATTACCGGAATTCCTTTACGGCGGCGGCCGGTTCCTGTGTCCTTTGCGTATTGATTAGTTCCATGTGCGGTTACGCCATTGCCAAATATCAATTCAGAGCGAGAAAATTCCTTTTTCGTTTTGTACTGTTCACCCTCATTGTGCCTACCCAGCTTGGGCTCATCGCGTTCATGATAGAGATGAAATTTCTTGGCCTCCTGGGCACCCTCTGGCCGATTATTCTGCCTAACGGAGCAAGCGCTTTTGGAGTCTTCTGGATGACCTCCTTTATTACGGAAGCCATTCCCAATGAAGTAATTGAATCGGCCCGTATAGACGGCTGCAACGAATACAGCATTTTTTTCCGCATATCGCTGCCCTTCATGCGTTCCGCGGTGGTAACTCTTGCGCTTTTATCCTTTTTGTGGTCATGGAATGCCCTCCTGGTACCTCTTGTAGTGCTGAACAAGGAAGCCCTGTTTACTCTGCCGCTGGGAATCAAAAGTTTGTCGTCCGGGTTCAGGAATGATTATGGCGCCCAGATACTGGGCCTTTCGGTTGGTACGATTCCCATACTTGTTTTCTTTTCTTTCTTCTCAAAAAACCTCATCAGCGGCCTTTCCGCGGTAGCGGTAAAAGGGTAGAACGCGGAAATTATGGATCATGTTATCGGCATTGATATAGGCACTACCGCCGTCAAGGTAATAATTGCCGGCGGGAATGCCGCGGCGGCCAGAGCCGGCAGTGAATATGGACTTCTATTGCCGAAACCAGGCTGGGTTGAACAGGATGCAGATCTCATGTGGCAGGCGGTACGATCCGCGCTGAATAAAGCCCTTGCACAGTTTAAGGGAGACAGGCGCGGCATACGCGCCATATCCCTTTCTACCCAGAGGGATACTCTGGTATGCGTGGACAGGGAAAACCGTCCCGTTCGTAACATGATTACCTGGATGGACGGCAGAAGTACCGCGCAGTGCGAAAAACTTTCCGCCGGCATTGGTGATGAAAAGGTTTATGGAATCACCGGCGTTGGAATCAGTACCATCTGGACTTTGGCGTTTATTCTCTGGATTCGGGACCATGAAAAGGATGTTTTTTCCCGTACTGCCTGTTTTGGACTGGTTCATGATCATGTAATGATGCGGCTTGGCGCCAAAAAACATTACCTGGACAGATCCAGCGCATGCCAGACCATGCTCTACGATCTCTTTCAGGGAGTGTGGTCTTTCGAACTAATGGAATACGCCGGTCTTGACGCGGAAAGGCTTCCAGATCTGGTTGATCCGGGGACTTTCATTGGCACATTGGACCCTTCCCTTGCGGCGGAATTCGGCCTGGGAAAAGAAGTTGCCCTGATTGCCGGAGGCGGGGATCAGCAATGCGCCGCCCTGGGCGCCGGCGCGGTAATGCCGGGAGAAGTGGAGATTGGCATCGGCACGGCGGGAAATATTCTTGCCGTAACAGATGTTCCTGTTTTGGATCCCCATCGCAGGATGATCTGCCATCGATCTGTTGTCCCAAACGGATGGATTCTGGAAGGCGCAATGCTTGCTACCGGCAAAGTTATACAGTGGATTCAGGATACCATTTACAGCGGGAAATCTCTGCCTGAAATTGACAGGGAGATCGCGGAAAAATCCCTTCCCGGCGCGGGCGGCATGGTAATGGTACCTCATTTTGAAGGCGCCGCCTGTCCTTACTGGAATCCGCAGGCTACGGGCGTAGTTTTCGGGCTTACCCTTTCATCGGGAAAAGCGGATATTGCCAGGGCCGCCATGGAAGGAATCTGCCTTGAAACAAGAAAAAATGTCGATCTTCTGCCGCAGTTCGGCATTACGGCAAGCCGCGTACTTGTATCGGGAGGCGCCGCCCGTTCGGCAGTCTGGATGCAGATTCTTGCCGACGTACTCGGCCTGGATGTTCATATACCGGTAGAAAGTGACTGCGCCGCTCTGGGCGCCGCCCTGCTGGCCGCTTTCGGATGCTCCGTCATGACCCAGGAAGAGGCTTTCTCCGGCGGAATTGCTGTTGACGCGGTCTACCACCCTGACGCAAAGCTTCACGGGCTCTATGAGTCGCTTTACCGGAAAAATTGCGATCTCTATCAAACCATCAACTCGGCAGGCCTGTACGGCGGAGGAGCCTAAACAGGCAGCCAAACCCGTCCGGCCTTCCTGTCACGGGCAGGGCGCGGCCCTGTCCGGCCGTAAAATTTCGGCGCCGTTGCGGTACACATGAAAGGGCCGGGAATCTTCATCAAGATAACAGTGAAGAAGAAGTCTTACGGCCCGCTCCAGTCCTCCCCTGGACCGGGCTTCCTGTACGGCAAAAAGGGCCGTATCCGCCGCGAGGCCGCAGCCGCGCAGGGCGGCCGCCGGGTTCTTCGCGTCCAGATCCTCCGTTACCGAAAAAACGAGGGAAACGACGCCCTCTTCATCCAGGTTATTGCGGGCAAGGACTTCACGGTACAGGGTGGCAACCTGCCGGGTTATATCTTCGGCAGTATTAAGGCATTGGGTTGCCCCCCGGACGGCAAAGAGTTTTTTTCCATTCATGCGTTTCCTCCTGATATGACCGAAACAAAAGAGGCAAAAACGGCCAGAAAGGCCCCCAGAATTCCCAAAACAAGATACCCGCCCATCCACGGGAGGAAACGGAGCCCGCCTTCCCTTGCAAGACGGTACCCGTTATGGATCATTCCGTACAGCGAGACAAGAACAAGAAAAAGGCCCAGGGAGGCCAGGAGACGCAGAAGAAAAAGCTGGACCGCATCGGAAAATCCCCGGACGGCGCCCAGTACATAGAAAGCAAGCGCAAGCAGCGCAAGAACAAGGGAAAAAAAGGACGTAAACATGATGAAAAGGGAAAACAGGTTTTTTTTCTTTTTATCGGCCATGGTCCCTTTCTTATTCCCCTTTTATACGTTATTATACAATTTGAATAAAGGCCATGAAAAAGTTTTTTTTCAGTCTTGTTATTATCGTGATCCTCGGCATCGCTGCCTTTTTTGCGGGCTGGGCCCAGCTTGCCGTTCCCCCCGGAAGCGTTGGGGTCATGCGTTCCAAAACCCACGGGATTGATCCCTCGCCGGTAAAGGAGGGAGAATTCCGGTGGGTCTGGTACAGGCTCATTCCCGCCAATACCGTCATAACGGCCTTCCGCCTTACCGAGCGGCGCCATTCGGTTTCCATAAAAAACACCCTTCCTTCCGCACAGACATACGGCAGCTTTACCGGGACCGGCGTGGATTTTTCCTACGAATTTTCCGCCTCCCTTTCCTATATACTGGACGGGGATTCCCTGATTCCCCTGATCGAAAAACATTCCATAAGCGGACAGGACGAACTTGAGGCGTTTGAAGACAGGCTTTCGGGGGAAATAGGGGCCTTTATAGAGGTCCGCCTTGTATCCGATCCGCTGTACAGCGGGAATTTGGAGAAAATTCTTGAAGACGGGAAAAGCGCGGACCTTGAAGAAGACATACGGAAGGCCTTTCCGTATATAAAAAATGTTTCCTGCCTCATTCAGACGGCGGTTTTTCCGGACTTTGCCCTTTACCGGCAGATCCGGGGCCTTTACGAAGAATACCTCGGGAAACAGCGGGAATACCTTTCCTCCGTTCTGAACCAGGACGCCGAAAACCGCGTCGACGCACGGTTCCGTTTCGACGAACTGGAAAAATACGGGGAACTTCTTACCAAATATCCAATCCTTATACAGTTCCTTTCAATAGAAAAAGGGGTTCCGGTAACTCCCCCCTGAGCCCGGTTGTTATACATTTGGAACAAGCTCATTGATAAAGGGAAAAGTATCCGGTATAGTTACTGGAACGGGAGTTATACGCATGCAGAGGGCACGGGCCTTTATACTGGTGTTGACATTGTTGTTACTGTGGGGCGCCGCGTTCCAAAACCGCGGGACGGTGTTATCCGCCCAGGAAACGGGCGCGGAAGAAACTGAGGCCATTCCTCCCGAGTTTCAAGAGGCGCCCGGAGAATCCGGGGAACCGTATCCGGCCGGCAACGGTGGGGAATCAAACGGGGGGGAATCATGGGAAGAGCCCCCGCCCCAGGAGGAGCCTCCTTCAGAGGAACCCGGTTTTCCCGATGATGATGATGACGGCGAGGTTCCCGCGGAGGATTATACCGGCTATATTCCGGATCTCTATTCCAGGGGGGATCAGTTTTTCAGCATCAACCTGGGGCTCGTCTTCCCCACCCTGTTCCCCGAAATCCACAACAACCATAACCTCAACATTCCCGATTATACGGGCTTTTTGTCCTACAATTTCTTTATCAACGCGCACTGGTATGCGGGCGCCGAACTTGGGGGCATGTTCGCGACTTCCAAAGGAAAAAACATGCTCTTTATCATACCAATAGGAATACGGGGCGGATACCAGTTTGTCGCCGGACGTTTTGAATTCCCCGTCGGCATCGCGATGGGCATCGCTCCCCAGCGCTACCTGGATCACGGCTACCCCGGATTCTACATGAAAGGCGGAGGATCGGCCTATTTTCGTTTTAACCCCGACTGGTCTTTCGGCCTTAACGCATACTGGTGGTGGGTTCCCCAGTGGTTCAGCGATCCGGCCTACAATGTAAACGGCAATTTCTTCGAGGTAACCCTTTCGGCCCGGTACCATTTCTAGGGAACCATTCGTTTGGAGGAGACTTTAGTGAACGGCATAAAATTCCGTCTGTGCTTCATGATATGCGGATGCGCGATCCTCGCGGCGTCCTGTACGCCTTATCCTATTTTTTACAACATTCACAAGGAAAAAGCCCCAACCGAGGCGAGAATGCCGGGGCCGGTTTATTCCATTGTCATGGGGCCCTTTTCCTCCGGCAAAGCCATGTACACAGGAAGTTCCCTTCTTTACTCCTATAATAATTCCCTGTGGATGCCAACCTCCAAACCGGCGGGAAAAATCCTTAGCCTCGCGGCCACAAACGAGCATCTTTACATACTGGCCTCAGGCGGAAGCGGTTCCCTCGATACGTTCATGCTGTGGCGTTCCCCCGATCCGGTTTCAGGACAGTGGGAGGCGGTCTCCATGGGAGACGCCGCCGCCTTTACCATACAGAGTATCTACGGCAATGAGCACCGCCTGTTCGTAAGCTGCCTGCTCAAAGGTGTTACCAACGACTGGGCTAAGTATGCCCTCTTTTACACCGATTCAACGCGGAGCAGCCTTACGATGCTGGCGAACACGACCCAGTACCTCACCGGAGTCGCGGCGGACGGCTACGGAGCGGGATCTTCTTTCTTCCTCGCCACGGCCGGAACCGGGGTATACAAGGTCGCGTGGGAGGCTTCGGGAACACCCCTTGCTCCCGCGTCGCGGGTGCCGGGAACGGAAGTGCTTAACATTTCGGGAATCATTAACCTGGGGGATATGGTTGTTTCCGATGACGCCGCAGGACCGCCCAGCGAAATAACGGCCATTGCCCGGGACGGCGCCCTGTACAACATAAGCGCTTCGGCCGCCGAGCCCGAGCCGCGGGGCAGCATATTCCGCCTGTCAAAATGGAGCCAGTCTTTGTCTCTCTGGCAGGACCCTGCCAATTCCTCAAAACGCAGCCTTCTCATTAACCTCGACGGCGAATATTCAACCTACGGCTACGGTGAAATACCGCTGCAGTTTTCAGGCGGCGCTTTCGCCCTGGGTACAGGGCATTTTACCTGCGCCAAACCGGGTTCCGGGGGGTCCAACCCTTATACCGACGCGGGGGACTACGACAACTCCATAGGAAAATATTCCATTAATCAGATGATGCAGGCGCCGTATGCCGTCGATACCAGGATGACTCTCTTCGCGGCGACGGTGCAGAACGGGCTTTGGTCCTATAAACTGCGGGAAGACGGGTGGCAGTGGAACATGGAGGAATGAGCGATCTTTTCTCCGCGCAAAATGTCAGGGCCGAAGGCCCGTGGGAACGTCCGGGCCCGCTTGCCGATCGCATGCGGCCGCGCACCCTTGACGATGTTATAGGCCAGGATCACATAGTCGGTCCCGGCCGGCTCCTCAGGCGGTCCATACAGGCCGACAGGCTTTCTTCGGTTATCTTTTACGGGCCGCCGGGAACGGGAAAGACCAGCCTTGCCCGTGTCATTGCCAATACCACCAGGGGACATTTTGAAAGCCTCAACGCGGTTCTTTCGGGAATCAAAGACATACGGGAAGCCATAGACCGCGCCGACGAGCGCCTGCGGCTCTACGGAAAGAGGACCATCCTTTTTGTGGATGAAGTCCACCGCTGGAACAAGGCCCAGCAGGACGCGCTGCTCCCCTGGGTGGAAAACGGCACGGTGATCCTTGTCGGGGCCACCACGGAAAATCCCTTCTTCGAGGTGAACCGTGCGCTTGTCAGCCGGAGCCGTGTTTTTCAGCTTAAGCCCCTTTCGTCCGGAGATCTGCTTGAAACGGCGCGGAGGGCGCTTCTGGACGGCGAACGGGGTTACGGCAGGTGGAAAACCGGTTTTGAGGAAGGCGCCCTGGAGCATATTGTCGAAGTGGCCGGCGGCGACGCGCGGAGCCTCCTTAACGCACTGGAGCTGGCCGTCGAAACCTCGGTTCCCGTGTGGCCGCCGCCGGCGGACGCCGAAATTTTCATCTCCATGGAAGCCGCCGAAGAAAGCATTCAGCGCCGGGCGGTGCTTTACGACAGGGACGGAGACTATCATTTTGACACGATAAGCGCCTTTATAAAAAGCGTGCGGGGCAGCGATCCGGACGCCGCCCTGTACTGGCTTGCCAAGATGGTGCGGGCCGGCGAAGATCCCTCGTTTATATTCCGCCGCATGCTCATTCTGGCCGGCGAAGACGTGGGACTGGCCGATCCCCATGCCGTTTCGCTGGTCGTTTCCTGCGCCGAAGCGTTTGACCGCATCGGTTTTCCCGAAGGCAGCTTTCCGCTGGTCCACGCGTGCCTCTACCTTGCGACGGCGCCGAAATCAAATACCGCCATGTCCTTCTTTGACGCCATGGCGGAAGTCGAAAAGGAAGACGCCGAGGTCCCCGGCCATCTTCGTGACGCAAGCCGTGACGCCGAAAGTTTCGGCCACGGCGAAGGCTACATATATCCCCACGCCTACCGGGATCACTGGGCGGCCCAGCAGTACCTTCCGTCAAGCCTGCGGGGAAGAACCTTTTACATACCGTCAATGTCGGGCTATGAGGGGAAAATACGTGAAGACGTTCTTGGAAAGCGGGAACTTCAGGCGGCCATAGTTTTGGGAGACGGCGAAAATTTTCCGGGCGGGGAATTTCTTACCTGGTCGGCGTCTTCAAAGGGACGGGAAGGGTGGTTCAAACGCCTGGAATCGGGGAGAAGCGGACTTCTCCTTTCGGACAGGAACGCCCTCTTCGGCGCCCTGTCCATAGCCCGGCATCACCGCATCCTTGTCCCGCTCTCAGGCGACGGGCTCCTCCTCTGGGAAGGGCTCAGGCGCGTTCCCGAGGGGCTTTGCGCGGGACTCGTCGACGGCGAAAGCGCGCGGGAAGCCCTTCTCCGTTATGCGGCCGCGCTGGACAGCGCGGAACAGCCTGAACTGGCGGTGTTTTCCGGGGGACTCCCCTCCCCCGCTCAGTGCGGCGCATGGTTTTCAAGCCCGCAATTCGATCACATCGTCATCCGCGAACCCTGGCGGACGGGAAAAGCGGCCTGGGGAACGCAGGGTATCGGGGATGCCTTTAAGGCTCTGGCTCTAGGCGCGCGGGAACTGCTCGCCCCAGGCGGGAGTCTTGCCCTTCTGGCTTCTCCGCCCCGGCTGGGGGGCCGCATTTCCCGGATCCTTGAAGAAACATCCCTTGAAAAGGAAACGGCGGCCCTCCTCGCGGAAGCCGAGGACGCCTTTTTCGGCAAAACCGGTTCCGAAACGCCCCTCTGGTGGACTTGGGACAGGGAAGATCTGGAGCGAAGCTTCGCCGGGGAAGGATTTTCCGTGCGGATCACCCTTCTCGATCAAAAAGAGGAACGGCTCATCACGCAAAGGGACCTGGAAAACTGGTTTAACGGCGAACGGTCGCGGTGGGGAGCCTTTATGTCCGGGGAAATACCGCCTGAATCCCTGCTTCTCATACGGCGGGCCCTTGAAGAACGCATACAAAAGGGGCCCCTGCTCTGGAAGTGGAAAAGCGCGCTGCTCAGCGCCGCCCTTCCCTGATATCTTTATTTTTTTTACCCTGAAAAACGCTCAAGTTTTCCCCGCAGTATGCCGAAGATAGAAGTGGACATGTTTTTGCGGGCCGGCAATTCCGCGGCTGCCGTTTTGCGAAACGCTGTCCAACAAGCGGAAACGGGATTCCGTTTTCGCAGCAAAAACACGGATGTTTTTGCCAGACATATCAAGGAGGATGACAATGATCATCAACCACAACCTCAGCGCCATGTTCGCCGACCGGTCTCTCAAAGTTACCCAGGAAAGCCTTACCAAGAACATGGAAAAACTCTCATCCGGACTTCGCATCAACCGTGCGGGAGACGACGCCTCCGGGCTTGCCGTTTCCGAAAAACTGCGCAGCCAGATCCGGGGCCTTAACCAGGCTTCAACCAACGCCATGAACGGCATTTCCTTCATACAGGTCAGCGAAGGCTACCTGCAGGAAAGCCAGGACATCGTCCAGCGGCTGCGGGAACTGGCGGTTCAGGCGGCGAACGGGATCTATTCCGACGAGGATCGCATGTACATCCAGGTGGAAGTTTCCCAGCTTGTTGACGAGGTGGACCGCATCGCGAGCCACGCCCAGTTTAACGGCATGAACATGCTTACAGGCCGTTTTTCCCGTTCCATAGGGGAAAACATGCCCACCGGTTCCATGTGGTTCCACATAGGCGCCAACATGGATCAGCGGGAACAGGTCTACATCGGCACCATGACCAGCGAAGGGCTGGGCATCCGTAATCCCGGCGATCAGGCCTTTATCAGCCTCGAGACGCCCGACGGCGCCAACCGGGCCATAGGGACCCTTGACGCCGCCCTCAGAAGGATCAACAAGCAGCGGGCCGACCTGGGCGCCTACCAGAACAGGCTGGAGCACGCCGTGCGGGGCCTTGATATAGGCGCGGAAAACATGCAGGCGTCGGAATCCCGCATCAGGGACACCAATATGGCCAACCAGATGGTGACCTATACGCGGGATCAGATCCTTTCGCAGGCCGGAACCGCCATGCTGGCCCAGGCTAATCAGCGCGCTACTTCGATCTTGCAACTTCTTCAGTAAAGCGGTATCCTATAGAATAGGAAGAGGGTTTCGCGGAAAAGTCTCCGGGGCAAAACGCCGGAGACTTCCGCGGGTTTTTTCCGTTCTGACCGCGTATTCCGGCCGCGGAACCGGAATAACGAACGCCGACGGCATGGGCCGCCGGCCGGGAAATGGCGTTGTAAACGCCGTTTCCGGTGTTCTTTGACAAATACCCTCCAGTTGCCGGTTTTTTTAAAAGAAAAACCGGGGCAGTACGGCGGCATAGATCATCTTTTGTCCCTTCGGGGACTAAAGATGTTTTGTGCCGTAAAGCGGGACCGGGAGCGCCGGCGCGAAAGCGCTTCCGTCCGGCCGTACGGCGCTGTTTCGGCTATGGATGGCCGGAATAATTCAACACATGGAGGGTCACATGATAATTAATCACAACATGAGCGCCCTGTATGCCGATCGCCAGCTTGGCGTAACCAACACCGACGTGGCGAAAAGCATAGAAAAGCTCAGTTCCGGGATGCGGATAAACCGCGCCGGGGACGATGCTTCCGGACTCGCGGTTTCCGAGAAAATGCGGAGCCAGATCCGGGGTTTAAACCAGGCGGAGCGCAATATTCAGAACGGCGTGTCGTTTATCCAGGCTACCGAAGGTTATCTTCAGGAAACCCAGGATATTCTGCACCGCCTCCGGGAACTGTCGGTACAGTCCGCCAACGGAATCTATTCCGATGAAGACCGTATGCAGATCCAGGTGGAAGTTTCCCAGCTGGTCGATGAGGTTAACCGCATCGCCAGTCATGCCCAGTTTAACGGCATGAACATGCTGACAGGCGCTTTCGCCCGTGATTCGGCAGTAGGAAGAATCATGCAGCTTCAGGTGGGGGCCAACATGGATCAGAACGAACAGATCTTCGTTGGAACCATGACCGCCGCGGCGCTCGGTCTGCAAAACTCTCAGGGTGATTTAGGGGTTGTCTCCATAGCCACTCCTGAAGAGGCGAATTTGACTATCGGAACGGTGGATAGCGCCCTTAAGATGGTATCCAAACAGCGCGCCGATCTTGGCGCCTACCAGAACCGGTTCGAAATGGCGGCGGAAGGCGTCGCCATAGCGGCCGAAAATCTTCAGGCCGCCGAGTCCCGGATCAGGGACGCGGACATGGCGTCGGAGATGGTAGATTACACCAGGGGTTCTATCCTGTCACAGGCGGGGAACGCCATGCTGGCCCAGGCCAACGTGCGGACCCAGTCGGTGCTCCAGCTCCTTGGCTGATAGTCACGTTGATGTGTGTATCGCGTAGCAAGAGACCTCTGGACGTCGTCTTTTGAAACGCGGAACGGGGGAGACGCGCCCTTCCCCGTTCTTTTTGAAAGAAAAACGGGTGTAACGCCCGTTGGACGGTTCTGCCACGGATTGGCGGGACGATACATGCGGATCTTCACGTTTGTGAAATCCGGCGGAAACCCGGCGGGAATCCAAAGATTCCCCGGAACGTAAAATGATACCGGGGTTCCCGTACATGGAGGTACATCATGGGTTTACCGGTTACGGCTGTGGGAAGCAGGATAAGCCTTGTTCCCCAGCAGGAATTCCGAAGGGACGCCGTATCCCGGGAACGCGTACAGGCTCAGGCCCGCGGGCGGGCCGCGGAACTGGCCCTTGAACAATTCGAATCGTCTCTTCCCGGCGGCCAGGGTTCGGGCAAAAGTCACGATATACAAAAGACTGCCGCGGATCTTGAACGGATCAGCCTGGCTTTCAATAAAAAGCTCCAGTTTGTGGTGGATCACCAGTCCCACGAGGTAACCGTCAAGGTAATTGACGCGGCAACCGATAAGGTGATCAAGGTGCTTCCGCCCGAAGAGCTGCAGCGGCTTCACAATAAAATCAGGGAAGCCATAGGGTTTCTCTTTGATGAAAGCGTGTAGCCGCCTCTGATCCGCCCCGGCGCCGGGGTTTCGGGCAGCCGGAATAAAGGGGGAAAGATGAGGGAAAATGTCCGATATTTATGTTCCGGGAGTTAAAAGCCGGTTCAATACAGAGAAGCTCATAGAAGACCTGATGAAGGTCGAGCGGGTTCCCAGGGACCGTGTTGAAAAAAATGTTGAAAGTCTTGAAACCAACAAGAGGTACTGGCAGGAAATAGGCCGCCGTATCAACTCGGTAAGGGACAGTTCGCGGCTCTTGTTCTCTTTTCAGAATCCTTTTAACGAAAGAATGGCTTTTTCAACGGATGAATCGGTCATCACCGCCTCGGCGACCAGGGAGGCCGTTGAGCGCGATTACCGGTTCACCGTAAAGCAGGTGGCCCAGGCGGACCGCTTTATTTCTCCTCCCCTGGAAAACGGTTACAAGGTAGAAGGCGGAACCTACACCTTCACCGTTGGAAAGGATGAAATCTCTTTCAATTTCAGGGGGGGGACGCTCCAGGAATTTACCGACGCCCTGAACCGCCGGGGAGGGGACAAAATAGGCGCCAGCCTTATCAATGTGGAACGGGGCGCCAAATCGCTTTTAATAGAATCCAGACTCTCAGGCGCGGAAAACCGGCTGGGTTTTGCCGGCGGCGCGGAAAAGCTGGCGCTGCAGACAGGCATCGCGGAACGGGCCAACGATTCCCGCCGGGACTTCGCGATTGCGCCGGAGACGGTCGAAATCCGGGACCAGAAGGGGGTATCGGCAGACAACAACACCCTGCGGGTAAACGCCGGGTCTTCCGCTTCCGTCCCCTTTTCTCCCGCGATGTACGCGGATTCTTCCCTTGTCATACAGTTTGAAACCGCCGTGGAACAGAAAACAACGGCGGGCGCGGAGACTCGGGGCCCGCCTCCCGGTCCTGACATTCCCGGTTCCGGTTCGGTCTCCTACGGGGGAATCACCATAGAGAATGATCTTTCTTCCGTGCCGCTTCCCGAATGGACGCCCCCTCCCCCGCCTGTGCGGGTGGACAATCTGGCCGTCCTTTCCCTGACGTTCTCCGACGGAAGCGCGGGATCGCTTCCTCCCGCCGCCGATACGGGGACTTTTACCACGCAGCGGTACTCCCTGAATGAAATTGCCGGCGGGAAAACCATTGTTTCCCTGGACGTGATCAACAACAATACCCACCGCGACATCTCGATACGGAACATCAGCGTCTTCGATCCCGCCGCCGTTGGGGGATTCAAGCCCAAAAACCCCATTTCCACGGCGCAGGACGCGCTTATTACCATGGAAGGCATAGAGGTACGGCGGCCTGTCAACGAAATTGACGATCTGATACCGGGCGTTACCATTGTTCCCCGGTCCCCTTCCGACCGGACTGTTACCCTTAGCGTAAAACCGGACCGGGAAGCGGTCAAGGACGCCATAATCACCCTTGTGGGAAACTACAACCAGCTCATGGCAGAGATAAACGTCCTTACCCGCAGGGACGACCGTATTGTGGAAGAACTTGCCTACCTCAACGCCGATGAACAGGGCGAGTTTAAAAAACGGCTTGGGGCTTTTCAGGGGGATTCGACCCTGAACCAGTTAAGAGGCGCCCTTCAGCGCGCCGTTTCCGCCCCGTATCTGACCGGCGAGGAGAGGAATCTTGCCTTTCTTGCGCAGATAGGCATAGGTACGGACGTAAGGAGAGGTGGGGCGGGCGGCGGCTACGATCAATCCCGGCTGCGGGGTTATCTGGAAATCGATGAACGGGCGCTGGATTCGGCGCTGGAAACGAAGCTTCCCGCCATTAAACAGCTTTTCGGCAACGACACGGACGGGGATCTTATCGCCGACTCGGGCGCGGGCTACGCACTGGAAACCCTGACCAAACCCTATGTGGAAACAGGCGGCATTATTTCCCTTAAAACCGGAACCATAGATTCCCGCGTAAGCCGGGACAGGGTGCGCATCGAATCCATGGAAAGGCAGCTTGCGGTAAAGGAGGCGGAGCTTAAAGTTCAGTACGGACGCATGGAAGCGGCCTACAACCGCATGGAACAAATGTCCGCTTCCCTTGACAACTTCAGCCAGCGTACGGGCGGAGCCAACAGATAAGACATGAATATCCTGATAAACGGCCGGGACACCGACATAACCCTTGAAGAAGAAAAAAAGATAGGCGACGTGCTTTCGGGCATTGAGGCGTGGCTTGACGGTTCGGGGCACCATGTAAGCGGTATAACCGTTGACGGCGAAGAGGTAAACGCGCGTTCGTTTTCCGGCTTTCTGGAACGGGATATAGCTGACGTACGCGATCTCCGCGTTACCACGAGTTCCTGGGCGGAGCTTGCCGTCGAGGCGCTGCTTGACACCCGCCGGGACGCCGGTAATTATGAAAACGCCGAATTCGGCGAAAGGGCGCGTTTTTCCGAAAAATGGAAGGAAAGCCCCGAGGCCGGGCATCTTGAAGCCAATTTCCCCGATCTGTACCGGAGTGCCCTCGCGGCCTTTTCCGGCGAGACCCTTGATCCCGGTTCGTTGCGTTCCCTTATTGACGAACGGATCAGGGAAATGAAAGATCCGGAGGGGGAACTGGGGCTTATCTCGAAATTTGTCGAAGAAGCCGCCGTGCGCCTTGAAGATCTGCCGCTTGACATACAGACGGGTAAAGACGGCAGGGCCGCCGAAACGGTACAGATCTTTTCAGCCCTGGCGGAAAAGATCTTCCGTATCTTCGGCATACGGCGGGCGGAAGGGTTTGAGCTTTCCCGTCTTATGGTTGAAGGCGTTCCCGTGTATACTTATGTTGAAGAATTCGGAACGGCCCTTAAAGAACTTCTGGAGGCATACGAGTCAAAGGATGTGGTTCTTGTGGGGGACCTCGCGGAATATGAGCTTGCCCCGCGGCTTCGGAATATATACCGGGCGATAAGCGGCCCGGAAACAGCGTAGGCGGCTTTGGCGGAGGAAAAGGTATGGGATTTCCGTTAAGTATATCGCTGTATTTGTACCCGCTGCAGATGCCCACGTTCTGGAAAGAAACCTCTTCCATGGACACGATCGTATTCTTCACCGGCCTTGGCGTCATCATCCTTGTTCTTGTCCTTGTCAATGTCTTCAAGTCCAGAATACCCCAGGCAACGGGCCTTTCAGGCGGCGGATCAAAACATTTCAGCGGTTTTACCCTGCACCGCCTGGCGTCTTCCATCGGGCTGGATCACGATCAAAGAAAGATGCTGGAATTTGTCCTTAAAAGCGATAACGTAACGGATCCCGCGCGTTCGGTAAATTCGCCGTCGCTGCTTGACAGGCACTTCAAGCGGGCCTTCAGGATCATCGAGCAGACCGCCGATACGGACGAGGAAGTTCAGGAACGGCTTTCGCTGCTTTTTTCTACCCGCAACATACTGGAATCGTCGCAGGAGACAACGGGCCCGGCCTCGACCCGGCAGATAGCCGAAAACACGCCCTCTGTCATCAGCACGGGCCGGGACAGCTACCCCGTAAGGGTGATATCCGCGAAGGGGGACGATCTTGCCGTGGAGAATCCGAAGAACGCGCTGGGGTCTCCGGTGCGGCTGCCCCGGGGCATCAAGGTAACTCTTTCGTTTTTTACCAAATCAAGCAGGGGTTTTTCTTTTGAAAGCCGCATTCTTGGCGCCTCCGATTCCAGCGACGGGCAGGTCCTGCATCTGGTTCATTCCGCCCAGATAAAACGGCTTTCCCAGAGGCGTTTCAGAAGGCGGCAGATGGTTATTCCCGCCAATTACTTCTTTGTCCGCGTTGAGGAATCGGGATGGAAAAAAGAAAAAAGGCTCGTGCTTGACAAGCGGAGGCTTTCGGGAAACATCATGGATATTTCCATAGGCGGCTGTTCCATAAAAACCAATGTTTCCGTTCCTTCGGGAACAAGGCTCAAGATAGAATTCATGCATGCCGAAAACACAAACATCGCCATACTGGGGCAGGTACTGAGAACCAACCGGAACGGAATCAGTACGGTGATGCACATTAAATTCCTCAAGGTTCCCCGCCGTTCCCTGAACGCCGTTAACGCCCTCGTATACGAGTATGTCGATACATGATTCCAAAGGGGTTGTAAAAACACCATGAAAATACTTTCCATCAGGTCCATCAGCAGAAAAGACGTACCCATCTATTACAGACGGCTCTATACGGGAAAGGCGGAGATAGAACTTTTGCACGGGACGGCAGAATGCGGCATTGATTTTTCCATAGAAACAAAACCGACGGGGCACAAGGAAATAACCGTGACGCTTGCCTGCGCGGTTGATTATCCTCTTGTGCCCCTGATCCGCGAATTAAAGACATTCATCAATAAATTGGACAATTCAGGAGGCCTTCCTGATTGAGATCTTGTCCCGTTCCCCGGAAGAGACAATGGCGCTGGGAGAACGTATAGCGGCTTCTCTTGGTCCGGGCAGCGTCGTCGCCCTGCGGGGCGGCCTTGGGGCGGGCAAAACCTGCCTTGCCAGGGGCATAGCCCGGGGGCTCAAGGTGCGCTCCGAGGTAACAAGCCCCACCTACACCATCATCTGTGAACACGAAGGGACCCTGCCCTTCTACCACATCGACGCCTACCGCCTTGAAGGCGACGATGATTTTGAAAATACCGGCGCGGGGGAGCTTCTCTTTGGGGAAGGGGTCTCTGTGGTGGAGTGGAGCGAACGCGTTCCCTGTTCCATTCCTCCCGGGGCGTTTGCCGTAGACATCGAGATCCGGGAAGGCGATCTCCGCCTGTTCCGCATATCAGGGCCAAAGGACGTATCCCTTGAACATCCTCGCGATTGACACGGCCGCGGATGTCCTTTCCCTTGCGCTGGGAACGGAAGAAGGCGTCTGGTCCGCCGCGGCCCGCGCGGGACAGCGGCATTCGGAACTGCTCATGGATCTCGCGGACAGCCTCCTTAAAAACGCGGGCCTTGATCCGGGCGATCTTGACGGGGTGGCCTGCATGAAGGGTCCCGGTTCCTTTACGGGCCTCCGCATAGGTTTTTCCGCGGCCAAGGGAATTGCCCTGGCGCTGGACATTCCCCTTGTGTCTTCCCCCACCCTGGACTGCATGGCCTTTCCCTACGCCTCATGGCCCGATCTGGTACTGCCTGTAATCGACGGAAAAAAAGGACGCTTTTACACCGCCCTGTACCGGGGAAACAGGCGCTGTTCACAGTTCATGGACGCCGCCGTTACGGAAATAGCGCGGCGGATCTCCGAACACGCCCCGGGCGGGGAAAAGGAAAACCGCGCGGAAAGGATAATCATAACGGGCAGCGACGCCGGCATGATATATGAGGATCTCTTCTCCGCGTGCAGGGGCCTTGCGCCCGGCGTCCTCCTTCTTGCCGGCGCGCATTCGGGCCGGATGGGCTGGGGAGTTGAGCTTTTGGAAATGGCAAAAAAAAGCATAGCGGATGAAAGTCAGGATGAGCGGGAGGGCGGCCCTGAATATGTGCGAAAAAGCGGCGCCGAACTCAACCTCAAAGGAACGGCCGGTTTGTGATGACTGATACGAATTCAGACGATCCTGAAGTCCTGGAAGTTCTTGATTTTGAAGACGGAGAGAAACCCGCCGAAACAGGCGGCGCGCCGCAGGTCTTCCTTTCCTCTGGGACAAACCCGTTTGCCACAAGCATATTCCCCGTTCTGTTCATGGACCGCAGCATGAAAATCATCTTCGCCAACCAGGCCTGCGAAAATCTTTTTACCGGTTTTTTCCGGCTTCCAGGCAATTATTTTATCGATGTGTTCGGCCGGGCCTTCGAGATGGAAGACATAAAGAAAATAAGGGAGACTGTTCTTACAGGCAAAAACGGCCTCTTTTGGAAAGGCGAAGCGAAGATAAAATCGCGCGACATGGTTACGGTGCAGACGAAGGTGTACCTTTTTCCGGCCGAACTTGACGCGGAAGAGCACAATGAATTCGTGGTGATGTTTGACGATGTCACCGAAGAAAACAAACAGCTCCTGCGCTCGGTTTTCTTAAGCCTCCTTGAGGCTTCAAAACTCAAGGACAACGACACGGGAAAACACATCACGCGGGTAAATTTTTATTCCCGCCAGCTTGCCGAAGAGCTTTACAAAAATCACAGCGGAAAATACCGGCGCATAGACGCCGACTTTATCGACAACATCGGTTTTCTTGCCTCCATGCACGACGTGGGAAAAATAGGTACTCCCGACGACATACTCAACAAGGAAGGGCCCCTTTCCGACTGGGAGTGGACGGTGATGCGGGAACACACCAAGAACGGCGCCTTTATTCTTTCGACCTATCCCAATCCCATGGCAAAGGAGATTGCCCTTTCCCACCATGAAAGGTGGGACGGTTCGGGCTACCCCTTTCAGCTTGAAGGAGACATGATCCCCCTCGCGGCCCGCATCGTCACCATAGCCGACGTTTACGATGCGCTGCGCATGGAAAGAAGCTACAAGCCCTCGCTGAGCCATGAACTGACCACATCAAAAATAATGGAGGAATCGGGCACCCATTTTGATCCCCTGCTTATCGGGGTGTTTCATGCTATTGCTTCCGATTTTAACGCGATCTACGAAAAGAACAAGGATTAGGAAACCCCGATTGGGTTTCCAGAGGTTCTCATTAGCGGTTTGCCGCGCTTGTGCGGCAGGCTGCCGCCGCCGGAAAAGGCCCCGGAAATTTACAGGAACTCCCCTTCCCCGCCGCCGAAATCCAGTTCGGGTAAAACCGCCTGGGAATCGGCGGCCGCCCTGTTTTCCGCCTTGATGGCGTCGAATACTTCCCGCCTGAAGACCTTGATGCTTCTGGGAGCTTCCACGCCTATACGGACCTGATCCCCGCGGACCTCAATGATGGAGACGGAAATATCATCCCCTATCATGATCTTTTCGTTGACTTTTCTGGACAGTATGAGCATTACGCCTTCCTCGCGGAAGAAAGTTCGGCCATGATGTCGTGCCTGGTCTTCCACCGGGAGTCCTGCAGAACGGCCTGTTTTCCGCGGCGGGAATCCCGGTTAATGATGAGGGGCCCCTGCAGGTTCGCGGTCATGGGCCCGTCGGCGGGAATGGTAACAATAGAAAAGATAATGGCTTTTTCGGGCGAACGCAGGTCTATATCTTCCAGTTCCTCGTCTCCTATGTCCAGTTCGTAATCGGGCCTGAACAGGAAAGGATTCACCAATATAAAGGCTATCCGCTGGACATCCACCGACTGGAGCCAGAAAAAGGGCCGCCTTTCCGCGTCGAGGAGCACGTAATCCCTGAAAGACTCAAATCCGAAAAGTCCGTTGGAAAAGGTGATCCTCTGCTGCTCTTTTACGTCAATGATTCCGTAAGCCTTGGTCGCAACCTGCACAATCCGCTCCTCTGTTTATGGAGTATACACGCCGTTAACGCAGAAAATCCAGCAGCGTCGGGGGAATGATCCTGGCCGCGGTCTGCAGGGCCGCGCGGTGGACAAAATCCATCATGGCAAGCTCGGTGGCGGCGTCGGCGTAATTTACGGAAGATTCCCTTGCCAGGGCGGCGGTAATATCGGGGATCTCCTGGTTAAGCCTTGTCCAGGTCATCTCCGCGCGCTCGGCCCTGCTGCCCGTCTGTGCCCTGCGCGCCTCCAGGTTCCCCAGGGCAAGATCCATACCGCCTATGCCCTGGCTCCCGGCAAATTCCTGATCCCCCCTCAGAAACGCGTCGCGCAGGCGTATCGCCATGTCGAATACGGAACCGCCGTACACCCGCGCGGCGTTGCTCCAGTTGGGCGCGTTGTTTTCGGCGTTGCCCCGGATGATTCCCAGATCCTGCAGCACGCGGAGATCGCCTGAGGTGTTGTCTTCCATGCGGATAAGATGGGCGCTGGTTCCCTCAAGGGCAAGCCCGCGTGTTTCCATGTCCACGTAGGCCTTGACAGGCGCGGGCGATTCGTTGATCTTCGCCACGATGGACTGTACGGTATCGCCCGGAGTAACGGGGATTTCAACGCCGTCTATGAAGAACGAACCGTTTTCGCTTACCCGGTAACCGGTGGCGTCGACGGTGGAAAATATCTGCATCTTTTCCGCCCAGAACACCTCGCCGCCGCCCATGTCAAGTTCCGCATAGGCGCCGCCGCTTATTTCGGTTTTACGCGAAGCCCCCGAGCCCCGGTATTCCACGCGGAGGATCATCTGCTCCCCTCCCCCTTCCACGGTTCCCTCGACGACGCGGAAAGGTTCGGTAAAAACCTTGTCGCCCGAAAAAAGCTGTTTGGCGTCAGGCCCGGTCTTGTTGGAAATATCCACCAGTTCCTTGAGCAGCTCGTTGACCTCCACCGCCATGATCTTAAGATCTTCCGCCGCGTAAACCCCGTTTGCCCCGTTTACCGCGAGTTCCCGCATGCGCTGAAGAACATCGGCGGCTTCGTTCATGTAATCATGGGTAAACTGGTAATGTTCCTTCGCGTAAAGCACATTATTCTCAAAACGCTTAAGCCGCGCAAGGTAAGACTCGTAGCGCACCGCGTGGGAAGCCGACATGGGATCGTCGCGCAGTTCGGTAATTCTTGTATTGCCGGAAAGCCGCGTCTGAACGTTGTTGAGACGCTCTTCCTGCCGCCTCAGGTAGTACTGCGTGTCGGTGTTCGGCATGTCGGTCGATATTCTTCTCATGGTTTACTCCCGGCGTTTACACGCCCATCCTGTTAATCAGGGTATCGAGCATGGCGTTGACCGTTGTGATAAACCGGGCGGATGCGGCGTAGCCCTGCTGGTAACGGATCAGGTTGGATAATTCCTCGTCAATGTTAACGCCCGAAACCGACTGCCTCATTTCATGCAGGTTTTTCATGATCTGGTTTTCCGTCTCAAGCTGCGTCCCGCTTTCCCTGCCCAGCTCTCCTATACGTCCCGCCGTTTCGGCAAAATAATCGTCAAAGGTGCCTATTCTTCCCACCATTACCTGCGTGTTGCGTATAGCGGCTATGGCAAGAGCGGCTTCCCCGTTTCCGGGATTCGCCGCCCTGCCGTTAAAGCCGAAACCGGCGGCGACGGAAGAAGGATCGCGCATTAACGCGGGGTTAATATCTATCCATCCTGAAGGATGGGCAAAGGGGGCAAGGGCGTAATCTTCGGCGCCGCCCCTGAGGACGGCGGCCGCATCGGCTTCTTCCCAGTCGTAGGCGCCTTCGGGGCCCGAGGCAAGGAGGATTCCCGCGTACCCTTCAAGAAAATGGCCCGAATCTTCGATATGCCGGATCACAAAATCGGGATTGCGCCCGGCAATCTCGGGGGACACGTTTACGGGAATGCCGGACTGGTAGTTGTCGGACGGCGTCGCCTTGAGGGAAAGCCGCCCGTCGCGGTTAAGGCGGGCCACAACTTCGGCGCCTGAGTTGTTTATCCTTGTGATAATGTCCGTTACCGTGTCCGTCGAATAATAGGGGATGTCCATGTTTCCCCCGGCGGCCGAAAGGGTGATTACCCCCTCAAGGCCGGTCTGGGCCTGGGCTTCGAGCGTATTGACGCCGTTGATCCTGTAGATATAACTTGAGTCGTAATTGCCGTCCCCGTCCCTGTCGTAATTGCCGTTCACGTTTGTAACAAAGGGATATTCCGAAAAGAAATTATTTCCCGTTACTCCGTTGGCCCCGTACGCTTCCCGGTGAATTTCGTTGACAAGGTCGATAAAATTCATGGTCATGGAATCGAGAACCTTGATTTCGTCCTGTATGGTCCTGTCGCGGATATCGATGAGCGCCTTGAGGCTGCCGTTTTTAAAATGTACGGCCTGGCGGGTTTCGCCCCAGATGATCTCGTTAAAACCGCCTGACTCTATGCCGCCGATCATATCAAAGGTGCGGCCTACGGAACCCTGAACAAGAACAAGCCCCGCGGTGTGGACCATGAACTCGTCGGGGTCCCGTGTGTCTATGGTTATATCGATGATGGACGAAAGTTTGTCGACAAGCAGATCCCGCCTGTCAAGGAGATCGTTGGGGTTGTCGCCCTGGGCCCTGACCTTCTGTATGACGTTGTCAAGTTCGGCAATCTGGCGTGAATAGTCGTTGACTTTCGCGACGGTAAGGGCGATATCCTCGTCGGCCATGATCTGCAGATCTTTAAGCATGTTGTACCGTTCGTGTATTCCGTCGATCAGCGTCCTGCCCCGTTCCAGCACCGCCGTCCTGGGCGCGCCGTCGGCCGGATGCAGTGAAAGCTCCTGCCAGGCGTCCCAGAATTCGTCCATTTTACTTCTTACGGAATTGTCCCCGGGTTCAAGGTATATGTGATCCATCGCGCGCAGATAGGGATCGCGCGCCGTCCAGTAGCCTTCGGACGAAGCCTGTGAAATAATGCGTTTGTCCAAAAGCTGATCCCGGAGCCGCTCTATGCGTTCCACCACGGTCCCCTGCCCTATCTGGCCCGGCGTTTCCTCGCGGTTAAGGCCGGGAAGATAGATGGGTTCAAAGGGAACTATCTCCACCCGCTGGCGGGAATACCCTTCCGTATTCGTGTTGGTCAGGTTATGGCCCGTGGTATTGAGCCCCTGCTGATGAACGTGGACCCCGCGTTTTCCTATTTCTATGCCCTGAAAGGTTGAAGTCATGCCCGAGCCTCCTAAAAACGGTGATTCAGTACGAGACTGCGGGGCTGCGGGGGCAGCTGCGTTCCCAGATTTGAATAGAGCCGTCCGCGCCGTTCCGGGAAAGCCGCCTCAAGATACCCCTCCGCCAGGGTCCGCGCCTCGCCAAGAAAACCGGCCAGGGCGCTGCCTGACGCCCTGATTCGAAGACATTCAAATTTGAGGCCGCGGTACATTCCGGTAAGTTTGTTTCTGGATTCGGGGGAAAGGCGGGAAACAAGGGCGTAAAAACGGCTTTTCTCGTCGCCTGAACCGGGAAATTCGGCAAGAAGCGCCTCCCGTTCGGCTTCCGCCTCCCTGAACTCGGCGCCCAGAGCGTCGACAGCCTTAAGACGCGTTTCGATGTTCTCCCAGTCCCGTTCCATTACGCCTTTCCACACGTCTTCCTGCAGGGCCGCTATCTTCCCGGCAAGTTCCGTTTCCCTGGAAAGAACGCGGAAACATTTATCATACAGATCCTTCATGTCTTCCGTCTGCATACCATTACCTCTCTTCATATATCGGTATCTCCCGCCGCATCTTGACAAAAAAGACAAAGCAGACCATAGTTATGCCGTTCGTAATGGTGGGTGTAGCTCAATGGTGGAGCCCCAGATTGTGGATCTGGATGTTGCGGGTTCGAGCCCCGTCATCCACCCGGCGGCAGCGGCTCCGAAAGAGCGTCCGTAGCTCACGTGGATAGAGCGGCGGACTTCGAATCCGCAGGCAGCAGGTTCGAGTCCTGCCGGACGCAGATAAAAAATCCAAAGGATTTTTTATCCGGGCAGAAAACCGGAGGTTTTCCGCGGGCGGCGAAAATTCGCGGGACTCGAAGGGTTTAGCCCGCCGACCAAGGGGAGGAAAAGGCGCCAGGATGGCGCCGAAAGGGCTAAACCCCGGCCCGGAAGAAGGCAACAGGATGTTGCCGGCTGGAGGGCGAGTCCTGCCGGACGCAGGATAAAAAATCCAAAGGATTTTTTATCCGGGCGGAAAACCGGAGGTTTTCCACGGGCGGTGAAAATTCGCGGGACGCGGAGAACCGCTTGACGAAGGCGGATTGTTCCGGTACACTGGCAAAAAGCGTCTGAAACATTCAGGTCCGGTAGTCCCTGTGTATTTTTTGGGCCGCTAGCTCAGCTGGTAGAGCAGCAGACTCTTAATCTGCGGGTCCTGAGTTCGATCCTCGGGCGGCTCAAAGTCCAAGCCCGAAGGGCGTGGGTGTATGGCGGACGGTGTTCCGTTGAAGTGTCATTGTGCGGGAATAGCTCAGTGGTAGAGCGCCACCTTGCCAAGGTGGATGTCGCGGGTCCAACTCCCGTTTCCCGCTGTTTCGTTACAAACGGTCAATGTGGGAGTTGGACCGTTAATCCATTCCGCTCGACAAACGGCCCGCAGGGACGTATGTCGCGGGTCCAACTCCCGTTTCCCGCTGTTTCGTTACAAATTCCCACAGAACGCAGCCCTCTAGAAAATAACAAAAAAATATGGCAGTATACCGTTTGAGGTACAGACGGCATGAATTCCCGCAGTTTAAAAAAATTCAATGTAAAATACGGCCCTTACGCTTTGGTTTGCGGAGCTTCCGAGGGGCTGGGGGCCGCCTACGCCGAGGCGCTGGCTAAAAGGGGCTTGCATTTAGTGCTGGTGGCCAGAAGAAAAGATCTGCTGGAAAACCGCGCCAAAGAGCTAAAAGAAAAATATCCGGTAGACGTTATATGCCTTCCCCTGGATTTAGGTGATTACGAAACGGCAAAACGCCGCATCGGCGCCCTGGAAGTTCCAATCGGTTTACTGGTGTATAACGCCGCCTATTGCCCTATAGGTTTATTTGAGGAAACGAGCGAACAGCAGCTGGCCAGGCTTGTCGCCGTCAACATTACCGGCCCCCTCTTGCTTACCAGGTTAGTGTCGGAAGCCATGATACAAAACCGCCGGGGCGGTATTGTATTGATGTCGTCCCTTGCCGGCGGCCAGGGAAGTCCGCGGCTGGCGTCTTACGCGGCTTCCAAAGCCTTTAACGCCATCCTGGCCGAAGGTTTATGGAAAGAGCTGAAATCCCGCGGCATTGATGTTATTGCATCCTGCGCGGGAGCCATTCTCACGCCCGGATATAAACAGGCGCAGCACGCACGGGCCCCCGGAACCTTGCAGGCCGCGGAGGTGGCGGAGAAGACCCTGCATATGCTGGGAAAAGGCCCCATAGCCGTTCCGGGAGGAGTAAACAAGGCTGCGCGTTTCCTCATGTCAAGAATAGTACCGCGTAAATCGGCAATCGCGATTATGTCAAACAACACAGGAGCTTTATCATAAAGACACAAATCATTGGGTTTTTCACCCCCTGGATCGCCTGCGGGATTATCACTCTTTTGCATTATATCCTGCCCGGCAAATGGATACGGGGGTATGTAAAAAACAAACAAACCGGCGAGCCGTTGAACTACCGGTTAAACGGCATTGTTATCCTTGCGGCAAGTATTGGGCTGTGGCTGATATTGGGAAAGCTGAACGCGGTTCCCCTGGACTGGCTGTACCAGGTTCGCTGGCCCAGTCTGGCGGGCGCCGTTGTTTTGGGCCTGCTGTTTTCCCTGGGTATTGTAGTGCCCTATCCTTCTACGGGAAAACCGTTGTTTGCGGATCTCTGGTTTGGGCGGCTTGAGAATCCGCAGTTTCAAAACGGGCGCGTTGACGCCAAAATGTGGCTCTATTTGATTGGCGCGGTTATGCTCCAGTTACACGTGCTTTCTTTCGCGGTGCACCACTACAGGACCCATGAAGATTTTAATCCCGGCGTTTTTTTGTGCGCCGCCATGCTGACCTGGTTTGTCTGGGATTACCTTATGTTTGAGCGGGTACACCTTTACACCTACGATTTTATTGCCGAACGGGTGGGTGTAAAATTAGGTTTCGGCTGTCTTGCGTTTTATCCCTACTTTTATGCTATTGCCCTTTGGGCAACGGCTGATCTGCCAAATCCCCGCCGGCCCTTTTGGCTCACCCTTTGTTTCGCCGTGATATTCCTGGCGGGATGGTGTCTGGCGCGGGGCGCGAACATGCAAAAATATTACTTTAAGACCCGCGGCCAAAAAAGTTTTCTTGGCATAAAACCGGAAACCATTACAGACGGCAAAAAAACCTTGCTGGTAAACGGTTTTTGGGGCTTAAGCCTCCACATCAACTATCTGGGAGAAATACTCATGGGATGCGGCATTGCCCTCAGCGCCGGGTATCCCGCCGTGTGGCAGGTATGGCTGTATCCGCTTTATTATGCCGGGCTGCTGTTTACCCGCCAGGCGGACGACGCGAAACTGTGCAAAACCAAATACGGCGAACTGTGGGACGCGTATACAAAAAAGGTTAAATACCGCATTATCCCGTATATCTATTAGGACCATATGAACAATGGGAATAAACCGTGAATAAAGCCGCCGTCCGGGTCCGCTACCCTATAGGGTTTAAGCTCATGTTCATTATCACGGGACTTCTGGCCCTTTCCCTTGGAACCATTACCTTTCTTGTCTCAAGCCTTGTTTCCATGGATGTACGGGTTACGGCGGAGAACACCAATTTTTCGGCCAATACCCAGGCGGCCGAGGCGGCGGAAAATTTTCTTTCGTTAAACAGATCCGCGGCGCTCGTACTGCTGCACACCCTTACATCCGTTCCGGAAGGCGAAGAAAGCAGGCGCGTCGTTGAATACTTTTTTTCAGAAAACAGCGCCGCCGCCGTTCTGGTTTCAGGCGGAAGGATACTTGTAAACGACAATTTTTTTCTTGCCAATGAGGCGGATCCCTCGCCCGCCGTCCCCTTTCTCGATTCCCGCCGGGACTACCTGGACAGGGCCGGGGCGGGAGATCTCTCCGTTCTTAACGCGACGCCCGACTTTGAAATCCCCATGCTGGCGATGCTGCTTTCCGCCGAAGACGGAACGCCCGCGGCAGTGTTCTTTTCCCCGGAATCCCTGGCTCAAAATTTCGGCGAAAATGTCAATATTTCCTTTCTTATCAACAGCGAAGGCGATCTCCTTGTGCATCCGGATCAACGCCTCATAAAGGAAAAGGCCAATTACAGGGACAACCCCCTTGTCAAATCCATGCGCGAGCAGGGCATACAGAAACGCCAGATCCTCTACACCGACGCCGGGACGCGCTACTTTGGCGCCTTCGCGAAACTGTCTCTGGCGGACCTGGCGGTGATCACCGTCGTGGAGTACAGCACGGTCTTTGAGGGAATCGCCGCTACCACAAGGCGCACCATCTGGCTCGGCGCCGGGGTGCTGTGGATCTCCGTAATGTGCGTCTGGTTCTTTTCCAAATCAATAAGCGGCCCCCTTAAAAACCTTTCCATCGCCGCGGGGCGGATCAAGGGAGGGGAATTCAACATTGAGATGCATGCCAAAAACAGGGATGAGATAGGCCTCCTTACGGCAAGTTTTGTGGAAATGGGAAAGGGGCTTGCCGAACGGGAACGGCTCAAGGATACCTTCGGCCGTTTCATAAACAGGGAAGTCGCGGAACGCGCCATGAAGGGGGAACTGGAACTGGGCGGGGAAACCAAGCTCGCGACGGTATTTTTTTCCGACATACGGGATTTTACCGCCATATCCGAAAAGATGCCCCCGCAGGATGTTGTCGGTTTTCTCAATTCCTATCTTGTCCGTATGGTTAACTGCGTTACCAAAACCGGCGGCGTGGTGGACAAATTTATAGGGGACGCCATTATGGCCATCTGGGGCGCTCCGGTATCCTCGGGAAATCCGGACAGCGACGCTCTTTCCTGCGTCCGTTCGGCGCTGATGATGCGCGAGGCCCTGCGGGAATACAACCAGAGCCGGGGAACGGAAAACAGGCCCTATCTGCGTATAGGCTGCGGCATCAATACCGGGGATGTAGTCGCCGGTCAAATAGGTTCCCATGAGCGGATGGAATACACGGTTATAGGGGACGCGGTAAACCTCGCCTCCCGTACCGAACCCCTGAACAAGCCTTTGGGAACGGATATCCTCATCACCGAAAACACCTGGAATCTGGTAAAGGAATCCGTCATTGCCGAAGAAATGCCCGGCATCTCCGTAAAGGGGAAAGAGAAGCCGGTACGCATGTTCGCGGTGGTAAACCTGCGGGTAACGGAGGGGCCGCAGCCTTCCCCCGTAACCCTCGAAGAAGTCCGCAGGCAGCTGGGCATCGCGCCGCCTGAGTCCGGGAAGCCCGATCTTGACGTGGTGGAAAAAAAGTACAAGATACATGACTAGCGTTTACGGCGGGCCGGCGGACGCTGCGAGAGACCGCCGGAGACAGGCGGCGCGGGATGCGCTGGTAGTACTTCTGTGCCTGGCGGGCGCCGTCTTCTCTTTCGGCATGTTCTGGAGAGATCTGTACCGCGGCATGGACCGTTTTGCCGAACCGGCGGGAACCATCACCTACAAACGGCAGGCGGCCCAGCGGCGCTTTACCGACCGGGTTCTGTGGATCAGGCTTTCCAGGGGCGCCCCGGTGTACTACGGGGATTATATACATACCGCTGAATTTTCCGAAGCCTCCATTCATTTCAAGGAAGGGCCCGACATTAAACTCGCGGAAAACACGCTGATACAAATACAGAGTGAAAACGGCGAAAACGTCGTAAACCTTTCGGAGGGGGATCTTTTCGTCGCCCTTGACGCCGGCGCGGGTCCGCTTGCCATACGCATACTTGTATCCGGGGAAAACCGCGTGGAACTGGACGCCGGCGCCGTTGTGAGCGCCTCCGTGGACGATACCGGCGCCTTTACCATGCAGGTATTGGAAGGAAAGGTCACGGCCAACGGAGAGACGCTGAGCTCAGGCGAAAGTTTTCCCGCCTCCGGGGAGGAAGTCAGGGCGGTTCCCCTTTCCCCCCGGGAGGATACGTATTTTCTCGCGCAGGACGGAAAGGCCGGTGTACGTTTTACCTGGTCCCGCGTCAATTATTCGAATCTTTCAAGGCTGGAAATTGCCGCGAACCGCCGTTTTCGTCATAACAGGGAGGAAAAGAGCTTTTTGGTTCCCGAAGAATCCCTTTCCGTATCCCTTGATCCTGGAGTCTACTGGTGGCGGGTATACCCCGGCGGCGGCGAGCCTCCCCGCACGCCCGCCGGAAAAATCGTTGTCCTTCCTCCGGTACAACCCAGCCTCATAAGTCCCGCCGAAGATCATGTCTTTTACCGGGGCGGGGCGGAACCCCGTTTCTTCTGGAAGAAGGGACAGACGCCTCCGGGCATTCCGGACAGCGGTGAATACTTTCTGGAACTGGCGGATAATCCCCGTTTCGAAGAACCGCGTTTATCGGCGTATGTGGAAGGAGAGGAAAACGCTTCCCTGGTGTACAATCCCGGCGAAGGGGGCTGGTACTGGCGGGTCAGGCAGGTTTTTCCGGATGTCGAACTCCCCTTCTCTTCGCCGCGTTTCTTCACCGTTTCAGGCAGAACTGAAGAGGAAACCGCCGCGGACGGCAGCAGGAACGCCGCGCCCGCCAAAGAGGAGGGCGTCCCAATTGAAACGCCGGTCCCGGCCGCCGGACAAGCGCCGGACAGGCCGCCCCCGGCGCCGGAAGCGCTTCCTGAACGGGCCCTTCCCCTGCTTCCCGCCCCCGCCGGCATGAATCCCGTGGATCGTTTCGTGATGGGCCCCGGCGAAATAAGAAGGAGCCGCCGTCTGGAATTCAGCTGGGAGGCGGTTCCCGGGGCCAACGCTTACATCTTCACCCTTTTAAAAGAAAACGATCCGTTTTCAGGCGGAGCGGCTGAAATCGATACCGAAACCGCATACGCCGCCTATACCGTCGAGGACATTGCCTTTCTTGAACGCGGCTCTTTTATCTGGCGCGTCGAGGGGGTGTACCGTTCGGAAAGCGGCATTGAACGGCGCGGAAGGCCAAAAGAAAACCGCTTTACCGTGAATGTTCCGGAAGTGGAAAATCCCCGCGTCAGGGATCCGGGAGTGCTGTATGGCCGGTAGATCTTTCCTTCCCGTTCTTTTTCTTCTGTCCGCCGCCCTTGCCGCCCAGGAGAACGCGGAAAAATTCTATTTTATCGACAACAGTTCCGGAATCCCGCGCTTTGTGCAGCGCCTCTCCTGGTACTCCGAAGAATACACACTCTGCTATGAAGTATGCGTGGAAGATTCCGCTTTCCGGCGGGAAATTCTGCGGGAATATACCGGGGAAGATCATCTTGACGTATCCCTTCCGCCCGGCAGCTACCGTTACCGCGTCCGATCCTACGATCTTCTTGGAAAACCTTCGGAAGATCCCCCCTGGATGCCCCTTGAGGTGCTTCCCGCGCTTGAACCCGGACTCTTTTCTTTCGATCCCTCCGTCATCCGGCCTGAATCGGGAAAAGACTCGGCCTTTCCCCAATCCCTGACCCTGCGCGGCCGCAATCTGGAAAACGGCGCCCGCGTCGTCCTTAGAAACCGGGCAAACGGCAGGGAAACGGCCGGCCTTTTGTTCCCCCTGCCGGGAGGGGACGCCGGGGAGGCGTTTTTTCCCCTTTGGCCCGGAGAGGGAACCTATGACATACGGGTCGAAAATCCGGGGGGGCTGTCCGTTTCCCTGGGCCCGGTGACGCTGCTTCGCCCGAGGCGTTCCCGTTCCGGCTATTTTTCGGCGGAATACGGGCCAATGGTTCCCCTTCACGGCCAGCTGAACACAATGCTCTCAAAGAGGCTCTACCCCCTCGGTTTTTCCGTCCGCCTTGGTTTTACGCCCCTTGAAATAAACAATTTTTCCTTTGGCCTTGAAAGCGCGGCGGGCTGGAATTATCTTTCTTCGGATTATTCTTCCGGCGTAAGGGATTACCGGGTAACCGGCCATTTCGCAAGCCTCAAAATTCACGCCGCAGCCCGTATGTCCCTTGCCGAAAAACGCGCGGTTCTTGCCCTGTACTCAGGCGGCGGGTTTGCCGCCGCGCTTAACTTTACAAAACGGAACCCCCAAGCCGGCGCCCCGGCGGTGAATGCCCTCTTTCCCGCGGGAAGCGCCGGATTCAGGGCGGCCTGGCATTTTTCACAAACCTGGTCCGCCGTACTGGGCATTGAATACCTGTACCTCTTTTCCGCGGACGAAACCAATCCGGGTTTTCTTCTCCCTTTCGCCGGAGCCGGTCTGAGGTTCTGATTACCGTTACATATCCGGCTCCGATCTTGTCTTGACGAAAAGCCGCGCGACAGGCTAAAATCGTCATGAAAGCGGGACAGCCCTTCCCAAAGATTTGACGCTCCGCTTCCCTGGCAAGGCGTATTTCCGGGCGTGCGGCGTCCGGTGTAAACATGCGAGAGTGGTGAAATTGGCAGACACGCCAGACTTAGGATCTGGTGCCCCAGGCATAAGGGTTCAAGTCCCTTCTCTCGCACGGCATACGAGTGAAGGAGCCTGAATAGTTCAGCCTGGGGGAGAGGTGAACGGTTTCGCCGGGGCTGAACTACGGCCGGGACAAAAAGCCCGAATCTTTGGGCGGGTCCTTCCCGCAAAATAACGAAAGAGGCATTGTGTGACCGTATCCAAAGAAATTACCCGCCTTGAACACTCCAGTGTCAAGCTGACCCTGACGGTTGGAAAAGACGACGTTGGTTCCCATTATGACGATCTCGTCAAAGAGTACGCCAAAAACATACAGATGCCGGGTTTCCGCAGGGGAAAAGTTCCCCGCGAAGTGCTTGTCCGCAAATTTGGCGACGCCCTCAAGGGAGAAGCCCTGGAGCGGACCATCGAAGGGGCGCTGACCCAGGTTTTTGATGATGAAAGTTTTGCGCGGGAGGATAAACCCCTCCCCTATTCCACCCCGAAGGTAGAGGAAGAGCCGAAATTCGATACCGGGGCGGATCTTGCCTTTTCGGTGGTGTACGACGTGCTGCCAAAAGTAACCGTAGGGCAGTACAAGGGGCTTGAAATCGAAGTTCCCGGCGCGGAAGTTGCCAAAGAAGACATAGACAGGGAGCTTGAAGCGGTACGTGAGCGGAACGCCATTGTGCTTGACCGGGACGACGGGGCGGCGGCCGAAAGGGATAATGTCGTTACCGTTAATTACGGCGAAATAAACGAAGAGGGCGGGATCATTCCCGGTTCCGAACGGGAAGATTTTGTGTTCACCCTTGGTTCCGGTTACAACATCTACCAGTTCGATGACGAAATTACCGGAATGAAAAAAGGCGAAACGAAGGATTTTGAAAAAACCTTTCCCGGCGATTTTTCCGATCCGGATCTCGCGGGAAAAACAAAAAAGATCCGGGTAACCCTTACCGCCCTCAAGGAAAAAAAGCTTCCCGAACTTGACGATGATCTTGCCCAGGATACCGACGAGAAATACAAGACACTGGACGATCTTGTAAACAGCATACGGGAACGCATGCAAAAAAATCTTGAAAAACGGCTGCGGGATCTCAAGATTTCCCGCCTTCTTGAAAAAATAACCGAAAATACGCCCGTTGACGTGCCTGAGTCCATGATACGCATAGAGATTGATTCCCGGTGGCGGAACCTGGCCCGCCGTCTCAATGTTTCCATTGAGAATATCGTCAAGATAATGGAACGGGACGGCCGGAACAGGGAGGAGATACAAAACGAATGGCGGCCCGACGCGGTAAAGGCCCTCCACTCCCGGCTTATTGTGGAAACGCTGATGGAAGATCTGGCCCTCACCGTTTCCGATGAGGAACTTGAAAAAGAATTCAAAGACATGGCGGAAAGGGAGGAAACCACAATCGAAGAAGTGAAAAAATATTGTGAAGAAAATTCCTCAACGGAATTTCTTAAAGAGGAAATCAAGGAAAGAAAACTTTTTGATATTTTACTGGCGGAAAACACCGTAAAAACAGGCAAAACCGAAAATTATCTGGACCTCATGAAGATAAATGGTTAGATTTTAATGTATGAATGAAAAAATGAACAATCTGGTTCCCTATGTCATTGAACAAAGCGGAACAGGCGAACGATCCTACGACATATTCTCGCGTCTTTTGAAGGATCGTATTGTTTTTATAGACGGAGAAATAAACGATATTGGCGCGGATCTTGTTGTGGCCCAGCTGCTTTTCCTTGACGGGCAGGATACCGAAAAAGACATCAACCTCTACATCAATTCCCCCGGCGGCAGCGTCACCGCCGGTCTTGCCATATACGATACCATGCAGCATGTAAAATCCGACGTGCAGACTATCTGCCTGGGACAGGCGGCCAGCATGGCGGCCCTTATCCTTACCGCGGGGGCGGCGGGAAAACGCATGGCGCTTCCCTCGTCACGGGTCCTGATTCATCAGCCCTGGGGCGGCGTCCAGGGACAGGCCAGGGACATCGGCATACAGTCAAGGGAAATAATCAGGCTGAAAAAACTCACCATTGAATATTTCGCGAAGCATACCGGCAGGGACGCGGACAGGGTAGCCAGGGACATGGAACGGGATTTTTACATGTCCGCTTCCGACGCGGTTGAGTACGGCGTTGTGGATTCGGTTTTAACGAGGGAGAAACATGGCACGTTTACGTAACAGTTCAAACGGTTTTGAGCGATCCTGTTCCTTCTGCGGCAAAAGCGCCGACATGGCAAGGCGGCTTATCGCGGGGCCCAACGATGTTTTCATCTGCGACGAATGCGTCGAAGTATGCCGGAAGATACTTTCCGATGAGGATCACGAACTTTCAAACCAGTTTACAGGCGACATCCCTACTCCAAAAGAAATAAAATCCTATCTGGATCTTTTTATTATAGGGCAGGACCCCGCCAAAAAGGCGCTTTCGGTGGCGGTCTACAACCATTACAAACGCATCGCGAATCCCGCCAAAGATCCCGAGGACGTTGAAATCGAAAAATCCAACGTGCTCCTCATAGGGCCTACGGGAACGGGAAAGACCCTCCTCGCCAAGACCCTGGCCCGCAAGCTCAAGGTTCCCTTTGCCATAGTGGACGCCACCACCCTTACCGAGGCGGGCTACGTGGGGGAAGACGTCGAAAACATACTCCTTAAACTGATACAGAACGCCGGGAGCAACATAGCCGCGGCCGAACGGGGGATCGTGTACATAGACGAGATCGACAAGATAGCCAGAAAGGGGGAAAACGTCTCGATTACCCGCGATGTATCGGGCGAAGGCGTTCAGCAGGCTCTCCTTAAAATAATAGAAGGAACCGTCGCGTCGGTGCCCCCGCAGGGCGGGAGGAAGCATCCCAATCAGGAGATGATACGGATCAACACCAACGACATCCTCTTTATCTGCGGCGGCGCTTTTGTCGGGCTTGATAAATTCATAGAGCAGCGGGTGGTGCAGCATCCCATGGGATTCGGCGCCGACGTTTCGGCGCGGAGCGAAAAAAACCTGCGGGAACTTTTCGACAAGCTTCACCCCGATGATCTTATACATTTCGGCATGATTCCCGAATTTATAGGACGGCTTCCCATCACGGTAAGCCTTGACGAATTGAAGCGGGAGGATCTTAAACGCATCATCACCGAGCCCCGCAACGCCATCGTCAAGCAGTACCAGGCCTCCCTTGCCATAGACGATGTGAAACTTGAATTCACCGAAGGGGCCATTAACGCCATCGCCGACACGGCCATCAAGCAGAAAACCGGCGCGCGGGGGCTGCGGGCCATTGTCGAAAAACTCATGACCGACATCATGTTTGAAATTCCTTCTATCGAGGGAAGCAAGCAGGTAATCATAACCCAGGAGACGGTGGAAAAGTCCGAACCGCCTCTTATTCAGTCCATTCAGAAAAGCGCATGAAATTTCCCGGCGCCGGGAAGCGGACGGGAATAAAAAAAATTTTTTCAAAATCAGACGGCGAGGGGGAATTTCCCTTTCTTCCCCTGCGGGAATTGGTTCTTTTTCCCAACACGGTCATTCCCCTCTTTGTCACCATGCAGCCGGGCATTGCCGCGGTTGAAGGCGCGCTGAGACACGAGTTAAGGCTCTTCGCGGCGTGCGTTCCCGGCGAAAAGAAGGACACGGAGGAAACGGAAAACCGGGAAAACCCGGCGCGGCTTACCGGCGTCGTGGCGCGTATCGTTCAGTACCTGAGGCTCCCCGACAATACCTTCCGCGTCGTCCTCCAGGGCGAATACCGGGGCAGAGCGGTTTCCGTTACTCAGGAGGACGGCTTTTCAAGCGTCCGGGTGGAGCCGGTAAAGATAACGGGCTCTTCCGGCCCTCCGGAGACGGAGACGGCGGCCCTGATGGGCGTGCTGCGGAATTCGTTTGTCCGCTACGCCGAATATTCAAAAAAGATAGGCACGGAAACCATCACCGCGGCGGAAAAGAGCGACAGCCCCGAACGGCTCGCCAATATTGTCTCTAACGCCATCGCCGTAAAACCCGAAAAAAAGCTGGCGCTTTTGGGTATCGCCGGTACGCGGGAACGGCTTGAGGCGGTTATTGAAACGCTGGAAACGGAAAACGAGATCTTCGGCATACAGAAAAGCATTTCCGGCAAAGTCAAGAGCCGCATGGAAAAAAGCCATCGTGAATACATACTCCACGAGCAGATCAAGGAAATAAACAAGGAACTGGGAAACGAGACCGCCGGGGACGAATTCGCGGAAATTGAAAGTGCCATAACGCATAAAAACCCGGGAGCGGAAGTGCTCGACAAGGCGCGGAAGGAAATAGGCCGCATCAGGAAACTTCCCCCCTTTTCCCCCGAGGCCGGCGTCCTCAGGGGGTATCTTGAATGGATAGCCGATCTCCCCTGGAGCGAATATTCGGCGGACTCAGGCGCGGGCGCCGCCGATCTCGCGGAGGCCGAACGCATTCTTGACGAGGACCACTTCGGCATGCGGAAAGCCAAGGATCGCATTCTTGAATTTATCGCCGTGCGGCAGCTCACTTCTCCGTCCGGGCCGCCTCCAGGCGCGCCGCCGGAAGCTTCCGGAACGGCCGTCCGGGAAGAGGCTCTTGAAAAAACGGGTATCAAGGGGCCTATCCTCTGTTTTACGGGCCCGCCCGGCACGGGAAAAACCAGCCTTGGCAGATCCGTGGCCAGGGCGTTAAGGCGCCGCTTCGTGCGTATATCCCTTGGCGGGGTCAGGGACGAGGCGGAAATACGGGGGCACCGGAAAACCTATGTCGGGTCCCTTCCTGGCAAGATCATCCAGTCCATGCAGAAGGCGGGGACGATGAATCCGGTGTTTCTTCTGGATGAAATAGACAAACTTTCAAGTGACTTCCGGGGAGATCCCGCGTCGGCCCTTCTTGAGGTTCTTGACCCCGAGCAGAATTCCTCCTTCACCGATCATTATCTTGAAGTACCCTACGATCTTTCCAAGGTCCTTTTTATTACCACGGCCAATTCCCTGCACTCCATTCCCTACCCGCTTCTTGACAGGATGGAGATCATCGAAATACCCGGCTACGGCGAAAACGAAAAACTCGCCATCGCAAGGCAGTTCCTTGTTCCCAAGGAACTTAAGGAAAACGGCCTTAAGGACGCGAAAGTGCTGTTCACGGATGAAACGATACGTGAAATCATACGGCACTGGACCATGGAATCGGGGGTGCGGGGGCTGGAACGGGAAATAGCCCGCTGCGCAAGGCGCATAGCCCGCGCGGCGGTGAAAAAAAACTACGGCAGGGACAAGCCCGTTTCCTCGTTCAGAAAAACGGTGCGTACGGACGATCTTGAAAAACTCCTGGGAAGGCGCAAATACAAAGACGACGTGGTGTTCAGGGAGGCCCGTACCGGGGTCACGTACGGCCTCGCGTGGACAGAAACCGGGGGCACCGTTCTTCCCGTGGAAACGATACATTTTGAGGGAAACGGCGATTTTATCATCACAGGAAACCTTGGGGACGTAATGAAAGAAAGCGCCCGCATCGCCCTTTCGTATTTACGGAGCGGGCGGAACCGGTACAACTTCGCCGTCAGGGACCCGGGAAAAGCCGACTTCCACGTTCACGTTCCCGAAGGGGCCATACCCAAGGACGGGCCTTCGGCGGGAATCACCCTGGCCGCCTCCCTTCTTTCGGCCCTCTGCCGCGTCCCGCCCCGGCCCGGTATAGCCATGACCGGGGAACTCACCCTCACAGGCCGCGTACTGCCTGTCGGCGGCCTCAAGGAAAAGCTCCTTGCCGCGATACGGAACGGCATGGAGAAGGTTCTTCTTCCCGCGGACAACCGCAGCGAGTGGGAAGAACTGGACAGGGATATCCGGGAAGCCCTTTCCGCCGATTTCGTTGAAAACGCCGACGAAGTCTTCGGGATTTTATTCGGCAAGGGGATATGGAAACAGCGGGGCGGAAAATCAGGAAGCGCCGCGGTAAAAAAACCTGTTTGACAAGCGGAAACGGCTGTTCTATACTGTCTCAGGTTTGTTCCAAAACCCTATCGGTTCGGGGACAGTTTCTTTTGTCAAAAAAGTAAGGAGTGGGCAACGGACGGCATTGTAATTCAATCGGTTGATCGCTCGCTGGAGATTCTGTCCATTCTGGGAAGTTCCCAGACTGTCGAATTTGGCATTACCGATATTGCGTTTAGAATGGGACTTAACAAAAGCACTGTTTTCGGTCTGATGAGTACCCTGCAGAAAAGAGGGTATATAGAGCAGAACCGGGAAACCAAACGCTACCGTTTGGGAATTAAACTTTTTGAGATGGGTTCCCTCGTTCAGCGGCGCATGGATGTACGAACCGAGGCAAAGCCGTATTGCCAGGAACTGTCCGAAAAGTATTCCTGCACGGTTCACGTGGCGGCTTTTTATGATTTTGAAGTAGTATACATAGACAAGGTAGATTCACCTGATGTCGTGGTGCAGTATTCCCAGCTTGGCCGCCGGGCGCCCATGTACTGTACGGGGGTAGGCAAGGCGATTCTTGCCAATCTTTCACAGGAAGAAAGGGAACTGTTTTATAAAAAGGTAGTCATGCAAAAATATACCGCGAAAACCATAACAACCCGCGAAAATCTGGAGAAGGAACTGGAGACTATTCACACATGCGGGTACGCGGTGGACGATGAAGAAATACAGCCGGGCCTGCGCTGTGTCGCCGCCCCGATTTTTAACCATCAGGGGCATCCTTTGGCGGCCATCAGCGTGTCAAAACTCCTGAGCCGCATCACATCCGAAACGCAGTCCCTTATAGCCGGTGATATCGTCGGAATCACCCGGCAAATTTCCTATAAACTGGGATACAAAATCGGCTGATTTTTTGCCCGCCGCGTGTGTCTTTACCGGCTCGTCTACTTTCCCGTGGTTTCCTGAATAACGGCCAGGGTCCGTTCGGCGCAGCGGTCCCAGGAGAAAGACCGGACCCGTTCCAGGCCCGCCTCCCGGCATTCGCGGTATATGCCGCGGTTGGTGGTAAGGGTGACCATGCGGTCCGCCATGTCTTCGCAATCCAGGGGATCGAAATAAAGGGCGGCGTGCTCGGCGGTTTCGGGCAGGGACGCCGCCCTGGCGCAGGCGACAGGGACGCCTGAGGCCATGGCTTCAAGGGCCCCCATGCCGAAGCCTTCGTACATGGAAGGAATGACCACGATGTCGGCGCCCGAATAAAGTTCCGGAAGGTTCTTCAGGGGAAAGTGGCCGGTAAAGAAAATGTCGTTCCGGTGCGGCGAGGCGGCGGCCGCCTTCTTTACCCTTCCGGCCCGGTTGCTGTCGGCGCCGGCTATTACCAGCCGGTGAGGGAACTTCGTCCTTTCCTTGAAAATACTGAACGCCTTTATCAGCCTGACGTGGTTCTTTACGGGATGATCGATGCGGGACACGCAGAGCATGTAAGGCTGCCTGAAACTGAACGGCTGAATAAGGACGACGCTTTCCTCATTCCGCGGCCGGGGATAAAAGGCTTCGTGATCTATCCCGTTGGGAATCACTTCGATTCTGGATTCCTTTACCCTGGCCCTTTCCATAAGCTCCCCCTTGACCCATTCACTGACCGCGATAACACGGTCGATGCGGCGGAGGGAATTGGGCAGCAGCATGCGGAGCACCGCCCCCAGGTGCTCCCTGGTCCGGGGCGACCCCCAATAGGCGGCCATGTCGTGAACGACGCCGACGGCGGGACAGGAGGACTTGTAGGGGGGCTGCCGGTGGGCCGCCGGAAAGAAACAGGCGTCATAGGCGCGGTGTTTGGCAAAGCGGTCGTACCGGTAAAGATGCCAGAGGGAATTGGCGGTTTTTCCGGATATACGGCACCGGGAAATAAATTCGAGATTCGGCGCGACCTCGCTGTAGGTAAAACGGTCATATTCCCATCCGAAAAGCTCGAAAAAAGCGCCTGAAGGGGGTATACGTTTCAGGAAGTGGTTCAAATACACACCGACTCCCGATCTCCCTCCGTCACAGGCGAAGGTGTCTATCCCTATCTTCATAGAACCAGAAGCATATCACGGCAGGGAGACAAGGGGAAGCCCTGAATCAGATTTTGCCGCCTCCGCTCGCCCGGAGTTTTGCGGCAAAAAACCCGCGCGCCGCCCTTAAACAACGCATAACCGCCGCAAAACTCCCCAGCCGAATGCGAAACGAAGTTTCGCATTCGGCCGCCTTGCGGCCCAAGATATAGTGTGATATAGTTATAGACAAGCCCCATGTATGAGGCCCCATATATTGGGAGTTATAAAAGTATCCGCCCAAGCGGCGGGGTAGGAGCGGCGGTGAGATGCCCCCATTGCGGTAATTTTGACGACAAAGTGATTGAATCCCGGACACTGGCCAACGGGGACGCCATACGCCGCCGCCGGGAGTGTAACGGCTGCGGCTACCGTTTTACAAGCTATGAACGCATCGAAGACAAGCAGTTCATGGTGATAAAACGGGACGGCCGCAGGGAGCCCTTTGACCGGAACAAGATAGAGCGGGGGGTACAGCGGGCCATGGAAAAAAGGCCCGTTTCCCAGATGAGCATAGAAAGCCTCATCAACGAGGTGGAAGATCAGGCCGCCATTATGGGAAAGGTGAACCACGAACTTGCGACGTCGGCCATAGGGGATCTGGTTCTGGAAAAAATCGGCGCGCTGGACAAGGTTGCGTACATACGTTTTGCCTCCGTATACCGGCATTTCGAAAATCTTAATGAGTTTGTCAGTGAAATTCAAAAACTGGGAGGAGCTTCGTAATAATTGGTTTACCGGGGCTGTCAAAACCGGCCGGGTTTTGGAACAGCCTCTGATTCCCGCCGGAGGGCGGGCGCGATGTACCCTTGAGGGGATTGCCGGGGCGGAATTGCGGAAGGGGATGCCGTCAGGCGAAGGGCCGGGGAACAGAGCCGTGTCCGGGCGTTTACTGTCCGGGCACGGTTCTCCCTTTTTGGTTTTTTCCCCTTGAACTGACGGCTTTCTTCCGGTTGAATTAACGCATGACATCCGAACAAAAAAACAGCCTGGGGCGTTTTCTCGATCGCGCCGCCGCGTCCGTAAGCGGCGGTTATCTAACGGTCTTCCGGGAGGAAGAACCCGCCGGAGAGGCCCCGGGGGGCCTTACAGAGCTTGATTCTCTTGAGCGGATCGCGGCGGATGTCCGCTCCTGCGCCGCCTGCGGGCTTTCCGCAACCCGTACCAACGCGGTACCCGGCGAGGGGGTTCCCCGTCCGCTGGTACTGGTCATAGGAGAAGGGCCCGGTTTTGACGAGGATACTACCGGAAGGCCGTTTGTGGGGCGCGCGGGACAGCTTCTGGACCGCATGCTGGATTCAAAGGGACGGCTGGGGCTTTACCGGAATAAAAATTGTTTTATCGCCAACGTGGTAAAGTGCCGTCCTCCGGGAAACCGCGATCCCCTGCCCGCCGAAATGTCGGCCTGCGGATCTTTCCTGACGCGCCAGCTTGCCCTGCTCGCCCCCCGTATCATCCTCTGTGTCGGTAAAGTCGCGGCAAACCGGCTCCTGGGCAACGCGGCAAGCGAAACCATAGGCAGCCTCCGGGGCCGTTTCCACGATATAGGGGGCGTTCCCATGCTTGCCACCTATCATCCCAGCGCCCTTCTGCGAAATGATAACCTCAAGAAACCGGCTTGGGACGATATGAGGCTTCTCCGCGAAAAACTCTGTGAACTGGACGGCGCCTACGCGGAAACAATCGCAAAAGGAATGTGATGCCCTACTTCGATCTTGTCTTTGACATTCCGGGAAACCAGAGTTTTACCTACCGTGATGTTGAAAAACCCGGAGCGGCCGGAAAAACGGCCGCCGTCCGGGCGGAGGCGGGAAAAAGGGCCATGGTTCCCTTCGGAAACAGGGAGGCGCTGGGCTATATAACCGGAACACGGGAAAAGCCGCCCCCCGGCATAGACGAAGGGGCGGTCAAAGCCATACGCCGGGTTGTGGACGCCGAGAAGGTTTTTGATGAAGAGGATATGGCCCTCGCGGAATGGATGGCGGCGTACTACCTCTGCGGCAAAGGCCAGGCCCTTGCCGCCATGATCCCTTCCGGGCGGCGGGCCGCTTCTTTTCTTTCCCTTCCCGGTGAAGAAGAAATCCGCACCGGGCCGCTGGAACTTTCGGACGAACAGAAAAGCGCCCTTGACACAATCACAAAGAGCATTTCACCCTCCCTTCCGCTTCCGGGGGAAGAGGCGGCGGCGGACGGGCCCCCGTCCCTTCCCCTTCCTCCCATGTTGTACCTTTACGGGATCACCGGATCGGGAAAGACCGAGGTTTTTCTCCGCTCCGCCGAGTACGCGCTTGACATGGGAAAATCGGTGATCTATCTGGTTCCCGAAATATCGCTTACTCACCAGACCGCCCGGGCCATGGGAAAACGGTTCGGAAATCTGGCGGCAACGCTCCATTCGGGAATGAGCGCCGGGACGCGTTTTTCCGAATGGATGCGCATACGCCGGGGAGAGGTACGCATTGTGGCCGGCCCCCGGAGCGCGGTCTTTGCCCCGGTACGGAACCTGGGGCTCATTATCATGGATGAAGAGCACGATGGTTCCTATAAATCGGGGAACACTCCCCGCTACCATGCCAGACAGGCGGCGATACGCCGCTGTTCGGCCTCCGGGGCGGCCCTGGTGATGGGCTCGGCGACTCCTTCGGCGGAAGCCTGGAAACTCATGAACGAAGGGACAATAAAGAGGCTGGAACTTTCCCGCCGTCTTTCCGGGGGCAGCCTCCCCGAAATAAAAAGCGCCGGCCTGGAACAAACCGACGGGTGCCTTACCTCTGAGTTAAAGGAAGAAATGCGTATAACCGCCGCCATGGGCAGGCAGACCATACTCTTTCTTAACCGCCGGGGTTTCGCCTATTTTTACCGTTGTCCTTCCTGCGGTTTCGAACTTTCCTGCAAGCACTGTTCCGTTTCCCTTACCTGGCACAAGGAAAAAAACAGGGCAATCTGCCATTACTGCGGCTATTCGGAAGAGCCTCCACGGGCCTGTCCCCGGTGCGGTTCGCTTGAGGCCGGTTTCCGGGGTTTCGGCACTGAAATGATAGAGGAAGAGACGCGCCGTACCTTTCCTGGCTTGAGGATACGGCGCGCCGACGCGGACAGCACGGCAAAAAAGGGAAGTCTTGAAGAAACGCTGGAGATGTTCCGGGCGGGACAGGTGGATGTCCTTTTGGGGACACAGATGGTGGCAAAGGGGCTCAATTTTCCGGGAGTCCGCCTTGTCGGCGTTGTGCTTGCCGACACGGGCCTCTATCTGCCCGATTTCAGGGCCGCGGAGAGGACTTTTTCCCTTATTGTACAGGTAGCCGGCAGGGCCGGCCGTTATTTTCCCGACGGCAAGGTAATAGTGCAGACCCTAAGATCAGGCGATCCCATCATTACCCGGTCCTGTTCACTTGATGTGGAAGGTTTCTTTGCCGCGGAACTGGCCCAAAGAAAGGCGCTGCGCTTTCCCCCTTATGCCCGGCTTATCCGTTTTACCGTTCGTTCCCGTGATCCCCAGCGGGCGGATAAGGCCATAGAACGCGTCGCGTTCCTTTCCGCCCCGCTTCTGCCGCCGGGGGCGGACATGCTGGGACCCGCCGAATGTCCCATCGGCCTTATCGCGGGAAACTACCGCCGCCAGCTTATACTGCGAGGCCTCTCTATGGGGGCCCTCCACAGCGCCGCGGGAACCATTCTTGCCAGGTATGACAAGGGCAGGGATTCCCGTGTCTACCTTGAGGTGGATGTCGATCCGGTCGGCCTTTTGTAAAACACCGTCCGGCGCGGCTACCGGCGGCGTAAAAGCCCGCAGGCGCGGCATGTTCCGGACGGTGTATATCATTTAGACATTTTTATTGATTTAGTCTATTTTTTAGACTTTTTCGATTTTATATCTATCATTTGTTTTGTTTGTATGATATCATCTATTTTCAACGCGGCGCCTTGAATGTTTCACAAATTGCCGCTATAGTGGGGAGATCAAATGAAGCAAAAAACAGTATGTATGATCTTTATATGCGCGGGGTTCTTCCTGTATGCCCTTCCGGCCGGGGCACAGTCCCTGCCCGGCTGGTTCCTGCCGCTTCGTGACGCGATATACGAGCAGAACCTGAACGCCGGCGAAGTGGCCGTTCTGTACCATGAGGTAAAGGCGGAGGCGGAAAAGCTCCAGGGCGCGGAGCGGCTGGTCATGCTTTCCCGCGCGGAGTACATGATGGGCCGGGCCTACCAGTACGAGGAACGGAAGAACGAGGCGGCCGCGCGTTACGATGCGGGCATGGCCCGCGCGGAGGCGGCCCTTAAAATAAAGGACTCGGCCGAAGGCTGGCAGATGCTGGCGGAAAATCTTTCCCAGGCATGCGCCGTCCGCTCAACCATGTACGCCATGACCAACGGGCTTAACGTCGAAAAATACGCGAAAAAAGCGCTTGAAAAAAACACGGGCAACACGGCGGCCCTCTTTATGATCGCGGCCCGGTGGGTCTACGCCCCTTCCCCCTTTAACAATATACGGAAGGGAATACAGATGATGCAGGACATCCTTACCCGGTACGAGGCGCTAATGCCTCCGGATGATCTCTTCAATGTTTATTCGTCCATCGGCTACGGATACCTGCAACAGAAAAAAAACGCCGACGCGAAAACCTGGCTGCTTAAATCCCTGGAAGTGTATCCGACCAACAAGTATGTCCAGGGCCTCTCTGGGAATCTATAAAGGAGCAGTCTTGCTGAATACACTAGCCGAATTGTTGAGCCGGTTTTATTATCCGGGCCTTGTCGTTGTTACTTCCTATTTTTTCCTCCTGTCCCTTGCGAACCACTATGAGATGTGGCGTTTTACCATGGGGCCCGAACTCCTTGACGGGCCGCTGGTTTCGGTTCTTGTACCCGCGCGGAATGAGGAAAAAAACATAGAGCGCTGCATTAACTCGCTGCGGAACCAGCATTACCGGAACTACGAAATACTGGCGCTTGACGATAACTCAACCGATCATACCCATGAAATTCTAAGGCGTATCGAAAAGACCGAAAAAAAACTGCTGGTAATAAAGGGAAAGCCTCTGCCTGAAGGCTGGTACGGCAAACCTTTTGCCCTGCATCAGCTTTCCCAAAAGGCAAAGGGCGACATTCTTCTTTTTACCGACGCCGATACCGTTCACAATCCCACAAGCATTTCATGGGCGGTGACCAACATGGAAGGCCTCAAGGCGGATCTGATCTCGGGGTACATAGGGCAGATCTTCCTTTCCTTTGGGGAGATTCTTACCGTTCCCCTCATGTTCATGCTTACAGCCTTTTTTATCCCGCTTTTTCTTAACCGTTTTACAAAGTCGAGTTTATTCTCGTCCGCCATAGGTCAGTTTATCGCCATAAGGACCACGGTGTTCAAGAAAATAGGGGGCTGTGAACATTTCAAACAAAAAACAAGCGAAGATATTTACATGGCCCGTTTTGCCAAACGGCAGGGTTTCAGTACCCGTTTCCTCAATATCTCCGAGCATGTCAAATGCCGCATGTACACAGGCTACCGGGCCGCGATAGAGGGAATAGGAAAAAACGTTTTTGATTTCCTGGGAAAAAACACGCTGTTTCTTTTCCTTGCCGCCGTCGCGGTGTTTTTTTTCCTCTTCTTTCCCTTTATCCTGCTTTTCTTCTGCATAGCGAAGGGGAGCCCCTGGACAATGCAGATAATCATTGTGAACATCCTTTACACCATGACATGGATCTTCATGTTCCTGGGACAGCGGCTTAACTGGTGGTACGCATTCCTGTGGCCCCTTATGTACCTGAACCTCCTGTATATGGCGGCGTGGTCCTGGTTCAGAACCGTCTCCGGCCGGGGCTTTCTCTGGAAAGACCGGGTGGTAAGCTGAGGCCGGAGGGAACGTGCCATACAAACACGGACGGCCGCTTGTCGATGTTTCGCTTCCCTTCCGCGCAGCCGCGGCGATGACCTTCTACGCAATCTGGCCCATAGCGCAGCTCTTTAACCTTTTTCAGTATTCGACATCGTATGAAAACAGGAGATCGCTTTACCGTTACAAAAAGGCCATACTCGTTGTTAACCATACGACTTTTTTTGACCCGGTAAAAACGGCGGGCGCCGTATTGCCCTTCCGCGTATGGCAGACCCTGCTGGAGGCGACGGTGGAATTCCCTTTTCTGGGAACCCTTACCCGGCTTCTTGGGGGCATGCCCATTCCGCGCGGCAGGAACAGCCTGAAAACACTCTGTGATACCGCGGAGAAGGCGTTCCGTTACAAACGCTACTGGCTTTTTTATCCTGAAGGCGAATGTTACCTCTACAACCAGCGCGTACGCGAATTCAGGCCCGGCGCTTTTTACCTTTCCGCCGAACTTGACGTTCCGGTCATCCCCATGGTGACGGTTTTTTCGGAAGGACGCGGAAAGCCGTTTACTCAGGCGGGCCGGGTCTTTCCCAGGGAAAAACTCGTGGTCCTTGACGCGGTATACCCTGCCGGTTATGTACGCCGCGCCGAATCGGGAGAACTCATCATGGATTCGGTGCGCGAGTATGCCGGCGCGGTGCGGGAGATCATGCAAAAAGCCATAGACGCCCGCGGCGGCAGCCAGGCCTTTTACCGCGGACGCATGGAACGGGTCAAGGGTCTTAACGATTAGGGCAAGGGCGCCGGTGTGGTCTTTGCCTGTGACGAGATCCCCCGCCTTCCGGTCATGTGCTTTCCAGTTTCTTTATTTGCGGCAGTAAATAATTTTCTATCTTGTTCCGCAGATCTATAAACACGCCATTTATTAACGTTTCGTTTGCGATATTGTAATGACCGTCCATTTCCCACAGATCCACACGAAAGACTTCACCGTTTGCGTTTATATTTGTTTTCAACAACGTTCTGTCGTTAATCATTAACGTAACCTGTAATTCTATATAGGTGTCGGGTATATATTCAAAATGCGGCGAGAACAATATATAATAATCAAACCTTTTTGTCCTTTTCCTCAAGAACTGGATGGTCTTAAAATATTTAAATCCGAGGCTTTTATATTCTTTTTCCAGTTTCCTGCCGATAACCGTAAATGCCTTTTCCGCTTTCATAATTGTTTCCTTATGGAAAAATCATCTTTTTCGTTTCAAGAGAATGTTTATAATGGCATCCACAGGATATAAAGACGCCGCTTTTTCATGCCATAGTCGGGCTTCCCGGTTTTTGTTGAGTTTCAGGCAGGCCAGTTCCGTCATCATAAAGAGATAAAAACGATCTTCTTTTTCCATGCTTTCGATGTTTTGTCCGGCTATTTCTTCAAGCGTGGAGAGGCCCCTTCGGACATTGCCGAAGGGCCAGGGCGCCGTTACCTGCTTAAGGGCAACCAGGTAACGCGCCGCCAGATTGTGCGGGTCCAGTTCCAGCGCTTTCTTCGCGTTTTCATCGATAAGCCCGGAATTGGAAAGCCCGTATGCGCGCCTTACCCCGCATAAAAGGGAGATATTCATGCCCAGAATCCGGTAGCCTTCCGAGCTTGGCCGCTGCGCCAAAGATTCTTTTGCCCGGACTATTCCCCGTTCATAAAACACCGCGGCCTCATCTTTTTCCCCTCTGACCCAATAAGAAAGTCCCATGAGATACTCGCAACGGGAAAGGGTTAAAGATAAAAAATCGCCGGTACATTTCCTTTCGGTATCCTGTTTTGCCACCGCATACAGGCGCATAACTTCTGCAAGATCGGTGTTTTGCGCATATACCGTTTCACGAAACATACAAAAAGATTCGGGAAAGGTTTGCGCGTGAATAGTGATTGTAAAACACAATAAAGCGAAAAAAATGATTTTTTTTATCTTTACCCCGTTATTATAAGTTCCATTGTATAAACACCTTACCGGACATTTCCTGTTGCCAGTTCCCAATCGTAATACACGCAATGGTACTCAAACAACGCGTTTTCAAGGCCAAGCCGCGCCTTGTCAAGTTTGTCCTGGGCGTCGGAAACGGAAAGCCTGGTTCCTGCCCCGTTTGTGTACGCGCTTTGGGCAAGGGCAACGGCCCGTCCGGCCATTTCCTCAATGGACTTCGCCGACTCAAACCGCTCCTTTGCCTCGGTAAAACGGAGGCGAAGCTCGATAAACTGTCTCTCAATGTCTTGCTGTTTCCGGCGCAAGGCAAGGGCGGCTTTTTCCTGTTCGAGGCCCGCGGCTTTAACCGCGGCGATACGGGCGCCCCCGGCGAACAGGGGAATCGTTGCGGTGACGCTTAGTTTTGAGGAAGTGGTATCATAATCACCGGTGAGGGTATCGTTGCCCATGCCGGCCCAGCCCCAGGAAAAGCCCGCGCTGATAGTTGGGGCAAAGGTAGAATAGGCGCTTTTTTTACTTATGTCGGCAAGCTGTTTGGACATGACGAGGGCCTGAAAATCCGGCCTCTTCGCAAGGCTGCCGCCGGTTATAGTGCTGCCGGCTATATAGCTGCCATCTTCGGTAAGGCCGGGGATTGAGAGGGGCGACTCGTCAAATACTTCTGTCAAACGCACATCTTCCGCAAGCGGTATTCCGGCGAGGTTTTTGAAAGCCGACAAAACAAGGGCGGCGTTCTTGCGGGCTTCCGCCGTATCGGTGATTTTCGATTTCCAGTCCACCTGGGAGATTAATACATCAAGCTCTGTCGCGGTCCCGGTCCTGTATCTGCGTTCGGCGCTTTCGCAGATTTCACGGCTCAAGTTTTCTGAGCTTTCCCGGATACCTACCACCGTCAGGGCGAGCCGGGTTTGGGCGTAGAGTTTTTTTGCCGCGCACAAAACATTCTGCCTCGCGGCCTCAAGAGCCGTTTCCCGTATCTCCCTTCCTTTGCGGGCTTTTGAGTAAGTGGCTATGGCCTGGGGATCGAGGAGTTTTTGCTGAACGCCGATCCCAAGGGTTAGCTGATTGTCGTAATTCTGATCGACATCCTGATATATAAGGGGACCGCCGCCGGGCAATGATCCAACCGCCGCAGGCCGCATATCGTCCGTCAGGTTACGGTCATACCCTGCCTGAAAACCCGCGCCGGGCAAAAGGGCGGACAGAGCCTGCCTTGCCGTTTGCGCCGCAATCTGCGCGTCCTTATGGGCCGCCTGAATATCCGCGTTGTTTGCTTCGACAAAAGCCAGATATTTTTTCAGATCGTAATCGTCCGAAAACACGCCCGCGGCATACAGAAGCGACAGGCAAAGGGCGATAAAGAATTTTTTCATTTTTGCTTTCCTTTAAAGAGAAATTCAAGCGCCGGGGTAAGCCACAAGGTCAGTATGGTGGAAGCGACAATACCACTGATAATAATGACGCCCATAGGTTTTCTGACTTCGGCGAATGACGCGCCTATACCGAGGGCCATAGGTATGGTGCCGAGTATAATGGCGATATTGCTCATCAGAATAGGCTTGAGCTTGGCCTGGCAGGAAGCGACAAGCGCTTTTCTTACTCCCTCTCCCTCCCTTCTGAGTTGATTGTAATAATCAAGCAAGAGAATCGCGTTATTAACCACAATGCCTACCAGCATGATGATGCCGATC
>JAISAQ010000067.1 GCA_031266775.1 Treponema sp.
GCGGAAGAAACGGAAGAGGCGGCCCGCGAAGAATTCGCGGCGGAGCTTGAACCCGTTGAGGAGGAATTCGCGGCAATAACTTTCTGAACCACAACGAACCTTTGGTTCGCCCTCACGGACAAACACGGACTTTTAGTTTCAAATGTATAGGGAACCTCTGGAAACCCCGGTTGGATTTTTAGAGGTTCCTTATATTTTGTCCGTATTGGTCCGTGTCGTCCGGTTTCAGACCGTCCCCTTTTCTCCGGCCCTTTCCTGGTTCAGTACCGAATCAACAAGATCCCCGAATTCCGGATCGAAATTTTCAGGCGCCATATGAAAGCTGAATACATCCTGGCCGATGTAGTGAACGCCGTTCCTTTCTTCGATGGCGTCGCCCTCATATACGCCGAGCATTTCCGGCTCGGCAGTTTCTTCAATCAGGAAGGGACGGTACATAAGGGGCAGCCCGGAAAGGCCGTTGAAAGGTTCGTCAGGCTTTTTTTCGGGGTTTTCTTTTGCCGTTCCCCCGGGATTTAGCGGATTTTTTTTTTGCTGGAAGGGATGACTCCGTTTCCATATCTTCGGCGCTGTTTTCCTGTACTTCCGTTTTGGCTTCGGCGTTCTCTGTCTTAACGGGACTATCCCCCGCATTACCGGGGTCCCCTTCGCCGTTTTCCGGAGGCGCTTCCGGGTCCAGTATTTCTACGGGGATGTCCCCCTTGTCCTCCGTATCTTCGGAGTTTTCGACTGAAATATTGGAAAGCATGGTCACAAAGGGAGACACGACATCAAGACTTTCGGCGGCGGTATTCACGCCCTCATCATCGGATCCGGAGGAGGGGCTGAATTCTATCTCGCTGGCTATACGGGCAAGGACATTCGGGTTGCCGGGACTTTCGCCTGAAATTTCCCCGGCCGGCCCTGCATTATCTTCCTCAAGCTCTTCAAGTTCCTCAAGTTCCTCGAGCTCTTCAGGTTCCCCGGCGCCGGCGGCGGGACCGGCGCCTGTGCCCGTGTCTACATCTTCATCCACCAGTTCAAGACCGCTGGTTTCGATTATATAAGGAATATCGTCGTCCCCAAAGGCAAGTTTAACATTGTGCTGCCTGTTCTTTTCGGCGGCGGCCAAAAGTCCGCTTGAAGCCATGTCCCCGGCAGCCGCGGCATTGGCTTCTTCCGTTTTTGTTTCCCGGCCCGGCTCCTCTTCAACGGCTTCGGCCGGCTCGGCTTCTTCAAGGGGCTCCGCTTCGTCGAGCTCTTCAACGGCTTCCGCTTCCTCAAGGGGTTCCGCCTCGCCGAGCTCTTCAACGGCTTCGGCGGGTTCCGCCTCTTCAAGGGGTTCCGCTTCGTCGAGCTCTTCAACAGCTTCCGCTTCTTCAAGGGGCTCCGCCTCGCCGAGCTCTTCAACGGCTTCGGCCGGCTCGGCTTCTTCAAGCGTTTCAATGTCTTCAACCGGTCCGGCTTCTGTGTCCTCGGCGGTTTCCGCGGAAACAGGCAGGGGAACTTCTCCGGTCCGGGCCGCGGGAGACGCGGCAAGGGCGGGCGCGGAAGCAAGTATACGGTTCAGAATAGTCTGAAGCTTTTCTTCGTCGATGCCCGAAGACGCCGAACGCTGCCTGCCTATGACGGATAATAGTTCATCCCATGATTTATTGATAAGGGCGTCAATGTTTTCATCGAATCTTCTTCCCTTTCCGGCTGTTATACCCCGTTTGACTTCGGCACGGACATCTTCCCGGCGCTGTTCAAGTTCACGTGTCCAGCGGTTCCAGTCTACTTCTCCCTTCCGGTCGTAATACTGTTCAATAATGGAGATCTGCAGATCCTTAAGACGGCTTTGCACCACCGTCATGGGGTCCTGCCTGAGGTTGAAGAAAAGAAAAATTGCCAGATAAATGGTCAGAAAAAACGAGACCAAGAGGATCACCTTCATGTTTTGGGGGAAGGTGAACAGATCTTCACTGACAAGGCGGCCCACAAAAATGCCCAGGCTGGTTTTGGCGGAAATCAACGCAAGGGTAACGCCTGAATCGGCGGAATCAAGAGGCGTAAGCGCAAGAATGCCGTCCGTCCATATCGAAGAAACCATGGACAGTACCGCCGCCCGTTTCGAACCGGGAATCCCTGTCAATATTCCCTGGGGATTCGAAAGGATAACGACATCTTCACCTATCCGTATTCTTCCCTCGCCGACAAGATGTTCCGCTATCGTGCGTACCGAAAGGGTAAAAAGGGCGGTGCCCCGGTATACGTCAAAAGAATCGTAAAACGGAAAGGCAAAGACAATACAATCTCCGGTTTCATCCAGGATGATCCGGGGATCGCCGCGATCCTGAACCGCTACTTCACCATAGGGGATGCTCCGGCCGTCTTCGTTGTAGTTGCCGAAGGCCATGGAAAGCAGATCCTGACGGAATATATCCTGCGGCAGGGTTGAAAAATGAATGCGCGTTCCGCCCAGATCGACAAATTGTACCGAACGGAGCCCCGCCAGGTTTTCCTGCAGTACGCCGTAAAGCCTTGTCCGCTCAAAAATATCCTCCGCGCTTTGATTGGGAAGAAAACTGCGGCGCACGGCCGTTTCATCAAGGGTGCTTTCAAAACGGGTACGAAGTTCCTCAAGAAAGGTCTCTATTTTTTCGGCATCCCCTTCCACTTCGCGGCTGAGGGATCTGATGATGGAAGGATTATAAAAACGGGTTTCGACCACATCAAACAGCCCGGTATATGCCAGTACAGCAAAGCCGGCAAAGAGAAAAACAGCGATAAGAAGGCTCAAGGCCGCTTTCTGGGATACAGTCACTGCATATTTCCTGTCAAATCCTTTATTACTATCGGCATTGCCGATTGTTTTCTTCACTAAAGTATAGCAAAGAGTCTACCCGAAAACCATAGTATTATGGTATAACCATTGTATTCTTTATGGGTGATAAACGGCCGGCGGCCTTTTTGACGGGCATTGCGGATCAAAAAACTCCAAAAGCGGAAGCGGAATCTCTTCTTGATGAACTGGCGGCCCTTGCCCGCACGCTGGACATTGAAGTTGCCGGCCGGGAACTGGTTACCGCAAGGGAGCGGCATCCAAAATTCGGCATGGGTACGGGAAAAGCCGCCGAATTGGCGGAAAAAGCCCTGGCGATTGGCGCGGACTGCCTTATTTTCGACTGGGACCCGAGCCCTTCGCAGCAGCGGAACTGGGAGGAGCTTGCGGGCATTCCCGTTGTGGACCGCCAGGAATTGATCATACGGATCTTTGCCGAACGGGCGCTTACCAGGGAGGCGGAACTTCAGGTGCGCCTTGCGGAACTTTCCTACCGCCTTCCCCGGCTGGCCCACAAGTACATCGATCTTTCCCGGCAGCGGGGCGGGCGTTACGGAACACGCGGAACCGGGGAAACGCGGCTTGAAACGGACCGCCGTTTTCTGGAACAGCGCATACACAGCCTGGAAAAGGAAATTGAGGCGGTCCGGAAGCAAAGGCAGGTTCAGAGGAGACAGCGGGAACGGCAGGGAATACCGGTCTGCGCTGTCGTGGGGTACACCAACGCGGGAAAATCCACTCTTTTTAACGCCCTTACCGGTTCCAGCGTCGCGGCGGAGGACAAGCTCTTTGTCACCCTGGACGCGGCCAGCCGCCGTTTTGAACCGGCCCGCGGCCGTCCTGTGCTCATGGTGGATACCGTGGGCCTTATCCGGCGTCTTCCCCACGCCCTTGTTAACGCCTTCCGGGCAACATTGGAAGAGGCGTCTCTTGCCGATCTTTTAATCCACGTTATTGACGCCTCCGATCCTGAGGCAGGGAATTTTTGCCGTACAACGCTCCGGGTACTTGACGAGCAGGGCGCGGGCGGCATTCCCGTAATTACGGTACTGAACAAAACGGACCGCGCCGGAACGGCGGAAGATCTTGCGGCCCTTCTTAAGCAGTTTCCCGGAAGCATCGCCGTTTCGGCGCTGAAAAAGACGGGCCTTGATGAATTGGCCGCCCGTATAGACCAGGCGTTTCTGGGCACGGTTCTGCGTTTCCGCTTTCCCCCCGGCCGGACGGATCTGGTTTCGCTTCTGTACCGCAGCGGCAGCGTTATTTCCGAAAAATACGGGGAAGAGTATATAGAAATCGAGGCCCGCGCCGGCGGGCGCACGGCGGGAATGCTCAAGGAATACGAGGTTCCCGCCCCGCCCGGATAAACGGCCCGGTAATTCCGAATTCAAAAAACCACAGACAGACACAGACCAACACGGACAAAATATAAATTTGAAACTAAAAGCCCGGTTCTGTCCGTTCTGTCCGTGAGGGCGAACCGGAGGTTCGTTGTGGTTAAATTCGGATTTGCCGTTGGCGGGCCGTTGCGCCTTCCACCGCCTCTGTGCTATTTTTGAGACATGAAAATTGCCCTGGCCCAGATCAACTCAACTATAGGTGATTTTGCCGGCAACAGGCGGAAAATCGTGGAATTTACCCGGAAAGCGGCGGCGGAAGGGGCGGAACTGGTGCTTTTTCCCGAATTGTCGGTTTCAGGATACCCCCCCATGGATCTTCTGGATCAGGACCGTTTTGTCGAACTTAACATCGGCGCGGTCCGCATGCTTCAGAGGGAGCTGCCGCCGGATACGGCCGTCGGGGTTGGTTTTGTCAACCGCAGCCCCTATTCCCTGGGCAAGTCGCTGGTCAACGAATACGGGATCATCCTTGGAGGAAAACTGGCTTTTGAGCAGATCAAGACGCTGCTTCCCACCTACGATGTTTTTGACGAGGCGCGGAATTTTGAGCCCGGCCGGGAATGTTCCGTTTTTGAATACCACGGGGAGCGGATAGGCATTGCCGTCTGCGAGGATGTATGGCGCGAAACGGGGGCGCCCGGCACCAGTTATGTCCGCGATCCGGTGCGCGAGCTGATGGACAGGGGAATAAGCCTTCTCTGCGTTCCTTCCGCGTCTCCCTATGTAGCAGGAAAACTCAAGATCCGCCGGGCCCTGGCGGAGCGGATAAGCCTGCGCGGCGGCATTCCCCTTGTGTATGTCAACGCCGTAGGCGCCAACGATCAGATTCTTTTTGACGGCCGTTCCTTTGTCATTTCCCCGCTGCCCGAAGACGACGGGCCGGTCCGCGCATCCATGCCGCTTATGGCCGGGGCCTTTGAGGAAGACATCGCGTATTTTTCCACAGAAGATCCCGCCGGCCTTCCTGACGCGGATACTCTGGGCCGCCCTGACGGCGGGGAGGACTGCCCCTTCGGCGCGGGGCTTACCCGTTATGAGCTTGATGTTCTTGAAGACGCCCTTGTTATGGGGATACGGGATTACATGAAAAAATGCGGCTTTGCCCGCGCGCACCTCGGACTTTCGGGGGGAATAGACTCCGCGCTGGTGGCCTACCTGGGGGTAAAGGCCGCGGGCCGGGAAAACATCACCTGTTTCAGCATGCCTTCCCGTTTTTCTTCCCGGGGATCAAAGGACGACGCCGCGGAACTCGCGGCCAATCTGGGCTGCCGTTACGAGGTCCTTCCTATAGAACCCGTATTTGAAAGTTTTCTTGCCGCCCTTGAAGGGGTTTTTGAAAAGCGGCCCTTTGACATAGCCGAAGAAAACCTCCAGGCGAGGATCAGGGGAACGCTGCTGATGGCCTACTCCAATAAATTCAATTCCATGCTGCTGACCACGGGAAACAAGAGCGAGATGGCCATGGGCTACTGTACATTGTACGGGGACATGAACGGCGCGCTTGGCCCCATAGGCGACATCTTCAAGACCGAGGTCTTTGCGCTGTCACGGCGCATCAATGAGCGGGCGGCGGAACAAGGCGGCGGGCCTGTTATTCCGCAGGCGATCATAGACAAGCCCCCGTCGGCGGAACTCAGGCCCGATCAAAAAGACGAAGACAGCCTTCCCCCTTACGCCGTGCTGGATGAAATCCTCCGGCTTTACCTTTATGAAAACCTTTCCAGGGATGAAATTGCCGCCCGAGGCCGGGACGGGGAGCTTGCCGGACGCATCATCACAACCGCCGCCCGCGCCGAATTCAAGCGCCGTCAGGCGCCGCCTGTCCTTAAAGTTTCACCCCGCGCCTTCGGCATGGGAAGGCGCATGCCCATAGCGCGGGTGGTGTACGAGAGCTGAGCCGCCTGCCTGCCGGTACGGCGGCCTTCCCCAGGAGCCTGTTGCATTGGGGGTTTAAGCGCAAAGCGCAACAAACTGTTATGTGCAAGTTTGCCTGAATGTTTTTGAATAAAGTGTTATATTGACACGTATACTGGACAAAATGAAAAAACATTTATATCAATTTATACCAATAGGATTAATAATTTCTCACATTATCATCACTATAATCCATATTATTTTTAACGTTGAGTACGACTCTCTTTTTGATTTTTTATTTGGATCAATTTTATTTATTTTATTCGTATTTTCAATACTAAATATTGTTATAATCATTTTGGCAAAGGGTAAAGGAAAATATTTAATTCATATTGGATTTGAAACATTGAGGTTTTGTATTTTACATGTCATTATGGCGTTAATAATCAGCATGATTATTTGGAACAGGCGGGATAAAGTATTAATAGAAATTACAAATATTGAATACTTTAATTTTGCAACTGTTTTTAGTCATATTTTCATCAATGCATTAATAATAAGTATCGTTATAATCCTGGCATTAAACATAAAGAAATCATTAAAAATAAATAAAAATATTTTTATGTTACTTTTTCCATTAAAATATATCATTTTATTTATTTTTTTATTTTTTGCAGGAGGGTTTGAAACTTTGTGTGTGTGGAATCCGCTTATCGATACTGAATATTCTGATACATTTAATGTTTATAATATTGATAAAATAGAAAAAGGTATGACAGAAGAACATATAAGAGCAGTAATTGGCGAACCATTATATACAAATATAGACAAAGAGGGTATTATGCATTTCACATATACCAATGACGGGAAATGCAATTTTGACGATTATGCATGGTTTGATCTTCAATTAGAATTTAAAGATAATATTTTAGTTAAGAAAATAAGCCGATGGAATCATGATTAATAAAACAATGTCCAACTGCACATAACAGGCCTGTTTACGCTTCGCCGCCCGTTGGGCCGCCAAAACTTTCTGATTGCTGCGTAAGCAGCATCCTCTAAACAGCCGGAACGTCAGCTAAAGTACCTTACGCCGGCCTCAAAAATCCGCTGCGCCTTGTTTCCCGGAATATTGATGTGGACGAATTCTCCCCGCCGTTCCGAATGGCCCATCTTGCCCAGAATGCGGCCGTCGGGACTGGTGAGCCCTTCGGCGGCAAAATCGGAGCCATTGGGATTATCGGGCTCGGACAGGGCCGGTTTTCCCCCGGCGTCCGCATAGCAGAAGGGAATCTGCCCCGCCCTGAAAAGCGCTCCTCCTGCTTCCTTCCGCATAACAAGACGGCCCTCGCCGTGGCTTACCGGGATCACGTGAAGGGCGCCTTCGTCTTCAAGGGCAAGCCAGGGCGACAGCGTAGACATGACGCGGGTACGCACCATACGGGAAACATGGCGGCCTATACGGTTAGAGGCAAGTACGGCCCGGTCTTCGTCCCGGTACGTTCCGTGGGGGACAAGCCCTACCCTGACGAGCGCCTGAAAACCGTTGCAGATCCCCAGCAGGAGGCCGTCCCGTTTTTCCATGAGGTCCGTCACGGCTTCGGCAACAGGTCCGGCGCGGAGCACGGCGGCGATGAATTTTCCCGAACCGTCAGGCTCGTCGCCCGCGCTGAATCCTCCCGAAAGGGCAAGGATCTGCGACTCTGCGATTGCCCCGGCAAGTTCCTGTATGGAAAGGGTAATGTCTTCACGGTTACGGTTCCTGAAGACGACAAGCCGCGTCCGCGCCCCCGCTTCGCGGAAGGCCCTTTCCATGTCCCATTCGCAGTTGGTTCCCGGAAACACCGGAAGCGTTACAAGCGGGGAGGCTGAACGGGTCCGTGAGCGCGCCGGGCGCGGCGGGGCGGCATGCGGTATTTCCCCGGCAGGCGGGGCGCATGCGGCCCTTGTTCCCGACACACGGGGATACACAAGGGCAAGGAGGGACTCGTAGATTTTCCGCAGTTTTGAAAGGGAAACGGATGCCGAAGACGCGCCTTTTGCAATGCGGAATGTTTTTTTGGCGGCAGTCCGCGCAATAACATGGCAGGACGCATCCTTCATGATGCGCACGAGGTCTTCCCCGCCATGGCCCCGGTTTTCCCTGAATGCCTTTCCGTCTATTTCAGCCAGAACCGAACCTTGGGAGAGGATCTGAACGTCCTGCCAGGCGCCGCAGTACAACCGCACTCCGGTACAATTGCCGAAAGCCATTACCGCAAGGGACGCGGCGGCTCCCCCGGCTCCCATGGGCCAGGCGGAACGGACAACGCCTGCGGCGCTTAATTCCGCAAGCGCGTTCATGTTGGAACGAAAGACATCCCACTCACAGGCGCCGTCCGCGCGCTGGGCCAGAAGGATGACGGCGTTTCCCGCCTCACCGCTCAGGGCCCCCGAACGCACGGAGGCGGCGGGCGCGGTTCCTGCGGCAAAAGCGGCCAGTACAGGGGGCACGGCGAGGCGTATTCCGTGTTTGTCATCGCGGTAATTTCCCGACATGGAATCTTTTCCGCCTATAGCCGGAACGCCCAGACTGAGCTGGGCCTCAAGCGCCCCAAGGAGGGCGGCGGCGGGCCTGCCCCAGCTTTCGGGATCTTCGGGATGTTCAAAATATTCCTGAAAACTCAAGTGGGCTTCCCACGGATTTCCCCCAAGACAGGCTATCTTTGCCAGGGCTTCACGAACCGCGCCCTTGGCGCCTTCGTAGGGATTAACGCCCGAAAGAACAGGATCGTAGCCGAAGGTCATGAGGCTGGCGGTACGGCTCCGTTTTCCAGGCAGGGGAAGCAGCGCAGCCGCGCCGCATTCGGGGGTCCCCTGTTCACTGCCGCCCCAGGGGAAGAGGACCGAAGATCCCCCTATGGAGCCGTCAAAACGTTCGGCAAGGCCTCTCCTGCTTCCCGAACGGAGGGAGCGCAGCTCATCTTCAAGGGCGTCAAGCAGAGCGCGCGCGATCTTTGCTCCGGCGGTTTCAGGCCGGCCTGTCCCGCCGCCGTCTTTGAATTCCCCCGCGCCGTCCGCCGGAACGGGTGTTCCTGAAATGAGCGCCGGGGCCGAGCGGGACGCTCCGCCGGAATCAAGAAAATCCCGCGAAATGTCCACGATGGCCTTTCCCTGCCAGAACATGCGAAGACGGGGATTACCGGCGCCGCCTGAGCCCGCCGTAACTTCCGCGATAACGGCCGCGTCAAGGTTTTCCGCGGCGGCCATGCGTATGCACGTATCCGCGTCCCCGGCGGATGTTACCACCGCCATACGTTCCTGGGATTCCGAAATGGCAAGTTCCATTCCGTCAAGGCCAGAGTATTTTTTCGGCACAACGTCAAGGTTGATGTCAAGGCCGGCGGCCAGTTCCCCAACCGCCACCGCGACGCCGCCCGCGCCAAAGTCGTTACAGCGTTTGACAAGCCGGATAAAGGCGGGATTCCTGAACAGCCGCTGGAGCTTGCGTTCTTCCACGGCGTTTCCCTTTTGTACTTCCGCCCCGGCGTTTTGCACCGATGTTCCGGTATGGGATTTCGAAGATCCCGTGGCCCCTCCTATTCCGTCGCGCCCTGTCTTTCCCCCGATAAGGATCACCGTATCGGCAGGAACCGGCTCTTCACGGCGCACCCAGGCGGCGGGAACCGCGCCTATTACCGCTCCCAGTTCCATGTGTTTGGCGATGAATCCCGGATGATAAAATTCGGCCACCTGTCCTGTGGCAAGCCCTATCTGGTTTCCGTAAGACGAGTAGCCCGCGGCCGACTCGCGGGCTATCTTCAGCTGGGGAAGTTTTCCCGGCAGCGTCCGGGAAAGTTCCCCGCGCGGATCGCCGCCGCCTGAGATCCTTATCGCCTGGTACACATAGGCCCTGCCCGAAAGAGGGTCCCGTATCGCGCCGCCCAGGCATGTCGCCGCACCGCCAAAGGGCTCGATTTCGGTTGGGTGGTTATGCGTTTCATTTTTGAAAAGGAGCAGCACCGGTTCTTTGTTTCCGCCGGCGGTTTCGGCCTCCGTTTTTACGGTACAGGCGTTTATCTCCGCGGATATGTCGGCCTTCCCGGCAAGCCCGCGTTTTTTAAGCGCCCTGTAACCGATGACGGCCATATCCATGAGAGAGACAGGCGGAGGGGACGGGCCGTACACTTCGCGGCGCGTTTCATGGTAGAGCGCAAGGGCCTTTTCGAGCGCCGGTTTTAGCGGGCCTTTTCCCACACGTATATTTTCAAGAACGGTTGTAAAGGTTGTATGCCGGCAGTGATCCGACCAGTAGGTGTCAAGAATCCGCAGTTCAGCCAGCGTAGGATCGCGGCCTTCGGACACAAAATAGTCGCGGCAGCATTGAAGATCCTCTTCCTGCATGGCAAGAGCGTATGCGGGACTTTCTTTAGCCGGAAAGTTCCCCGAAATAAAACCTTCAAGAACGGGTACGGGAAGGGGAACACCGGCGTCTTCGGAAAAAAGGAATTGTTCCCCGCCCGGCTTCTTTCCCGAAACCGGCCGGGGCGCGGCCTCTCGGGAGTCCACCGGGTTGATGAGATAACGCTTTACCGCCAGAAGCGCCGCCGGGGAAAGGGGGAAGGCGGCCCTGAAAACATACACAGACGCGGAATGTATGCGCGGCCTTACACCTGATATCAATTCCGCGCACTGTTCCGCCGAATCGGATCTTTGATCATACTGGCCGGGAAGATATTCGACCGCGAAATAATCGTCGCCCTTTTTTACCGGCAGGTCTTCCCCAAAGAAGATCCGGTCATGCCGGACATCGGCAAGCACATGCAGGATGATGTCATGCACCGCGTCCGGGAGCAGAAGGCCGCCTACGGGCGGCGCAATATCGTACCGTCTGAGGATGCGCAGGGAACCAAGCCGCCTGAGTTCCGGATACTCCGTTCCCAGAAAAGCCGCCAGATCGTTTTTCAGCCCCAGTGCCTCAGTGTTAAAACCCCTCTTTTTTTCAACATGGATACGGTATATCCGCGCTTTTTCCATGGGTACAGTTTACGGACAATCGAAAAGCCGGGCAAGGGCTGAAATCTGCCCCTGCGGGGCAGATTTCAACTAAAGAGTTTTGCGGCAGGGCGCGTATGCTTCATGTTACGCGGGCTTTGGCAGCCGCGGGAATTCAGGCGGGATGCGCGAAGAGGCGAAGAGCCGCAAAACTCCGGGCCCCTACAGCCGGGCGTAGGCCAGGGCAATGTCGGCGGCAAGCGCGGCGTTTCCGTAGACAAGGCGCATGTTTGCCGCGAGACTTTCGCCGCCTGTGATCCGCTTGATCGCGTCAAGCAGGAAGGGCGTAATCGCCTTTCCGCTTATTCCCCTTTCCGCCGCCTCTTTCAGGGCCTCTTCAATGGCGGCGTCCGTTTTTTCCCGGCTCATGGCATATTCCTGTGCGATGGGATTGGCTATGACGGCGCCGCCCCCAAGGCCCATGTCCCACTTTACCTTCATCATGCGGGCCGCCTCTTCGGCGCTGTTTACGCGCAGGGGCGCGTCGAATCCGGAGTCGGGAGTGTAAAAGGCGGGAAAGCGATCCTGTCCGAATGCGGCCACGGGCACGCCCAGGGTTTCAAGGTATTCCAGGGTGCGTCCTATATCGAGGATGCTCTTGACCCCCGCGGAAATGACGCACACGTCCGTGGCGGCAAGTTCCGTCATGTCGGCGGATATATCCATGGATGATTCCGCGCCCCGGTGCACTCCCCCGATGCCGCCTGTGGCGAAAAAACGTATGCCGCCCAGGGCGGCGAGGATCATGGTTGCCGCTACGGTAGCCGCCCCGTCTCTGCCGGAGGCCATCACATAGGCAAGATCCCTCCGGGAACATTTGACCACATTCTTCGCCTTCGCCAGACGGGAAAGTTCCCCGCCGCTTAAACCGATTTTCGCCCGTCCCCCCAGAACCGCGATGGTTGCGGGAACGGCTCCGTGTTCCCGGATTGTTTTTTCGCACGCGGACGCACATTCAAGATTGTCCGGGTAAGGCATGCCGTGCGAAATGATCGTCGATTCCAGCGCGACGACGGGTTTTCCTTTGCAGAGGGCGTCCTTTACTTCATCCGCCACATCAAGGTACTTGTCACAAACATTCATGGTTCTCTCCTGGTTTTGATACAGCCGCAAGGCGTTCGTATACTTTTTCGGCGGTGATGTTTTCACATACGGCGCCGCCGCATTCTACCGTGATCGCCGCGGCGGCCGATCCAAAAAGGCCGCGGGCGGCTGTGCCTCTTCCTGCGGGGATACCGGCCCCGCCGCCCAGACAGTAATGCCAGGCGGCTCCCGCCGCAAAGGCGTCGCCCGCGCCGTTGACATTCACCGTCTCCGCGGGCAGCGCCGGCAGCATGAACATTCCCTCTTCCGACGCGCACAGGACGCCCCCCGGCCCCAGCGTGACGCAGATCTCCTTAAGTCCCAGGGAAAGGAGCTTCCGGCAGCCTTCCCGCAGGGCTTCTTCGGTATCAAGAGAAAAGCCCGCCAGCGCCGCCGCCTCGGCGCGGTTGGTTTTAAGCAGACTGAGTCTGGGGAGGATGCCCGCGACGCGGCCCGCCTTTTCCGCAGAGACCGTATCGGCCATGAGCGGAACATCCTCCGCGAGCCGGGCGGCGGCGTCAAGGGTTTCGGGCAGCAGGTTCGCGTCAAGGATGACAAGATCCGACGCCCCCGCGTCATTTCTGGCGTTTTCAAGATCGGCGGGGGTAATGGATTCCACCGCCTCCATGCTGTTTACCGCGGCGAAAAGCCCTCCTCCAGGTTCAAGCAGAAGGATATACAATCCGGTACTCATGCCCCCGCGGACGATGAGCCGGGAAGCGTCAAGCCCCGCGGCGGCAAAATGTTCCCGCAGAAATTCCGCAAATACGTCATCCCCAACGGCGCTGACGAAGATCACGGCGGCCCCAAGGCGGAGAAGATTTTCGGCAATATTACGGCCGACGCCGCCTGAGTTTATGCGTATGCGCGCGGGATTTGAATCGGCTTTGCGGACGGGTTTAAGGGATATGCCCGACACGTCTGCGTTTACGCCGCCTATTACGGTGATCTTCATACGACAAGCGCCTTGATGCCGTAACCGCCGCAGATTGCGGCAAGGCTTTTCATCAGGGAATCGCCGGGAACGGTGAGCTTTCCGGCCCAGGCGGGCCTTACCCCTGCGGGGCGGTAACGGATCAGCCTGTATTGAAGGCGGGAATCCGCGCCTGCAAGGCGGCGGCATGTTTTGTCCACAAGGGCGGCGGCGTCAAAAAGGCCGGGACTTACCACGGTGCGCAGTTCGTACAATTTTCCTCTGCGCGCAAGGAATTCCCCCAGGCCCAATATGTCGTAACCGCTCCGCCCCGTAATCCTTTTGTGTTCCTCATCGTTTTCGGGATCTGCCTTTACATCCAGCATGACGCCGTCGGTTACTTCAAGAAGCCCCTCGCCTTCTCCCGTGCCGTCCGGTTTCGAAAAATCATGGCTTCCGTTGGTATCAATAAAAAACGTGAGCCCCTTGTCCCTTACCAGCGTTCCAAGTTCCCGGAGGAACGCGGGGTAGAGGGTGCATTCTCCCCCCGAAACCGTGACCCCCCGTATGAAGGGAAGATCCTTTTCGATTCCGGCCATTACTTCTTCGGGCGACATGAGGCTGACACGCGGGCTGGAATTGCGGGGACAGGCCGCAAGGCAGGCGCCGCAGAAAACGCAGCGTTCCTTTTTCCACAGAACCGCGTCCAAAGGCCCGCCGGGAACTTCCCCGGAAGAAGGCGCGAGGTCCCCCCGAATCAGGGCCCCCGCCGGGCAGGAGGAAAGGCACGTTCCGCAGGAATTGCAAAGAGCAATAGTTTCGGGATTATGACAGTAGACGCAGTCAAAGTTACAGCCCTGCAAAAAAACCGCGGCCCGGTTTCCCGGGCCGTCGACAATGCTGGATCTCAGGATGCGGTTCACAGGCGCCCTGCTCACCGCCTCTTCCTTTCAAGGACGCGGGCGTTCCGCGCGGAACCAAGGCCAAGGGCCGTTGTGTTCTGCAGTACGTTCCTTCCCGAGGCAAGCTTGTCCATTTCCGAACGCTTGACAAGGTAGCCTGTGACCCGGATTACGTCGGAATCACTTCCGTAAATCGAAAAATACCGGCCTCCCTTTGCAAAGCCGCCCTTTACCATGTCAAGCACATAGGCGGGATTCCGGCCGGCGGTGGCTTCCACCGCGAAGACATCTCCTGTTCCCGAAGGAAAGTACCGGTGAAAAAGGCCGCAGTGGATCAGGTGATCGCTTAATTCTTCCGGCTCTTCTCCTATGGGAATGCGGGCTGCCGGGCTTTCGCCCACGTCGCTGTCTATGCCGACCTGGCCGTGCATGAGAAAACGGCCGCCGGTGGCGGAGCAGAAGGGATTCCGGTGGGCTTTAACAAGGCCGTCCAGCGTATCCATGATTTCAAGGCCCAGCCTGTCCGCCTCGCCGCTGTGGCCGAAGCGGTCTTTTTTCCCCGATTTTTCCATGATGGTATTCACGCATTCGGCAAGCCCCACAAGGCCGAACATGGCGGTGAAACGGTCCTTTTGTATAAAACCTTCCTTTGCGAGAAAGTTCGTGTCAAAGAAACCCGATTTTTCGGATATGAAGGAGATGCGGGCGTCCATGTAGGCCATCATGATTTCCGCGGCGCGTTCCAGAGAGGGCCGGAATTCTTCCGGACTCCAAGCCGCCGACGCAAGATGCCCCAGCCTGAGCCGGGTCAGCGTATAGGAGCCGCCGCCTGAAAGAAGGCCGTTGTAGCAGCTTGCAATGGCGTAATCCGGCCCCAGTTCGTCAAGGAACATTCTGTGGTTTGCGAAACTTGGTTTTGCGCTCAAGAGGGCTGTCTGTGCGGCAAGAAGCGCGTAATCTTCGGGCGTTGTTCGGGGATCGTAAAGAAAGGAAATATTGGGAACGCTTGCGGGTTCTTCCTGTTGACATTCCAGAACAAGACGCCCCGTAAGGCTGTCTTCAGGACCAATGTCGGCGTGGCAAAAAGAATCTGTTACCGTTCTGTCTACATAACGAAGAAAAAGCCCGATTTTTTTCTTCGCCGCCTCCCGGCTTTCCCTGAGGACGAACGGTTCCAGGAGCCGGTCCAGAAAGCCGATGAAAACCGGAAAGTTGGTGACGGACGGCACATGACGCATGAAGATCGACAGCACGTTCAGCGCCTCGTCGAGATCCGAAGGGGCCCTGAGATCCAGAAACGCGCAGCCCTCACGAAAAAGTTTTGCGTAATCGGGCACGATGTACCGGGGTCTTGGCGGACAATTGGATTCCGCCAAATCGCAGATTATTCCGGCGTCCTTAAGTTCAAGATAGCCGGGAGGCAGATCTATGACTTCAACAAGCGATTCGGCCAGCCGTTCAAGGCCGGTAACTTTTTGTTCATGGGTCAGAAGACCGTTACAAACAGTATCAAGCACCGCCTGCCGGGTTTTTTCAACCCGTTCCATGGTAATGGGTCTCATGGCAATCGTCTTTGTCTCCTTACATACACTGCTTTAAATATACACCGCAAAAAGAAGAAAAAACAAGCCTTGCCGTATTTTAAAAAAAAGCAGAAAACCCTTGACAGGCCCGTTCCGGCATGTGCTATAAGGATTATGTTAAAAGTCTTTTTTTATTTCACAGGGAGAGAAACATGAAATGGATCGTTTTGGCAATTACCGCCGCCATGTACGCCGCGGTGGTTATTTTTCCGGCAAAAAAGGCATGGGCGGCGCTTGCCGCCTCCGGACTGGTTCTGATCCTCAGGGTAGTCTCTCCGGTATACGCGGTTACTACGCTGGTAAACTGGAATGTGCTGATGATTTATGTCGGCAGCCTTGTTCTTGCGGAACTCTTTATTTATTCCCGCGTCCCCGCGCGAATTGCCGACAACATCGTGACCTGTTCCCCGAATTCCGGCGTCGCCATTGTGGTAATCCTGGTTATCACGGGGCTCATTTCCGCCTTTGTGGAAAACGTGGCTACCGTTCTTGTAATGGCCCCCATAGCCCTTGCCCTGTCTTCAAAGCTGAAAATCAACCCCACGCTTTTTATGATTGGGCTTGCGGTTATGGCGAACCTCCAGGGAACGGCAACGCTGATAGGCGATCCTCCGTCCATGATCTTCGCGAGTTTTGCCGGTTACGGCTTTAACGACTTTTTCGTTCTTGACGGACGGCTTTCAATATTCTTTATTGTCCAGACAGGCATGCTGGCCGGGGCGCTCTATTTTTACGTGTCTTTTTCAAGAAGCAACAAAACGAAGATCGCCATTGAGAAGGAGCCCGTTTTGTCCATGGTTCCTTCGGCGCTGCTCATGCTGATGATCGCGGGTCTTGCGGCCAGTTCTTTTTTTCATTCCGGCATTTCACTTGTTTCGGGTCTTCTGGTTGTTTCACTTGGACTCGCCGGGTTCTTCTGGTATGCCTTTATACGCCGGGAGGGAATTCCCAAAGCATGGAAAATGATAAAGGGGCTGGATTGGGAAACCATCCTGTTTCTTGTCGGGATATTTATTGTTATCGGCGCGGTGTCGGAAATCGGCCTTCTTGACGATCTTGTGGAAGTACTCAAGACCGTTGTCGGCGGCAATGTACTTTTGGGCTACGTTGTCATTGTTGTAATCTCGGTGTTTATTTCCGGTTTTGTTGACAATGTTCCGTATATTATCGCCATGCTTCCTGTGACTGCCGAACTGGCCCGCGCGCTTGGGCTGAGGCCTGAACTCTACATGTTCGCGCTGCTCATAGGTTCCTGCCTCGGCGGCAACCTTACGCCCTTCGGCGCTTCGGCCAATATAGTAGCGGTGAGCATTCTGAAGAAAGAGGGGATCGCCCTTGGCTTTCCCGGCTGGCTCAAGGTCGGTCTCCCCTTTACTTTTATTACGACAGGGGCCGCGGCGCTGTTACTCTGGTTCGTCTGGCAGTGATGCACAGGGCCCCTGCCCCGCCTTACCGCACCCGCCCTGTCTCAAGATATGACGAGGTAAAAACGCCTTCGGGTATGGGATCGTCATATTTGAGGATTTCCACATAAATGGTGGTGGAGGTTCCGGCCGCTACCGTGGAAACCGTTGTCTGCATGGGCGTAATTCTGTCCTGTACCGGTTTGTAACCGGAAAGCTCCATACGTTTTACCAGCGTTCCCTTGCGGTCGTACATTTCGGCCTTGTAGATAAAGTAGCTGCTTTTGTCTATCCACGAGATCATTTTGGAATACTGATACCCCGTATCTTTGGGGACGGACTGGATGACATAACAGGCGGCCCCGTTGAATGTTTCTTCCCGCAGGATCGTATGGGTGTCAAGGCCGGTGTCCCTGTCGGGGATGGATATGTCATCGTATGAAAAATCCGTTCCCACAAAACTTCCCGAACCTTCCGAGGCGGCAACGCGCCTGACCTTGCCGAGGGCGGGCAGGAATATCCACCTGTCCTCCCCGCCTGAGGCCGTGTCCATCGTCAAAAAACGGGTTCCCGCCACATTCGCGGGACTCTGGAACACAATAACGACGCGGTTTCCGTTCGGGCCGTCTTTGGAATACTGATCGATGCGCCGCTCGGAAGTCGATCCGTTTTTCGCGGTGATCACCATGCGGGACCGGGTGGAAACGGTGGTCTTCTGGATACGGTTCCGCGCCGAGTGTACGACAGAGGCCGCGTCTTGTGCGTCCGCGCGGGGAATCGCTACCAGCGACACCGCCGCTGCCATTACCATTGCAATCCATTTCATTTTTGCTCTCCTCTCTCTCCATAAATGAATTTTGGCTTTACAAGCGCAAGCAATACGGGAATTACCGTAAGACTTACAAGGGCAGTTATGAACATGCTGAACATGACAAGGACGCCAAGCTGTGCGATTATTTTGAACCGGGAAAAAACAAGTATGCCGAATCCCGTGCCGACAGAAAGCGCGTTAATCACTATTGCCTTGCCGGTTCCTATGTATGTTCTTCGAAGAAAATCGCCGCCTTTCTGATACTCGTGTTTGAAAAATTCGATAAAGTGTATGGTGTAATCGATGCCGATACCCACCGCGAGGCCCGATATAAGGGCGGTTCCCAGATTGATTTTTATATCAAGAAAACCCATGATGGCAAAATTGCAGAGGATTGCCAGAGACAGGGGGACGGCCGCTATCAAGCCGGCGGACAGCGAACGGTTGGAAATGGTGATGATGATAAACACAACCAGTATTGAAATGGCAATGGAAGATATCTGCGAGTGTATTATCAATTTGGAAAGCGCCCCCTCCGCCATTGCGCCGCCGCCTATAACCACCCGTATATTGCCGGGAAAATTGCGGGCTGTGTAGGCGTTAATGGCATCGACAACGGCGTCAACATCTTTTTGCCACGGGCTGCGTATCTGTACTGTGGTTTTAATGGCGGTAGGTTCAAGGGGATCATTCGAGTAGTCTTCAATGTCTCCCGCAAGCAAAACAAGATAATTTGAAATGAGCCGCCCGAGTTCTTCGCCGCTTTTTTTCGCGTAACGGGCAGGATCGGCGGGAATTTCGTAATACGAAAATCCGTTGTAATTGGTAAGGCGTTCAAGTTCCCGGACCAGTTCGCCGGCGGTCATGTTTACGCGTTTTCCCCTGGCGGTATCCAGGAGGGAAATAATATCTTCCGCCCCGTATTGAGAAGGGCTCCGGGGGGTGTCTTCAACTCCGGCATACAGGGGGGTTTCCGGAGACGGAATTTCTGAAACCCCGTCAAAACCGAAGCCAAAACCGTTTTCCGCCGCGCCGTCAAAACCAAATCCGAAGCTTTCTTCCGTGCCGTTAAAACCGAATTGATCTTCTCCGGCATGGGAGGCGGCGGGGCGGAGGCCCCCGGGACCCTCGTCAATGTTAAAAAGCTGGTTCATGCGTTTTATCATGTCCGTAAAACCCATGACCTTGCCAACGAGCGGAACGCGTTCGGTAAGATATACGGAAAGATCATCAACGGCCTTGAGCGCTTCGGGGCCGAGTAATGTTTCGGTATTGTCTGCTTCCACCAGCAGGGTTATCTGTTTTGAACCGCCGAAATATTCGCGGATAAAACGGTCGGAACGGCTTACCTCCGAATGGTCATGGAAAAACTCAACCAGGGAATTGTCGACAACAACTTTCGAAAGACCGTAAAGTGAAACGCCCAGCGCCGCCACGGCAAGGACGAACACGAGGCCCTTTTTTCCCGCTATGGCCATAAAGGTATTGTCCAGCGCGCCGCTCTTTCCAACGCTGCTTTTGTACCTGCCGGCTTTTTTTGCCGGACCGCGGATAATCAGGATCGCGGGAATAAGGGAGATCGCCACTATAAACGAGACCACGACGCCGAAACTGGCAAACATGCCGAATTCCCGTATGGGGAGCACCGTGGTAAAACACAGTGAAACGAAACCGGCGAATGTGGTAAGGGCGGCAAGGAATACCGGCTTTATCAGCTTTCCCGCAATGGACAAGACAAGAGCGCCGTGTTCTTCTCTGGTCAGTATTTTGTTTTCCGTCTCATGTGCGTAATGGGTTACAATATGAATGCCGTATGCGCTTCCTACCGCGACAAGGATGACAGGCAGTACCGAGGAAAGAACGGAAAGTTTTATCCCGAAAAACGGCATCGCGCCGACCGCCCAGATAACGGCGATAACAACGGTCAGGAGGGTAAGGATAACGAATGAAACCTGGCGGAGGGAAAGAAAAAGTACCGCCAGTACTACAACAATAACAAGCGGAATAAGTACGCGCAAATCGGTCCGCATGGAACTGGTCAAAGTCGCGCCTATAACAGGCTGGCCGGCGGTATAGACCTCCGCAAAACCGGCGAACATCTCTTTGGCCAGATTGCTTACTTCCACAAGGCTCCGCTGTACCCCTGGGATTCCCTGATCCTCCGGACTGGCGTCAAAGAAAACAACAATCTGGGTGGACAAAAGATCGTCCGAAACAATAGTCCTCTGGTAGAGATCCCATGAGGCGATGCGCCTTTTAAGTTCGCTTATTTCTTCGGCGGTCCCTGAAAAGTCATCCTTCACAAGATCGCTTACAATGATGCTGTCGCCTTCGCCGCTTATATACCGGGTCGATATGATGGAATCCGTATCCTTGACCAGTTCAATATTTTCCGCCGCCTGAGTAAAATCCCGTATCCGCATAAGGAAATCCCGGTCAAAAACCGAACCGTAGGACCGTTTCAGCCCAATAAAGACGGCGGCCCGTTCTCCGAACATTTCGTCAAGGCGTTTTACGGTAAGACGGGCGGGGTTGTTTTCCGGCATAAAATGAACAATGTTATTGTCCATTTCCGCCTTTGGAAGCTGAAGCGCGAAGAAGACTGTGACAGCCGCAATAACAATAATGACAATCCAGGACCGTTTAAAAAAATGCATCATGACACACACCGTTTTCCCTTGTAAAGCCGGGATGTAATAAATATAATAACAGTATGCGGTGCATACAACGACAAACAGGGGTAAAGTGTAGCGTTATATACACATTGCAAAAAAATGTAGGGTTTGGAGGCGCCGGTACAGATGTCCGGCGGGAGACATGAAGAAAGTACAAAATAACCGGGGAGCCTGTAAAACAAAAAACGCCATCAGAAACAGCCTGATTGAGCTTATGAAACAAAAGGCGGTTGCGCGGATAACGGTTACCGAAATTTGCAGAAAGGCGGACATTCACAGGACCACGTTTTACGCGCACTACAGGGATCAATACGATCTTCTGGATCAAATGGAAAAAGAGGCCATGACCAGTATTGACAATCTGCTTGATGAAAACAAACTTGTCCCGAATTGCGGCGACGGGCAAATCGCCGCAATGGCGGAAGATCTGCTGCGTCATATTGCCGTTAATAATAATTCGGTACAGGCCCTGTTAAGCAGAAACGGCGATATTTTTTTTCAGAAAAAACTCATCAGCTGTCTTATCCTGCATCTGCGGCAAATCGAAAAAAAATACTCAGGCGACACGGCGGATGATAAAAAGAACCTCTATTATTCCGTTTTTCTTGTTCATGGGGCCATTGCCCTTATACAGCTTTGGCTGAAAAACAACATGGACATGCCTGTCCCTGAAATTGCCGATATGCTGTTAAAAATAACCCGGAAAATGCCATGAAAAAAGGCCGGAAACGCTTCCGGCCTTTGCTCTACACAACCCCGTGGGCTATCATGGAATCCGCGACTTTGATAAAGCCGGCGATATTCGCCCCGGCAACAAGGTTGCCCGGTTTGCCGTAGGCTTCACAGGCGTCTTTGCACTGGGTGTATATGGAATCCATAATGCCGTGAAGTTTGGCGTCCACTTCCTCAAAGGTCCACGAAAGGCGCATGGAATTCTGGGACATCTCCAGGGCGCTCGTGGCTACCCCGCCGGCATTGGCGGCTTTGGCGGGCCCAAAGGAGACCCCGGAACCCTGGAAGCAGGCCACCGCCTCGGGCGTACTGGGCATGTTGGCGCCCTCCGCCACGGCGATAACGCCGTTCTTGACCAGAACCTCCGCGGATTTCCCGTCCAGTTCATTCTGGGTGGCGCTGGGAAGGGCCACGTCGCAGGGCACGGTCCATATTCCCCCGCAGCCTTCTTTATATGACGCCTTTGGCCGCCCGCCCAGGTACTCCTTGATCCGCCCCCGCTCTACTTCCTTGATCCGCTTGACCAGCGCCACATCAACGCCTTCCTCGTCCACGATGTACCCGTTTGAATCGGACAGGGCGATAACCTTGCCGCCCAGTGCCTGGACTTTTTCGGCCGCGTAGATGGCCACATTGCCGGAACCCGAAATAACTACCCGCCTGCCTTTCCAGTCGGCTCCCCTGTCGGCCAGCATACGGGTGGTAAAATACACCAGGCCGTAGCCTGTAGCCTCCGTCCGGGCCAGAGAACCGCCGTAGGAAAGGCCTTTTCCGGTAAGAACCCCCGCAAAGGTGTTGGTCAGTTTTTTGTACTGGCCGTACATATAGCCAATTTCCCTGCCGCCGACCCCTATATCCCCGGCGGGGACATCCGTATCGGGCCCTATATGGCGGAACAATTCGGACATAAAAGCCTGGCAAAAACGCATGACTTCCACGTCGCTTTTTCCCTTCGGATCAAAATCGCTGCCCCCTTTGCCGCCTCCTATGGGGGTAGTAGTCAGGGCGTTTTTGAATATCTGCTCAAAGCCCAAAAACTTGATGATCCCCAGGTTTACCGAAGGATGCAGCCGCAGCCCCCCCTTGTAAGGTCCTATGGCGCTGTTGAACTGGACCCGGAAACCCCGGTTAATCTGAACCTGCCCCTTGTCGTCTATCCAGGGAACCCGGAACATAATCTGCCGTTCAGGTTCCACGACGCGTTCCACGATTTTAAGCCGCGCGATTTCCGGCCGTTTTTGAACAACCGGCTCCAGAGATTCCACCACTTCCCGGACAGCCTGGATAAACTCCGGTTCCGCGGGATTCCGGGCGGAAACCACGGACATGACGGAATCAGCAAACAATGAACTCATACACCACCCCTTGCTAAATTATATGGATGTATCATAATAAAGTAGCTTTACAACATTGTAAAGGGCGCCTGTAAAAATTGTACGCTTTTTACTTCCCGGAGAAAGACCAATGGATCTGCGTGAAGCGCTGTTTGAATTCTGGAACAAGTGGGACGGCGGCGTTCTTGCCGCCGGTGTTTTTGCCGCCGGGAAGCGTATCTTTACCTCGGTTCTGATAATCCTTGCCGGCAGGGTGCTTATAGGGGCCGCCGGGCGCATCGTAAAAAAGCTTGCATCCGGCAGGCTGCAAGTTGACGAGACGGCCGTCTCCATACTAAAGCCCGTTTTTACCTATACGGTGATCGTTGTCTGCGTGATCATGATCCTCGATGTCTTCGGGATAAACACCACAAGCCTTATCGCCATACTCGGCGCGGCGGGCGTGGCCGTAGGACTTGCCCTTAAAGATACGCTGGGCAACATAGCTTCGGGGATCATTCTTGTCCTGCTTCGCCTGTACCGCACGGGGGATTTTATCGAATGCGGCCCTGTTACAGGGACGGTGCGTAACATGGATCTTTTTATCACCACCCTTGAAACGCCCGACGGCGTGTATGTTTCCGCCCCCAATTCCAGCATCTGGGGAACGCCTCTTAAAAATTATTCCAGAAACGTAAAGCGCCGCATGGAGCTTGCCGCGAGGATTTCTTTTGACGATTCAATTGACAAGGCGTTTCAGGTTATGCGGGATATTATAGCGGAAGAAAGCCGCTTTCTTGCCGATCCGGCGCCGCAGATCGTGGTTCAGTCGCTGGGCGACAGCTCCGTAACCGTTCTGCTGCGGGCCTGGGCCCCGCTGGATGTGTATTGGGACATATATTGGGCGCAGATGAAGAGCATTAAGGAAAGAATGGAAGCCGCCGGACTGCGCATCCCCTATCCCCGGCAGGAACTGGCCGTTACAGGGGATTTTTCTTCGCGGCCTCCTTCGGCGTAAAGGAAGGACAGTGCCGCCCTGCCGCCCTGAATACCTCGGCGGACGGCATGTTACGGCTCATGATGCCGAAAACCGTACATGACCGGGGAAAAGCGGTGTCCCAAGTAACACGGAAATAGGCGCATTTGACGCAGTTTGGCGGCCGGCCGGGCGTTCCGCTGTTTTGCGCGCCGGGTTTCATGGAATTAGTATAGCGCATGCGGCGTAAAGCGCCGAGCCGTAAATGCAAGAATTCAACCACAACAAACCTTCGGTTCACCCTCACGGACAGAACGGACTTTCAGTTTCAAATATATATTTTGTCCGTGTTGGTCCGTGTTGGTCCGTGTCGTCCGCGGTGGTTTTGAATTCTGAATTACCGGGGCCGCGAGCGGCAATCCCCGTGGACTGGCGGAGCGACAAACTTCCCGCCGCCGCAGGCAATGCCGTATAAGAAAACCTCTAAAAACTGAAGTTTTTAGAGGTTCCCATTAGAATACCCCATTAGAAAATAAACTGGAAACAGGTATTACCCACTGTAGCAAAAACAAGAAACAGCGCGGAAATGACGGAGCCCATATAGATGCTTCCGGTTTTTTTGAAAAACCAGGTATTGAGGAGCGCCGCCATGGGCAGAAACACCGCAAAGGATATGGCCTGAATAATACGCAGGGACCAGCCCGTGCTGCTGAAGGGAAGATAGCCCAGAACGGCAAGGCCGCCGTACCCTATAACAAGAAGCGCCGCCATACCGCCCACATTGGCGATGACGCTGAATATCGCGGTCTTGAGGTATGATCCGCCGGCAAAGCGGTATGTCGCGTTCAGCGCCAGGGAATTGCAGAGGGCGAATATGGCGAAGAAGACGAAGTAGGCGCACATAGCCTGGAATTTCGTCAGGGTAAGGGGCATGAGGCCGATGACGTGGAAACGGAAATCCACCTTGAAGATAAAAACGACAAAGCAGAGCAGGAGGTATGCGCCGAGCGCCGTACCGAATCCCAGAAGCGCCTGCCGCAGGATCTTTTTGCCTCCGGTTTTGAAGCCCCACTCTCCAAAATCGGCCCCTTCTTTTTTTCCGAAAATAAAATACAGGAGTATCAGCAGCCCCAGCGAAATAAGCCCGTTAAACGAAGCCCAGACCGAAACCTGGCTGCCCACTTCCTGGGGAAACACCCGGCTCAGGGGCAGAATAACAGTACCTATGTTCATGAACACGAAGAACGTAAGCGCCGGTACCGCGGTTCCCACAATCAGCATGATCCAGAACTTGATGTTGAAAACCGCTTTCCCTTCCGCCGGCCGGCTTATATACTCGCTGTTCTTTCCGAAGGAAAACAACAGCGTTCCGAAGGCGAACAGAAACAGGAACGCCCCCAGCATGCTTACGGCGGTACCCGCCTCCTTCCAGTGCCAGATGACATCGGTATCCGCCAGCCTCCGGGGATTGCCGCCCGCGAGCGTTTCATTCATGAAATTGGCGGCGTAACCCGCCGCGAGGCCGGAAACATGCAGCCGGGTATGGGTTGCCCGCGGCTGATACATGATGCGCAGGGTGTTGGCCGCCTTGCTGCCGTACCACCTGAGCGGCTCGACCGGTTCTGCGGTTCCCCATGCGTTCATCATTACCGGGCTGTAATTGGCGTAGGCGGAGACATTGCCGTGAGCGCTTTGGGTTTCCGGCCAGAACAGCCAGCCGAATTCATCGTGGGTTCCGAATATAGTCCCGTAATTTATGGGAGTATCCGCGCTCCACTCGACCCCGTACAGGAGCGGCCAGTTAAGGCCGGAACCGGCGGCCAGAACCGACTTGACGCTTCCCGCCGGAAGCGCGGCCGCGGCCATGGTAGCCGCCAGCCCGCCCTTGGAGTGCCCCTCTATGCCGATGTTGCGGCTGTCCACAAAGTCGAGGGCGGAAAGATACCGCACCGCGGGCTGGGCCGCGACAAAATCCGCCGCTTCCGTACCGGAACGCCCGTGCCCGAACATATCGATAGCAAGGACAACGTAGCCCCGCCTGGCAAATTCAATGGAAAAATTGGTCTGCATCTCACGGGAATTGAGGTAGCCTTCTATAGTAACGATGCCCGGAGCGGGGTTCTCCACCGTCGCGTTGGGCGGAACATACAGGAGGGCGCTCAGTACCGCGCCCTCACCGGTGGCGACCAGTATATCCTCAACCTTGACACGCCCGAAGTCGGACTGGATGAGACTTGCGAGTATAGCCCCCGCAAACACCATACATAAAGAAACAACCAGCAGAATCACCGTTTTTTTCATACTGCTTCTCCTTGAAATCAGGTTCATTGGATGTAAGCGCACATGAACCTGTGGTAAAAAAAGCATATCATATAAAACAGCGGCCCATCAACAATCGGGACTGTTCCAACATTTCAGTTTTTGGAACAGCTTCCCTGGATTTTTAAGGGAAAAAACGGACTTTTGATCGGGTTTTCCAGGAACCTGTCCATCGAACCGAAGGTTCGCACCAACCGGGTTATATGTACATGGCAGAAGGCGGTTTTCCCCGCAAGACCCGGTGGAACAGCAAGCGCCTGCCCGTCTGCGGGCGGGGCTCCGTCTTTCTTCCTCCCTATGGGTACTCGTGATAAGCTATTTTGCCGTCAAACCCGACCGCGACAAATTTCCCGCCGCCGTAGGCAATGCCAGAGATGAGGCTGGGAGTACCAAAGGTGGAGGCCGTTCCGTCGATACCGGTCCACGTTTCTCCGTCGGCGGAATAGGCCATTTTGCCGTTACTCCCGCCTGCGACGAACTTCCCACCGCCGTAGGCAATGCCAGAGATGATAGAAGTACCCATAGAAGTACCAAAGGTGGAGGCCGTTCCGTCGATACCGGTCCATGTTACCCCGCCGTTGCCGGACCAGGCCATTTTGCCCTCATTCCCGACCGCGACGAACTTCCCGCCGCCGTAGGCAATGCCATTGATGGGGGTAGAATAACCAAAGGTGGAGGCCGTTTCGTCGATGCCGGTCCAATATACCCCGTCGTCGGACCTGGCCATTTTGCCGTCAGCCCCGACCGCGACGAACTTCCCGCCGCCCCAGGCAATGCCAGAGATGCCGGAAGTATCAAAGGTGGAGGCCGTTCCGTTGATACCGGTCCACGCTTCTCCATTGCTGGACCAGGCCATGAGGCCGCCAATCCCGACCGCGACGAACTTCCCGCCGCCGTAGGCAATGTCATTGATGATGCCGGAAGTACCAAAGGAGGAGACCGTTCCGTCGATGCCGGTCCACGTTTCTCCGTTGCCGGACCAGGCCATTTTGCCGCTCTGCCCGCCTGCGACGAACTTCCCGCCGACGTAGGCGATGCCAGAGATGCCGGAAGTACCAAAGGTGGAAACCGTTCCGTCAATACCGGTCCAATATACCCCGTCGTCGGACCTGGCCATTTTGCCGTCAGCCCCGACCGCGACGAACTTCCCGCCGCCCCAGGCAATGCCATAGATGCCGGAAGTACCAAAGGTGGAGGCCGTTCCGTCAATACCGGTCCAGTCGATCTTCCACTTGGCGTAGAGGGTAGTATCGGCGGCGAAGGCGTAGGAAGCGCCCGCGGCGTAGTCTGTGCCGGACCCGTTTGCCTGGGTATTCCAGCCCCGGAACGTACACGCCGTCTTTACGAGGCTTCCTTGGACGGGCATGGGCATGGGCAGGCCGGCAGGACCCAATAGCGCCGAAGGAACCACCATGCCGCCGGTATGTCCGTTGCCGCTAAAAGTAACGGTAACGGGTATGGATACGGAACCGGGTTCTTCACAGGCGGCGAACACAAGGGCGGACACCGCAAAAAACATTGACATACGTTTCATACGTTACTCCTCCAGGCCGCCCCAAAGGTCCAATCTTCGGGACAAATTTTTTTTGAGGGAAATGGATGTGCGCGGAAAGATGACGGTGAGTATTATGAGAGAGAGAGAGAGAGAGAGAGAGAGAGAGCAAAAACCGTGCCAACTACAGCGGTATGGGACACAAATTCAGGGATTTTTTTCACATATACGGCAGGGCGCGCCGCTTTTTTCATAACAATAGTATACCACACACTACGGGTTTTGTGTACAGAGAGGGCCGCAGACAGGGAAAAAGAAGAAGCGGCTACCATTGCCGGGGGATAAACCCCTCCGGCTTTTCAATTATTACCGTGTCCCCGCTCTGCTCAATCACGTAAAAACCCGCCGCATAGGCGAGGCTCTTTATATCATCGCGCATGACGGGGCTCGCCAGCGCGCCCATGAGTTTCCGCTTGTCCCCGTGGGCATCCCCGTAAGCCCGCAGTTTTTCCATACGGTCAAGATGATGAGATATATGTTTTTCCGTTAAATCGGATTTTATTTCCACGATCATGACCACATCCCCGTTTTCAAGCAGCACGTCCACTTCGGTAAGGATCTTGTTGTCAGGGCCCCGATATTCAAAATTCCGTCCGGCCTTGGTAAACGCAAAGCCCAAATTGTTAAATTTCGCCACCATGTTGGGAACGATAATGTATTCCGAAAGTTCGCCAAACTTGTTGCTTAAATCGCCCACAAGCTTCGTGGTCCTGTTCAGCAGCTTTTCGGTTTCCTGGAACCTGCGGGCGGTTTCCTGGAATTTGAGATCGGTTTCCCGGAATTTGAGATCGGTTTCCCGGCTCATTTCCTTCCTTTCCCGGCTTGCTTCCTGAAGCATGGCCCATACTTTCTCAAAGTTAAGGCCCATTTGCGGTTCATGTACGCTTTCTTCACTCATATAAAAAATGTACTTTACGCTTGTATAGATTGTCAAGCAATCGCATAGCCCCGGCAGTAATTCTGAATTCAAAACAACTACAGACAGACACGGACCAACACGGACAAAATATATATTTGAAACTAATGAAACTAAAGACCGTGTTTGTCCGTGAGGGCGAACCGGAGGTTCGTTGTGGTTGAATTCGGAATTACCGGGGCCGATATCGCCATAACAATGGTTTACGGCTTAGACTTTATAGTGAGCCTGAATTTTCAGCATATTGTCCGGGAAGTACATGCCGCCCGGCTTATGATCCAGGATGAACGCAAGAATATGACGGCCAGAGAATTTTCCCAGGCGGCGGAGGATCATACAATAGCCATATTTAAAAAATACGGCCTTCCCCTCGCCTTGCAGGCATTCCCGTTTTTGAAGTATCCTGTAAGTGTAGATGAAAACTATCACCGGAATTCCCGCGTCGCCGGGTATTGCTATAGGCACGGCTTTTTTGTATGCGGAAAGCGGCATTCCCGAAATTCCCCGGTACAGCATTGCGGGGGAACAGTCCGGGGCGGAAATGAAGCGGCTCAGGGGCGCCATGGAACAGGCCAAAAAGGATCTGCGCGGCGTTCTTGAACGGGCGGAAAAGGAGATGAGCGGCGAGCACGCCGCCATTTTCGAGGCCCATCTTATGATGATAGAAGATCCCTATTTTACAGGCCGGCTTGAGGAACGGATTCTAAAAGAAACGCAGAACGCCGAATGGGCTGTCCGGGAGACGGTCCGGGAACTTGCGGGAAAAATGATGGTTTCCTCCGATCCGTTTTTCCGGGAGCGGGTAACGGACATTAACGACGTTTCAAGGCGCATTCTGTACCATCTGCTTGCGATACACAGGGTTTCACTTGCCGATCTCAAAGAGGACTGCATCATCGCCGCCCACGATCTTTTGCCTTCGGACATCCTTGCCATGAACCGGGAAAAGGTCAAGGCCATAGTCACGGATATGGGAAGCGGGACCAGCCACACGGCCATACTTGCCAGGGCCTTTAACATCCCTGCGGTGCTGGGGCTTTCGTCCGCCGCTTCGGAAATCGTAACGGGCGACATCCTCGCGGTAGACGGCAGCTCGGGGGAGGTTATCGTCAATCCGCCAAAGGCGGTTCTTTCAAAATACCATAAAGAGACGGCGAAGTACCGTAAAAAGGCGGATGAATTCCTTGCCATGCGGGATCTTCCCGCGGAAACCCTCGACGGCCGCATGATTACACTCAAGGCAAACATCGAGATTCCCGAAGAAGCCGAAAAGGCCGCCGGTTACGGCGCGCAGGGCATAGGGCTCTACCGTTCGGAATTCCTCTTTCTTGCCCCCGGCAGGGCGGCCGGTGAAGAGGTTCAATTCAGGGCGTACAGCCGGGTGCTTGCCGCCATGGGGGATCTGCCCGTTACCATTCGCACGGTGGATATAGGGGGCGACAAGGTACTGTCCGATTTTCAGCCTGACGGCGAAAAAAATCCCCTTCTGGGCTGGCGCGCGATACGTTTTTCACTGGCCCTGCCGGATCTTTTCAAAACCCAGCTGCGGGCCATACTGCGGGCCGGCGCCGCCGGAAACGTCCGCATCATGTTCCCCCTGATCTCAGGGCTTGAAGAACTGGAGCGGGCGCTGGCAATGCTGGAAGAAGCCAGGGACGAATGCCGCCTGAAGGGACACGCCTTTGCCGAAAATATTGAAACGGGCGTCATGATAGAAGTCCCTTCCGCCGCCATGATAGCGGAGGTACTCGCGGAAAAATCCGGTTTCTTTTCCATAGGGACCAACGATCTCATCCAGTATTCACTGGCGGTAGATCGCGGCAACGAGCGGGTCAGTTACCTTGCCCAGCCTGTTCATCCGGCGGTGCTGCGCCTCATTAAAATGACCGTAGACGCGGCCCACAGCAAGGGCATCACGGCCGCCATATGCGGTGAAATGGCCGGGGACCCCGCTCTTACCGCGGCGCTTCTGGGGCTCGATCTTGATGAACTGAGCATGGCTTCCCCGTCCATTCCCGCCGTCAAGCGCGTCGTCAGGGAAGTAAAGGCGGAAGAATGCCGTGTCCTTGCGGGGGAACTGCTTGCCGGCCGTTCCGCTTCAGAGAACGCCGCCCTGCTCCGCGGGTGGATGGAACAGCGCCGCCTTTTGTAGCGGCCTTTGCGTTTTTCAGGATTATTATTTTCAGGATTATTATATGAAAGAAGATACAGCGGAAAAAGATCCCGCACGCCTTGTACGCGCTCTTCCTGTCGTGGCGCTTGCGGGCCGGCCCAATGTCGGCAAGTCAACCCTTTTTAACCGGCTGCTCAAAAAAAGGCGGGCAATTACCGATCCGACACCGGGGGTTACCCGTGACCCGGTACAATCAGGCGCGGTGATTCTGGGAAGGCCGCTCAGGCTTGTCGATACCGGCGGTTTCCGCCTGGAACAGGACGCGGCGGCGCTGGACGATCTTGTTGTTGAAAAAACGCTCAAAACCGTGGAGAGCGCCGATCTTGTCATCCTTGTTCTTGAGGCGGGGGAGCTGACCGCGGAAGACGAGGAATTTATCAAGCTCCTCCGGCCCTGCCGGGACAAACTTATCACCGTGGTCAACAAGACCGAAGGGGGACGCCGCGCGGATGAGGCCTGGAATCTCCTGTCCTACGGGTTTGACAAACTGTACATGATTTCCGCGGAGCACGGGGATCATATTGAGGAACTGGAAAGGGCGATTGTGGAATCGCTTGATTTTCCGGAAGAAGGTGAATTTCCGGAAACAGGCGAAACGGAAGAAGCACGGCCTGTAAGAATAGCCCTTTTGGGAAAGCCCAATACGGGAAAATCCTCCCTGTCCAACCGGCTCACCTCTTCTTCGGCGTCCATTGTCAGCGGCATACCCGGCACCACCCGCGATGTGGTTGAGGGGAGTTTTTTCTGGAAGGGGCGGGCCTTCGAGGTTCTTGATACCGCGGGAATACGGCGCAAAAGCAAGGTAACGGAAAACATCGAATACTATTCGGTAAACCGCGCGATTAAAACCATCGACAACGCGGACATTGTTTTTCTTGTAATAGACGCCGAAGAAGGATTTTCGGATCAGGACAAGAAAATTGCCGCTCTTGCAAGCGAAAGGGGAAGGGGAATTATCCTGGTCCTTAATAAATGGGATCGCATGCCCCAAGTAAAGAACGCCTTTACGGCGGTACAGGATCGCATACGGTTCCTCTTCGGGCAAATGGAATATGCCCCCGTTATTCCGGTCAGCGCCCTTGACGGAAGCGGCGTTGACCGTCTGCTTAACACAGCGGTGAATATGTTTTCCCAGCTTGTTTCGAAGGTGGAAACGGCAAGGCTCAACCAGGTTCTGCGGCAATGGCTTGCCGAATATCCGCCGCCGTCGGGGCCGCAGACGCGTTTCAGCGTCAAGTACGCCGTTCAGACTTCGGAAAATCCGGTTGCCTTTATCTTTTTTGTTTCGCGCCCCCGCGCGGTAAGTGAAGCCTATGTGTCGTATCTTAAAAACAGGATACGCCGGGATCTTGGCTTTTCGCTTATTCCGGTCGGCGTTGAAATACGGGCAAGCCGGCAGGAAAGGGGCAGAGGCCGGCGCGGTTCCGGCAGGGGATAAACGTGGGTTCCTACACAAAACGGGACGCGGAACGCCTTCTTAAAGTAAAAAACCATATACTCAGATACTGGGAAAAAGAAATTTCCCTTATCCAGCCGGCAAAGGACAATCAGGGGCGCCTTCATTATTCCGACCGGGATCTGCAGATCATGCTCAGGCTCAAGTACCTGATTCAGGAACGGCATTTTACCATGGAAGGGGCGCGGGATCAGCTGTACCGGGAACTAACGGAAAGGGACCCGGGGCGGGAGGATATCAGGGCGCACGCCGCCGCCCTGCGCTCGGAACTTTTGGAACTGCTTGCCCTGATTGTAAAAAACGAACGGCCGTGACGCTTATTACGGATCTTGCCCCCGCCGCCGGATGTCTTCTTGACGCCGTTCCCCTTTTAATAGACAGAACCTTTCCCCTTGCGGAACGTTTCAAAAAAAAACTTCCGCAGAGCATCGCTGAACTTTCGCGGCTCCTCACTTCCGGCCGCGGGGAGCGGGGGGCCTCATATCTGGAAAAACCTGAAATGCTCCAGGCGTATCTCCGTTATTTTCTTCCCTGGAACCTGTACCGCCTTTCCCGGCTTTTGCCCGGCCTTTCACTTGAGCTCTGCGAAGGAGACGCGGTAACAGATCTTGGTTCGGGGCCCCTTACCCTGCCGCTGGCGCTCTGGATTTCCCGGCCCGATCTAAGGTCCGTTCCCCTGGAATTCCGGTGCATAGACAGAGCCGGCGCGGTTCTCCGCGCGGGCAGACGTTTCTTCGCGGCCCTTGCGGAATTTACCACAGGCGCGGAAACCGGGACGCCCTGGAGGTTCAAGACCGCCGCCGCCGCGCTGGGCGCTCCTGTCCGGGGGAAGCCCGCCGCGCTGGTAACGGCGGTGAATGTTTTCAATGAGCTTTACGAGGATCTTCCCTACCGTGATCACGCGGGCCTTGCCGGAAAGACGCGCGCATACGCGGGGCTTCTTTGCCGTGACGCGGAAAGCTCCGTTCTTGTGGTGGAGCCGGGCGTTCCCAGGGCGGGGGAATTTATCGCGTGCCTCCGAACGGCTCTCGCGGAAAAGGGCCGCCTTCCCCTTGCCCCCTGTCCGCATGCGGGGCCCTGCCCGTGTCCCGGCGGTTTTTCTCCCGGCGGAAAAAAAACGCGCTGGTGCCACTTTGCCTTTGATACCGCCGGCGCGCCCGCAGACCTTCACAGGCTTTCCGCCGCCGCCGGCATACCAAAGGAACGCGCCGCGCTGAGTTTCCTCTTTTCCGGTTCCGCAAAACGGTCCGGGAAAACGGCCCCTGCCGCCCGCCCGGCGGAAACGGCGGAAGGCGGCCTTCCGGTACGCGTTCTTTCCGATCCTTTTCCTGTGGAAGGCGGAAACCTTTACGGCCGCTACGGATGTTCGGAAAAGGGGCTCGTTCTGGTACGCGGCGAAAAATCACGCATCGGCGCGCTTGTTCCCGGTTCCCTTTTCACGGCGGAATCAGTCGCCCAAACGCGTGCGGAGACGAGGGACCGTAAAAGCGGCGCTTTTATTATTGACATCGGCGCGGCCGCCGTCCGCACGGCGGGAACGGCGGCTCCGGCCTCTTTCCGCGCGGGGCCCCGTAAAAGGAGAACGGGATCATGAAATATCCGTCGCTGCTTGTCATTTCGGATTCCCACGATGATACCGCCTCCCTTGAATCGGCGATGCGCTGGGGAATGAAGCGCGGGGTGGACGCGCTTGTTTTTTTGGGTGACGGTTCCGCCGGCTTCCCCCAGGCGGCGGCTTCCGCCGGGTTTACCCTTCCGTGGAAAATGGTGCGGGGAAATACCGACGCTCTTTCATCCGCGCCCTGCATCGATACGCTTTCTTTTGCGGGCCATGTTTTCTTCCTGACCCACGGCCACCTGAGCGGCGTAGACAAAGATCTTGGCGCCATAACCGGGGCGGCCAAAAGCGCCGGATGCGACGCCGCCCTGTACGGGCACACCCACGTTCCCTATTGGGAAGAGATAGACGGAATCCTCGTTCTTAATCCGGGAAGTGCCGGGAAACCGCGGAGCGCCGCCGGCGCCTGCTTTGCTACCATAGAATGCCCGCCCGGCGAATGGTTTATTATACGCTACTGGAAAATCGAAGGGGCCCCCGGCAGATCAAAAAAGATACGGGAAATTTCCCAGGTTTTCCACTGAACGGCGTGACGGCGTGTTTTTAAGATGAATAAATTGCAAGGCGTATCCGATACATTGTTTATTAAAGAGCCGCGAGGCAAGCCCTGCGGCATACATAAACCTCTATCACTCAAAGGCTGCCGCAGTGCGCTTCAACTCCCGCATAATACCAATATGCTGGGGACAGACCGATTCGCACCGGCCGCATTCAGCGCATGTTCCGGCGGTGTTGCCGTTCCGTGTATAAAAACCGTAAAGGCGTTTTGGCGTTCCAAGATCACCAAATACGAGATATTGATTCATCGCGTCGAAAACATCAGGAATGGCAATCTCCTGCGGGCAGCCTTTAACACAATAACTACACTTTGTGCAGGGAATGTTTTCAACCGCGTTCAGCGCGTCCCGCACCCTTTCTATGAC
>JAISAQ010000004.1 GCA_031266775.1 Treponema sp.
ATACCTTCCGCCGCAAGGTCAATCGCGCCGGGGGCGTTCAGGGAGCTTGACGGGCTGCTCAACATAACTATCGAAAAGGGAATGCTCCGGGAAATTCCCGAATACGCTTTTGCCGGGTGTAAAGACCTGGAAATGCTTATTAGCTCCGAAGGGCTCAGGACCATAGGCCGGGAGGCCTTTGCCGGCTGCGCCAAGCTGACGGTGATAAATCTGCCGGAGGGCCTTGCCGCCATCGGGGACAGGGCCTTTGCCGGGTGCGGCGCCTCCGAAGGAATATACCTTCCCCTGGGTCTTAAATCCCTGGGGGACGGGGCGTTTGCCGGCTGCGGCGCCCGGCACGTGGCTATTGACACCCTGAGTTCCATGGGCGAAGGGGTCTTCGCAAACTGCGTCCAGTTAGAAGAGCTGTACTACCATAAAGATAACGTCCGTTCCATAGGGCGCAACGCCTTTTCAGGCTGTGTTTCCCTGAAGGACATATCATTCCCAGAGAAGCTCAAAACCATAGAGGAGGGCGCCTTTTCCGGCTGTGCCGCCATTACAAAACTCGATTTTCCCGACGGTTTACGGACCATAGGGAAAAACGCCTTTTCCGGCTGCGCGGGGCTTAAAAACATACTCTTCCCCGAATTCTTTAACACCGTTGAAGAAGGGGCGTTTTCCGGCTGCGCCGCCCTGGAAAGCATGACCATCCCCGCCGATATGTCCGCCGCGCCTGACTCGTTTTTCGGCTGCGTCAATGTCAAAAACATCAATATTGATGGGGAACAGAAAATAGGGCCCCTGGGCTGGCTCGCCCCCCTCTTTGAGGGCAGGAAACCGAATATACGATTTAATAACAAGTCCGACCGCCTGGGCGTTAACACCATAGCCGACGGGGCCTTTCAGGGCTGCGATTTTTTACCCAAAGGATTCTATCAAAAGATCTACTCTTATAAACGAATCGGCAAAAACGCCTTTGCGGGGCTTACCAAGCTTACGGAGATGAGCTTCTCCACGAGGCTTGAAACCATAGACGAGGGCGCCTTTGCCGGGTGCGTGAACCTTACAACCCTTGTCTTTGAAGAAAATGATCGTAATCCCAGCCGCCTCTCCGCCATAGGCGCCAGGGCGTTCGCGGGCTGCGCCGCCCTTGAGTGCGTAAGGATCCCCAAAGCGGTTGCCTCCATAGGGGAAGACGCCTTCGCGGACTGCCCGAATCTTAAGGTGATATATATATCCGGCAAAACAGAGGAATTGTACAGGAAGGGCGCCATCACCATAAACCACCCGGCGGTGACCTTTTCCGAAGAAGATTACCTTAGGGCATTCAGGGCGAAAATAACGGAATTGTCCCAAAAGACCCTTCGCTACGGCGACACCCGGTTTTACTCAGGCGTCAAAGAGATACGGATACCTAATGATATGGAGCATATAAGCGGCAGCTTCGAAGGCTGCACCTCCCTTAAAAGCCTGAGCATCCCGAAAAACATAGAGACAATCGGCAGGCATGCCTTCAAGGGCTGTACGGGTATTAAGACGCTTGTTCTTCCCGCGGCGCGTATCAAGATTGAGGAGGGGGCGTTTGAGGGCTGTACCGCCCTTGAAAGCATTACGTTCCGGAAAAACCCGGAGGGCCTCGAAATTGACAGGCATCGTCGTGCAGGTATAGAGAAGGAAGCCTTTAAGGGCTGTACAAGCCTCAAAAGCATACACTTTCCCGGCTTTTTTGGGTTTATCGAAGAAGGGGCTTTTATGGGGTGCGCCGCCCTGGAGAAGATTTCATTTTCCGAGAGGGAAAACCCCCTCCATGACCGGCCTCTGGAGGAATACCTGGGGAAAGACGCTTTTGCGGACTGCGCCGCCTTACGCGAGGTGGAGGCAGCGGATGGCTGGTTTTTGACCGGCGACACAGAGAAGCTTTCCGGTATTTTCAGGAACACCCCCTTTTTGGAGAAGCAAACAGGTTTCCGGGAGGAAATGCATTCCCAGGGACGGTGTGTATACTGCGGAGGCAAAGTAAAATATTTCAGTAAAAAGTGCGAAACCTGCGGCAGGGAGAACGGAGAACCGGTGAACGTTCAACTGATTGCCGGGTTCGGGATTATTCTTGTGCCTGCGGCGATAGCGGCGGTGGTTCTGATGTTGACAGGAATGATGCCGGTTGAATACCTTAACCGGATGATCAGCTCCGTCTTTCCGGTCCTTATACCCGTTTTCATTTTCATTTTCATAAAGATATTGCGTTCCCATAGAAAGAACAGGCATGCCCCCTCTGGGGAGGCAAAAAAGCGGGACCCCTCGTATCCCGAACCCGCTTTTAAGGCGGAGATACGTTTCCTGGGACGGTGTATGTACTGCGGGGGCAGGCTGCGCTTGTTCAGTAATACGTGCAGAGAGTGCGGGAGGGAGAATTAGCGCTGTCTGTACGGACAGCAGGACAGGCGCGTGGCGCGCTCCCTTAGCGCTGCGCTCCTGTCAGCCGGACCTGGCTTTCGGTAAAGCCGTCTATTGTTTTGACAAGGGAAAGCCAGTAATTGGCCTCGTTTTCTGAAGTGTACGGGCCGACGCGCACCCGGTACCAGGTTTTGCCGTCCACAACGCGGTTTTCGATGATAGACGTAATGCCTTTTGAGGCCAGTATTTCCCTGGCGCCTTCGGCCCTGATCTTGGCGGAAAAGGCCCCTGCCTGTACCCAGTAGTCCCGGTATGCCGGCGCGGAAGGAGCGGCGGCGGGACTCTTTGCCGGGGCGCTTCCCGCCGCAGTCCGGGCCGCCGGTTTGGCGGGGGCGGCGGGCTCACGGGCGGGAGTAGCGGCGCGGGGGCGGCTCCCGGATTCAGGCGCGGCTGTCCCCGTCCGTACCGGAACGGACACATCGGGAACCGCCGCCGTGGCCGGTTTGGGAACGGTGATCACCACTCTGGAGGGGGGGGCTTCCGTATCGTTTGCCTCGACGCGGTAGGAATCTTCGGCGTTTTCGCCGTTGATGTAAAAATAGTTCTCCTGTATGGCCGTCGCCTTGGGCGGGGACTGAATTCCCTGTATGCCGTCGGCGTTCCGCACCATGTCCGCCGCGTCCAGTGACGCGGGCCCCGCTCCTTCGCCGGGTATTCCGCCGGCCGGCCGGGAGGCGGTCTCAGGGATCCTGTAGTCACGGGGCAGCCCCGGCGAAGCGGGGCGGACGGCCGCGACGGCAGTCCCGGACGTTTTGGGCGTGACTATCAAAATGGCGGCGCTGATGGCAATGACCAGAAATACGCCGACAGAAACCGCAACCAGAATGATCTTTTTCTTTTCCATGATCTAATGCACCATCCCCTCTCCGGACAAGATCTCGTCTATCCGGTTTTCCAATTTCTCCCTCGAAAACCGGGCGCATAAAGGAAAAGAACCCCGGTTTTCTACTCTGTATATATCGGCTTTTCCCGGTAAATATTGAGAGCGGAAATTCTTTTGGCTTCCGAAACGTTTGACAAGGCCCGCCCAGGAAAGCCCGTCGCGTTTTCTTGCCCGGAAGACGCGGGTCAAAAGAGGAGCCTCCACCAGTATGATACGGTCAAGCCTGTTGAAGACGGATGACTTATGGATCAGCGCCGCGTTGATCACGCAGCTTCCCCTCCCCTGTTCCGCCACCCAGGCTTCGGTCATGCGGTTTACCGCGGGATGAACAATGGCCTCAAGGGCGGCCAGTTCCGCCTCTTTCCCAAAGACCGCCTCGCCCAGCGCGCGCCGGTTTATCTTTCCATCGTCTCCCAGAACACCGGGGCCGAAACGGGCAAGCACCTCTGTGCGTCCGGCGTCCAGGGCGGCGTGGCCCAGCTTGTCCACATCCAGCACCGGAAGCCCCCGTTTTTCCAGCAGGGCGGCCACAAAATTTTTCCCCGCGCAGTACATTCCGGTAAGCCCAATGAGCTTCTGTCCCGCCTGTTTTTCCATCGCGCCCCCTTTTCATTTTCGGCGGTTTTTGGCGGTTACGGGAGGCCGGCAATTCCAAATCCAAAACAACCACTGACGGGCACGGACAAAACGGACAGATTAACGAATAATCCTTATTATTTCCGCTTTGGGGTACACACAAAAATTCACGAGAAATCCCAGTGTCATTCCGGTAGCCGCCAGATAATTAAAAACCTGTGCTTTATGTTCATTGGTAAGCTTGTGTACCGCTTTTATTTCTACAATGATCTTCCCAAAACAGACAAAATCGGCCCGGTATACCTGTTTGAGCGGTGTACCGTCATAGATTATAGGGAGCGGTTTTTCCCGTTCATATAGAATTCCGGCCTTTTTCAGTTCAATTTCCAGAGCTTCCTGATATACCGCTTCTAAAAAACCTATGCCCAATTTCCTGTTTACTTCGTAAATACACCCCCGGATACGAAAACTTTCGGTTTCATACCGTAGTTTTTTTCCTTTTGTAACTTCTTGCATACTACTAGAAAGATTTAACTAAAGTGCCGTGAAAAAGAGCCGATACTCTCAGCAGGAGGGGAAACGGCAATGAGAGAAAAAGAATACAAGGTTCAGCTTACCCAAGCGGAACGAGTTTT
>JAISAQ010000065.1 GCA_031266775.1 Treponema sp.
CAAACTTCGTCACAAGGTTAGGCAGAACCATGTATTCGACCATATCGCCAAAGCGGTTGGCAAGTTCCCCAAGCCGCCTGTCGGTGGCCTTCATCTGCCGGTCGGTTGCCTTCATCTGCCGGTCGGTGGCCTCGATCTGCTCAGCGGTGGCCTCGATCCGCCGGTCGGTTGCCTCGATCCGCCGGTCGGTTGCCTTCATCTGCTCATTGGTGGCCTGTATTGCCGCCCAGACCTTCTCAAAGGTCAGCCCCTCGCCTGCGGTTTGCGCCGTCTCCATATGTGACTCCTGCTCTTAAATATACTCCTTTTTGGGCTTTCCGCATACCCGCCAGGCGATTCGCGCAGCGAATCGCCCCTTGCCTTTTTCTTTCACATATCATACAATTTATATAGGAATTAGGCCTGTTCCAAAACCGGCTGTTGTGCGGCCGGCCCGGTTCCTGAAACGAACGCCACAGGGGAAGAAATGCGGAGGGGGACGCTGCTTATTCACAACGGACACGAAACGGACGGCGTCACAGGGGCGCTGGGCGTGCCTGTTGTGCAGACATCCACGTTTGCCCAAAAAGACGTTTCCGTGTCCCAGGAGTACGACTACTCAAGGTCGGGGAATCCCACGCGGAAGGCGCTGGAAGAAACCATCGCGGTCCTTGAGGGCGGGGCAAGGGGCTACGCGTTTGGAAGCGGCATCGCCGCGGTATCCTCCGTACTGGGGATCTTCGCCGCGGGGGATCACATAATTGCCGCCGAGGATATTTACGGCGGAAGCTACCGCATACTCAACACCTTCTACAAACGCTGGGGGCTTGAAGTTACCGGCATAGATTCCTCCGATCCCGAAAATATACGAAAGGCGCTAAGGGGAAACACCAGGGCCGTGTTTCTTGAAACCCCGTCTAACCCCCTCCTCAAAATCTCCGATCTCCGCGCCTGTACAGGCATCGCGAAGGAGGCGGGGCTCATCGTTATTGTTGACAACACGTTCATGACCCCTTACTTCCAGAGGCCTCTTGAACTGGGGGCCGACATAGTCGTACATTCGGCCACCAAATTCCTCGGGGGCCACAGCGATGTCGTATCGGGGCTTGCCGTTACCGCTACCGAAGCGCTGGGGAAGAAGGTGTACGCGGTGCAGAACGGCTTCGGCGCGGTTCCCGGCCCCTGGGACGCGTGGCTTGTGCTCCGGGGCATCAAGACCCTCAAGGTGCGGATGGAAGCGCAGGAAAAGTCGGCCGGCATACTAAGCCGGGCGCTCGCGGAGAACAAAAACGTTGACGAGGTATACTATCCCGGGCTTGCGGGCCACAGGGGAAAAGAAATCCACGGCGCGCAGTCATCGGGAGCGGGGGCGGTTTTTTCGTTCAAGACAAAAACAAGGGAAAAGGCCCTTGCCTTTTTGCGCCGCGTAACATACGCCGCCGCGGCGGTGAGCCTTGGCGGAGTGGAAACAATCGCGTCGTACCCTGTAAAGATGAGCCACGCCGCCGTTCCCCCCTCCGAGCGGGAAAGGCTCGGCATTACCGATACGCTGATCCGCATTTCATGCGGGCTTGAAGACAGCGGCGATCTTGTTGAGGATTTTGAAAGGGCGCTGGAAGAAGATTAACCGGAGATGGCATTGAACGGGAAGGACGGCTGTAAAGGCGAAAAAAAAATCTCCATGGGCTCCGTTCTGGTGCACGGGGCAACCCCTTTCGATCCCCGTACCGGAGCCGTCAGTACGCCTATCTTTCAGAGCGCCACATTCCGCCATCCGGGACTGGGCAGCAGCACGGGCTACGATTACAGCCGCGTGGCAAACCCCACAAGGGACGAGCTTGAAAAGACCGTCGCGCTTATCGAGCACGGCGCGTACGGCCTTGCCTTTTCAAGCGGCATGGGGGCAATATCGGCGCTTGTCAAACTGTTTAATCCGGGGGATCACATCGTTGTTTCCGAAGATCTTTACGGCGGCACCTACCGGCTTTTCAACGGCTTCTACCGTTCCTATGGCTATTCCTTTTCCTGGGTAGACACAAGCGATCTTTCCCTTGTAAAAAAGGCACTGCGCCCCGGAACACGGGCCCTGTTTATCGAAACGCCTTCCAATCCCATGATGAAAGTTACCGACATCGCCCGCGCCGCGGACCTTATCCACGAGGCGGGGGGCATTCTTGTTACCGACAATACTTTCCTTTCGCCGTGGTTTCAAAACCCCCTGGATGCGGGATCTGACCTCGTGGTCCACAGCGGAACCAAGTACATGGGAGGCCACAACGACACCCTTTCGGGCTTCATCGTCCATTCGGACAAAAAGAACGAAGAAATACTGCGGAACATCCAGAAAAGCGAAGGGGCGTCTCTTTCACCCTTTGATTCCTGGCTTGTCCTGAGGGGGCTTAAAACCCTTGGCGTTAGAATGGAAAAACACGGCGCCAACGCCCTTGCCGCCGCCGGGTGGCTTAGAAGGCAGGACCGTGTTGAAAAGGTTTTTTACACGGGTTTCGAGGATCATCCCCAGTACGAACTTTCGCGGAAGCAGGCCCGGGGCTTCGGGGGGATGCTTTCTTTCTACCTGAAAAACCCCGCGGATGTTCCTGTTATTTTGGAAAACCTTTCCCTCATCCTTTTCGCCGAAAGCCTCGGCGGGGTTGAGTCTCTTATTACCTACCCGCTGGTCCAGACGCACGCCGCCATTCCACAGGCTATGCGCCTTGCGGCCGGGGTCAACGACAGGCTTCTGCGGCTTTCGGCGGGCATTGAAGATCCAAAGGACATCATTGCCGATCTTGACGCCGCCCTGTCCCGCTGCAAGGAGGAAAACGGCGCATGAGAATTTCGACCAAGGGCCGCTATTCGCTTGAGGCCCTTCTTTACATGACCCTTCTTCCAAAGGGCGAATTTACAAGTACCCGCGCAATCGCCGAAAACATCGGCGTTTCCAAGGGTTATCTGGAACAGCTTTTTATTCCGCTGCGGGAAAAGGGGATCATACAGGGTGTGCGGGGGCCGCAGGGAGGCTACTTCCCCGGAAAAGACCCCAAAGAGATACGCGTGGGGGACATTCTGCGGGCCGTTGAGGGTTCCCTTGAACTGGTCGACTGCCTCCTTTCCCGTGAGTGCCCGGTAAAGGACGCCTGCCGTTCGGTGCATACCTGGGGCGAACTGTACAGGGAAATTTCGGACTGCGTTGATTCCATCAGCCTTGAGGATCTTGCCGCTGCCTATGAAAAAATGGATCAGGCGGAGTACACAATATGAAAATTTCCACACGGGGACGCTACGGTATACGGCTCCTCATAGATCTGGCGGAACATACGGGGGAAGATCACGTGTCCCTCGCCGGCGTCGCCGCCAGACAGAACATTTCCATACGCTACCTTGAACAGGTTGCCGTTATTCTCCGCCGCTCAGGCTTCATACGCTCGGTCAAGGGCGCTTCGGGCGGCTACGCGCTGGCGCGGAAGGCGGAAGACATCAATATAGGGGAAGCCCTGCGCACCCTTGAGGGGGACATGCTCGTGGTTGACCCGCCCCTTCCCGGCGCGAAGGAATCGAAGATTCAGCGCTGTATACGGCTTACCGTCTTCAACCGCCTTAACGGCCGCATCGCGGCCGTCATAGACAGGAAGACGCTTGCCTCGGTAACGGGAACCATAGATCCCGACCAATCGTACATGTACTTCATTTAACGGCGAACAGACGCGGCCGGCCTTGACGCCCTAATAACGGTTGTCGAAGATCCTCGTCGATTTTTTTTCGCTTCTGGGAAGTTCCCCCATGGCGACGGCGATGGGTTTAACAGTTATGCCTATTGTATGCTTAAAGGCGTCCTCGGCGGCTTTTTCAAGGTTCTTCATTTCGTCCCTTCCCTTAAGGGCGGTTTCAAAGAAAAGGTTGACAATATCCTTTCCGTTAAGATGATCTATCTGAATCTGATACTCGCTTGAAACGCCGGGAATGGCCGCAAGCAGTTCGTCGACCCGCGACGGATAGATAAGGGTTCCCCTGACTTTCACCATGTCGTCCGAACGGCCTATGAGGGTATCGATGCGCGGATAGTCAAGGCCGCATGTACACGCGCCCGGAAGTTCCCGCGTAAGATCGTGGGTGCGGTAGCGGATAAGGGGAGCGCCTTCCTTGCGGAGCGTAGTAATGACAAGTTCCCCCGTTTCACCGGGCTTCGCCTGTTTTTCCGTGCGGGGATTTATGATCTCGTAGTAAAGATAATCGGTCCACATATGCATGCCGCATTCGTATTTGCAGCTTATGCCAATGCCCGGCCCGTAAATTTCGGTAAGACCGTAGATGTCGTAAAGCTCAACGCCAAGTTCATTCGCTATGCGCTTCCGCATTTTTTCACCCCAGCGTTCCGAACCGATGAGGCTTTTTTTAAGGCATATCTTGTCCCGCAGCCCCCGCCTTTCTATTTCTTCGGCAAGGAGAAGGGCATAGGAAGAAGTGGCGCACAGAACCGTCGAGTGAAGATCTTCCATCATGCGCAGCTGCTTGTCGGTGTTCCCCGGCCCCATGTGAATGGTCATGGCTCCAAGCAGTTCCGCCCCAAGCTGAAAACCTATGCCCGCGGTCCACAGCCCGTAGCCGGGCGTGATGTGCACCCGGTCGGCCCTGGTAACCCCCGCGGTTTCGTAACAGCGGCGGAACATCACCGCCCAGTCTTCGACATCACGGCGGGTATAGGGAATAATAACGGGCGTTCCCGTGGTGCCCGACGACGAATGTATACGGACTATTTTTTCTTCGCTAACCGCGGCAAGCCCCAGGGGATACGCTTCCCTGAGATCCTCCTTCTGGGTAAAGGGAAGTTTTTCAAAATCGGCGCGGCTTTGTATGTCTTCGGGCCTTATTCCCTTAAAATGCCCGCGGTAAAAACCGCCCTTCACCGCCCTGGCTATGGATTTCCGCAGTCCCGCCAGCATTTCTTCCGTCATGTTCATACAACGGCCTCCGGCCTAACACGCATACGCGTACTCCTTTCCCGTTTCAAGGGCCTTTACGTTGATTTCAACAAGAGATGGTTTGAGCCTTTCGGCAAGCGCCTCAAGGACATCGTCTTCGGCAAAGGGGAAAAGCCCCCTTCCCAGCGCCGCGCCAAGCAGGGCTGTGTTGGCGGTCTTCACGCTGCCGCATTTTTCGGCAAGGGAAGAGCCGTCCAGAACGGCAAGCCTTCCTGTTTTTCCGAAGCGTTCCCGGAGGTAGTGAACCATGCGCCGGGGCTCGTAGGGGGGGCTTCCCGCCAGGGGAAAGGGCATAACGGGCCTGTCAAGGACAAGCAGCGTCCCCTTTTCCGCAAGAAACGGAAGGACCCGCACCGCCTCGCCCGGCTCAAACGCGATGACGATATCCGCCTTTCCTGGGGGGATAAGGGGCGAATGAATCACGCCGCCCAGGCGGAGGTGGCTTACCACGCTGCCTCCCCGCTGGGCCATGCCTATGGTTTCGGTTCCCCTGACATCAAGGCCGCGCCTCATTGACGCGGCCCCTATGAGCCGGGAAAGGAGCACCGTTCCCTGGCCGCCGACACCGGTAATAAGGCAGTTGAGCGTCACGCGAGCCCCCCGGGCCCTATGGCTCCAAAGGCGCACAGTTCCCCGCATATGCCGCAGCCCGTACAGAGCGATCCGTCGATTGCCGCCCTGGGGAGGTCTTTTTTCACGGCGGGGGAAAGGGCCGCGCGGGGCGCGGAAAGGGAAATGGCGGGGCAGCCCAGGCGCGAGACGCAGGTCCCGCATCCCGTACATTTTTCCCCGTTTATGACAAAGCGCGCGGACGGCCTTGATACCATGATGCAGGGGGCCTCAAAGAGAAGCGCCCGCACCCCGCTTTGAAGAAGCGCCCGGCGGACCGCCTCCCTTGCCTCTTTCTGGTGAAAAGGATTGGCCCGCTCTATGTGCTTTACCCCCGCGGCGGCAAGCATGGCGTATATATCCACCCTGCCGGCCGGAAGCCCCGGCGCGGTTTTTCCCGTTCCCGGATGGGGCTGGTTTCCGGTCATGGCGGTAGTCTTGTTGTCAAGGATCACGGCGATAATATTGGCGCGGTTGTACACGGCGTTTACTATCCCCGGAATGCCCGTATGAAAAAACGTCGAGTCGCCGGTGAACGCGAAATTTACCGTACCGGGTTCAATCCTGTTTATTCCCTGCGCCACGGTAATACCCGCTCCCATGCAGAGGCAGGTGTCGGTCATGTCAAGGGGCGGCGCGTTCCCCAGCGTATAACACCCTATGTCGCCCGAAAAGACCGCCTTCGGCCTTGCGCCCGGCAAACCAGGCTCACCGGGCGGGGAAGCGGCCCTGCCGCGGGCCCACGCCGCGAACGCTTCCTTTACCGCGAAAAACGACGCGCGGTGGGGGCAGCCCGCGCAGAGCACGGGCGGGCGCGGGGGAAGCGCGGGCGGAACCGGTTCGCCCGCTTCCGTATCCGGCGCGGGTCCGCCTGGGGCGGGCAAGAGAAAGGCCCGTATCCTTTCGGCCGCAAGGGCGGCGGTATTTTCCCCGGCGCGGGGCATATCGCCTGAATATTTTCCCCTTACCCTTACCGCGATGCCGTAAAGGCCGGAAAGACGCATCAATTCATCCTCGATAACAGGATCAAGTTCCTCCAGCACAAGGACTTCTTCAAGCCCGTCAAGAAAACGCCGCCCCAGTTTTTCGGAAAAGGGAAAAACGCCGGTCTTAAGGAGCCGGTACGGCGGAAGACCCTCCGGCAACGCGGCGCATTCCTCAAGCGCCTCAAGCGTGTAGGCCCAGCTTACCCCGCCTGACGCTATGCCTTTTTTGACGCCCCGCGCCGGCCCGCCTGAAGAAGAGGGCCCCCCCGGCGCGTCATACAGAAGGTTTCCCCCATACAAAGAAAATTCTTCCCCCATGGCAAGGAGATCTTTTTCAATCTGAATATGGTTCCTGTAGGCAAGGCCGGGAAAAATAACCCAGCGGCCGCCTGACTTGTCAAAACCGGAGGGCGCTTTTGAGGGCAGAGGATCGAGGATCTCCACCGAAGCGTAACTGTGGCAAACGCGCGTCGTAGGGCGGAACAGCACCGGGCGGCGGTATTTTTCCGAACAGGCAAAGGCGTCGGCCATCATGACATACGCCTCTTCGGGAGAAGACGGATCGAAGACGGCAAGCTTGGCGAATTTTCCGAAGCGGCGGGTATCCTGCTCCGTCTGGGATGAAAGGGGCCCCGGATCATCGGCGACGGCAACTACAAGACCGCCTTCAACACCCAGATAATTAAGGCTCATGAGCGGATCGGAGGCGACATTGAGCCCCACCTGTTTCATGGTTACAAGCGCGCGGGCGCCCGACATGGCCGCGCCCGCGGCGACTTCCAGCGCGGCTTTTTCGTTTACAGACCACTCGACATACACGCCGGGATCTTTTTCGCGCGCGTATGAGGCGGCCATTTCAAGAATCTCCGTGGAGGGCGTACCCGGATAACCGGCAACAAGCCTTACCCCGGCGCGTATCGCCCCAAGCGCGGCCGCCTCGTTGCCCATCAAGAGTTTTTTCATGGTAAAAACTACAGAACGCTCTGCAGAAACTGCCTGGTCCTGTCGTTGGAAGGGCTGCTGAAGATCTCGCCGGGCTTTCCGGTTTCGAGTATGGCCCCCTCAAACATGAAGACCACGCGGTCGGCCACTTCCCTGGCAAAACCCATTTCATGGGTAACGACAAGCATGGTCATGCCCGCCTGGGCAAGGCCCTTCATTACCGTTAACACTTCACCCACAAGTTCGGGATCAAGGGCGGAGGTAGGTTCGTCAAAAAGCATGATGCGCGGCTCCATGGCAAGGGCCCGCGCTATGGCAAGCCGCTGCTGCTGGCCGCCTGAAAGCTGCCCCGGATACGCGTCCATCTTGTCGTAGAGCCCGACGCGCTCCAAAAGCACCTTTGCCTTTTCCCGCGCCTGGTCGGGGGGAACTTTGCGCACATGAACGGGGGCAAGCATCACATTTTCAACCGCCGTTTTATGGGGAAAGAGGTTGAAATTCTGAAACACCATTCCCACTTCAAGAAGCGACTTGTTCAATTCCTGGTGGCTGACGGTATGCGTGTTCACCCCTCCCCTGCAATCAAAGAGGAGCTTGTCTTCAATATAGATCTGTCCCGAGTCAATTTTTTCAAGCCGGTTAAGGCTGCGGAGGTAGGTGGATTTTCCCGCGCCCGAGGGGCCTATGATGCAGACCACTTCCCGCTCTTCCACCGCAAGCGATACGTTCTTCAGCACCTCAAGGGATCCCCTTCCCTGTTTTCCGTGGAAGGTCTTGCAGGCATCGACGGTTTTTATCATTGACATGGACAGCTCCAAAACCGTTCCGGCATCTTACACATAGACCGAATATTTCTTTTCCAGCTTGTGGAAAATAAACGTAAAGACCGCGGTGATTATAAGGTAGAGCACCATCGCCGGTATATACACCATTGCCGAGCCTGTAGACGACGAAATGGACCGGGTCACTTTGGTTATGTCGGTAAGGGCGATAATCGAAACAAGGGAGGCGTCCTTTAACATCATGATGAACTCGTTTCCCACAGGCGGAATAAGCCGCCTTATGGACTGGGGAATTATCACAAGGGCCATGGTTTGGCCGTAGGACATGCGCAGAGCCTTTGCCGCCTCGAACTGGCCCCGGTCTATGCTCTGGATCGCCGCCCTGATAATCTCCGCGCAGTAGGCCGCCGAGTTGAGGCTAAAGGCGATAAAGGCGGCGATAAAACGGTTGTTTATGGTAAGGGCGGGGGTTATCTGGGGAAGGCCGTAGTAAATAAAGTAAAGCTGCATAAGAAGGGGCGTACCCCTGAAAAAGAAAACATACGCCGAACAGATCCTGTTAAGCCAGAGTTTTTTGGACATCTTGCCCAGCGCCAGAAAGAGGCTCAGGACAAGGCCCGCCGAAACGGCAAGGATCGTGAGCCACACTGTAACCCTGGAGCCTTCCATTAGCTGCACTGCCCAGACGGCGACAGTTCCGAAAAAGCCCCTGACTTTTTCCGGGGCAAGGGGCAGAACGGCAAAAACGGCCGCGGACACAAGAACGCATGCGGCGGCCAGCAGCAAAAAGTACAGAAAGACAAACAGGTATTTCAGCCTGATCCTGTACACCCTGTCTTTCCGCAGGGCGTAAATGTCCCCGCTGAAAAGAACGGCAAGGAGAAGGCCCCAGCACACGCACAGGATCGCCGCCTGGATGTACCGGTTTGCCCAAAAGCCGTCAAAGAAATTGAACAGGAGATAGTACAGGAGCAGGGGAATCCACAGTTCCGCGAAAAAAAGCGAAAGAACAAACCAGCGCCTTCTGTACAGCGGGATATTGTCATAGGCGGCGCCTTCATACAAACTGAACATCAACAACATCCCCTTTTGGGAAAACGGGACCGCCCCGCGGACTTTTCCCGGTTTCCCTTTTACAGGCGGAATTTTTACCGGACGGAAGAAACCACATCGGTCCCGAAAACATCCTGCGAAATCTTCTGCAGGGCGCCTTCGGCGTACAGTGCATCCAGCGCGCTATTAAGGGCACCGGTAAGGGCGTCATTGCCTTTTTTAAGACAGACGGCAAGCACTTCGTCGTTGCTCACCTCGGCGGTAATCTCAAAGGAATTCCCCGGCCTGGAAAGATATTCCGCCGCCACGACGCTGTCCACGAGGATAACGTCAACCCGGTTGAGGGTAAGTTCGTCAAAGCAGTTCATCACCTTGTCGTATTCAAAAACTTCGACTTTCGCCCCGGTTCTGCCTATCCATTCGGTCGCCAGGGTATCCGAAGTGGTTTCGGCCTGGTAGGTAAGCCGTAATCCCGGAATCTCTTCCAGGCTTTTGGGCTTGACCCTGGAATCCGTGCGCACCACAAGCAGCTGGGAATTTGCCACATAGGGCTTGGTGAAGTTATACGCGAGGGCTCTTTCTTCGGTATAGGTAACCGAGGAGATGATGCAGTCATATTTGCCGGTCTCTACCCCGGCGAAGATCCCGTCCCACGCGGTATCCACCCATTCAACCCTGAGACCCAGTTTGGCGGCAAGGGCCTTGGACAGCTCCACGTCAAAGCCGATGGGGGTTTTCCCGTCGGTGTCAAAGTACTCCATCGGCGGATAGCCTATTTCCATGCCTACGGTAAGCACTCCCGGTTTAATGGTAAGGCCGCCTGACTGCTTTGTTCCCCCCGCGAAGAGAGACGCCGTCAAAGAAAACAACGTGAAAAAAACCAACGCCGCAGTTCCTGTTTTCATGCTCCATCCTCCAAAGATTTAAAATGGCAGCTTGTCCGGCCGGTTCAAAACCGGGTCCAGAAAGCCCCTCAAGTATACCGCGTTCATTTTTTACATGTCAATGAATCTGTTGTGCGCCTCTGGAAACCCAACCGGAGTTTCCAGAGGCGCCCGCATCGCGCAGAAGGGGAAAGAGGAAGATTCATCCTGTTTTTACCGGCTTCCCCGACGAGGCGGATTCGTACATGGCGTCGATAATCTTCATGAGGATAAGGGCTTCGCCCGGCGTGTTAAGCGGCTTCGAGATACCCAGCGCCGCCTCGACGAAATTCGCCGCGGAGGCCACGCGGCCCATGGACTGGTCCATTTCTGTCCTGGGGACAAGATCAACCTGATTGCCGTATTCCTCAATAAAGAGGCGCGAATTGTCCACGCTTGTCTCGTCAAGGCCGTCTATGCCGAAAAGCCGCTCGACCTTTCCCCCGGCCTTGGTCCCCTGAAAGGTAACGGACACCAGTTCACGCTCGTTCATCTCCGCCCAGGAACTGCGTATCATGAGGCACTGGCCCGTTTTGAAGGTGACCATGGCGTGACAGGCGGATTCAACGTCGGTAACGCCCCCGGCAAGATCGGGAATACCCCAAGGCCCCTTGAAGCTCTTGTTACCCATAAAATCGTAATAGGCCGTCCCCAAAAGGTAATCCGGTTCGGGAAAACCCATGAAGTACAGGGCCAGATCCAGCATGTGGGGAAGATCTATGACAGGCCCGCCGCCGGAAAGGGCCTTCGAGGTAAACCAGCCGCCGAAACCGGGAATGCCGTTCCGCCTGATCCACGATGCCTGGGCGGAATTGATGGTCCCCACCCTGCCGTCCCGTATATAGTTCATGATTGCCTGTGATTCCGGCCGGGCCCTGTTGTTGAAATCAAACATCAGAACCTTTCCGGCCTTAAGCGCGGCCTCAAGCATTTCCCCCATTTCCCGGGCGTTAAGGGCCGGAGGCTTTTCGCAGTACACATGCTTCCCGCGGGAAAGCGCTTCAAGGGCAAGCGGCTTGTGGAATTTGTTCGGGGTGACTATTGAAACGGCGTCAATTTCCGGAGACGCCGAAAGCATCCGCGAAAGATCCGCGTATACCCGCGTAATGCCCCGTTTTTCCCCAAAGGCCCGCGCCCGGTCAAGGTCCGTGTCCGCCATGGCGACGACTTCCGCCCCCGCGCGGGTAAAACCCTCGCAGTGGTACTGCGCCATGCTTCCCGCGCCGGCAATGCCAATCTTCATTCCCGCCATCTGAGTCCTCCCTTATTCGAGGCAGTTCCAACATACCGGATTTTGGAACCGGCTCATTCCCTTGATCTTTTCTTGATCATCTGCAGCGCGATTGCCAGAAGGAGGATGATCCCCTTCACCGTATTGTTAATTTCGGTGCTCAGTTCAAAGGCGTCGATAATGCGGCTGACCATTGTGAAAGACATGGTGCCGAAAATGATGCCCGCCACATGCCCCTTGCCGCCCGACATGCTGATTCCCCCAAGGACGATGCCGGCAATGGCGTACATCTCAAAGCTGATGCCGGTATTGGCGGGAGAAACGCTGCGGTTCATCGCTACATTGATGAACGAGGCAAACCCGACAAGAAGGCCGCAGATCACAAAAAGGCTTACCTTGAGCCACTCCGTGTTGATGCCCGCAAGCCGGGCGGCCCGGGCGTTGCTCCCCAGCGCGTAGATCCTCTTGCCGTACTTGGTGGAGGTGCACATGTAGGTAATGACGGCGGCCACAACAAGGAACATCAGCCCTACAACCGGAACAGTCGCCAGGGGCGAATTGCCGAAACCGTAGTGAAAGGCGCTGAAGGAAGACAGTGAAGAATCAAGCTCATAGAGTCTTGAATGGCTGATGTACAGGGCCAGGGAGCGGAAGATAAGCATGGTCGCAAGCGTAACGATAAAAGGCGGCATTTTCGCGATGCCGACCAAAAGGCCGTTGAAAAGGCCCGCGGCGATTCCCATTCCCAGGCTCGCAAGAAGCGCGGCAAAGACATTATTGGTCGCGTTATACACCATGACGGTAAGGCCCGATATGAGCACCAGCCCCGAACCGACGGACAGGTCAATATCGCCCACAAGGATAACCAGCGCCATGCCGAAACCGATAACGCCCAGCACCGCGCTCTGCCGCAGCACCAGCATGATCCCGGACCACGTAAGGTTCTTGCTTACCAAAACAAAGGTTATAAAAATCGCGATAAAAATGATCACATAACTGTAACTGCCCCAAAATCCGAGTACGCTGTCCCCCGCCCGCCGGGCGGCGCGGACGGCGCCGCCTTTCCGCCCGGCCGGCCCGCCGGGCCCGGAACCTTCATACCGTTCAAGTTTTTCGGCATCACTCATCTTTTTTCTCCGTTTGGCTGCACCGCCGCCGGCACCGCGCCTGTGGCGTGCAGCATCACCGTGGTTTCGTCCATACTGTTCCGGTCAAGAACCGCGTGCACGCTGCCGTGATAAAACACCACGCATTCATCCGCCACTTTCTCGATCTCGGGAATTTCCAGGGTGTTGACCAGTATCGTCTTGCCCTGTTCGGACAGCTGTAAAATCAGCTTGTAAATTTCACCTTTGGCCCCGACATCTATCCCCTGCGTCGGGTTGTCAAGGAGGAAAATATCCGCGTTGGTATCAAGGAGGCGGGCAAGAATTATCTTCTGCTGATTCCCCCCCGAAAGGCTCGTAATGGGATCGCGCCAGGAGTTGTCCTTGATGTTGAGGATCTTCTTGAACCCGTTGTATTTGGCGACTTCCTTTTTTTTGAAGATGTGGGGAATACGGCCCGAAAGGGTATGTTCGGATATGTATTCATTCTCCAGTATCTGCATGAAAGGCAGAATGGAATTTTCCTTGCGGTTTGTGGGGACCATGCCGATACGGGCAATTTTCATTGCCCTGTGTATGCTGAGCCTTTTCATCTCCCCGCCCGATACGGTAAATTTTCCCCCGCTAAAGGGAAGGGCCCCGAACATGGCCTGCATCAGGCTGCTCGCGCCGGAACCGGCAAGGCCCGTAAGGCCGATAATTTCCCCCCGGCGGACCTTGAACGATATGTCATGAAACCCCGGGCCCGAACAGTGGTCCAGTTCCAGAATCACCTCTCCCAAACCGCGCGTTTCGTATATTCCCCTGTCCGATATGTCCCTGCCCACCATGGAGGCGGTTACTTCCCGGGGGGTGGTATCGCTTATTTTTCCCGTTTTGATAAAACGCCCGTTGCGGAGCACCGTGTAACGGTCCGCAATGGTAAAAATTTCGGGCATCTTGTGGGAAATAAAAATAAAGGTTATTTCCTTTTTCTGAAGGCCCCGGACAATGGAAAAAAGACGTTCGATTTCGCTCGTGTTAAGGGCCGTGGTCGGTTCATCCAGAATAATGAGCCGCGCCCGGGCGTCAAGGGCTTTGGCGATTTCAAGCAGCTGCTTCTGGCTGGTTTCCAGGTTTGCCACGAGAGCCTTGGGGTTTATGCCAACCCCCAGCTCGGCGAACAATTCCTGCGTCCGCTTTATCATGGCCCGCTTGTTGAGAGTACCGGTTCCGTACAGGATCTCTTTTCCCAAAAAGAGGTTTTCAAAAACAAGCAGATCGTTAAAAAGGTTAAGTTCCTGATGAACAAAGGCAACCCCGGCCTTTTCAGAGCCTGTTACCGATTCATTTTCAAGGTTAACGCCGTTTACAATAACGGAACCGGAATCCCTGGTGTAAACGCCCCCCAGAATGTTCATCAGCGTCGATTTGCCGGCGCCGTTTTCTCCAAGCAGCGCGTGAACTTCCCCTTCTTCCACATCGAGGCTGACGTCGCTGAGGACAGGCACGCCGAAAAAAGACTTGGAAATATGCCGCATGGAAAGTACGTTCATGGAAACTCTCAATTCTCACGTATAAAGGCTGCGGTTTCACAATCAGGCGCGCTGAAACCGTCTCAAACAGAGCGGTTCCGGCGGCCGGAAAACCGGCGCTAAAACCGGAACCGCCTTTTCCGGCCGGACGGGAAGCCCGGCCGGAAAGGACCGCCTTACGGCAGCCTCACATCCGCGTCAGTCGAAACCGCGCCAGCTGGGGTTGTTCCTGTTGGCGGCCCAGCTTGCCGTATCGACAAGGTGCGGCGGCTCGTGGAAACGTTTGGACGCCCTGTCGGTATAGTTGACGCTGATGTCCCTGCCGTTAAGGCTGTCTTCCATAAGCTGGATGGCGTCAACAAAGAAGCCGGGGCGGCAGGTGGGGCTCATGATCGCCACCCCGTCGGGCTGGTAAAGCTGGTTGCCGGCGGTTGCCCTGGTCCTGCCCATCACGTCGTACAGCGCGATAAGGCCGCCGCAGCCGGTGATTACCTTGACGGTGGATTCAAACACGGCCCGTTCGGAGGCTTTTGCCGGGGTCTGGAGCAGTTCCAGAATGCCCATGACAAATTCGTCGTCCATGGTCCACATCCACTTCGCCAGTGTCTGGGGGGTCTTGCCGGAAATATACGATTCAAAGTAGGTCTTGGCGTTGTCCCGTGACCAGTTGGCTACCTGGGAAGAGGTAATGGCGCTCTGGAGCTGGGCGTCCGTCCATTTCTTGTCGGCGGGAATGGTATGGGCCGCGCCCTGATCGTCGTTAAAGGGACGCGCGCCGGTAAGGAATTCCCTGAAACCGGTGCCCCGTTCAACGGACACGGCGGAGTTGTCGCCGGGGAGTTCCCAGATCGCCTCGCCGGGGGTAAGGCCCTTTTCCACCATATAATACGCGGCGCCCGCGCCTATGGCGTAGTTGTCGGCGCTCATGGCGATGAGCATTTTCTGCCTGATAAGGGGGCTTGTCCCGTCAAGAAGCCTGTCAAAGAGGATAAGCGGGATGCTGGCGTTGGCGATCTGCTCCACAGCCGCCTGAACCATGTTGTCGCTGGCCTGAATGACAACGCCGGCGGGCAGCCTGCTTTCCGCCATCATGGCTTCAATCTGCTGAATCTGGGCGTCCGGGCTGCCGGCGCTCCTGAATACATAGTTGAACTTGCCGCCCGCCGCGTTGAGCTGGGCGATCTTCTCCTCGGCGAAGCGCGCCGCCGAACCGGTCCACCCGTGATCGGGGGTGGGGCCGAACACATACACAGTATTACCCACTTCTTTCTTGCTGCCGGCAAATACGCCGCCGGCCATGACCAGCATCAGTACCGCGGCAAACAAAACGACCATTACTCTTTTCATACCTCGTTTCTCCTTGCAACATGATTTTAAGACATAAACCGTATTATTCTACAGGAACCGTATTAAAAATGCAAGGCATCGTTTTTGTCCGTGTTGGTCCGTATCGTCCGTGGTAGTTTTGAATTCGGAGCAAGTTTGTTTTTCCAGAAAAAGGCATTCAGTTTTTTTACCGCCCCGGTTTTGACAAGATACATGACGGCCCGGCGGGCGTCTTCCCCGGACCAGCGTATGTTTTCCGCCCGCGCCAGAACGGAGACGGCTTCGTTAACGGTATAGGCTCGCCTGTTTTTTTTAAAGAAAGCCAGCAGGGACGCTTCTTCGCGCAGGGACGCGGAGGCCTTTTTTCCGCAGACATCGCAGCACAGCGATCCGGGGCTTTCACGGCCGCCTTCATAGTCGAGCATCTTCAGGAGCGAGTCCCTTCTGCACCGGGCCGTATCACGGGCATAGTTCAAAAGGGCGGCAAGGCGCCTCCTTCCGGCCTCTGTCCCCGGCCTTTCCATGTATCTTTCATCATCAGGCCCCCAAAGGAGGACCGCTCTGGACTGAAGCCCGTCCCTGCCGGCCCTTCCGGATTCCTGCAGATAGGCTTCCACCGACGGCGGGCAATCCCTGTGCAGTACGGTGCGTATATCGGCCTTGTCCATGCCGAGGCCAAACGCGCAGGTCGAAACGAGGACCCCTTCCGGATTATGCAGATACCAGCCTTCGACTTCCTTTTTTTCCTCCCTGCTTAAACCGGCGTGATAAAAACGAATTTCCTTCCACCATGGCACGCCCTGTTCACGCAGTTCGTTTCTTAAATACCCGGCAAGTTTTTCCGTTCCGGGCCTTGAGGAACAGAAGACAATGGCAGGACGCGCGCCCAGCAGAAGCAGATCCCGCACCGCGAGATCCCGCAGAATGCAGCCCAGGGCCGAATAGGAGATGTTGACGCGATCCGGATTGCCCCTGATCATGTGCGCGCCCTGTCCGCCGAAAATGTACTGTTCAATTTTTTCCAGCACCGGAGTTCCGGCGGTGGCGGTAAAGGCGGTTACCATGGGAGAAGAGGCGGCCGCGATGATTTTATTGATCTCAAGATAGGCCGGCCTGAAACTTTCTCCCCATTCACTGACGCAGTGGGCTTCGTCGATAACGATATGAACGATATGCGCGTTCTTTATTTCCGCGAGCACCGCCGGAACAAGCAGGACTTCGGGATTGGCGATAATGAATTTGCTTTGGCCCGCGCGCAGTTTACGCCAGATTTCCTCCCGTTCCCCGGCCGTCTGCCCGCCGCGGAGCACAACGGGCGAAAAACCCCGTTCCAGAAGACGCCGTTCCTGATCCGCCATTAAGCCCAGAATGGGGAAAATAACCAGCGTGGGCCCTTCCATGAGCATGGCCGGAAGCTGAAAACAGAGGGATTTTCCCGCGCCTGTGGGAAGGATCACAATCTGCCGGCCGGGACTTTCACGGCCGTAAAGATCGTTCCGGCCGCCGTTTGCCGGATTGTTATCCGCCGGATCTTCCCCCTCCGTCCAGCGAACGGGAATGCCCGACGCTTCCGCGGTTTCAAGAATATTCGAGATGACCAGCCTTTGATACGGAAAAAGGTACGAGAGCCCAAACAGGCGTTTGGCCGCCGCGGCCAGGGGATCGCCTTCTTCGGGCCACCCGGCATTGTCTTCTTTCATTTTTTTCTCCGCACCATATATGGCGCGGAGTCCCGGATTTGCTTTAACGGGGTTACCAAACAAGCCCAACGAAGGTGTTTTTAAAACCAGCCGGGTTTGGGAACAAACTCAGTCTATTCTTCTTCCAGTCCGAGTTCGTCGTTTTCGGCTTCTTCGGAATCCGCTTCGGGGGCGGCCTCTGCGGGTTTTTCCTTCTTCTTTTTTTTGGCCTTGCCCATACGCATGGAAAACGAGGAACGGCGGGAAAGCCGGGCCACATAATTCACCAGAGATATGTAGAGCAGCACAATGACGGCCGCCAGGATAACCTGCCAGGAAGTGAGCACTTCTGCGAATATCAAAAGCATTTCCCTGCTAAACATAAAGGTTCCTGTTATATAATCGGCCGTATGGGCTTCGTAATAAAGTCCCGTTCCGTCAGGGCCAGTAATTCAGAATTCAAAACAACCACGGACAACGCGGACCAACCGGACAAAATATACATTTGAACTTAAAAGTCCGTTCTGTCCGTGAAGGTCTGTGGTTAAATTCTTCCTTCTTTGATTTTTTCGGCTTCGAGGCAAGTCTTTCTCTGCGGCTCAGTGAAATTATTCCCCGGATTGCGGGCTCCTGGGTATTTGACATTTGGGGGGAAAGGTGGTATATCAAGTTTTATAGATTTATCAAGAATTGGTATGAAAAGGACACGCGGACGGCGGGATTGCCGGGCAGATACTATTTTCCAAATGGCTTCGCATTAACGGCGTTTTAAAAAAATTTAATTATTTACCCCCCCCCCCCCCCCCCCCCAACAAAAATTAAGTAGTTTAGGACAATTTCAAGACTCGCCCGGCGCTGTTTCAAGATCCGGTATTGTGGAACAGCCTTGTCTTTCAATTTTTTCTTTAATATAGAGAGCCTCCGCCCGGCGCGTTAAACGCCGGGGCGGGGGCTTTTTTTTATTCCGTCTGCATATAAAGGAGAAGGTGATGAAAAAAATGTTGCTAAAACCGGCGGTTCCGGCGGTGATTATCGCGCTGACGTTTTTTGCGGACTGCTCGAATCCCCTGGGCGGGGGCAAGGATACCTCGCTCCTCATTCTCCCGGGCGGGAATAACGGGCCTTCCGGCGTTGCGGTAACCGGGGTAAGCCTTGATCAATCAACGCTTACCCTTGGCGCGGCAATCGGTATGGCAGCCCTGATCCCCACGGTAATGCCCGGGGACGCCACAAATAAAAACGTAACGTGGTCAAGCAGCGACACGGGCGTAGCCTCTGTGAACAATGGCGTGGTAAGCGCCGTGGCGGCGGGGACGGCAACAATTACAGTAACTACCCAAGACGGCGGATACACGGACACCTGTACCGTAACGGTAACGGACTATGCCATAGGTTTGGACCAATCGGGAACCTTCACCTTCACGGAGGCTGTTGAGGGTTACGGCCCCCAGACCCCCGTAACCGTAACGGTAAGCAACACGGAGAACCAGCCGACCGGGGCTTTGACGGTAGCGCTTGACGACTACACTTCCTTCATCCTAAGCACAACATCGATAAGCAGTATTGGGGTAAGCGGAAACGACAGTTTCACGGTAGTTCCCAAAACGGCGCTGGCCGTGGGAACGTATACGGCGACGGTAACGGTGAGCG
>JAISAQ010000009.1 GCA_031266775.1 Treponema sp.
GACAAGCGGGTGTATCTGGGCGCTGTGGCGGGGGTGGTTTTCAGCGAGAGCGAAAAGAACTATGCCATGAAAAACGGCTTTTATGTGATTGAGCCTTCCGGCGATACCTTTACTATCACCAAACCGGAAGGTAAATACCACCCCCGCGAATGGTAATTGCTGTTATGCGGCGCCAATACCGCCCTATATTTCCGCCGTTTCCCTGGCCCTGAGCCTTGTTTCGGCCCGCACAAGGGACGCCTTTGCGTTATTCGTTTCGAATTTCAGCATTGCCGTTTCAAGCATTTCCAGGGCCCGTTTTTTGGCGGCAAGGGCCCGCTCGCCGTCAATTTCTTCGGGCCATTCGGCGGCGTCCGCCATGAGGACCGTTTTGTGGCTTTTTACCTCGAGTATTCCCTCCGATATAAAGGCCGTTCTCTTTTTCCCTTCGCCGTCCCTGATGGTCAGTATTCCCGTCCGCACAGGAGACGTAAAAAACGAATGGTTTGCGTATACGCAAATTTCGCCGTCGGCCAGGGTAAGGATAAGGGCTTCTATTCTGCCCGAATAAAAAAGCCGGTAGGGGGTATGCACCTCGAAGGGAAAAAGCGCCGCCATTATCCTTTCGCCTTTTCCATGACATCGTCCATGTTTCCCGCCATGTAGAACGCCTGCTCCGGAAGGGAATCACATTCGCCGTCGAGTATCATTTTGAAGCCCTTTACCGTTTCCTTTACCGGCACATAGCGGCCGGCAATGCCGGTGAATTTTTCCGCCACAAAGAAGGGCTGGCTGAAAAAACGCTGCACCTTGCGGGCGCGGGCCACGACGAGTTTATCTTCGGCGGAAAGTTCATCCATGCCCAGAATGGCGATGATGTCCTGCAGTTCCTTGTAGCGCTGCAGTATCTGCTGGCACCTCCGTGCGGTTTTGTAATGTTCATCGCCGACAACGGCGGGATCGAGAATGCGCGATCCTGATGCCAGCGGATCAACGGAGGGGTAGATCCCCAGCTCCACGATCTTGCGCGAAAGGGTTGTGGTGGCGTCAAGATGCGCAAAGGTGGTTGCGGGCGCGGGATCGGTGAGGTCGTCGGCGGGAACATAGACGGCCTGTATGCTGGTAATGGAACCTTTGGATGTGCTGGCGATGCGTTCCTCAAGGCTCCCCATTTCGTTTGCCAGCGTCGGCTGGTAACCGACCGCGCTTGGTATGCGGCCCAAAAGCGCGGAAACTTCCGCGCCGGCCTGAATAAAGCGGAAAATATTATCGATAAAAAGAAGCACATCCTGGCCGCCCTCATCGCGGAAGTGCTCCGCCATGGTAAGCCCGGCAAGGGCAACCCTCATGCGGGCGCCCGGCGGCTCGTTCATCTGCCCGAACACGAGGGCGGTCTTGTCTATAACCCCCGATTCGTTCATCTCCTTCCAGAGATCCGCTCCTTCGCGGGAACGTTCTCCGACTCCCGAAAAGACGGAATAGCCCGAATGTTCCGTGGCAATGTTGCGGATGAGTTCCATGATTACCACAGTCTTGCCGACGCCTGCCCCGCCGAAGAGCCCGATCTTCCCGCCCTTGGCGTAAGGCGCGACAAGATCGATGACCTTGATCCCCGTTTCAAACACTTCCACCGCCGGACGCTGTTCGGCAAAAGGCGGGGCCTCCCTGTGTATTGACGCGTACCGCGACGCCGTAAAGGGGCCCTTGTTGTCTATCACTTTTCCGGTGACGCTGAACATGCGGCCAAGGACCTCTTCGCCCACCGGCGCCTTTATGGGGCCGCCTGTGTCCGCCGCCTCCATTCCGCGGGCAAGTCCTTCTGTAGCGGACATTGCGACGCAGCGTACGCAGCCGTCTCCTATGTGCTGCAGCACTTCCAGCACCACAGGCACTTTAAGCGCGCTTCCTGTTATCTCAAGCGCGTTCAGGATGGCGGGAATTTCCCCTTCCCCGAAACGCACATCCACAACGGGTCCTACTATCTGTATAATGATTCCTGTATTCGCCATTTCTGCCCCTTATTCCGAAAGAGCCGCCGATCCTCCGACGATCTCCGACATTTCCTGGGTAATGCCCGCCTGGCGGGCCCGGTTGTAGTTAAGCTGAAGACTGCCAAGCATTTCTTCGGCGCTTTTGCTGGCCTCGTCCATGGCGGACATCCGCGCGCTCTGTTCGCTTACATACGACTCTATGAGGGAGCCGTAAATAATCCCCCGTATGTAAAACGGAACAAGCGCGTCAAACACGTCCTTTTTTGAGGGAAGAAATTCAAAGCGAAGCTCCGTCCTTTTCTGTTCACCGTTTTTCCTGAATTCCTCCTGCATCTTTCCGGCGTCAAGAGGAAGGATCTGGCGTTCACAGGGAAGCAGCCTGATCGTGCTGTGCATGTGCGTGTACACGATATGCACTTCATCGAACATGCCCCACAGGTACTGCGAAACGACATACTCCGATATTTCCCTGGCGTTTTCCATATCCGGCATGCGGGAACGGAACGAAAAATTTTCGAGAATAAGATAGGGTGAACGGATGAAGTACCGGTAGCCTATGGAGCCGATGAGGATAAGGATGGGATTTTTTACCCTTGCGCACAGATCGTTTACCTCCCGGAAAATATTCGCGTTGTAGCCTCCGGCAAGCCCCTTGTCGCTTGTAACCGCGATGACGGCGCTGTGGTATGAATTGGCGTGGCCTGTACGGTTGAAAAAATCGGAATCGACCTTTCCCGCCCCGGACAAAATATCGTACATTGATTTCTGGATGCGGGTAAAAAAAGGCTCCGTGTCTTCAAGAAGGCGGCGGCCCTTGCGGAGCTTCGCGGTGGAGATTAAATTCATCGCCTTTGTAACCTGAAGCGTCTGCCGTATGGCCCGCATCCGCAGTCTGACATCCCGTAAATTTGCCATTTTTCCCCGCCGTCAATTCCGCTGCTGCCTGAGCTGTTTGTAGTTTTCTATTGCCGAAAGCAGCTCTTCTTCGTTTTCGGGGGTAAGCGCTCCTGTCTTCCCCGCCGCTTCAAGCAGATCCGCGTTATGCTCCTTTAAGTATTCAAGAAAGCCTGATGCACAGGAATTTATTTCGCTTACAGGAATGTCCGCGAGGCAGCCGTTTACCGAAACAAACAGGAGCGCCGTTTCTTCCGCCATGGAAAGGGGAGAAAACTGCGGCTGCTTTAGAACCTCCATGAGCCGTTCTCCCTGCGCGAGCTTGTCCTGCGTCCCCTTGTCCAGATCGCTTCCGAACTGGGCAAAGGCCGCCATTTCACGGTACTGCGCAAGATCCAGCCTGAGGCGGCCCGACACTTTCCGTATCGCCTTTGACTGCGCGGAACCGCCGACGCGGCTTACCGAAAGCCCCACGTCGACCGCGGGTCTGAAGCCTGAGTTGAAGAGTTCCGAGTCAAGAAAGATCTGCCCGTCGGTAATGGAGATGACGTTGGTAGGAATGTAGGAAGAAATATCGCCCGCCTGTGTTTCCACAATGGGAAGGGCCGTAATGGAGCCCCCGCCCCTTTCCGGGGAAAGCTTCGCGGCCCGTTCAAGCAGCCGTGAATGGAGGTAGAACACATCGCCCGGAAATGCCTCCCTGCCGGGGGGGCGGCGGAGGAGCAGGCTGATGGTCCTGTAGGCCACGGCATGCTTGGAAAGATCGTCGTATACGACAAGGACATCTTTTCCCTTGTGCATGAAGTGTTCCGCCATGGCCACGGCCGAATACGGCGCAAGGTACTGAAGCGCCGCCGAATCGGAGGCCGCCGCGAGTACCACGAAGGTGTACTCCATGGCTCCCCTGCGTTCGAGGTTCTGTATGATGGCCGCGACCGAAGAAGATTTCTGCCCTATGGCGCAGTACACACAGTACACGTCCTTTCCCTTCTGGTTGATAATGGCGTCAATGGCAAGGGCGGTCTTGCCGGTCTGCCTGTCGCCTATGATAAGCTCCCGCTGTCCCCGCCCTATGGGGATCATCGCGTCAACGGAAATCGAACCGGTTTCAAGGGGCGTGTCCACGCTGCCCCGTTCAATCACCGGCGGCGCGGGAGATTCGACAGGAAGGTATTCCCCGGCCTTGACGGGCCCTTTGCCGTCAACCGGTTCGCCCAGAGGGTTGACCACCCTGCCGAAAAGGGAAGGCCCCGCGGGAACCGAAACGACCTTTCCGGTACCCTTTACCTCTTCGCCGTCCTTGACCAGGGATTCGCCTGAAAACAGTACACAGCCGACGCCGTCCTCGTTAAGATTGAGGACTATACCCGCCGCCCCCGACGCGAATTCGACAAGTTCTCCGTATACGGCCTTTTCAAGACCGTACACGGTCGCCACGGAATCGCCCACCTGGACGACAAAACCGGCCGATTCACAAACAGCCTTGCCCTGCCAGTGTTCTATCTGTTCCTGCAAAACCCTGGAAAGATCAGCAAAATTCGCCATCAAAATCCCCCGCTCAGATCCGCCGCCATGCCGCGGAGGAGCCCGCGGAGGCTGGCGTCTATATACCCGTTTCCCAGGCGCAGGCGGTATCCGCCGATGAGCCCGGAAGCCGGCCTGACTTCTATCTTCACTTCGCGCGCGCCTGTTTTTTCACGAAGAACACGGGCAAACTCATCAATCAATTCACCGCCGGCCTCTGAGGCGGATTCCAGCACTACCTTGAGTACGCCGTTCTGTTTATCGGTGAGCCTTTCAATTTCGGCCATTACGGAAAAGATCCGCGCAAGGGCGTTCCTCCGCACCAAAAGCAGGAGAAGCCCCGAGGCGGCTTCCGCGCCCCGGCCGTGCCGCTCCGCGTCAAGCGCGGTCCGTATCATGCCCCCGAGCTTCCGCGCCCCGGTATGGCCCCAGACGCTGCCGGGAATGCCGCTTGCAAGGGGCGCCAGTACGCGGAGGACGGCAAGCCCCTCTTCGGCGCCGTCTTTACCGCCGGCGGCGGCCAGAAAGGCCGCTGCCCACCGTTCCGGGACAAACATCTAGTTTTTCCCCGCCTCGCGGAGGAGCATCGCGGCAAGGCGCAGATTGTCTTCGCCGCCGAAATCCCGCTGCACAAGGCGGCCCGCGGCGGCTACCACAAGGGCGGCCGCTTCCGCCCTGAACTGCGCCAGGGCAGCCTCTTCTTCCGCCCGCAGCTGCCTGCGCGCGCCGTCGATAATGCGTTCCGCCTGTTCCCTTCCCCCGGCGATTATTTCTTCAGCCTGCTTTTCCGCCGTTTCCCGTGCCGAACGGATAATTTCGCCGGCTTCCTTCCCGGCGTCTTTCAGCCGCGCCTCGTATTCGGCAAGCGTCTGTTTCGCCTGTTTTTTGTCCTTTTCGGCCTGTGATATGGCGTTTTCGATTTTTTTTGTCCGTTCCTCCATGAATTTGGTGACCGGTTTAAAGAGTACGGCTCTGAGCACAAAAAACAGGATAACGAGATTGGCAATGGTAACAAGGAACGTTGTCAGGGAAGGAACAAGCATGACAGACCCCGCTATGCCCTGGTAAAGATAAGAATGGCGACCACAAAGCCGTAAATGGCGGTCGCCTCCGCAAGGGCTATGCCCAGGAAGAAGGCGGTCATGATCTTGCCGGACGCCTCGGGCTGGCGGGATATGGCCTCCGCGGTGCGTCCCGTCGCTATGCCTATGCCTATACCGGCCCCCAGGCCGGCGACTACCGCAATACCGGCCCCTATCAAAAACACAAAACTGTTTTCCATAAAATACGCTCCTCCAATAATTTATAGGAACCTCTAAAAACTTCAGTTTTTAGAAGCAACTTTAGTTGCCGTTTTCTTATGCAGCAGGCTCCCGGGACTCGACCGCCTCGGCAATAAACAGGGTGGTCAGGAAGGTGAAAATGACAGCCTGAATCAACCCGTCAAAAAAATCAAAATAGATCGAAAAAAACGCCGGCACCACAACGGGAACGGGCAGGGCAATTTCGATGAGCAGCATGATGACAAAACCGCCGAGTATGTTGCCGAAAAGCCTGAGGCAGAGGGAAAGGGGCCTTATGATATATTCAAGCAGGTTGAAGGGCAGCATCACCGGAACCGGATTAAGAAGGTTGCGGGCCCATCCCTTAATTCCCCGCGCCCGGATTCCGCCAAAGAGAACCAGCAGAATTGAAAGCAGCGAAAGCGCGGCGGTAAAATTAATGTCCCTTGCCGGAGGTTTGATGACAAAAGGCGGATGCGCCCCCAGGACCGAAACGGACATTGGGGAAAGGGCGGGAATGATGTTCGCGATAAGGAGAAACAGAAAAACCGTGCCGATGTACGGCCCGTATATCTTTGCCCTGTGTCCGAAATGTTCCTTTGAAAAAGTATTGAGAAATTCTATTCCCGCTTCCAGAAAGATCTGCGCTCCCCGGGGAATTTCCCTAAGCCTCCGGGTAAGGAGAAGGGAAGCGGCCGCCAGAACAGCCATGACCACCCAGGAGATGAGCACCGTTTCGTTTATGTTAATTGAAGTAACTTCACGCCCGAAAAAACGGAAACCCGCGGGTAATGGTATTGAAAAGACTATTTTGAATTCCTCAAGGGCTTCTTTAATATCCATGATGGAAAACAGCCGCCTCCCTACTCTTTTTTAAAGAAAAAATCATCCCTGAAATACTTTTTTAACAGTTCCTCGGAAACCGCGTCCAGGCTGTTCATGCGGGTATAGGTTGCCTCCAGAAAACCCTTGGTCAGATAAAAACAGCCCAAAAGGAAAAATTCCGAGACCTTGACCATGATCCCCATTGCCTGGTACATCTTCACGGGGCTTTCCGGCGCGTAATCGGACATGATGTACTCAATGACCACCTGCTGGGCCATGTTGACCGCGTAAATCACCTCGGATACGGGGAAGCCCTCCTGCATTCTGTTTTTTCCCAGTTTGACAAAAAAATCCCCCACCAGCCCCCGGTCAAGCCCCCGGTCAAGCGTCCTTGCAAGCAGGATATAAAAAGGGGTATCCGCGCTGATAAGGACGCCGTCTTCCAGTTCGTTGTAATGCTTCAGTTGCGACGCTTTGCGAATCCGGTCCTTCCACCGGCGGGCAAAATCCGGGGCCTTCAAATTCAGCGTATCGATAAGCGCCGTGTCTATCATGTTTTCAGTATATGAAGATATCGGAATCGCCGCAAGGCTTGAAGGGGTTTTTCGTGGAAAACCGCGCTGAGCCTGCCGGCCGCTTTTGGAATATTGCGCAAAAAATCCGCAAGGGCTATACTCTTTCCATGCTCTTGATACAGGCAATCGTCAAGACCACGGGCTCACGGCTCACTTTCTTAATTGCCGCGACCAGGCGGGAGCGGCTTCCTTGCGGCTCACGGCTCACGGCTCACGGCTCACGGCTCACGGCTCACGGCTCACGGCTCACGGCTCACGGCTCACGGCTCACGGCTCACGGCTCACGGCTCACGGCTCACGGCTCACGGCTCACGATTATATT
>JAISAQ010000019.1 GCA_031266775.1 Treponema sp.
AAAGCCCAGGTTGCGATAAACACAATGCTGTAAAAGCGCAGGGGTTTATACTGATAAATCTTGTTCATATTGATAGTGCCTCCTCTAACACTCGTATCGAGGGAATTTTCCCCATAATAAACGCTGAAACTACAAGCAGCGCGCCTGAAACAATCAACATCAGGGCAATGCCGCGCCCCTCGCCGACACCGGTTATCCGCCCGATGGTGGAGGAAAGCGCGCCGTTTTCCCTGAGCAGGGGGTTAAAAACATGATCGGCCAATACGCCGGAAACGGCGTAGGCCGCGGCGTAGCCGAATTGCGACAGGGCGCCGATCAGCCCCCACGCCCGTCCCTGCTTTTCGCCGGGGATAGTGGCGCGGATCAATACGTCCGCGCTGGTGTTGGCAAAGGGCAGGGACGTAAAAAACAGGAAGGCGCAGACGGCGATAACAAAAACATTCGATGTAACGCCTAACAGGGCGATAAACAACCCGGCAGACACGAGGGCGGTAACAAGCTGATTGACATACTTCCGGGTAACGGTACAAACGCCCAGTATCAGGCTACCGATAAGCATACCGGCGGCGCTGACCGATTCGACCATGCCAAGGGTCTTTATATCGCTTATGGCGATCATCATCGGCGTGAACAGGGTCTGCAAAAAGCCCACATAAAATGTTACCGTGGAGATAAGGACAATCATCCAAAGCAAGCCTTTGTTCGCGGAAATCGTCCGCCAGCCCTCCGCAAGCTCCCTGAAAAAACTTTGTTTATCAGATTCGGTTTTTACAGAAGCAATCCGATTTGACACAATCTGTTTTTTGATGAACATCGTAATGGGCAGCGTAACCGCGATGGTAGAAATGTCGATGATGAGAACCGTCCGAATGTCCGTGATGGTCAGCAGGAATCCCGCGATAAGGGGCGACAAAAGAAACTTCGCCGAACCCGCCGCCTGGACGAGGCCGCTTGCTTTGGCGAACTGTTCTTTGGTCAGCAAGTCGGTAATCGTCGCCTTGTATGAGGGTTCCAGCAATGCGGTGAAACCTGAGCTTATCCCCACACCGAGATATATCTGCCATTCACCGACACGGCCTGTCATCATGCAGAGCAGGATGTAGAGAAGCCCCAGGGCGGAACATCCGTCGCCCAGGATCATCATCAGCCGCCGGTCAAAACGGTCCGCCAGGACACCCGCCAACGGATTGAGCAGCATGGCCGGCAGGAAGGCGGACAGCGCGGTGAGCGCGACGCTCGTAACTTTTCCGGTCATTTCAAACATAAAGATAGCGAGGGCGAACGCGGAGAGGCCGCTGGCGGTATTGGCGTAAAAATCACCCGCCCAGAGCATCAGGAACCGTCCGAAAGGTTTTATCTGGTTGTCCGGCATATTGTTTTCTCTATAAACTCCCTTCATATTATGAGGCTAACCTTGGTCTCCGGAGAATGTCCTTTTCCACCGCATTGAAACAATCTATGCTGTTATTCTTTTCCATGTCCTCAAGGATCAGGCGGAGCATTTCTTTCTTATGCTGAATGGTCTGAAGCTCTTCCTCGACTTCCATCTGACGCAGTTCAAAATACTGCCGCGCCGTGTTGGGATTATCCGTGTTCAAGAACCCTTTTATAGAATCCAGTGAAAAACCTGTTTCCCGCAGCATCCGAATGGTATGAGCCCGGTCAAGCTGATCCGCCGTGTAATACCGGTAACCGGAAATGGGATCGGTTTTCTGCGGAGACAGGAGGTCAAGGCTTTCGTAGTGCCGAAGCGACCGCACCGAAATATTCGACAGTTTGGAAAATTCCCCTATTTTGAGCATGACCATTCTCCGGTATACGGTTTTGAATCATGACCGGCTGTCCGGCATATCAGTTTCACCATAACCTCTCTTTATATATTGTACCGACGGTCGGTATAATATGAATATACAAAAAACATGCTTTTATTGTCAATACCGAAAAGAAGATTTTGGGGAATTTTAGTGATTTTATGAGGCTAACCCCCGTCCTCCGGGAAATGTCCTTTCCTGCTAAACCCTGACACTATGTCAGAGTTTAGAACGGCCTTTATCTTTCAAAGGCCGTTTCTCCGCCAGCTTCCGTTCCACCCCGGCAAGATAGAGCGCGAGGCAGTAGTCAAAGCTCTCCGCCGCGCCCCCCAGCGCCGCGATTGCGTCAAGGCCGCTCTTTACATGGAAGATCAACGACGGGCTTCTAATCTCCAGCTTTTCGGCTACCTCTTTAAGGGACAGGTTTTCAAGGCCGATCTGGTCGGCGATTCGGCCCGCCGTCTGTTCACGCCTGTTTCAATGCCCCGAAGCCAGGCCTAGCATTTTGTCCCAATAGTGTGGTATATGTGTTCATGCCTGTTATTTCTTTTGTGGCAATGCGTTAGTGCGGCAGCTGTTTCATTCTGCCTTTAGCAACTCTATTGAAAACAAGGAACATGTATGCCGGTAACTATGTGTGCCCCTGCGGGGGGAACCGCCGGGAGGCGGCGGAAAACGAAACGCGCGGAACGTGCGCCTCATATGCGGAAAGGCCCGGCTGCGGGAAAATACGCGGCCTCTTTGTTTTTTCTTCTGGGCGCCGCCATTGTTTCCTGCGGCGGCCGGCCCTCTGAGCGCGGGGAGCCCGTGAAAAGCGCGGAGGAGCGGACAGGCGCGGCGGCCGGGGATTCCGCCCGGGGAGACGGGGAAAGCGAAGGCGATCTTGCCGAAGCCATTGCCCGCCTTTCGGCCGGCGCGGCGGGAAACGCCGGAATCACGCGGGCCGGTTTTCAGGACCATCTGCGTCTTGTCCTTGAAAGGGCGGAGCTGCCCGGAGATCTTTCCCTTGATATACTTTCCGCCGCGTCGGAAAATCCCGCCTTCATTCTGGATTTCCTTTCCTGCCTCGAAGGCGATCCCTTTCTGCGAAGGCTGGTAGACAAGCAGCATCCGCTGCCTCCTCATTACGAGCCGGACGATCTCGTTCCCCTGCGGCCGTCTTCCTACGAAACAAGCCGGGGAGATCTGCGCCTCAGGCAGGAAGCCGCCGGGGCCCTTGAGGAAATGGCCGCTTCGGCGCGGGCCGGCGGGGTTGTTCTTGTTGTTTCATCGTCCTACCGCTCGTATGATTATCAGGCTGTGGTGTACGCAAGAAATGTACAGGAAATGGGGCAGGAAAACGCGGACAGGGAATCTTCACGGCCCGGCTTCAGCCAGCATCAGACGGGTTTCGCGGCGGACTTCGGGTCCATTACCGATGCCTTTGCCGAAACGGAAGCGGGCCTCTGGATGGCGGAGAACGCCGGACGCTTCGGCTGGTCCCTTTCCTTTCCTGCCGGTTACGAGAAAGTAACCGGCTACCGCTGGGAAAGCTGGCATTTCCGCTATGTGGGAAAGGAACTTGCCGCCTTTATTGACAACTATTTCGGCGGCATACAGCAGTACGCGCTCCGCTTCATACACGAGTGGGAAGCGGCGGAGCGGCCAGTTTCTTCAGTTCCCTGGCAATCATGATCCCCGTCAAAATAAAGGAAAAACCGTCGGCTACAGGGGCGGCCGCCACTACTCCCCAGAGCCCCCAGATGCGGCCAAAGAGAAGCATGCAGGGAATGAACGCTATGCACTGCCTTAAGGTAGTGAGGAATATTGACATTTTGGGCCTGCCTGTTACCACAAAAAAATTGGCCGACACTATCTGAAAACCGTTGAGGGGTAAAAGAAGCAGCATTACCCGCATGGCCCAGGGGGCAAAGCGGAGCAGGGCGGGGCTGCCGGCAGGGGCAAAGGATTTTACCAGTTCAAGGGGAAAGATTTCGCCGGCAAAAAAGCCGATAATGCAGATAATTGTTGCGGCGCATGTGGCCCAAAGGTAGGCCTGCCGCACACGCCTGTATTTTTTCGCCCCGTAATTGTAGCCCAGTATGGGCTGGGCGCCCTGGTTGATCCCGAAGACCGGCATGAGGATCAGCATGGTTATGGAACCGTTGATGTTCATTCCCGAAAGGGCAATGTCCCCGCCGTTGCTGACCCCAAGGGCTTCCCTGCCGTACCAGCCCATGCTGGTGTTGTACAGAAGCTGAACGCCCGACATAATAAACTGCAGAAGAAACTGGGCCGATCCAAATGTCATGATCTGCCATACAATGGAAAGATCGGGCCTGAAACTTTCCCGCCGCAGTTTTATCACCGCCCGTTTGCTCAGGCTGAACGACAGTATCCACACCGCCGACACAAGCTGCGAGATGATGGTTGCCCAGGCGGCTCCCTCAACGCCCCATTTGAAAACGAAAATAAAAACAGGATCGAGAATTATGTTCATCCCCGCGCCCAGTATCATGCTGACCATGGTAACGGCGGGAAAACCCTGCGCCCTCGTACAGTGGGAAAACCCAAAGCCTGTCATCATAAACACAGTGCCGTAGAGAATGATGCGGAAATACCGGCGCGCGTAATCCAGCGAGACACTGCCTTCCTGGGCGCCCAGAATCGAAAGAACAGGCTCAAGAAAGACGAGCCCCAGGATCGTTACAAGAAGGCCCGTTCCGGCAAGCAGAATGAGGCAGTGATTCAGCGCGTTTTCCGCCTCGTTCCGCCTGCCCTGCCCAAGCCGCATGGAGATCATGTTGGCCGCGCCTATGCCGAAGAGCATGGCAAAGGCCATGCTTATGGTCATGAGGGGAAGAACAAGAGAAAGGCCGCCCAGGGCCATCTCGTCTACCCCGCGGCCCACAAAGAAGCGGTCCACCACATTGTACAGGGCGTTGACCAGCATTCCCGTAACGGCCGGAACGGAAAAGCGGATGAGCAGCCGGCTGATCTTTTCCGTACCAAGACGGCCGGCTGCGTCGGGTGTATCTTTTTTCAGGGACAGTGTGCTTGATGCATCTGACAAGAGGAACTCCTTGAATTGTCCTGCGGGAACTCAGGACCGGCTCTTTAGGCCAATCTGTTTTTTTTCATTTTCTTACAAAAAATATACTCATTTTTCACGATTCTGTGTTAGAATAATGAAGATTTTTAGCCCAAATCCCGCCGGATTGTGATAAAATGGCGGGAGAGGGGTAATTTTAATCAAGGGAGATGTGTTATGAAAAGAATTGCTCTTTTTTTGACGGTTCTGGTCCTTGCCGCACCGGTTTTCACCCAGACAAACCTGCCCGAACACCGCTTCGTATCGGGGGACTGGAGCGTTTCCGGCTCCCGTGTGTATCAAAATGACGCACGCGCAAGGCTTGCCAAGGTAAACATCCGCCTTCCGCAGAGCGGTTTCATGGTATACGAATTCGACGCCCGCTATGAATCCGGCGCGGAAGACGGCCACGGCGGATTCGGCCTGCATGTTTTTGCCGATTCCGTCATTAACGCCCCCTCATGGGGAACCGGAAATTCCTATCTGCTCTGGCTTAATTACGATGAAAATCCCGCCAGCCGCTCTATTCCCCGGGGACTCAGCGCGCAGGTTTACCGCAGTCATACCAGCACCTGGATGGATCTGGTTACAAGTATAGATCTTAACTCCTATGCCCCGCTTTTGACGCAGGAAAACCTGTCTTCTCCTGTTCCCTTTAGAATAGCTGTGGACAGCGCTACCGGGGAGGTAAGGGTCTATGATCCTGCCGACGCCGCCGGAACAGGCTACTACTTCTTCTACGTTGACCGGAAAGACATTCCCCTCAAGGGAAACTGGGCGGCGCTGAGGACCAACGGAATCAGACTTTCTTTTGCCGTGCCCTGACGCCTTTTTGCTTCCGGCGGGAAATCCCTGCCGGAAGTTTTGCCGGCAGGGGAAAAGCAATGGAGAAAAAGGCGCAGGAAACCGCCGTTTACAACAGCATCCGCACAACCTTGGTCAATGCAAGAGAAAAAGCTTATACCGCTGTCAACTTTGCAATGGTAGAAGCCTATTGGGAAATAGGCCGTCAAATCATGGAAGCCCAAAATAACCAGAGGGCGGAATATGGGGCAGGGTTGATAAAATACCTCTCCGAACACTTAACTGATGAATTCGGCAAGGGTTTTGATGAAAGCAGTTTGCGGCGGATGCGGCAGTTTTATCAGACTTTTCCAATTCGTGCCGCAGTGCGGCACGAATTAAGCTGGACTCATTATCGCCTATTGATGAAAATTGACGAATCGTCCCGAAGGGAATTTTATTTGAATGAATGTGCCGAATGTAGATGGAGTTCCCGGCAGCTTGAACGGCAAATCACCACGTTTTATTACGAGCGGCTTTTGGCAACGCGAAAAGAAGGACGAGAGACAGTCAAGAATGAAATTCAAAAAACGGAACCGAAAGCAGCCCCGGATTATATTCTGAAAGACCCCTATATTCTTGAATTTCTTGATCTTAAAGAAAACAGAGCTTACCACGAAAATGATCTGGAACAGGCTTTAATCGACAATTTACAGGAATTCCTTCTTGAACTGGGAAAGGGCTTTTCTTTTGTAGCCCGTCAAAAGCGCATAACCATAGACGGCGATCATTATTACGTCGACCTTGTTTTCTACAATTATATCCTCAAATGTTTTGTGGTGATAGACCTGAAAACCGGCAAGCTGACCTATCAGGATATAGGACAAATTGATTTTTATGTCCGTTATTTCGAGGAGAATATTAAGCAGCCTGATGACAATCCAACCATTGGCATTGTCCTTTGCTCAGAAAAGAACGATGCGATGGTAAAATATTCGGTGTTTGCCGATAATGACCGTCTTTTTGCCTCGAAATATATGCTCTATCTCCCCACTGAGGAAGAACTCAAAAAAGAACTGGAACGCGAAAGACAGATCATTGAAAGCAGCTTAAGAGAAGGCGCCAGTGACTAAAGCAATAGACCAGCTCATCATCAATTTTATGCCTAACCGGGCAGGAAGGCGGTATTCATGCCGCCGGCGGCGTGAAATTCCGCAAGCAGTGAGCCGTTCCGGTTCAGTTTTCTCTTTAATAGAAGCCCAAAAGTATTTTTTTCACCAAATTCCATAAAAAATTGAATATACAGGTGAAAAAACCGGCGTTATAGTAATTTATCATATCCATTATGGAGGATCATATGAAGAAATTGGTTTTGGCGTTGCTCGTTCTCATCACGACCTGCACTCTGGTTTTTGCCGGTCCCGGACAGGACAGCGGCAAGAGCGGATCGGTTCAGATAGCCCTGCTCATGCGGAACATAGACGAGCAGTTTCTGAAGGATTATTCGGAAAATGTGCGGAAACTGGCCGCCGAAAAGGGGGTAGCGCTCAATGTTCAGGACGCCCGCAGCGACGGCGCCACCCAGCTTACACAGCTTCAGACCCTGCTTAACCAGGGGTACAAGTATTTCGTGATCGTTCCGGCCGTTTCGGAGCTTTCCGAGCAGATGAATCAGCTTATCGCGGAACGCGGCGGGGCGGCGGCCTATTCGAACATCCAGCCCACGACCGATTCCCTCAAAACGGGAAAAACGTTCTTCTTTGCCTCGTCTCCCGAATTTGTGGGCGGCCGGTATCAGGGGCAGCTTATCGCCGACTATTTCGACAAAAACCCCGCAAAGGCTCCCAACAAGGCGCTCAACATGATCCTCATCCTTGGGCAGCTGGGTCATCCGGCCCAGATCAACCGGGAAGCGGGCCTTCTTGCCGAACTCAAGACGAGGGGCTACGCCGTTAATGTCGTCGCCAGAGATACGGCGAACTGGACTCCCGATCAGTCCCAGCAGAAGATGGACGCGTGGATTGCCGCCTACCGGGGCCAGTTCAACGTGGTTGCCGCCCAGAACGACGGCATGGCGCTGGGCGCGGTTGAATCCCTTATCCAGAACGGCTTCACCAAGAACGACGCCTCCGACGGCACCATCCTTACCGTGCCGGTGCTGGGCATAGATGCCACGCAGGACGCGATTAATTCCATGAAGGAAAACAAGCTGTACGCCACGGTTTTGCAGGACGCGATTGGCCAGTCTTCTGCGGCCTTCGACGTGATTCATCAGGTCGCCACCGGGACTTACAAGGCCGGCAATCCCGCGGGCGGAACTCCCGCGGCGACGGCAGCCATTGACGAAGCTCCCGCGAACGATCCGTCCGTCATCGGGCAGTGCTACCTTGTGCCCTTTGTCCCTGTTGACAAGAATTCCAACTATTACAAGACCCACTAACACTAAAAACGTATTCAGGCGGAAAGGCGGCCTCCGGGGCGCCTTTCCCCGTTTTACGGTGATTTTTAACCTCCCGGCGGCTGGCCGGAAGGCCCAAACGGAGCGGCAATGGAAGGATCAGGGCCTATTCTTAAAATGATTGGGGTAACCAAGCGGTTTCCCGGAGTGCTGGCGCTCGACGACGTTACCCTTGAAGTGCGGCCGGGAACGGTGCACGCCCTTATGGGGGAAAACGGCGCCGGCAAATCCACGCTGATGAAGTGTCTTTTCGGCATTTACCGCATGGACGAAGGGAGAATAATCCTTAAAGGGGAGGAATGCCGGTTCAACAAGGCCGCCGACGCGATGCGCGCCGGAGTGTCGATGATACACCAGGAACTCTCCAATGTTCCCGAACGCTCTGTAGCCCAGAATCTGTGGCTGGGGCGCGAACCGCTTAACACCGTTGGCCTTATCAATCACAAAAAGATGTTTCAGGATACGAAGTCCCTTTTGGAAGGGCTCAACTTCAATTTTGATCCTGACGCGCGGATGAGCAGTCTTTCCATCAGCCATCAGCAGGCCTGCGAGATCGCAAGGGCGGTCTCCTACAACGCATCCATCGTGGTGATGGACGAGCCGACTTCCTCGCTGACCGAAAACGAAGTCGCCCACCTTTTTGAAATCATAGGGAGCCTCCGTTCGCGGGGGGTCGCGATCATCTATATTTCCCACAAGATGGAAGAGATATTCCGCATTGCCGACCTTGTCACGGTGATGCGCGACGGCAGGGTCATAGGAACCTACCCGATTGAGGAGATGGACAGCAACAAGCTCATTTCGCTTATGGTGGGAAGGGACACTACCAACCGCTTCCCGCCTGTGGAATCGGAAATCGGCGAAGTGTGCCTTGAGGTAAAGGGCCTCTCTTCGGCGAATCCCCGCTCATTCAGGGACATCAGTTTTACCCTGCGGAGAGGCGAGATCCTGGGAGTCGGCGGGCTTGTGGGCGCGCAGCGGACGGAGCTTGTGGAAACGATCTTCGGCATCCGGGAGGCGGCCTCGGGCCAGATTCTGATAAAGGGAAAGCTCCTTAAAAAAATAAGCCCCCGGAACGCCATTCAGGCGGGTATAGGATTTGTAACGGAAGACAGGCGCAGCACCGGCATCTTTCCCCTGCTGGATGTAACGGTGAATACCGCCATTCCTTCGCTGGGAAAGTACCTTAACAGGGCGGGCCTCCTGAACCACCGGATGCTTACCGGGGCGGCGGAAAACCAGAACCGGCAGCTCCGGACCAAGACCCCGTCCATGTCGACGCTTATTCAGGACCTTTCGGGGGGAAACCAGCAAAAGGTGATCCTGAGCCGCTGGCTCATGACGACGCCGGATATCCTTATCATGGACGAACCGACCAGGGGCATTGACGTAGGGGCGAAATACGAAATCTACACGATCATGGCGGAACTTGTAAAACAGGGAAAGGCCATCATCATGATATCAAGTGAAATGCCCGAACTTATAGGCATGAGCCACCGGATACTGGTGCTCTGCGCGGGGCGCCTTACCGGGACGCTCGAAAAGGAAGAGGCCAGCCAGGAAGAAATCATGCGCCGTGCTACGCAGTTTTCATAAAAGAGACGGGAGACACTATGCAGGAATTAAAGCTGAAACAGATGATGAGCAAGTACACCACCTTTGTAACCTTCGTGGTACTGGTGTTTGTGCTTGCCATCCTGACGAAAGGGCGGGCCCTTACCTGGGATTCCATCAAGACCCTCATCATCGCCGAATCGGTGCGCGCCTTCGCGTCCTTGGGCGTAGGCATGATCATCATTACAAGGGGCATCGATCTTTCCATAGGATATGTGGTGTGCCTTACCGCGTCGGTGGCCGCGTCTTTCGCGCAGATACCCACCTACGAAACGGCCCTGTACACAGGGCACGCGTTTCCCCTGATCACCCCCATTGTCGCGGGAATCCTCGCCGGGGGGCTCTTCGGCCTCTTTAACGGGGTCCTTGTGGCATACGGAAAACTTCCGCCTTTTATCGCGACGCTGGGCACCATGTCCATCGCCCGGGGCATTCAGCTTATCTACACAAAGGCCGCCATTGTCAGCTCCCTTACCCCCGGCTTCAAGGCGCTGGCCCAGAATTTTATGGGATGGAAACGGGTAGACGGCAGGGTCAAATTCATGCTGTACGATACGGGTTCGGACGGTGTTTTCCAGATTCCCTACCTGGGCATCTATGTCGTAATCATTACCGTGATCATCTGGGTGTTCCTCAAACATACCAAACAGGGGACAAACTACTACGCCATAGGCGGCAACGCCCAGGCGGCGCGGGTATCGGGGATCAATGTCGAACTGAATCTCCTTTCGGTATACACCTTCGCCGGTCTCCTCTACGGCTGCGCCGGCGTGCTTCAGGCAAGCCGCCTGGGGCTGGCCAACGCGCTTACCGCCAACGGCATGGAGCTTGACGCGATTGCCGCGGTAACCGTGGGCGGCGTTTCCCAGAGCGGGGGCGTCGGCACGGTGGGCGGCATGATCATAGGCGTTTTTACCATGGGGCTTATCAATTACGGAATGAGTTTCCTTTCGATAGATTCCTATTATCAATTACTGGTGAAAGGCGCTATAATCATCGTAGCGGTTTTCTTCGACATGAAGAAATACGCAAAACGCGCATAGGAACACAGGAGGATTTCATGCAGGGAACCATGAAAGGGGCGTATCTCCCCGGCAACAGTACGGTCGAATTAAAGGACGTCCCCATTCCGGCGCCGGGCCACGGCCAGGTTTTGGTAAAGGCCAAGGCGTGTACGATTTGCGGCAGCGACATACGGGCCATATACCGGGAGCATGTGGGTAAAGGGCCGGAAGGCTACCAGGGGGTTATCGCCGGGCACGAGCCCTGCGGGCAGATAGTGGAAGAGGGGCCCGGCCTCAAGCGTTTCAAAAAAGGCGACAGGGTCATTGTCTACCATATTTCAGGCTGCGGAGTCTGCCACGACTGCCGCATGGGTTACATGATCTCCTGTTCATCCCCGCACAGGGCGGCCTACGGCTGGCAGCGCGACGGGGGCATGGCCGAATATATTCTTTGTGACGAAAAAGACCTCGTGGCGCTTCCCGACGGGCTTTCCTATGCCGACGGGGCGCAGGTTGCCTGCGGCTTCGGCACGGTGTACGAGGCGATTTACAAGATTGGGGTAAGCGGCGCCGATTCGGTGCTTGTCGTGGGGCTTGGGCCGGTGGGACTTGCCACGCTGATGCTCTGCAAGGCAATGGGCGCGCAGCTCCTCATCGGCATAGAGTCGAATCCCTACCGCATCGATCTTGCGAAAAAACTGGGGCTTGCCGGCAAAGTACTTTCACCCGGGAAGGACAATGTCGAGGAAGTGCGGGCCCTTACCGGGGGCAACGGGGTGGAGAAGGCGTTTGACGCGTCGGCCAGCGACGCGGGCCGGGCAACGGCGATCAGGGCTGCCCGCCAGTGGGGAAAAATCGCCTTTGTGGGCGAAGGCGGAGAAGTGAACTTCAACCCCAGCCCCGACATCATACATCCGCAGAAGAGCATTTACGGTTCCTGGGTAACCAGTATCTGGCTCATGGAAAATCTTGTGGAAGAACTTGTCCGCTGGAAACTTCACCCGGACACCCTCGTAACCCACCGTTTTCCCCTCCAGCGGGCCGGTGAAGCCTACAGCCTCATGGCTGCCGGAAACTGCGGCAAGGTGGCCGTCTGCGCCGACGAAGAGCTGAAATGAAAGCGGGCGATCCAAAGTCAATCGATCCAAATTTAATCGATCCAAAAACGGTTCCTTCGTTTACCCTGTCTTCGGGCGAAAAGGTTCCCTGCATAGGCATGGGAACCTTCGGTTCCGACCGTTATGCCCCTTCCGAAGTCGCCGCCGCGGTAGCCGGGGCCATACGCTTCGGATACCGGCTCTTCGACTGCGCCTCGGTCTACGGCAACGAGAGCCTCATAGGCGGCGTGTTTGACGGCGCGCTAAAATCGGGCGCGGTGGAACGGAAAGATCTCTTCATCATTTCAAAGGTGTGGAACGACATGCACGGCAGGGGCGGCGTACTGCTTTCCCTTGCCAAAACCCTCAAGGATCTTGCCCTTGAGTATGTCGACCTCTACCTTGTTCACTGGCCCTTTCCCAATTACCACGCCCCCGGTTGTGACGGGGACGCGCGGAACCCCGATTCGGTTCCGTTTTCGGCCGGTGACTACATGGCCGTGTGGGCCCAGATGGAAAAGATTGCCGATGCGAAACTTGCCAGATACATAGGCATGTCGAACATGACCGTGGGCAAATTAAAAGCGGTACTTCCGCACTGCCGTATAAGGCCCGCTTTTATTGAAATGGAACAGCATCCTTCGTTCCAGCAGCAGGAACTTTTCGATTACTGCGCCGGGGAAGGCATACAAGTCATAGGCTACTGCCCGCTCGGCAGCCCCAACAGGCCCGAACGCGACAAAAGCCCGGACGATGTTATCGACATGGAACTGCCCGAAATCGCCGCCATTGCCGCTTCCCGCGGCATACACCCGGCCCAAGCATGCCTTAAATGGGCGGTAAAGCGGGGCAGTATCCCCATTCCCTTTTCGGTACACGGGAAAAACTATCAAGGTAACCTCTTGGCCGTTACAGGAGATCTTCTTTCGGACGCCGAAATGGAAGCCATGAAAAAAGCCGAGCGGAACTGCCGCCTTGTCAAGGGACAGGTTTTTCTTTGGCCCGGCGCAAAGGGCTGGGAAGATCTTTGGGACTGAATCTCCGCGCGGCTTGCCGCGCGGAGATTCAGTCCCTTGGGAGTTTTGCGCAAAGCGCAAAAACTCCATGGGCGGCGTTGACCGGCACTGACCGGCGCCGGGTACAATCCCGCAAGCGGCGGGGCGCTTTCAGTCCCTGACCGGATAAAAATTCCGAATGCAAAACAACCACGATACGGACAGAATATAATTTTGAAACTAAAAGTCCGTTCTGTCCGTGAGGGCGAACCGGAGGTTCGTTATGGTTAAAAATTCTACGGGTCAAGAATAGCGCAAACAGCGGGGCGCTTTCAGTCCATGACCAGCCACGCCCAGGACCGGCCCGGAGTTTTACGGCTCTTCGGCCCCTCGCGCTTCCCGCACGAACCCCCGTAACCGCCAAAGCACGCACCGCCCCAAGCTACGCGCCCTGCCGTAAAACTCCCCAGGTACAATTCCGCAGGTTTACCTGTGGAATTGTACCCCTTGACCAGGGTGCGGACAGTCACGATAATATCACTACATGAACAAATTTATTTTTGTCTCGGGGGGGGTATGTTCCAGTCTGGGGAAAGGTGTTGCCGCTTCCTCCCTGGGGGCCCTTCTGGAAGGACGGGGGCTCAATGTCCGCATGATCAAATGCGACCCCTATATCAACGTGGACGCCGGAACCATGAGCCCCTATCAGCACGGCGAAGTCTATGTAACCGATGACGGCGCCGAAACGGATCTTGATTTGGGAAATTACGCCCGTTTTACCGCAAGCCCCCTTTCCAGGGCCAACTCGATAACAACAGGGCAGGTCTACGATTCGGTTATACGCAAGGAACGGGAGGGCCGTTTCCTGGGCCGCTGTGTTCAGGTTATTCCCCACATTACCGACGAAATAAAGAGCCGCATCCTCGCCGCCGCCAGGGAAGATCCCAATACGGATGTGGTGATCATTGAGATAGGCGGAACTGTCGGCGACATAGAGTCCATTCCCTTTCTGGAGGCCGCCCGGCAGATGATCCACGAATCGGGAAAAACGAACGCCATTTCGGTGCACTTAACCCTTATTCCCGAGGTAGCCGGCGGCGAACTGAAAACCAAGCCTACCCAGCATTCGGTCAAGGCCATGCAGGAAATGGGGATACAGCCGGACGTACTTGTCTGCCGGGCCCCGGTGATGCTGGACGACGCGACCTGCCGGAAAATCGCCCTCTTCTGCAACGTCGATCCCGAGGCGGTCTTTACTTCCTGTAATGTGGATACCACCATTTACGAAATACCCATCATCTTTTTTAACCAGAAACTGGATCAGGTTGTTCTGAATAAAATGGGAGTTGAAAGCCGCCACGCAAACCTTGATCCCTGGTATTTTATGATGAAAAAATTCGCCGCGCGAAACGGAAAGGTGTGCATAGGCATTGTGGGAAAATACATGGAACTTCATGATGCCTACAAGTCCGTGTACGAGGCGCTGTTTCACGCGGGGCTGGAATGCGGCGTTGAGGTGGAACTGGTCAAGATCGATTCTTCCGGGCTTGAAGAAAAGGAAAACCCCGGAGCCGTCCTGGAAACCGTGGACGGCATTCTTGTGCCCGGCGGCTTCGGCCAGCGGGGAATCAACGGCATGGTAAAAGCCGCCTCCTGGGCCAGAAAAAACGGCGTCCCCTATTTCGGTATATGTCTGGGGATGCAGATCATGGTAATGGACTGGGGCCGGAATGTGCTGGGGTGGGAAGACGCCGATTCCACCGAATTCAACCAGGACTCCAAACACCCGGTGGTGAGCCTTCTGGAAGAACAGATCGATGTCAAAAACTACGGAGGAACCATGCGGCTGGGAAAAAGTGAAACCATGGCAATAGAGGGTACCCGCATTTACGCGGCGTACGGGAACCGGCAAATTTGGGAACGCCACCGCCACCGCTATGAATTTTCCAACAAGTACCGCAAGGAAATGAGCGAATCGGGCCTTGCAATCGCGGCCCTTACCCCGGACGGCAGCCTCGTGGAATGCGTAGAATGGCCCAATCACCCATGGGGGCTGGGCGTTCAGTTTCACCCCGAATTCAAGTCCAAACCTACCGCCGCCGCTCCCCTGTTCAGGGATTTTATCGCCGCGGTAAAGGAACGGAAAATGGGCGGAGGACCCGCGCCGCGGTGAAAAAGAAGAGGGGAACGGAAAAACCGCGCGGGGTTTTCCTTTTTGCCTTTGTCCTTGTTTTTGCCTCCTGTACCTTTGATTACGGCGCTTCCTCCGGCGAAGGAGGAACCCGGCCCGACATAGAGATGGGCGGCGTGGAGTACACCAGGGTCAGGGACGGGGATCCCCAGGTGCGTTTCCGGGCGGAAAAGGCGGAACGCTGGGAAGAACGCCAAATCATGGAGCTGGAACATTTTTCCTTTGAACAGTTTTCAGGCGGCGGGGAAGTTAACGCCCGGGGCAGCGCCGGAACCGCTTCGGTTGAGCTGGATTCGGGAAACATAGATCTGGGGAACGGAGTCAGCATGGATGTAACGTCCGAGGACATCACCATAGAAACCGAACGGCTCGGCTGGAAAGACAGCGAGCGGATCCTTTCCGGTCCCGGTGACGGCGAAGTGATCATAACCCGTCCCGACGGAACCCTGTTTCAGGGCAGCGGCATCACCGTAAACATCCGGAACAGAACTTGGGAATTCGCGGGAGAGGTGAGCGGCTCCTATGTTCAGGACGACGATGAAGAAGAGGAAGATGATGAAGGAGACGGGGAAACCGCATCTGGCGCGGAAGATCAGGCGGAAGGGAACCCGTCATGAGAAAATCCGCCGCGCTCCTTGCCGCCATCAGTCTCTGCGCCTTCTCCGTTCCCGGCGGCGCGGATACCTTTACCTTCAGGGCGGACCGCATGTCCGGAGGGCGGGCCTCGGGCCGGGAAGTCACCGTGCTTGTGGGAAACGCGGAAGTCCGCTCGGATAACCTTGTCCTCCGGGCCGGCCGCATCGAAATACGGGGCGACGACAATCAGTTCATCGACTGTATGGGCAGCGTGGAAGGGCTCGAAGAAGAAAAGGATATCCTCTTTAAAACCGACCGGCTCCGCTATGACAGGAAGCTCAAGATAGCCCGCCTGGAAGGGGATTCCACCCTTGAAGACAGGAAGAACGAAATCGTCGCCAGGGGCCGCTTTATCGAATACGACGACGAGGCTGAAATCACGGTTTTTCAGATTTCGGTGCGGCTTTTCAAGAACGATATGGTCTGCCGGTCCGAATACGCGGTTTACCGCCGCGAAGAAAAGCTCCTGGATCTGTCCGGTTTTCCGGTGGTGTTCAAAAAGGACGATGAATTCCGGGCGGACCGTATCAGGGTTGACCTTGATACCGAGGATGTCACCATGGAAGGAGCGGTTTCAGGCTCCATTAAAAATTGATTATGACGGATGAAGAACCGCGGGATTCCCATATTCTTACGGTGAGGGATCTCTACAAACGTTTTGGCCGCAAGGAAGTAGTACGGGGGGTAAATTTCTCTATGAACAACGGCGAAGTCGCAGGCCTTCTGGGCCCCAACGGCGCCGGAAAAACCACGATTTTCTACATGATCGTGGGTTTCAGCCGGCCCAGCGTCGGAACGGTCTCTCTTGATGATACCGATATTACCACGGAGCCCATGTACCGCAGGGCCCGGCAGGGAATCGCCTACCTTCCCCAGGAAGCCTCAATCTTCCGCAAGCTTACCGTTGAGCAGAACATCATGGCGATCCTGGAAAGCCGCCGGGACATTGACAGGCAGGGGAGGCAAAAACGGCTGGAAGAACTGCTTGAGGAATTCGGCATAGCCCGTATACGGAAACAGTTCGGCTATACCCTTTCGGGCGGGGAGCGGCGGCGCACCGAAATAGCCAGGGCGCTTTCATCCGAACCCAAATTCCTCCTGCTCGACGAGCCCTTCGCGGGCATAGATCCCATTGCCGTATACGAGATAAAACAGATCGTCAGGCGGCTCGCCGAAAAGGGCATAGGCATACTCATCACCGATCACAATGTCCGGGACACGCTGGAAATAACCACCGAAGCCTTCATCATCAACGAAGGGATCATTGTCGCCCGCGGGAACCGCGAGACTATCCTCGCGGACGAAATGGTGCGGGAAATTTACCTGGGCAGCGAATTCAGAATGTAGGAACCTCTGAGCTTGTTCCAAAACCCCCCGGCCAAACCCCCAAGCCTGGAGTTTTCGGCTTCGCCGAAAACTCCCTAGCTAAAACTGTTAAAACGCGAAGCGTTTTAACAGTTTTAGCCCTTTACCGATCCTGCGGTAACGCCCCGTATGATGTGTTTCTGGCAGACAAAGTAGAACACAATGATGGGAATAACCGCCATGATAATTACCGCCATCATATACCCCATGTCTATGGAGCCGTAGCCGCCCCGCAGGTACTGTACCGCCACCGGAATGGTCCGGTATTCGGATCCTATGACGAGGTTGGGCAGAAGGTAGTCGTTCCAGATCCACATCGCGTTAAGAATCGCCACGGTAATGGCAATGGGGACAAGCATGGGAAGTATTACGCTGAAAAAGGCCCGTATGGGGGTACAGCCGTCTATGACGGCCGCCTCCTCAACGGCGATGGGAACAGACTTGACAAAGCCGCTGAAAAGGAAAACCGACTGCGACGCCCCGAAGCCAAGGTATATGACCAGTATGCCCAGCGGATTATCAAGGTGAAGCAGATTGGCAATCTTTGTCAGGGGAAACATCACCATTTGAAAGGGAACTATCATGGCAAATACAAAGGCAAAGTAAAGACCCTTGCAAAACGGATGCGGGCTTCTTGTGATATACCACGCGGTCATTGACGAAAAGAGGACTATGATCGCCACCGAAAACACGGTGATAAAAAACGACCAGCCAAAGGCCGAAAGAAAACCCGTCGCAATAATGCCGTTTATGTAGTTGTCAAGGCCCGTAAAAGATTCGCCTGCCGGAAGGGCAAACGGGGAGTTGATCACAAAAAGTTTGCTCTTGAAAGAATTGAGCAGCACAAGGAATATGGGCCCGACAAAGAAAAGAGAAGCGGCGCCCAATACGGCAACGGCGATTGCGTTTGCCGCCAGTGCGGATGTGGAATGTTTCATCAGCTTATTACCTCCCTGCGCCGGGTAATGCCAAGCTGTATAAGGGAAATGATCGCCACCATGATAAAGAACATCATCGCCTTGGCCTGTCCTGCTCCCTCCCAGTTGGCGCGGCTGTAGAACGTGTTGTAAATATCAAGGGCTACCATGGCGGTCCTTTTTCCCGGTCCTCCGGCGGTAAGGGCGAGGTTCTGATCAAACATCTTGAAGGAGTTTGTAACCGTCATGAAAAGGGTAATGGTGATGGACGGCATCACCATGGGAATGAGGATCTTCCGCAGAATGGCAAAGCCCCCCGCCCCGTCTATTTTCGCCGCCTCAAGAATTTCCCCCGGTATGTTCTGCAGCCCGGCGATAAATATGATCATCATGTAGCCTATGAACTGCCAGTTGGACAGGATCACCATGCCCCAGAACCCGTACGCGGGATCTGCCGTAATGGTCACTCCGAAAAAACCGAGAAACCCGTTGATGATGAACTGCCAGATATATCCCAGTACAATGCCGCCTATGAGGTTGGGCATGAAGATCAGCGTGCGGAACACATTGGTGCCCGTGACGCCCCTGGTAAGAAGCAGGGCCAGCGCGAAAGCCGCGGTATTGATGATAATCACCGACACCAGGGTAAAGGCCGCCGAAAGCCGCAGGGCGTTAATGAAATCGGGATTGGAAAAGGCGCGGACATAATTGCTGAACCCCACCCATTCCGCGTCCGTCACCGTAGAAAAACGGGAAAATGAAAGCAGCACGCCCATGACAAAGGGAACGACGAAGGCGATAATAAACGCCGCCAGCGTCGGCCCGACAAAAAAAAGAAAATATTTTTTAAGTGCTTTTTCCATATACGCCTCCTTGTTGAAACAGCAGATGCCTGTGGACTGTACAGACAGCCCGGACCGCACAACTGTCAGGCAGCCGTGCGGTCCGGGCATCAGGTTTTACGGAAATGAACGTCTGTCCGCAAAGCCGGTTGCTTTATGAACAGACCGCGGACTTTAGTCCGGTGCGTTTGCTGCCGTTCCCGCCGGAAATAGAGTTGTTCAATAACTTCAGTTATTGAATAACTTCCGCTTAAAAACGCGATTTTGCAAGGCTAAAGCAATGCTTTAGCCTGAAAAATCGCAAGACTTGTTTAGTAACCAACCGGGTTACCAAACAAGTCCAATTACTGAAGAGCCTCCTTTTCAGACGCCCAGGTGTCCTTAAAAGTACGGATAACATAGTCCCAGTCCTGGTTTCCCAGCGTATAGTCAAACATGGCCGCTCCCAGCGCTTCCTTGAACGCCGTGCTGGGGAAGGTGGGGAAATTCCAGGATACCGAGACAATGGAAGGATTATCCAGATAAAAGAACATTTCCTTTACCAGGGGATTGTCGGGCCGTTCGGTGGGGCCGAACGTGCTGAAGGGGGCGACAAAGCCCAGTTTGTTAAGCACAAACCCCTTTCCCGCGGGGGTATTAAAGAGCCATTCCAGAAGCTTAAGCGAAGCGTTCTGGACCTCTTTGGAAGCCCTGCCGTTCACGCAGATGAAGTTTTCGGTTCCGGTACACAGCCCCTGGCTTTCCTCGCCGCCGACGCCGGTATAGATGGGCAGAAATTTGATGTCCGCCGAATCGATCACGTTACCGCCTTCACCCTTGATCTGGTCCCACGCCCAGTTGCCGTTCTGTACCATTGCCACCTTGCCCAGGGCCATTTCCGCCATGGAATCTCCCACCGTCTTGGCGCCCAGCATCCTGCGTTCGGTAACCGAGTTGTTGATGTAAAGATCGAAAATATTGCGGAAATTCGCGCCGTAGGTCAGATCCAGCTTCGCCAAATCCCCCGCGCCCTTGTCCCGGTATTCATAGTAAACGGGAAGATTGGCAAGATGGGTCTGCCAGCGCCAGTCCTCGCCTGGACTGAAAGACGTTGAGGCAAAGACCCCGTCTATGCCCAGAGCCGCCTTGTTCTTTGTCATGTCTTCCACAACCGTCTTGAGAGTTGCGAAATTTTTAATGTCCCTGGCGTTCGAAATTCTTACCGCCTTTCCCGGCAGGGAAAAATACTTCCGCATAATGGCGTCATTGTAGAGTATTCCGTAGGTTTCTACCGCGTAAGGAATGCCGTAAACGCCGCCCTCTGAACTTACCGCCATGCTCTTGTCCAGAAGCCAGCCGTAAATCTCGGTATCTTTAAGATCCGCGCAGTAGTTTTTCCAGGTCAAATACCCAACAGGACCGTTGATGTTGAACAGGGTAGGCGGTTCGGACTTGGCAAGCTCGGAACGCAGAGTCTGTTCATAGCCGCCGCTTGCCGCGGTAACAACCTTCATGGGAATGCCGGTTTCTTCCGTAAACGCGACGGCGGTTTCCTTCCACTGGGCGTCAATTTCAGGCTTGAAATTGAGCAGATATACCCCCGGCGCGGCCTTTTTACAGGCGCCAAAGGCGGCCAGCAAAAGCAGCGCCCCCAAAATGTACAACGAATGCTTTTTCATAAATTCCTCCGAAATTTTGTTTTTTTGCTGATATAAAGTATAAAGGTTTTCAAATAAAAGGCAAATATGCCGAAAATCCGGCGAAATGACGCCGGCGGAAAACCTCCCGAAATGCCTCCTTGACAATTCCATATTTTTTATTGTATCCTTTTTTGCAATGAATAACGGTAAGGGGTGGAGCGATGGCTTGGATAGTGTGGATTATCCTCCCTCTTGCCGGGTTGACCTTGGGCTGGACTATAAGATGGCTGTATGCCAGATTTCAACTTACGGCATCGGAGCAGCGCGCCGAACGTATAAAACAGGATGCGATAAAAGAAGCTGAAGCCAAAAAGAAGGAGATTCTTCTTGAGGCAAAAGAACAAGTTATCCGCGAACGGAACCAGCAAGAGAGGGAAACTCGGGAACGAAGGGCTGAATTACAGCGGTATGAACGCCGCGTACTGCAAAAAGAAGAGTTAATAGAGAAAAAAGCCGGTCAAATTGAAAAAACCGAGCAGGTTCTTGCCGGAAAAGAGCGTTCTTTTCAGGACAGGGAAGAGGCTCTGGGCCGGGAAGAAGAGCGTTACCGCGCGGAGCTGGAGCGCATCTCCGGCCTTACCGCGGAACAGGCCAAGGCCCTGATCATCCAGGATCTGGAAAATGAGGCCAAACACGACGCACAGGCCCTGATCAACAAGATTGAACAGGAAGCGAACATTGCGGGCGAAAAAAAGGCCCGCGACATCCTTGTCGCTTCCATTCAGCGGCTTGCCGCCGAGGTAACCGGCGAAGTAACGGTAACAACGGTAACGCTTCCCAACGACGAAATGAAGGGCCGCATTATAGGCCGCGAGGGGCGTAACATACGGACGCTGGAGACGTTGACCGGGGTGGATATCATCATAGATGATACTCCAGAGGCGGTCGTTATCTCCTGTTTCGACCCGGTACGGCGGGAAATTGCCAAAGTGGCTCTGGAACGGCTTATTGTCGACGGCCGCATACATCCCGCCCGTATTGAGGAGATCGTCGCCAAAGTTACCAAGGATATTTCCCAGAAGATCTTTGAGGAAGGGGAAAAGGTCCTCTTTGATCTGGGGATCCACAACATTAAACAGGACGCCATACGGGTGCTGGGGCGGCTTTATTTCCGTACAAGCTACGGTCAGAATGTGCTGTACCACTCAAAGGAAGTGGCGAATATTGCGGGTATTCTTGCCGCGGAAATAGGCTGCAACCGGGAACTGGCAAAGCGCGCCGCCCTGCTTCACGATATAGGCAAAGGGGCGGATTCCGATTCGGACCTGAATCACGCCGAAATCGGCATGGACATGGCCCGGAAGATGGGGGAAGATCCCCGCGTCATCAATGCCATTGGAAGCCACCACAACGACATGGAGCCTTCCTGCGTTGAATCCGTGCTGGTCCAGATTGCCGACGCCATTTCGGCCGCCCGGCCGGGCGCGCGAAGGGAGACCCTGGACAACTACATCAAGCGGCTTGAAAACCTGGAGAATATTGCCGAAGACTTTGCCGGGGTGGACAAGGCGTTCGCCATACAGGCGGGCCGGGAACTGCGTATTCTCGTCAGCCCCGATTCGGTTAACGACGATCAGTCCCGCGAGCTGGCCAAGGACATAGCCAAAAGGATAGAGAACGATCTCCGTTATCCCGGCCGTATCAAGGTAACGATCATCCGCGAGACACGCATCGTCGAATACGCCAGATAACCGCCCCGCGCCCTCCGGCCCCGGATCAGGAACGTTCCGGGGACCGGCTTCCGGCCCCTGCCCGCGGCGCCTTTGCCGCGCGGTATGTTGATTCCCGCCTTTCCGCATAGTACCATGGAAATAGTCATGCGAAAGATTGATTCGGATGAAAACAGGCCCCATGACGCGGAAACCGCCGCTTTTATCGCGCTGATTCAGGGGAGGGTGCAGGGCGTCGGATTCCGCTATAGCTGCCGTCTCGAAGCCCGCCGTCTTGGGCTTAACGGCTGGGTGCGCAACACAGGCGGCGGCGTGGAAGTACAGGCCGAAGGTTCCCGGAAAAAACTTGACCTCTTTCTTGAATGGCTCCGCCGCGGTCCTCCGGGCGCGCGGGTCGATTCGGTCCATTGCAAAACGGCCGTTCCCGCGGGGTACCGGAATTTTGTTATTGAAATGTAAGCCTTCCGGCGCGGCCCGCGTGTGGTTGACAGGCGCGGCCCCCTCGGGTTAGAGTAAAATCCTTCATGCGGCCGTCATATAACGGTATTATCCAAGCTTCCCAAGCTTGTGACGCGGGTTCGACTCCCGTCGGCCGCTGAGAATGTAATTCCTTATAGCGTTTAAAAATGATAGTCTATCCCGGCCTGTTTCATGATCACATTGGCCATGTGCCGGGACTTTATTTCGCCGTCTACCGGAAAACTGTTCCTGGTAATGGGGCTGTACCACATACATTAGGCGACTACCGCAACCCGGTCAGCCTTGAAATGAAGCCGGATGTTGGTATGGGGTTTCCCGTTCTCCTCCAACACCTCAGGGGCTGCGTACCGGACCCGTTCCATGAGTACATCCAGAGAACCGGATTCCAGGGCAAGCGGTATTTCATCGTTTACCGCGACCCAGACCCGCGCTTCGGGGTGACAATTTCAATATGGGTATTAGACCCTCATCGAATCAACCGGCTGTCCTATATGTCCCATTCGTCCCGGAAACGCTGCAGCGCCGCCGGCGAAAACCCTTCAAATTTGAATTTAGACCACACAAAGCCCGGATCCGTCAGGGTGGATTCAGAAGAAAGAAGGCCGTTTTTTTTGGCATACCGGACGAGGAGATCCTGTTCCGTATCGCCGTCGAGGACTTTTTTCAGGGATTTTTCGGCGTCGCTTCCCAGTATGCCCCGGCCGCGAAGAGACGCAAGAAGGCTGCGGGGGCTGTCGGCCCGCCTGCCAAGACGGGAGAGGAGCCACAGTTCCGCAAAACGCCGGTCGTTAACGGCGTCCAGGGCGGAAAGCCGCGCCAAAACCGCCCGGACGCAGGAACGTTCGTGGCCTGCCCTTTCAAGCTTGTGCGCAAGGCCGGACGCCGACTGTTCCGCCCTGGCTATGAGCCGCAGGGCATTCCGCTCCGCCCTGTAGCACGCGGAGGCAAAGCGCAACGCGTCTTCTTCGCCTTCACCAAGCTCGCGGCCTTCGGCCGCGCCGGGATCGTAAGAAGAGTCCGAAACAAAATGAGGGGGAAGATAAAAAAGCCTGAACGAAAAGAGCGAACCGTCGGAAAGCTCCAGCCTCCGTATGTCCGCCCCGCCTTCTCCGGAAATTCCGCCTGTTTCCGGCTTTACGGAAACGATGGTCATCCCGGAAAAAAGGCCGGAAGCTACCGCTTGCTGAACTGGAACCGTCTGCGGGCGCCCGCCTGACCGTATTTCTTCCGTTCAACCATGCGGGGGTCCCTGGTTAGGTACCCGTTGCTTCTAAGACTGGTATAATTGGCCTGGTCAACCTGGCAAAGAGCCCGGGCAAGGCCGTGGCGGCATGCGCCCGCCTGGCCGTTGATTCCGCCGCCAAAAACGTTGATAAGCACATCGAATTTAGTCTCGTTGGCGGTTACCATGAGGGGCTGGCGCACCATGAGGACATGTTCACCCTGGGGAAAATAGACGGATACTTCCCTGCCGTTAACCGTTATTTTGCCGCTTCCGTCCCGGACGTACACGCGGGCGACGGAGGTTTTTCTTCTTCCGGTTCCTATGCCAAGATTCTTGATCACTCTGTACCTCTTATAAACTGATAAGCGCGGGATTTTGGGCCGCGTGGGGATGTTCCGCCCCGGCGTACACCTTGACGTTTTTTAACAGTTTCCGGCCCAGCGGCCCCTTGGGCAGCATGCCCCGTATGGCGTTTTCCAGCGGGGCCGACGGGTGGCGGGCCTTGAGTTTTTCGTAAGTTTCGGTCTTGAGCCCGCCCACATAGCCCGTATGCCGGTGATAAAGCTTCTGCTGGGGTTTTCTGCCCGAAAGAACTATTTTCCCCGCGTTTACCACCACCACAAAATCACCCAGTTCATGATGAGGCGCAAAAATCACCTTTTCCTTGCCCCGGACAATGGACGCGGCTTTGGCCGCCACTCTGCCCAGCACCTTTCCGCCGGCGTCAATAACAAACCACTTGCGCTCCGCATCGGCGGGCTTTACAAAAATTGTATTCATTCGTATAAAACCTTCTCAATATAACAGTTGAGTCTGCATATTGCCATAAAGAGAAGGTTCGTGTCAAGCGTCAAACCCGCCGCCGTCACTTTTTTTGGACGTCCGGTTCCGTATTTTCACCCGCCGCGGCTTCCTTTGAGGCGGCTTCTTCCTCTTTTTTGGCCTCCGCCCTGTCTTTCATGTCCGCAATGCCGATAAAAACGGCAATGGCCGCTATAAAAACCGCTATAACCGGCAGTCCTCCCCGGAGAAAAACCAGCACATCATCCCACCATCCCAGGCCAAACCCGGCAATGTGGGGAGGCAGCGCCGCAAACACGGCGGCGGCCAGAATAACGATACCAATTAACAGGGCTTTCATACATCCTCCAGTATTTTTTGACCTTCCCTAACGCCGGCCGTATTTACGGATCACCATGATAAGGAAGGCGATGATAAAAAAGACAGTCTCGAGGGAAGGAAGCACGATGGCCGCCACCGGAACTCTTCCAATGGTGAAAGTGTCCCCCTCGGTAATGCCGAACATATCCAAAATTGAATAAACCGTTTCTATATAGGCCGCGATGGTTCCAATTACCATAAGCATCCACGCTACATCGCGGGTCTTTGACCAGAGCATTATGGCAAAAAAAGAAGCCAGCGCTCCCAAAACCAGCCGGGTTGTTATGTAGAGTATTTCACCGCTATCCATAAAAACAGTATGTCTCTTTAAGGTCTAAAAAGCAAGGTCCCCCGTATTGCGCCACGTAAAAAACGAACCATAGCCGAACCCTTGCTTTTTCCATGATCCTGTGATATCCTGTATCATCCGTTCCCGGCGGCTGGCCGTACGGGCGGGAAGAGGAAGCGTTCTATGAATAAAATGTACAGGCTCCCCGTACACAGCGCTCATTCCTTGTATCGGCCGGCATGAGCGCGGCGGCGGAGCCCCCGCGGCCCGGG
>JAISAQ010000095.1 GCA_031266775.1 Treponema sp.
CAAAACACCTGCTGCGAAGTTTCATCTACGGGTCTTATCTCATCCCTGCCTGAATATATTTTTATGGCCGATGATTCAGGGATCTATGTAAATCTTTTTTTCAGTGCCGAATTTGAAGGTGAGGGCAGAAAACTGAAGCTCAGTTCGGCTTTTCCCCTGGATGGAAAGGTTACAATAGAAATTTCAAGCGAAGGCAAATTTGATCTTCGTGTCAGAATACCTGCATGGGCGGGAGATGTTCCGCTCCTGTTGAATGGAGAAGCGGCTCAAAATGGAAAGCCGGGGACTTACGTGTCGATTGAACGTGTCTGGAAGAAAGGCGATACAATCAGTTTTAATTTGCCGTATAAATTCCGTGCTGTTGAATATACAGGTTTTGACGCAACGCCAAACGGCAGGCGGTATAGTCTTTTTTATGGTCCTGTGCTCCTGGCCTTAACCGGAGACTTTGAAGAAAAAGATATTCCCGTTATTCAACTGGAACCTTCCGATCCGGGGAAGAAGCTCATCCCGGAACCGGATAAGGACTTGCGCTTTAAGATAAAGGAGTTGGAGGGCTATCAATTTATTCCCTATTTCCGGATAAATACAGAGACATTTACCTGTTTTCCTGTATATGAGTCCTCCGGCTTTTGGCAGGGAGGAAACAGTCCCCATGAGTTACTCAAAGAGGAATCATTTTAGACGCGTAGGGCGCCAATATTTTTAAAGGAGGCAGTTTATGCTGCTTGATTTTCAGACCTATAAAGACAAGGTAACAGGCTGCTGGGCGGGCAAGAACATCGGGGGCGTGCTGGGCGCGCCTTTTGAAGGCAAGCGCCAGATGAACAGCGTGGAGTTTTACACCCAGGACCTCTCAGGCGGGCCTCCCCCGAATGACGACCTGGACCTCCAGATTGTCTGGCTTGCCGCGGTGGAGCGGTACGGCAGAAATGTCAACGCTTCGATACTGGGCGATTATTGGCTCTCTTACGTGATCCCCAACTGGGTGGAGTACGGTACCGGCAAGGCAAACCTCAGGGCCGGCCTGGTTCCGCCTCTTGCCGGCCTCATCGACAACACCTACAAGGACAGCTGCGGCTGCTTTATCCGCTCGGAGATCTGGGCCTGTCTGGCGCCGGGCCAGCCCCAGATCGCGGCGCGTTACGCTTTTGAGGATGCCATTGTGGATCACCAGGGCGAAGGCATGTTCGGCGAGGTCTTCTGTGCCGCCCTGCAGAGCGCCGCCTTTGTGGAAAGCGATCCCCGGACCCTCATAGAAATCGCCCTTTCGTACATTCCCGGAAATTCGGCTGTGGCCCGCTGTGTTAAACAGGCGGCGGCCTCCCACAAGGAAAAACTCCCGCTGGCCGAAGCCCGCAAACGCATCCACAACGAGGCGCCGGGCACCTTCGGCATTCAGGGCGTCAAGCTTGGCCAGGTGAAGAAGGACGGTAACGAGGGACTGGAAACCGGCGCCCCCGGTTTCGACGCGCCTGAGAACGTGGGAATTACCATAGCCGGCTGGCTCTACGGCGAAGGGGACTTCGGCAGGGCCCTCTGCGCCGCGGTAAACTGCGGCGAAGACACCGACTGTACCGGCGCCACGCTGGGCGCCCTTTTGGGCATCATTTCAGGCGCGTCAAGGCTGCCTAAAAAGTGGACGGAGCCTCTGGATGACAAGATTGTCACCATGTGCATAGACAAGACCAGCAGGGGCGTTTGGGTGCCCGGCACCGCCACGGAACTGGCGGAGCGGATCATCAGGGTGACGCCTTTCTTCCTGGGCCAGGAACTCTGCGACATCTTCGCTCCCGGCGGCATGACTATCGAGTGTCTTGAAGGCAGGGAACTTTACTGCAGTACCGCCACAGAATATTTGCCCTTCATCAACGGCGGCGGCATAGACGAGAGCCTTCCCGTGGCTGAACTCACCGCCCTTTCGCCCTATATGGCGCGCTACAGCTTTCCGGCGTTCAATATCTTCGTGGATTACTGCGGTTCGGTATTTTTTAAAACCGGCGAAAGGCGGGCCGTCAAGGTCCGGGTAACCAATTCCCGTACCCAAAAACAGCAGCAATGGGCAAAAATAAGCCTCTACAGTCCCGAAGGCGTCAAGGTGCTCAACGGCTGGAGTGTGGAAAAACCGCTCAACAACCTCTTTGGTTCAAAGGCCGAAGCCGAGTTCATCTTTGAGGCCTGCTGTTTTAACGGCGCGAAACTCGAACTCATCGTTGACGTATCCCTTGAGGGCCGTCATTCAAACGGCCAGGCCAAGATCGTCCTTATGAGGGAAAGCGGCGCGGCCCCCGGCAGCGGCGAATAACCGGGGAAATTCCGGCCCTTGACAATGGAAAAAATACGCTTGACAGGATGAGTATAAACAAGTATGATGTCATAACATTATACTCTTTATAAAGGCAGCGTATGAAAAAGAAATTTGTGTTTGTCGGGGCGGGGTCCCTTGGTTTTACCCAGGATCTGGCGCGGGATATTCTGACCTTTGAAAAATTCAGGGACGCGGAATTTCATCTTGTGGATATTCACGAAGGCCGTCTTGATTACGCCGCGAAGGCCCTGGAAAAACTCATCGGGGCGGGAAAATACGGCGCCAGGGTTTTCAAAACAACAGACCGCGCAAGGGCTCTTGAAGGGGCGGACGGCGTGCTCATTACCATTTTGCAGGGCGGCGTGGAAGTCTGGCGCCATGACATCGAGATTCCCAAATCATACGGCGTCGACATCAATGTTGGCGATACCCGCGGCCCTTCGGGAATATTCCGTTTCCTGCGGACCGCCCCGGTTATGCTTGACATCATCAGGGATGTGGAAAAACTGTGCCCGGACGCCGTAGTCCTCAATTACACCAACCCCATGGCCATGCTCTGCAGTTATATGCAGAAACAAAGCAGCGTGAATGTAACCGGGCTCTGCCACAGCGTTCAGGGAACCGCCGCCATGCTTGCCCGCTGGCTTGGCGCTGAAAAGGAAGACATTACCTACACCTGCGCCGGCATCAATCACCAGGCTTTTTACCTTGACTACAAATGGAAGGGCAAAGACGCCTATCCCCGGCTCAGGGAACTGGTCTGTACCAAAAGTGAAATTTACAATGAAGAGATGGTGAGGAACGAGATGTTCCTTAACCTCGATTATTACCCCACCGAATCTTCCGGGCATAATTCCGAATACAACGCGTGGTTCAGGAAACGGCCTGATTTAATCGAAAAATACTGCGCCCATGGTACCGGGTGGAATCCGGGGGTTTACGCCTATATTCTTAACGAATACCGCGACAAGGAAAAAACATGGGAGGCGCGGTTCAAGGAAAGGCTCGAGTCGGACGGCGCGGATCTGAAGCGCGGCGAAGAATACGCGTCCAATATTTTCAACGCGGTTTTTGGGGATCATACGCCCTTTGAATTCAACGGCAACCTTCCCAATACGGGGCTCATAGAAAACCTTCCTCCCATGGCCTGCGTCGAAGTGCCGGTTCTCGCTTCAAAAGCGGGAATCAAGCCTTTTTACGCAGGCGCCCTTCCCCCGCAGATTGCCCTGCTCGTGAACACGTCAAGCCGCTGCGAGGAACTGGCGATATCAGGCGCGATAGAAGGAGATCCGCGAAAAGTGTTTCAGGCGGTACTTTTCGATCCCCTTACATCAAGCGTACTTTCCATGGCCGAAATCCGTGAAATGACGGAAAAGATGTTTGCCCAAAACAGGGATTTTCTGGGGTATTTCAAATCGCTTAAGGTATGAGCTTGTTCCAAAACCCGGTTGGTGCGAATCTTCGGTTCGATGAAACAAGCTCCTGGAGAAAATTGCCAATTTTTTGTAAGGCAGGCATTTGCCTCTCATGCAATTTTCTCCGGGGTAAGAAGCTGTTCCAAAAACTGAAGTTTTGGAACAGCCCCGTATAGAGGGCAACGTGATCTTCGGAACGGATTGTTCCGGCGCTAGCTTTTCATTTCTACCGTGCAGGCGAAGAAATCACCGCGGACTATGGAGACGCAGTATTCGATTATCCTGTTTTTGTCGTAGGTGGTCCGTTCCAGGTGAATGGCCGGGGCGGACGCCTTAAGGCCCATTTTTTTCGCCTCGCTTTTTTGCATCGCCGTGGCGCGGAATTTTTCGATGATGCGCTGGGGGTAGACGCCGGAATTCCGCATGCTTTTGTAAAGGCCGTTTTTGTCTATATCTTCCCTGCTGATTTTTGGGCATACGTCGTGGGGGATGCAGGAGATTTCCACCGCATATGCCGTCCCGTCCACGCTGCGCAGCCGTTCGAGCCTGAAGACCTGCCCGCCTTCCATGCCGAGCTTTTCCCTGGTTTCCTCGTCGGGGGTAACGACTTCAAAAGAAAGAATGCCGGCCTGTTCCTTTTTTCCCCGTTTTTTAAGTTCTTCGCTGAAGGAACAGAATTTTGAAAGTTTTTGCTCAAAGGACGTACTGGTGATGAATGTGCCTCTGCCCTGAAAGCGTTCCAGATGGCCGGAACGGACAAGTTCTTCAATCGCCTTGCGGACGGTAATGCGGCTCAGTCCGTAGGCGGCGCAGAGTTCCGATTCAGAAGGAATTTTTTGCCCCGGCTTCCATTCTTCCGTCTGTATTTTTTCAAGGAGCTTTTCCTTAAGCTGATAATAAAGGGAGATGGGAATGGTTTTGTCAAAGCCGTTTTCTCTGCCGTTACTCATAATGATATTATAACATAATAATATAATACTGTCATTGGGTTACAGGGCGGTTTCCCCCGTCTTGCATTCTTTTTCAATTGTATGATATGGTGTATATGCAGAATTTGCGAAGGAGAGAATAGTCGGAATGAAGACGGTTCTGGTTGTAGACGATTCACGTATTATGCGTAATATTGTGAAAAATACTTTTTCTCAGCTGAAGATACTCTGTCAGTTTCTGGAGGCGGGAAACGGCAGGGATGCGCTGAATGTGCTTGCGGTCAATCAGGTGCACCTGGTACTGCTTGACTGGAACATGCCGGAACTTTCCGGTATTGATTTTTTGAAACAGGTGCGCGCCATGGAACAGTATAAAAATCTGCCCATTATCATGGTGACAAGCGAGGCGGCCAGGTACAATGTTATTGAGGCGCTGAAAAACGGCGCTACCGATTACATCATCAAACCGGTCAACGAAAAAATTTTCATGGAAAAAATGTCCAAAATTACGATATAGGGGAAGGTCATGGAAAAGTACATACAGCCGTTTATAGATGTGTGCAAGAATGTGTTCAGGGAATTCGTGGGGGCCGAACTCAAGGAAAACCGTCCGTATTTCGCGGAGACGAATGCCGTCAATGAATGGGATATTTCGGCGGTAATCGGCCTTACAGGAGAAGCCCGGGGAGCGGTCGTTATTTCCATGAAAAATGAACTGGCGATGAAGCTTACGGCCATCCTCACCGGTTCCAGCCATACACAGCTTGACTCCGAGGTGGTGGACGCCATAGGGGAAATTGTCAACATCATCGCGGGAAACGCCAAGAAGGGGCTGGAAGAAACTTTCCGGCTGGTTATCTCCCTGCCTACCATCGTGGAAGGAAAGGAACACTCCATCAAGTGGCCCAATTCCCAGGCGCGGATCATCTGCATTCCCTTTACCATTTTTGATGACGGCGCCTTTACGCTTTCCATTGCCATTGAGGCGGTCAGGGGAGGTGTTTATTCATGATGAAAAAAAGCGACAAAATATTACGCCTCCTTACAAGCGGTAAATTCGAGAATCCCCGCGCCGAGGCGGTATTGGAAGATATGCTGCGCTACGTCATCTACAACGTGGCGCTTGTCTTTGGGGCGTCTTTTCTTGTCAGTTTCGGGATTAGCGTTATGCTTGGGGGCAACGTGATACGGGGCGCCTTTGATATTGCCCTTGGGCTTGCCTGTGTTACCGTCATCTTTCTTCTCAGGACAAAACTCCCCTTTATCGTGTCGGCCCTTATTCCCATGGCGCCCTTCTGCGTACTCTGCGCTTTCCTTGTCGCAAGCGGCGGCGAGCAGGGCTTTGCCGGGTTGTGGATATACGCGTATCCCATGCTGGCCATTTTTATTCTGGGGATGAAAGCCGGCCTCGTTCTTTCGGTCCTGCTTTTTGGGGGAATCACGGCGGCCTCCCTTGTTCCCGGCCTTGCGGGATTCGATTATACCCCTCTTATAGCCCTGCGCATCATCGCCGTGTATATCCTTGTTCTTGTGCTGACCATTGTTTACGAACGGATACGGGTGCTCAAGGACCGCTGGGTCAAGCATCTTACAAAGGAATTAAAAACCGAAAGGGACGAGATTACCGCCATGAAGGACAACCTCAAGGCCGGCCTCTTTCTTATGGACGGCGAATACCGTATCCAGCCGGCCTATTCAAAGGCCATGGAAGATGTTCTGTCCCTGGATGAACTGCAGGGGAAAAAATTCTCCGATATTCTCTCGGCCTCGATTACGGCGAAGGAAAGGGACACGCTGGAAGACTACTTTACCATGATATTGAACCGTTCCTTTGACGCGAAGATGCTGGAAGAGATAAACCCCATTTCCGAGTTTGCCTATGTGAACGGGACAGACGGCGCCGAAAAAACCCTCCGCTGCAGCTTTGCCGCGGTGGACCGGGGCGGCGGCGAGTTCTTTATCCTTGGAACCCTCGAGGATGTCACCGCGGAAAAACAGCTGCAGAAGCGGCTTGACGAGGAAGAGCTTAAGCGTGAAACGGAAATGCGTTCGCTCTTTGAAGTCATACAGGTGGAACCCAGGGTGTTCGGCGATTTTATCGAAGATACCGAATACGAGTTTGAACGCATCAACGACGTGCTGAAAAACAGGAAGCTCACTGCCCATGAGGCGATGATAGACATTTATCAGTCCGTTCACGCGGTTAAATCAAACGCGCTTATCCTGGGGCTGGAAAATTTCAGCGGCAAGCTGCATGAACTTGAATCGAAAATAAAGATCATGCGCGACAAGGACGATGTTTCCTTTGAGGAAATCCTGCATGTTACCGTGGAACTTGAAAAGATCATGAAGGAAAAGGATAGATTCCGCGAGACCATCGACAAAATTCACGCCTTCAAGACCGGGCTTGGCGAAAGCCGGAGACCGGACCGGTATGTCCTTGTGGAGACCCTTACAAAGGCCTGCGAGAAGGCTTCCGCGGCGCTGAACAAGCAGGTCAAATTTGTTGTGGAAGAGCTTGACGGGATTGTTCTGGAACACGGCCCCCGGCGGGTCATAAAGGAAGTGCTTACCCAGCTGGTGCGAAACTCCGTGTACCACGGCATTGAGCTTCCCGGCGAAAGAAGTTCCAGAGGCAAAAACGCCGAGGGAAGCATACGGCTTTCCATAAAGTACAAGGACAGTAAAATTCACATAAAACTCGGCGACGACGGCGAGGGTCTTGATTTTGAGAAGATCCGAAAGAAGGCCCAAAGCCTTAATATGGTCAAGGACGCGGATGAGTCCCTGGGCAAAAGCCGCCTCCTGCAAATGATCTTCGCGCCCGGATTCAGCACGGCCGATGAGGCGGATCTTCACGCCGGCCGCGGCATAGGGCTTAACCTTGTCAAGGAACGGATTGGCGATCTGCGCGGCTCCATCAAACTGCAGACCGAACGGGGAAAAGGAACCGTCTTCAACATTTTCATCCCTCTTGAGCTGGAGCAGACGCGCCTTCACAAGGCCGTTTCATAAAAGGACCGTTTTTATAAAAAGACTTGAGGCTGTTCCAAGACTTCAGTTTTTGGAACAGCCTCACTTTATAATACAATGGATTACACAATCATGGGCGATACTGGATTTGAACCAGTGACTTCTACCGTGTGAAGGTAGCACTCTCCCGCTGAGTTAATCGCCCGTCAAACTGCTTTATCCGCAGCTTTTCCTATAATATCCCGCAGGGCGGAATGAAGTCAACTGCCCGCGTTGCCCGCCGGTAATTCCGAATTCAAAACAACCACAGACAGACACAGACCAGCACGGACAAAATATACATTTGAAACCAAAAGTCCGTGTTTGTCCGTTTCGGCGGAACGTCAGGGGGAGGCGGGCAGACCGCCGCCGGAAGCGGACAGGCGGGAACCTGTGGGAGCGAGTGTTTCCCAGCTCGAAGGTTCCAGAACGTCCCTGTCTATGGGGAGGAAGAAGTAGTATTCGTAATCCCGGACCGGATACAGGCTGTTCCTGACGTTAAGATACGCCGGGTTGATGCCGGGACCGTACAGGCCGGGGAGGGGAAGCAGGCGGATCATGGTCTGGGGATTCCGGGTAAGGGCGTCCCAGGCGCGCGCCGATTCGGTGTACAGCGCGAGGGCGCGGGACCGGTAACGGTTGTCCCCGGTTTCCCTGGTCAGCGCCTCAAGTGTAACTCCCATGTTGTTTCTGGCGACCATGAGGCGTTCGGCAAGCTCTACATATTCGGGCCCTTCGTTGGGGAGGAGCAGGGGCAGCCGGGATCGTTCTCCTTCAAGAATATCAAGAAGGCGGCTGTAGTAGCCCTGGGCGGCAAAATAATTTCCCCTCCTGAAGGCGGTATTCCCCAGTGCGTAGAGGATGCGGCGGTTAAGGGGAAGATCCCCCGACGCGATAAAAAACTTCTCCATGGCTTCCGGCCATTCTTCAAGCAGATAATGGGCGGCGCCCATGCGGTACTGAATTTCAGGCGGCGCCCATCCGTTCCGCTCCGAACGGGCATAATAGTCAAGGGCCGCCCTCCAGTCGCCGTCTTTGGTAAAGTAGACCAGATCCCCGAGGTCGGCGTAGAGCCTCCCGAAATCAGGCGACGGCGGAAAGAGCCTGCGCGACAGGGCGTCTTCGTACATGTTTATCCCCCTTACCAGGTGTTCTTCCGAGGGAATAAATTCGCGGGCGTTTTTAAGAAGTTCGGCGTAACGGCGCAGCGCGTCTATGTGGTAACGTATGCGGTTCACCGGTCTTTCCCGGGCGCCGTCAAAGGCGTTAATGGCCCGTTCCAGGGTGATCCGCTCCTCGTGGGTGTTACCGAGGTTCCCGTAATAACGGGAAAGGTGATAATGGGATTCGGGAAGACCGGGATCGCTTTCCGCCGCCCTGAGCAGGATTTCCCGTATTCCGTCTATCTGATCCGCGTATTCATTGGGGATACGGGGAGAAGCCGCCGTTCTTTTTTCCTCAAGCTGCTTGTCCAGAAGGTAGCCCCCCAGTTCCGCCAGTGTTCCGGCGGAGATCTTCCGCTTTTTGTTGTCCATGAACCAGGACTGCAGGGGAAGCACTTCCTTGAGGTTGTCGGTGCGGATAAAATATTTAAGCATGCGTTCGACAACGGGATCGGTCCAGCCGTATTTGTCCAGAAGGCGGGCGTACGAAAAACGGGCGTCTTCGTATTTGGAGCGTTCCGTTTCTCCCCATTCAAGGCTGTTGTCTCCCAGCGCGAGGAGGGCGTCGTAATCGTCCGGTGCGTAATCGAGGATCTGACGGCGGAGCAGGTCTTCGGCTTTTTGATAATTCCGCAGTTCCCTGCTTTCCATCGCGGCGTAATCGAGCACGCCCTTTCTGTCCCGCGGATACGCGGCCAGAAGTTCATCGTATTTCTGTTCGGCGTAAATGTATTGGCGCTTTTCCCGGAAACCTTCCGCGTAACGGTAAAACCAGTCCTTTTTCCGGTGAATGCCAAAGGCCTGGCTGAAGCGTTCATTGGCCCGTTCAAATTCCCCGGCTTCAAGCCGTTCGAGGCCCGTTTTGTATATTGATTCCGCCTTGAGGGGATAATAGATAAACTGGATGATCAAATACAGGAGCGAAAGGGCCGCGATGGCTATCATCATGAAGATGCCGAAGATGGGCAGGAATTTGTGGATAAAGATATAACCGAAGCTGGATTGTTCCGCCTCAAGTTCTTCGCCCGTTTTCTTTTCAAAGCCGCGCGGAATGGTTATGGTACGGCCCAGTATTTTTCCCGCGAGCGCGGCGGTTTCCCTGGCGGGGGCCCCGCCAACAAGGAGCTTTACAAGACGGGACATCTCCTCCGGAACGACCGCCTGTTCGGCTATTAGTTCTTCGCAGGCGATACGCAGGTTAAGGGGATACCCGGCCAGGGTTTTTCTGAACCTGCCGAGTTCTTCTTCGGTAAGCTGGATTTCCTCCACTTCCCCGCCGCCGTCCAGGTCCGCCCCGCCGCCTGTTTCTTCCCCGCTTCCTGCAAATATGTCGTCTATTCCCGGAAGAGTGAAATCTTCCTCCAGTTTGCCCGAACCGCCCGCGGCCGCCCCGCCGTCCCCGGCCGACACATCGAATTTGTCAAAGGGATCGCCCTGTTCCGTTTCCGCGGAACTTTCAAAATCCGCGCCTCCCTCAAAATCGGGCATGGAGAAATCGATGGCTGAATCGTCCGCCGTCCCGCCGCCCTGTTCCGTTTCCGCGGCGTCTGAATCGGGCGGACCCGTTTCGAAGTCTTCGTCAAGGCCGCCCAAGAGATCTTCGGGAACCGAAAAATCATCACCGGCCGCCGCTTCTTCGGCTGCCGCGCCGGTATCAAGGTCCTCAAGACCTGAAAGCTCTCCGCCCAGGTCCATTGAAAGCTCTTCGGCTGTCTCTTCCGTGGCCGCGCCGGCGTCAAGGTCCTCAAGGCCTGAAAGCTCTCCGCCCAGGTCCATTGAAGGCTCACCGGCGGCGGATTCCGGCAGCGAAAGATCGTCGGGGATGTTGTCGAGGAAGGCGCCGAAGTCCATATCGCCGGCAGTTCCGTCTTCTTCGGGCCCCGGCGTTCCGGCGGCGGACGGCGCGGCGGGAACGGATTGGCCTCCGGCCGGGGACGCGGCGGAATCCGGGGGGCTTTCTCCGCCAAGATCCATGTCGGCAAAATCGTCAAGGTTAAAGTCAAGATCCGGGCTTGTGGCGCCGGGACCCGCCTCCGCCTCGACCCCGGAAGGAAGGGGGAACCCTTCGTTTCCTGTTTGTCCCGGCAGGGGCAGATCATCAAACGGGATATTCTGTTCCTGGAGGGAAGCTATTTCCCCCCCGATATGGTTAAATGAGGTCTTGAATTCCTGAAGCGCTTGCAGTGAGGGCATATTAAGATATTTAACTATCGGCCGATAATTGTAAAGAATATATGAAAACTATTGCCGCCGCCGTCCTGTGTATGTTTGCCGCCGTAATGGTCCCGGCGGCGGACGTTGAGTCGTATGAATTTATAGACCGCCTCTTGAGCCTTTCCGGCCCGGGAGCCCCCGAGGTGTACGAGGACGCGGTTCTTTTTACCGCGCCGTCTTCCCTCCGCAGGGTGGGGGTTTCCTTTGCCAACGAAGGCTTCAGCAGAGTTCACTGGTTCAGGCAGCTTCTTGTGCCCCAGGACCCGCTGGGCGCGCCCATTCCCCCCGGTAAAAAAAAGCCCGATCCCTACAGGGATTCAGGCCTGCTTTTTTTTGTGTACCAGCTTCCCGGCGATATTAACGTGCTGGAATACCGCCTTGTAATTGACGGGCTGTGGACCACGGACCCTTCCAACCCCCTTACCAGAAGGGACAGCCGCTCAGGGGTAACCTATTCGTCCCTTCCCCTGCCGGATATAAAGCGCGATCCTTCGCCCCTTACGGGAAAACCGGGAGGGCTGAGTTTCACGTTCAGGGGGCCGCCGGGAGAAACCGTTACCGTCGCGGGGAATTTCAACGGCTGGGATCCTTTCATGTATGAATTGATTGAAAATCCCGCCGGGGTTTATTCCCTTACATTGTCCCTTCCGCCGGGGACCTACCAGTATGTGTTTTTTCACCGGGGAGAACGGCGCCTTGATCCCTATAACTTTAGCCGGGTTTATACGAGGGACGGAAAGCCTGTTTCCCAAATAGCTGTTGAATAGGGTAATGCGATGAAACTGGTGCAAATAGGGGCGGGCAGCATAGGCCGTTCCTTTGTTGGGGCGCTGTTTTCCGGAGCCGGCTGGGATGTGGTTTTTGTCGACGTGGACGAACGGCTTGTATCCCTGCTTAACGGTGAAGGGTATTATACAGTAGCAATACGGCGCGAGGGCAGGGCCGATGAATACCGCCGCGTAGGCCCGGTACGCGCGGTAAACGGGGCCGACACGGAAGCTGCCGCCGGGGAAATAGCCGGGGCGGACATAACCGCGACCAGCGTCGGCAAGGCGGTGCTTCCCAAGGTAATCCCCCTCATAGCGGCGGGCCTTGAAAAACGGCGGCGGAAAGATCCGCGAAGGCCCCTTGATATCATCATCGCGGAAAACGCCCGCGGCGCTCCCGGACTTTTCAGGACCATTCTCGCCGAAAAACTCGGCCCTTCCTATCCCCTTGACGATCTTGCCGGCCTTGTCGAAACCAGCATAGGAAAGATGGTCCCCCTCATGAGGGCCGAAGATCTTCTCCAGGATCCCCTGCTTTTGTACGCGGAGGAATATGAAACCCTCATTGCCGACAGAACCGCCTTCCGCGGTCCGCCGCCTGAAATTCCCGGCCTCTTTCTTACTACCGGCATAAACGCCTTTGTAGACCGCAAACTTTTTATTCACAATCTGGGACACGCCGCCGCGGCGTATTTTGGCTACCGCACGGCGCCCGCCCGTTCCCTGCTTGCCGATGTTCTTCCCCTTGTCGAACCTGCTGTAAAGAGCGTCATGGAAGAATCGGCGCTGGTCCTTGAAACCGAGTACCCCGAGATTTTTACCGGGGAAGATCTTGCCCTTCATATCGATGATCTGCTTTTCCGTTTCAAAAACAGGGCGCTTGGAGATACGGTACACCGGGTCGGCCGGGATCTGCCCCGCAAATTAAGCCGGGACGACCGCGTCACCGGAGCCATGCTGCTCTCCGCGAAACACGGCCTTTCCCCGGATCATACGGCCGAAGTGTACCGGGCGGCGCTGTCCTTTGCCGCCCGTGATGAAGAGGGGCAGCTTTTTCCCGCCGACGAGGATTTCCGCCTGAACACGCTGCCCCGCGGAACGGAAGCCGTGCTCAGGGAAATATCAGCGCTTGATCCCGCCGTCCGGACGGACAGGACGGTTATGGAAGCGGTTCTTGCCGGAAGGCTCCATCCGGGCGAACCCTGAAAACCTGAAAACAGGCCGTGTTCCCGCACAACCGGCAGCGGACAAACACGGACGTTTAGCTTCAAATGTATGTTTTGTCCGCGTTAGTCTGTGTCTGTGGTTGTTTTGCATTTGGAATTACCGGCCCTGAAGCGGGGCCTCTTGTACTTTGCTTTCTTTAATAGCATAGTTTATGTATGATAAAATCATTAATCAGATCGATTGCTGTTCGCATCAGAAATGCCGAAAAATGGCAAATTGCCGCGGGTGTTGCCTGGGGGGTGCTTCTTGCCCTTGTTCCCCTGGGGAATTTTTTCTGGATAGCCCTGCTGCTGATTTCGCTTTTTTTAAGGCATAAACGTATTTTGTCGCTCCTCGTGATGGTGGTGTTGCGGCTTTTTCTGCCCCTGTTCGTTATGCCCATAGACGCTCTGGGATGGGCGGCGCTCCATATAGACGCCCTGCAGCCCTTCTTTACCTCTCTTTACAACATGCCCTTTGTCCCCTTTACCAGGTTCAACAATACCCTTGTCGCCGGGGGGCTCGCGGGCGGGATTATCCTCTGGCTGCCGGTTTTTTTCGCGGTGTTTGGGCTCCTTTCGCTGTGCCGGAGCATCATTGCCCCGAAACTCAAGGGGATAAAGCGGGCCGCTTCCGAAAAGGGCGCGGCTGTCCCTGAAGACGATCCGCCCGTTCAGGCGCGGGATGCGTCCGCCCGTGAGAACGGCGAAGGAGGGCAGGGGTGAAAAAGGTCATTTCCCGGCGTGTCTTTGAAAAACGGTATGCGGAAAAGATTCCCAATCCCGAAGACAGGAATTTTTTCATCTCCTGTTTCGAGGCGAAAGATCCGAAGATGGTTCTCCGGCAGGGGCTTTCCCCGGATGACATGAGACGTCTTAAAACCCTTTACCGTGTTATCGCCGTTAACAGGAGATTCGCGGTAAAGGTCTTCCCGCTTGCCTCACTTGGCGTCATCGCCGCCGCCCTGGCGGTTTTTTTCACCTTCTTTATGAACCCGCTTCTGGAGCGGGCGCTGGAACGCGGGCTTGAGGCCCTTTTTGAAGCCAGGGCGGATGTGGATAATTTTCGCCTTAACGTTTTCCGTTTCCGCGCCGGGATGGACGCCGTTACCGTGGCGAACCGGAACGATCCGATGAAGAACCTCTTTCAGCTTGGCCGCATGGAATTCCGTCTTAACCTTGCGGCGGCCCTGCGGGGGAAGATCTACATTGAGGAAATCAGGGCCGACGCCATACGCTTTGGAACGGCCCGTACCGTTTCCGGCGCGCTGCCGGGCAGATCCGCCGTAACGCGGGGCGAGAGGGAAAAGGCCGCCGCGCCGCCCCTTGTGGATTTGCGGAATTTCGACGCGATGGGGCTCCTTGACAGGGAATTCGCCAAGCTTAATACGCCGAAGCTCTACGATACCGCCGTGGCGGCGTATAACGAAACCCTGGAAAAATGGAAGGGACAGGTTGAAAACGCAAGGAACAGAAAGGACGAACTTGCCGGGCGGGTCCGCCCTTTTATGAACCTTAACGCCGGCAGTTTTAACAGTATTGAAGCGGTCCTGGAAACCGTTCAGAATATCTCGAGCCTTCTTGACAGCGTAGAGGCGGCGGCCGGCGACGCGGCGGGCATGGTAAACGGGCTTGACGCCGACATCAAGACCGCCATTGCCCTTGAACGGGAGGCGCGCGGCGCTATTGCCGGCGACTTTAACCACCTTAAGTCCTACCTCGATTTTGGAAGCGGCGAAGCCTTTGCCGCTCTTGAGCCTTCGATACGGGAGATCCTTTCGGACACGGCGGAGCAGTACCTTGATTACGGCCTTCTTGCCCTCCAAGCCCTTGAAAAACTCAAGGCTTCACAGGACTCAAAACCAAAGCGCGAAAAGCCCCCCAGGACTCAGGCCTTCAAGGGCCGGGATGTGGCCTTTCCGGCAAGGGAGTATCCCAAATTTTACCTCGGTATTCTTGCCTCCGATTTTACGGCGGGGGGCTGGCACACCGGTTTTGACATGCGGGGAATAAGTTCCAATCCGGACCTGTCGGGCGTTCCCGTTACACTTGCGCTGTCCGTCGCCGAAGCGGACGCGGCCCGCGAAGTTGATTTCAGGGGTTCCGCGGATTTCAGAACCGCCGCGGCCGAACGTTTTACCGCTAACGTTTCGGGGAAAGGGTTCCCGGTGAGCCTTGAAAAGGAATTTGTCCAGATGGGAATAGGCGGCTTCAGGGGCGACGTGAATTTCAGCGTGGGCTTTTCCGGACGTCCGGACGGGGAGGTTGCCGGAAACGGCAGCGTCGGAATCAGCGGGGCCAGCATTATCGGCCCTTCCGGTACGCTGGCCGAAGCGATAGACACCGCGGTAAGGGAAACGGACAATCTGCTTCTTTCCATACGGTATGTGCACAATCCTTCCGCGAAAGACGAATTCGGCATAGATACCAACATAGGCGATCTTGTCAAAAGGGCGCTGGATCGTATCGTCCGCGCCTACGCGGCCAGGGCCATGAACGAACTGGAACGGGTTCTCCGCGAAAGAATAGACCAGTATATAGACGGAAAGTTTGTTTCCAGGGAGGAACTGGATCTTCTCTTCAAGGCCGCGCGGGGGGACCTGAGCGCCCTGGACGGGCTTAAAAACACCCTTGGCGCCAAAAAGAACGAACTTGAAAACTGGGCGAAGAACGCCGCGAAAGAGGCGGTTGAAGGGGTCAAGGACGACGTGAAGAAAGAGGCCGAAAATGCCATTCAGGATCTGCTGCAGGGAAAAACGCCGACCTTTCAGCCTCCCTCCATTCCGTCCCTTCCGAAACTGCCGTTCTGATCCGGCCCGGTACGGCGGCGGCGTGAATGCCCTGCCGGCCGCTTTTGGAATATTGCGCAAAAAGCCCGCAAGGGCTATACTCTTTCCATGCTCTTGATAAAAGCAAACGTCAAGGTCACAGGTCATATTATACAAACAAACGGCCTCTTTGTCTACTAAACAGAACTCCTAAATTTCCGTTTTTTCATCAATTTTTCTTGTTCGGCAGAAAAAACATCCCGTCCCAGACTCAAAGGAGGAAGGCATGAAAAAAAAGCACGGCGTGTTTTTTGGAATGACTATTTTTATACCGGCGGCGGTATTCACACTGGCCGGATGCTAGTTGTTGAATAAAGGCCAGGACGATGTAAGTCTATTCCTTCCGCCCGCCAACCCTGTCGTTACCGGTGTAACCGTAAGCCCCAATTCCTCCGACGTTGCCAAAGGCGGAACCAAAACCTTTACTGCCCAGGTAGCCGGAATCAACAGTCCCGCCCAAACCGTAACGTGGGAGGTAAGCGGAAACGCTGAGGCGGGAACAGTCATCTCTTCCGCGGGTGTTTTGACCGTAAACTCGAATGAAGCCGGCGGAACACCCTTTACCATTACGGCAACGTCCACGGCCGACGCATCCAAATCAGGTACAGCAACGGTAACGGTTGAATACGCCATAGGCGACTTCGGACCGGCCGGAGGGATAATCTTTTATGTGGACAGCGCGGACACGTACCCCCTCTGGAAATACCTTGAAGCTGCCCCGGCGGATCTTGGGACTAGGGAATGGGTTG
>JAISAQ010000101.1 GCA_031266775.1 Treponema sp.
TACCGCCATTTCAAAACTTGAGCCGAGGGCAAAAATCGGCGATGCACTTTCCGTTCATTATTCAGGCGGCGGTTCCCTTGCCAATGATATAGCGGCGTGGCTTCGCAAAAACGGAATAGCGGCGCGATGAACGGTAAACTTGCGGCGCGTCTCATACTCGACATTGCTTTTACCGTTCTGTTATTGTGCGCCCTTATGTATCGCGCAACCGGTGACATCGCCCTTGAATGGTTAGGCGTTGCCGTGTGCGCGGTATGTATTGCTAATAATGCCCTTAATTGGAAATGGTACAAAAACATTTTCAAGGGTACATATAATCTGCGGCGCAGCGTGATGACCGCCGTTAATCTATTGCTTGCGCTTGCTTTTGCCTTACTACTCATTACCGGACTGTTACATTCCCGAACCGTACTTGCGTTTTTGCATTTGCCCGGCGGCATGATGTTACGGCAAATACACACAACCGCCGCCTATTGGTGCTTGCCCCTGATTGGCGTCCACCTCGGCCTGAATTGGGGAGTACTATTAAACGCTTTCCGTAACATGGCAAAGACAAACGGCGAAAACCGGACACGAGAAATTATTATGCGTGTTCTTGCGTTTTCCCTTGTCGCCTTTGGCGTATGGTCATCATTCGACAGGGATATGTTTTCAAAACTTTTTCGCGGTTTTTCCTTTGACTACTGGCCGGAGGAACGCTCCGCGATTTTGTTTTTTGCGGTTAATCTTTCAATTATGGGCGTGTATGTTTTTGTTACCTATTATGCGCTTGCATTGCTTGAACGGGGAAAACAAAGAGGTCTGAAATTATCCGATTTAAGAAATGATAGTTATGGTCACCCATGAAATACCATTATCCGGCATGGTTTTAATTTTGCAATTCATTCTTTAGTTAAACCAATAAGACAAATCACAGCCAATGAAATAGAAATCTATATCAACATTTTCAAATGCAGGAACCCTTTCTCCTGTTACAATTAGCGCCCTGTCTTCATAGGGACTAATGAAATATCCGCATGGTAATACATGAAAAGCCCATACATCATTTTTTTCTTTAATGGTCTTCCATTTTCCTTGAGTCTCAACACTTACCGTATAGCTGTCAATTTTATCAAGCAAACGGAGCTCGTTTTCTTCTTCTTCAACAATTTCTATTGCTACATTAAAAGTCCGGTTATTATGTCTTATGGGCAATTTCTTAAATTCAACCTGGACAAATTCAATTCCATTTTCAATACGAATCTTCTTGAAATTCTCATAAAATCTGTCATAATCTGCCGCTTCGGTTTCTTTATTGCCTGTTATGTCAAGAGAATCTATTTCCCGCTCCCACAAAACAACATTATTGGCAAAATCGAGTATTGTTGCCGCTGTGATATATCCACCACGGCCATCCTGTTCTTTTTCTACAGTATATGCCACTTTTCCATTTTTTGACCATCCCCACATACGAATAGATGAAAGACTGTGTAGCTGCCCATCTTCCTGATATTTTAACAAGTCAACAGTTGCCGGACGGAAGGCCCCTTGTTCACATGAAGTTATACTCATAAACACAAATAATAAAAAACAAACCCATGACTTTTTCATAATACTCTCTCTAAATACATAATAGTTCATATTTATATATTGTCAATTTTTTCATGGCGGCAGAGCGCGAACCTGCGGTTCTTCCTCCGCGCAGGCGGGTTTCCGGGTATGCAACCCTCAACACGAACCAGGCTGGCGGTGCTTGCGGGCGTGTAGAATTCGCCCTTCTCCGCGCCCTGTCCCGCGTCAACAGGAATGCCTTTTTGGGCGCGGAAATTTAAAAAAAAGCCGCTTTTGCGGGTTTGCCTGGGGCCGTTTTTCCTGTTTCCCGGCGGTTGACCATTACTCAGCACCCCGGTTTTAAGGGAATTTTGGCCGGTTTTGGCGCAATGTGGCGAAAAAAAGTAAAAAAAACGAAAAATTGAAAGATTTTTTGCCGTTTGGGTGTAGTTTGGTAAGGCAAAATGCTTTCAAATGATAGTGTCGGGAGAAATTCCGGCTATATAAAAATAATTTCAAAATAATGTAAAAAAACCGTTGAGGCAGCATAAATGCCGGGGGGAATCCCCCGGCGACTTTTCTCTCAGGGACACCGCCGTTTAAAAACGGCCCTTTGCGGCGCGGTTACGCCGGCTTTCTTTCCCGGCTCAGGCGGGAGCGGCCCGGCCGTATACGTTTCCAGGACAGGGCGACCGCCAGCGTAATGACGGCGGCCGTTCCTGCTTCAATGGGGGCGTTGGTGACCGCCGCCGCGGCTATTATTTCCCAGGGAAGCACCCTAAAGGCCCCCAGAAGCGAAAGAACCAGCGCCGTGTTGATAGCCGTTCCCCCGACAGCCGCCGCCGCGATGCCGGCCGTCTCCCTTGCAACGCCTGAGTGTTTTTCGGAACCGCCGAAATTGCCGCTTACAAGGGCGTATATGAGCCACGCGCCGGGCCCTATGAACAGCCTTGGCACTATTGAAAAAAGGGGATTCACAAAGGCCGCGTCAAGGGGGCTGGCCGCGGAAATGGCGGCCTGTATCAGGCTGAAAAGCCCGAAAAGGAAACCGGTAACAAGGCCCACCACCGGCCCTTCCAGAACCGCGCCAAGGATCACAGGTACGTGCATGATGATTATAGACCCCAAAGGAAGGGTGATGAAACCCAGCCTGGTGATCCCCAGCACAATGACAACGGCCGAAAGAACCCCGGTAACGGCAACTTTTCGAACTCCCATAGACAGCATCAAGCACCCCGCTATGAATGGTATAATCTAAGAGCCATGGCTTTGGCAAGCGTTTCCGAGCGTTCCAGGGCCCGCAAAAAGAGCGGGATGATCATCCCCGGGGCGGATCCAAGCCCGCCGCGCCCGCCGCGCGAAAGCTGGGCCGTCACGATACATTCGGCTTCCCCGGCAAGCACCGGCACAAAACGCAGGGCTATTCCCAGGATGACGGAAATATCCCGTACGGGAATTCCGGCGCGGGAAAGGGGCAAGAGCGCCCGGTCAAAGGCGGCAAGCGTCTCCCTGAGAGGCGTAACCGCCGTGTAAAGCGAAAGGAGGGTCATGAGCGCGCCGAGCTGGCATACCAGGGAGCACGAACGGAGCAGTTCGTCTCCTGTTACCGTCACAGGCCCCAGGGAAAAAAACACGAAGCTTGTATCGCCGGCCCAGCTGAAAAGCATTTGCAGTAGCGCGAGGAACAGGAGATAGGGAAAAGCGGGAATAAAACCCCGGAGCAGGTATTTCGGTTCCACATTTCCGAAAACCGCCCCCACCGCTACGGCAAGAACAAGAACGGAAAGGGGGAAAAGAGGATGCGGCCCGGCTATTCCCAGGGCCGAAAGGAAGAGGAGAAGGAGCAGTTTTTTCCCCGCTCCAAGCCGCCTCAGCGCCGAAGGCCGGCCCAAAAACTGCCCAAAGGTCATGTTCCTGAAGAATTCTATCCCCGTTTTCCGCCGTTTTCCGGAAGACGAGGCGGAAGGCCGAACGGTCTGTACCGCGGCGCGTCCGCCGTGCGGAGAAGTTCCGGCGGCCGCCCCGGAAGAAGCGGCGCTACCCTCAAAGTTCCCCTCAATAAAGGCGACAAGCTCCTCCGCCGTAAGGGGAACGGCCGTTCCGCCCGCGTCAAGCTCACGGGCTACCCGGACGGTCCAGGGAAGAAGAAGCCCCCAGCCGGCCTTCCAGTACGGGCCGAAAACGGACCTGGGCGGGCCAAAGGCCGCTACACGGCCCCTGTCCATGACGGCGACAAGATCAAAAGAGGCGGCCGCTTCCACGGAATGGGTTGAGACGATAACGGTCTTTCCCCGCCGCCGCCTTTCCCCGGCAAGGGCGAAGACCCGCTCCCGGTTTTTTCCGTCCAGGGAAGCGGACGGTTCGTCAAGCAGAAGCACAGGGCTGTCCATGGCCAGTACCCCGGCAAGGGCAAGGCGGCGTTTTTCGCCCCCCGAAAGGGCGCGGCTTTCCCGTTCGCCGTATTCGTCATAGGGAAGCCCCGCCTCGTTCATCGCGTCCCTTACCCTGGCAACCAGCCCGCCGCCCCGCAGTCCCGCGTTACGGGGGCCGTAGGCAACGTCGTCCGCGGCCCAGGTTTCAAAGAGGGCGCTTTCAGGATGCTGCACCGCAAGAGCGGCCCGGAACCGCAGGGAACGGAGATCGGTTTTCTTGTCCGCGGTGTCCTCTCCGAAGACCTGGACCGTTCCCCGCGAGGGCAGAAAGAGGGCGTTAATGTGCTTGAGCAGCGTTGTTTTCCCCGAACCGCTCTTTCCTATAAGGGCCACGGACAGCCCTTCCGGCACACAAAGATCGGCGCCGTCAAGCCCCGCCGCGGCAAAAGCGGTTCCTTCAAGGTAATGATGAAAAACCCCGTCAAACGACACCGCATCCCCGGCGCGAGGCGGCGGGGCGCAGGGAGAATGCGCGGAGACGGAGGGGGCGCGGGCGGGCGCCGCTTTAAGCGCGCGGACGGCGGCGGCGGTTTCGGCAGGATCAAACGACGTGATGTGTACGCCCGGATATTTCCCGGTGATCATGCGTATTGTTTTCGCCGCCTCATTCAGCCTGAAGCCCCAGTCCTCAAGAGCAGGAAGGCGGAGCAGATCCGCCGGTTTTCCGTCAAAGACAAGGGCCCCCCTGTCAAGAACAAGGCAGCGGGAACAGCGGAACGCCTCCTCAAGGGAATGGGTTACCTGGATAACGGTCTTTCCGCTTCCGGCGAGGGTATCCGCCAGGGAAAGAAGCGGTTCCCGCGCAAGGGGGTCAAGCATGGAAAGGGCTTCGTCAAGGACAAGAGCCTCCCCTTCCATGGCCAGCGCTCCGGCAATGGCAAGGCGCTGGCGTTCGCCCCCGGAAAGGAACTGGGGAGATCTGTTCCGCAGCGCTTCAAGCCCCGCGGCCGCGAGGGCCCTGTCCACCCGCAGGCGGATCTCCTGAGGCGGAAGATCCATGTTTTCCGGGCCAAAGGCGGTATCGGCCTCGACAACGGTGGAGACTATTTGATCATCGGGATTCTGCAGTACCGTTCCTATTATGCGGCGTATCCTGCCAAGATGATCGTCCCGGGCGCTGTCGTACAGTTCACCACCGGGCCCGTAAACGGAAACCGCGCCGGGAGGCGGCCGGCAGAGGCCGTTGATACAGTTAAGCAGGGTACTTTTTCCCGATCCGTTGGCCCCGAGAATTGCCGTGTGTTCCCCCCGGTAAATGCCGGCGCTTACCCTGTTCAGGGCAGGGCGGCCGGTTTCACCGTAGGAATAGGACAGATCCCTGATGCTGACAAGGAGCCGTCTTCCGGCGGGAGGACAGTCCTCCGGGAGGGGGCCTGAATCCTGGGGGCGCGTTTCCGTCAATTTCTAAAACTGTGTATGGGCGCGGGAATTCTTCCGCCCCGGGCTATGAAGGCCCCGCTCCCGGCCCTGTTCACCGGCATCACGGGCGCGCCGCCCAAAAGGCCGCCGAATTCCGCCCAGTCCCCGGCCTTTTTCCCCGGCACGGGAATAAGGCGGCAGGCGGTGGTCTTGTTGTTCACCATGCCTATCGCCATTTCGTCGGCTATGATGGCGGAAATGGTGGAGGCGGGCGTATCGCCCGGTATGGCGATCATGTCAAGGCCCACCGAACAGACACTCGTCATGGCCTCAAGTTTGTCGATGCCGATGGCGCCGGAACGGACGGCGGCAACCATGCCTTCATCCTCGGAAACGGGGATAAAAGCCCCCGAAAAGCCCCCCACATGGGTGGACGCCATGACACCGCCCTTCTTTACCATATCGGTAAGCATGGCCAGCGCCGCCGTGGTTCCATGCGTACCGGCGGCCTCAAGGCCCATTTCCTCAAGGATGCGCGCGACAGAATCCCCCACTTCGGGAGTCGGGGCAAGGGAAAGATCCAGTATGCCGAAAGGAACCCCAAGACGGCGGGCCGCCTCCATACCCACAAGCTGTCCCATGCGGGTTATTTTGAAGGCGGTTTTTTTGATAATGTCGGCCATCTCGTCAAAACTGGCGTCCCGGTGCCGTTCCAGCGCGGCTTTTACCACACCGGGGCCGGAAACGCCGACGTTAAGGCACGCTTCCCCTTCCCCCGGACCGTGAAAAGCGCCGGCCATGAAGGGATTGTCCTCCGGGGCGTTGCAGAACACCACAAGTTTCGCGCAGCCGACGCCGTCCCTGTCCGCCGTCTTCGCCGCCGTCTCCCTGATGATCTCCCCCATGCGCCGCACCGCGTCCATGTTGATGCCGCTCCTGGATGCGGCGGCGTTCACAGAGGCGCAGACCCGCGACGTTGAAGAGAGGGCCTCGGGAATGGAAGACACAAGCCGCAGGTCGCTTTCGGAAAAACCCTTCTGAACCAGCGCGGAAAAACCCCCGACAAAATCAACGCCAAGTTCCTTAGCGGCCTCGTCCAGCGTCCGGGCAAAGGGGGCGCAGTCTTCTTCCCCGCCTGCGACAAGGGAGACGGGGCTGACGGCAAGCCGCTTGTTGATGATGGGAATGCCGTACTCGGTTTCTATTTCCCTTCCCACCCTTACAAGAGGAGAGGCGACGCGGAGCAGCTTTTCCCGTATCCTGCGCCTCGTTTCTTCTCCGGAGGATGAAGCGCAGTCCATGATGGACACGCCCAGGGTAATGGCCCGTATGTCGAGCCTGTATCTGAGGAACATGTCGACGGTTTCTTTTATCTCAAAAGGGGTAAACAGCATGCCTCATCCTTACATATCCATGGAGAAAAACAACATTTTTCTCCCCAAGGATATAAGAAATTAATTTCTTATATCCTATGCATCGCGCTGAAAACTTTTTCATGCATCACGCTGATGGAAACATTCATCGCCGTTCCCAGTCCGGCAAGTTCTCTCTTGACCGATTCCAGCGCCTGTGAGCTTCCCGAAAGATCTACCATCATCATCATGACAAAATTCCCCGAAAGAACCGTCTGGCTAATGTCTTCGATGTTGATATTCCGCTCCGCCAGAAACGCGCTGACCCTGGCGATGATGCCTACTTTGTCGTTTCCGACTACGGTGATTATCGCGTTCATTATTCCTTCTTTACGGGAACCGCTCACAGGCCGGCCACTATACGTTCGGCTTCCCCGCGGCCCGGATAAGACGGATTGCGCCTTATGAGATCTTCCAGACTTTTCTTTGCCTCGCCGGTATTGCCAAGGCCGGTATAGGCCTTGCCCAATTCAAAGATCGCGTCCCAGTTGTCGGCCTGGACGCGCAGAACCTCCCGGTAGGCGTCGCGGGCCGCGGCAAGATTCCCCGCGCCCGCGTAGGCCCGCGCCAGATTCATCCGTACCGTCGGGTTTCCCGGTTCCACCGCCAGCGCCTTTTCGTAATGCTCCACGCTGGAAATCCAGTTTTCCTGTTTGGCGTACGCCGCCCCCATGTTGTTGTTGACCTCAAAATTCCCGCTCTCCACGCGGTAGGCTTCACTCAAAAAACGGAGGGCGTCGGCGGCAAGGCCGTTCTCAAGGTAGAGCCTGCCCAGGTTGATCCGGGGCTTTACATAGCGCGGCGCGAGGGAGGCGGCGGTTTTGTAGGCAAGGATGGCCCCGTCGAGGCTGCCGGCGTTTTCATGGGCAAGCCCCAGCGTGTAAGCGTAGACCTCGCTGGACGGAACGCTCCCGGCGGCCTTTTGGGCAAAAGCGACCGCTTCTTCCCCCTTGTTAAGGGCTATTTTTACCACCGCCATGTTGTAATTGGTCTGATCGTCATTGGGAGAGGCGGCAAGGGCCCGGCTGAAAGACGATTCGGCGGCGGCGTAATTGCCCATGGCGCTCTGGGCGGCGCCCAGTTCCCGCAGGGAGGCAAAATCGCCGGGGTTGTACCGCAGGGCGTTTGTGAACGCCTCGGCCGCGCCCCGGCTGTCCCCCTTGAGCATGAGGATACGCCCTATTTCCCGGTGGGCCACCGCATAATCGGCCTTTACCCCCACGGCCCTGCGGTAAGCCGCCAGAGCCTCATCCTGACGGCCCAGGGCGCGGAGGGTCCCGCCCAGGTTGTACCAGGCCGGTTCAAAGCCCGCATTAAGGTGGACGGCGGTTTCAAAAGACTGGCGGGCGTCGGCATACCTTCTGCCGCTAAAATAAACCCGGCCCAGATCAAAAGAGTACAGGTAGTTATCCGGCTCAAGCCGCGCCGCCTCCTTGAGTTCGGAGGCGGCGTTGTCCCACTGGTGAAGATCGCGGTAGAGTTTTCCCAGCGTGTAATGGGGCAGCGCCTGATCCGGATCTTTCCTTACTGCCTCCGAGGCAAGAGAAGTCGCTTCCCTGGCCGCCCGGGCGCCGTTTTCGCCGCCGGGATTACGGGCGTACGCGCCGTAATACCCTTCGGCCATGTCGGCGAGCTTCTGGACCTCAAAGCGGGTCTCCCCTTCGGGCATACGGGAACGGGCGTCGGTAAACGCCGCCGCCGCGCCTTCAAAATCGTCCTTTGCAAGACGTTCCCTTCCCTGCGACACAAGGTCGTTTACCGCCCGCATCCGGGCCTGTAGTTCACGGGACGCCTTGGCAAGTTCTTCCTCCTGGGCGCGGCGGCGGGCGGCTTCGGCATCGGCGGCGGCCTTCCGTTCGGCGTCGGCCGCGGCCCTGGCGGCGGCTTCGGCCTCCTGCCGGCGCAGCCGCTCTTCCCGTTCGCGGGCGGCCGCGTCCGAAACCGTGGCGCGCCGGCCGGCGTCAAGAACGCCCGCGGCAAGCGCGGCAGCCTGTTCCGCCGCAGCCTGTTCCGCTGCGGCGGAAGCGGCGGCTCTGGCCCGCAGCGCCGCGTCACGCAGTTCCCTGGCCTCCGCGTCGCCCGAATCGGCGATAAGCAGGTTGTCCAGATGATCCAGCGCGCGCTGGTATTCACCCTGTTCGATATATTCCCTGACCAGGTCAAGAATATTCCGCCTGGACATTTCGTCCCGATTCGGCGCCGGTACGGCGGCAGCCTCTTTTCCGCCGCCCCCGCGGAGCAGCAAAAAGGCGGCCCCGGCAAGCACCGCTAAAAGCACAATGCCGGCAACACCCGCAATCAAGAGTGTTCTTCTGTTCATTCAGCAATTCTCCTCTCTATTCAAGTTCAAATGTCCCTTCATAGCCTTGGACATCCTCTGCGCCGGCCGAAAGCCCCCTGCTTTCATCGGCCGCGGCCTGAAGCGAAGAAGAAACTTCCTCCAAAAGCCGCTGTTTCCGTTCGGCCTCGGCGCGGGCCGCTTCCTCGGCCAGAAGCCGGCGCCGCTCTTCGGCGGCAAATTCTTCCCGTATAAAGGCGGCAAGCTTTTCAATCTGGGGCCGTTTGGGGGAACGGGGCTCCAGCGTCAGGTACATTTCGTAATCGGAAAGGGCTTCCCTGAGAGAGCCGTTTTTTATCCGGGCGTTCGCCCGGTTAAGGTACGCCGGGGCGCAGGCAGGATCGGTTTCTATGGCCTGGGAATAAAACTGGTCCGCGAAAACGATGTTTCCCCTTGCATAATACGCGTTTCCCAGGTTATAGGCAATGCGGGCAGTTTCACCGCCGCCCCTGGGAAGTATTTTACGGTAGGCGGCAATGGCTTCGTCAACGCGGCCAAGCTGCTGATAGACAATTCCCAGATAAAGAAAGGCCCTGACATGCGCGGGATCGTCGGCCACGGCGTTTTCAAGAAAAACCAGCGCCTCACCGGGTTTGTTCAGCATGAAAAGCTCCTCCCCCCGGGAAAAATTACTCTGCCCGTACACGCCCGCGGCGCACAGGAGCGCGGCGGCGGCAAAGACAGCGGTAAAGAGGGGCCGTCTTCTTCCTGCCGCGCCCGTTTTCATATACACATTTCCTCCCAGCCTTCTTCCCTTTGACATGACGAAAGAAAGCAATTAATCTACAAATTAACGGCATCTTTAGTATATACCATTAATAGGGAAACAGGAAATATGACCATATCGCTGGCTATTATCATTGTTCTTGGTGCAGGAGTAGTTTTCCTCATTGTTTTTCTTGTCAAATCAATGGCGGCCCCCCGCCGGGTCGAAGCTCTTGAAGCTTTCATCAAGCGCGGAAAAACCCAGGCGGTGATCAAGGCGGCCAAGGCGATTACCGCGCGGGAACCGAAAAACGCCGAAGCCCGCTACTGGCTGGGAACGGCCTATCACCTTGAAAACCGCGACGAACTGGCCCTGATGGAATTCAAAACCGTTAACCAGATAGGCATTTCGGGGAAAAACATCCCCGAAGTCCCGTTCCGCGAGCTTCTGGGCCGGCTTTTTATCCGCCAGAACCAAAAGGAAGAGGCCCTGAAGGAATACCTTCTCCTTATAAAACTCATGCCGAACCGCGCGGATTACTACTACGAGGCGGGCAAGCTCTTTGCCGAACGGAACCGCGGGGACATGGCGGAAAATTACCTCAAAAAGGCAGCTTCCCTTGCCCCCAAGGACGGGAAGATCCACTACGAACTGGGGGTCATGCTCTACAGGGATAAAAAGGCCAAAGAAGCCAGGGCGGCGCTGGAAAGGGCGCTGAAATTCCAGGGCGACAACCCCCAGATCCATTTCTACCTCGGCAAGATCCAGAAAGATGTCAAGAATTATCAGGACGCCGCCGCCTCGTTCGAAAAGGCGGCCAGGGACGCCCAGTTCCGCATACGCGCGCTTGTGGAACGGGGCGGCTGCTTCATGGCGCTGGATGCCCCGGAACGGGCCATACCGGATCTGGAACGGGCGACAGGCGCCATTACCGACGAAGATTCAGGAGACAGCCTCTATGCCCGCTATTTTCTGGGACTATGCTATGAAAAGACGCGGAACGTCGACAAGGCTGTTTCGCAATGGGAAAAGATCTATGAACGGAAAAAGAATTTCCGCGACGTGGGGGAAAAACTCGCCCAGTACCAGGAACTCAGAACGGACGACAACATGAAGGATTACCTTACCTGCGGCCAGGGGGAATTTACGGAACTGTGCAAGGCCGTCGCGGAGCGGAAAATGGACCTTCGCGTCCAGGGGTCCAAAGCCATAGGCGAAGGATGCGAATTTACCGCCGTGGAAAACGATTCGGCAAAGTGGCGGAACGCCCGCAAGATACCCCGGCTCATCCGTTTTTACCGCAGCCCCGATTCCGTGGATGAACCCAAGATACGCTCCATTCTGGACGACGCAAAGGCCCAGAATATCTCCAGGACCGCGGTTGTTACAAGCGCGGGCTTTTCCCGCGCGGCCCTGGACTACGCCAATTCCCGGCCTGTGGAACTTTTCGGCAAAGAAAAACTGCAGGAACTGCTCCAGGGGGTAAACAGGGACGCGGCCGCAGGACGAACATGAAAATCCTCTGTATCTCCGACCAGATCGATCCGCTGGTGTACTCGCTTTCCATCAAGCAGCGCTTCGGCGATGTCGATCTGGTGCTCAGCGCGGGGGATCTTCCCATGGACTACCTCGAATTTGTGGTGACAAGCCTCAACAAGCCGCTTCTCTTTGTCTTCGGCAACCACAACCTCATGGAACTTAACTACTATACGGGAAAGGAAACGCAGCCCGGCTGGGAGGACACCTCGGTCCACAGTTCCGGGGCCATACATATAGGTTCCCGGATCAAGGTAGAAAACGGGCTCATCGTGGCGGGGCTCGGGGGTTCCATGGAGTACAACCACGGGGAAAACCAGTACACGGAATTTAAAATGAAAATGGAGATCCTGAAACTCCTTCCGGGACTTGTCTTTAATCGTGTCTTCCGGGGCAGATACCTTGACATACTCCTTACCCACGCGTCTCCCCGGGGCATACACGACAGGGAAGACAAGTGCCACTGGGGTTTCAAGTGTTTTCTTACTTTCATGAGGCTCTTCAGGCCAAGATACCTCGTTCACGGGCACATACACCTGTACAATTTATCCGATCTGAGGATCAGCCGTTACGATGATACAGAGGTAATCAACGCCTACAGCCATCATGTCATTGATACCGGAGAAGGAATTAAAAAATGAGAGTAGACGCAAGCGTACAGGCGCAGGCCTCGGAGGATTTTTCCCGGGCACGGGGAAAAGCCATACTTTCGCGGATTCAGCATTTTCTCAATGCCGACAGGGACAAGCTGCTTTCCTTTAACGATGTAAAAGAGATCCTGCAGCCCAAAAACCAGACATACCAGGGCATGCAGCAGGTCCCGGTTAAACTTATTGTGGGAAGCGAAGGGCGCTACCGGGACTTCAACAAGTATTTTCTGCCCCGCGCGGATCACCTGCGGAACCGCTGGGAACGGGTGGATCAGGCCTCCATCTCAAACATCAACCTGCCGGCCATTCAGCTGTACGAAATAGGCGGCGTTTACTTTGTCCGTGACGGCAACCACAGGGTGTCCGTGGCCCGCTCCCAGGGGGTGGACTACATAGACGCGGAAGTGACAAGCCTTTCAAGCAGCATCACCATTAAACCGGGCATGACGACCGACGAGTTAAAGACGGCCCTCATCGCCGGCGAAAAGGAAACTTTCTACGAGCAAACGAACTACGGAAACCTTACCGGGGATTTCAGTTTGAATTTTACCACCCCCGGCTGTTACGACGCTATCTACAACCACATCCTTGTACACAAATACTACCTTAACCAGAACAGGGAAGACGAGATTCCTTTTTCCGAGGCGCTCGTCTCCTGGTACAGGAATGTCTACAGCCCCATCATACGGATCATAAAGGATGAATGGCTGCTCCTCAAATTCCCCGGATCAAGCCCAAGCGATCTTTACGTCTGGATCGTCAAACACTGGGATTTTCTGAAACGGAATTTCGGCCTGGATTCCCTGTCCGGCGCGGCAAAGGATTTTTCCAACAAGTACGGCCGCAGCAAGGGGCTCCTGGGAACAATCGTGTCCCTGGCCGGCCGCATACGGAACCGGCTTTCCTTTCTTCCGGGTAAAGATCGATGACGAAGGCGGTCCATAAACGCTGCCTGTCCGTACGGGGAAGGCCGTACAACAAGCGGCCGTGGGACCGTTTCTTCGATTTTATCGATCCCGGCGCGGACCGGTACGGGCTGCTTTCCGCGCTGGCCGAAGAACTTGCCCTCAATTCCGTTGTGCTCCCAATAGGGGAAAACCGCCACTTTTTTATCCTTCCGCCGGGACAGGGCATGGGATCGGGGGGGTTCCCCTTCAGGGGAAAGAGCCCTGTCATCCTCGCCGCCCACTACGACAGGGTGGAAGGCAGTTCAGGGGCCAACGACAACAGCGCCGCCGTGTTCATGCTCCTTGAAACGGCGGCCCGCCTTGAAAAACAGGGAACCAGCTACTGGATCATCATTTTGACCGACAAGGAAGAACTGACGGGGGACGAAGGGCCCGAAGATCAAGGGTCCTTTTCGCTGGCCGGCTACCTCCGCCGGGGGGGGCTGACAGACGCCCGCATATTCATATTCGACGCTTGCGGCGCCGGGGACACCATCATCGTCTCAGGCACAACGGATCATCTCCTTAAAAACGAAAACGGCCGGGGAGTAATCAAAACCAGGCAGATCATTCAGGCGCTGCGGAACACCGCGCTGGATACCGCCCGTTACCTGACGCTGCAAAAGGTGCTTGTCGCCCCCACTCCCTTTTCGGACGACGCCGGTTTTCTGCGGGCGGGGCTTCCGGCCCAGACCATAACGGTGCTTCCCCAGAACGAGGCGGCCTCTTACGCGGCGCTTCTGCGGCTGCGGCCCGGCTTTGCCGACATACTCCTGGCCGGAACGGGGCAAAACACGGCCGACCGCCTCCTCATCCCCGAAACATGGCGCACCCTTAACGGCCCTTCAGACAGCTACCTCAGGCTTACCCCGGAACATTACGATCAGGTCATACGTTTCGCGTCGGCCCTCTGCGTCATGTAACCTTTTCAGTCCCTGACCATCATCGCAAGCGCTTCGCCTATAAACATTCTGTGGTAATCTTTTTGGGGATAACATCCGCTGTCAATCGAAGGATCGAGAAAGCCGCCGGGCGCGAAATCATGGGTATAGAGTTTGCGGCAGATAACAATCTCCTCTGCCTCGGCAAAACCGGTGGCGGGCGCGGCTTTGCCGTCCGCGCCTTCCTTTTCGAAGACGATGGGGGTAAGGGCCGTTTCGGCAGCTTTATCGTACTCCCTGCCCGATTTTTCGCCGCAGAAGGCAAGGGCTTCCCTGTACCCGGCGGAGAAAAACGAAAGGGTAAAAAGATCCGCCCGTTCGGCGAATTCCAGGGTGCGGCGCGACTGTCGTATAAACATGACGGCGATATCCCGGCCCCACAGCACCCCGAAGCCTCCCCAGGAAGCGGTCATGGTGTTCCAGCCGCCCGAAAAAGGATCGTCTCCCGATGTAACAAGCATCCACTCATTGCCTATGCGGGCCACGGGGGAACCCCGGAAATCCCGTATGCTTTTGGAAATCCAGCCCGCGCCGGCCGGAACCGCGTTTGTCTGTTTCATGGCTTCTCCTGAACAGTACCGCCCTACAGGATCCCCAGGAGTTTACTGTACGAACCCAGCGCCGGGTCTCCCATCTGGCGGGCAAGCACCCGTTTGGTAAGAACCTTCCCCAGCTGAACCCCTTCCTGATCAAAACTGTTGATGTTCCACACAAAACCCTGAAACATCACCTTGTTTTCAAAATGGGAAAGCAGGGCGCCCAAAACCGCCGGGGTAAGGCGCCTGCCGTATATGAGGCCCGAAGGCCGCCCGCCGGGGAATTCCTTGTTCCGGTTCTCGTCTTTCTGGCCCTTGGCAAAGGCCACAATCTGCGCGGCCAGATTGGCGGCAAGTTTGGTCTGGCTGACCGAGCCGTCCACTTCCACATCGTCAAGCCGCTGGCTTTCGGTAAAACCGATAAACTGCAGCGGAACAATGCCGGTCCCCTGATGAAGCATCTGATAAAAGGAATGCTGGCCGTTGGTTCCCGGCTCCCCGAACACCACAGGGCCCGTGGAATAGGAAAGGACCTGGCCGTTGCGGTTGACCCGCTTGCCGTTTGACTCCATATCGAGCTGCTGAAGATGGGCGGGAAAACGGGAAAGGGCCTGGCTGTAAGGAAGCACCGCCGTACAGGGATACCCCAGAAAATTCCGCTCCCACACGCCGATAAGGGCGTCAAGCATCGCCGCGTTCTTGAGGATATCGCCCTCCAGCGCCGAAATATCCGCCTCCGCGGCGCCGGAAAGAAATTCATCGAAAACCTCGGGGCCAAAGGCAAGCGAAAGGACAAGGCCGCCCACCGCCGAAGACGATGAATACCGGCCGCCTATGTAATCATCTATGTAGAAGGAATCAAGATAGGCGGGATTACGGGCCAAAGGACTCCCCTCGCTCGTAACCGCCGTAATGTGCCTGGCGGGATCAAGGCCCGCCTTCAGGAGTTTATCCTTGACAAACAGTTCATTCGCCAGGGTTTCCTGGGTGGTCCCGCTCTTGGAAACCAGAATGAAGAGGGTTTCGGCAAGGGGAAGGGAAGAAGTAACCGCCGAGGCGTCGTCCGGATCGACATTGGAAATGAATTTCGCCGGAATGATCCGTTTTCCTTCCTTTGCCGCCCAGTGCTCAAGGGCAAGGTACAGCGCCCGCGGCCCCAGATCCGACCCGCCTATGCCGATCTGGACACAGGCGGTAAAGGGTTTTCCCCCCGTTCCGGTGATCTTTCCGCTCCGTACTCCGGAGGCAAAAGCCGAAAAACGTTCCTTCTCCCCTCGGTAAAAAGCGCCTATATCCCTTCCGTTTTCGGTTACCGCGTTCCCCAGAGCGGACAGGCCGCCCCCGCTTCTGAGCAGATGGTGCAGGACCCTGCGGTTTTCGCCGGTGTTCATCACCCCGCCGTCCAAAAGGGCCCGGTATTTGGAGATGAGTTCCTGTTCTTCGGAAAGCGCCTGGAGCAGCTTAAGCACCCCCTGATCCACTGCCCTGGCCGCCCAGGAAAAGGCAAGGCCTGAGGCCATAGGGGTACGGTATTTTTCCACCCGCGTTGCGACAAGCTGGGAACCAAAATCAAAATTCCTGAAGGACGAGGCTATCTTCTGCAGATCCCGGTACACTTCAGTCTTGTCCAAATCGATAAATTTCATGCAACTCCTCCGGAACGCCGGCCTTTTAATCCTGGATAAACATACGTTAAAACGCCTGTTTTTGCAAGCGGATTTTGAAAATGGCGCCCATATAGCCGATAATAAAAGCAATGATTTTTCCGGAGTTTACTATTTTAAAGAAAAAAGCGGCGGCGGACACAGGAACGGCGGCCGGAACGGGCGGGCCGGATCTGAACCGCCAGACCGTCGTCACGGGAAACCAAAACGACGGCGGCATCGCCGTATCTTTCTCAAACGGAGATCTTGAGGTCAGGGCCGATTTTACTCCCCCGTCCGGCCGGGGCGTGTCCCTTGCTTATGAGCAGGTGGTCCTGGCCCTTGAAAAACTCAACATCGTCTACGGCGTGCGCCAGGACGCCATCAGCGAGGCGGTACTGGCGTGCAACCTTGACCGGAAACCTGTAAGGAACGTACTCATAGCCAAAGGCGACGCCCCGGTAAACGAGGTTGCCGAATACTACGAGATGAACCCCCTTCTAATCGAAAAATCCCGCCGGCCGGACGAAAAGGCGCGCATCGATCACCGTTCGTATTCCCCTTTCGTTATTGTAAAAAAAGATCAGGCGCTGGCAAAACTCCGGTTTCACAAACAGGGAAAAGAAGGAAAGAACGTTCACGGCGTCCCGCTGCCCTTTGAAGTAATACGGCCCGAAGGGGTCAGCGCCGGCGAGAATACCCGTATCGACGGCAGACTTATCCTTGCCGGCATCAACGGGCAGCTTGTCCTGGAGAAGAAGGTCCTTTCGGTCCGGGATTCCCTGGTCATAAAAGGCGCCGTGAACTACGGCACGGGAAACATCATCTTTCCGGGCGACGTCGTCATTGAGGGCCCCGTTTCCGACGGCTTCAAAATCTATTCAGGCGGTTCTGTCACGATCAAGCAGACCCTTGACGTTACCGACGTTATCACCAAAGGAGATCTCGTCGTCAGCGGAGGCATCATAGGAAGAAGGCCCGCCCTTGTAAAATCGGGCGGCGCCATTAAAACCAAATTCATAGAAAACTGCCATGTTGCCGCCCGGAAAACCATTACCGTCGACTCGGAGATCATCAATTCCAGCGTCTTTACGCTTGAAAACATAGACCTTGGGGAAAAGGGCTTCATTCTGGGAGGCGACATCTACGCGGTCCGGGGAATAAGGGCGGGCGGCATAGGAAAGAAGGCGGGTAAACCGACCCGTATCCACTGCGGCATCGACTTCACCGCCCAGCAGGAAAAGGAAAAAAACAACAACCAGATGCGCATCCTCGCCGCGAAACTGGAAAAGCTCCGTGAACTTTACGAAAATTCGCAGCCTGATTCCGGGCAGCGGGCCAGGATAGAGGAACTTATCCACCGGCTCACCGAAGAACAGAAAAAGGCCGCCGCTGCGGTAAGCGATCTTCTTGGCCGCATCGTCACCGACGAAAACGCCTCCGTCGAAGTCCAGGGAGAAATTGTCCCGGGCACCCTCATAGAAATCTGCCAGGTTGCCCTCTTTGTCCCCGAACCCCTGCGAAAAGTACGGGTAAGGCTCGACAGGGCCGCCGGCAAGGTAATCGCGGAACCGCTGTAGGCAGGGCACCCGAAGCCGGCATGAACGAACAGCATCAGGTTCCAATTCATTTCACCTCTTTGTATCTGGAAATAATATAGCGGGTATATTGTATCGCGGCATCATAATTTAAATGATAAAACGTATCAAAAAAATTATCGTCCGTGTATAGTACATCCCCGGGGTGAAACAGCGGCGTTATATTTTTCAGCAGTAAAACAGCGGAATATATCTTTTCTATTTCCAATGCCGATATTTCGAACAGGAAACCAGTGCCGGGCGGAAACAGCAAATAAACGCCTATATTGTTTTTGACCAGATTGCCGGCGTACTTGTCCAGTTCCGAAAGAAACATCCTGTCATCATAAACAACGAAATGGCGTTTCTCGAAAGATTTGTTCGGGATGTTTTTTATCCCTTTATAGTCGCCATACGCATCAGAATAATCACGGCGATAATCTCCAAGAAACACATTTTTGTAGTTTTTATCTGCTGATGCCGCTGCATGGTATTTAATGATGTTTCCAAGATGTCTCCAGCCTGAAATCAGTGTTTCAGGAGCGGCTTTTATCTTGTAAAACATACTTGTATTTTTAAAAACCGCGGCGCCCGACATATATACAAGATCAATAGACCCGTCACTGATTTTATCAAATCCGGATGAATAATACTCATATTCGGGGCACAGGAACACCGCGTCCCCATCGCCCAGATACGGAAGAACATTGTCCATATACATTTTAAACGAGCCGTCGGCGTATAACCCCATATTTACGGAAGGGACGGCTGTTTCTTTTTCGAATAATTCCGCCTGGATTCCAAAATGCGAAGCGGAACCGCCGATAAAAACAGCCTTTTGTATATTTTGTATCGACTCAAGCCGCCTGATTTTGTCTATGTATGACGCAAGGTGGGTTTTCTGGAAAAGACCGCTGTACAGTATAAATCCTGATACGGAAAAAACAATAAACGCAAAGACAAGAACAAGCAATTTGACCATGATTTTTGCCATGTGAATTTTCCTAAAATCTGAAATAAACAAACTGTGCGGAAGACAGGCTGCCGAATTTGCCGAAGCACAGCACGGCAAAAATCAACAAGAAATATCCCGTCCATCTAATGACAACAGGCTGTTTCCCGATTGCCGAACATATATCCCCGTTTTTCCTTTCGTACAACGACAAAAGGAAAACGGATACGGCGCCAGACAAACCAAAAACCACATTCCATTTCCCGATTGGAATTGATGATCCGGATGAAAAATTACCATTCAATAAACCGGCCAGTTCGAATGGAATGAAAATGATTTTGGCAATAATTATTTTTACATCGTTAAACGAATTGGCCCTGAAAAATATCCTCCACAATCAGATAGATACCGTTTAACGCGCCCCATACCGCAAATGTCCAGTCCGCGCCGTGCCATATACCGCTTAACGTAAAAGTAATGAAGAACCCCGCCGCAAGCAACGGGGTATCTTCGTTCGAGAAGAAAAAATCCTGCGGATTTTTCTCATTTTGTACCGGGGGTCTGCTACCCCGCCATCATCGGTGAAAGACTTGAACCACCCCAAGGGGCGGGGTATTAGACCCCATCGAATGAAACTTGAAAAAATACTTAATGAAAAGATAATTTTATTTCGTTTTTTTTCGATTACTATTCCGAAGAGATACGTAATAATAATTACAAAAACAAATACAAGCAGATGTTGTATGGAACCGCAGGCATAGAAGAAAAGACTCGCGCATAATAACAGTATCTTTTGAATACGCCCCCTGGTAAAACATACCAGCATTACCGTTATCAGGAAGAATATTCCAAATTCAAAGGTCTGAAAAAGCATACCGGTTTCCCTTATATTCAAGCGGAAATTGTTCACTAGGGCCTGTTCACACTAATAAAATATGATATACTCCGGATATGAAATTAACGCGGGAACAGCGAAAAAAGATTCTCCGTCTTTTCCCGAAGCAGCGGGGAAATGTAAAAGTCGATA
>JAISAQ010000042.1 GCA_031266775.1 Treponema sp.
AACCCGGTTGGTTACTAAACATGTCTTGCGATTTTTCAGGCTAAAGCATGGCTTTAGCCTTGCAAAATCGCGTTTTTAAGCGGAAGTTGTTCAATAACTGAAGTTATTGAACAACTCTATTCCCGGTAAAACTCAATCTTCCAGAGCCAGAGGCCGCCTGGCGGCAGTGTAGGGCCGGCAAGCTTCCGTTCGCCGGAGGCGGCAAGGGCCGCGAAACAGGCGGGGCTCATTCCTTTGGTCTCGCACCGGAGCATGGTTCCCCCGATGGAACGCACCATTTTCCAGAGAAAGGCATTGGCGCTGATCTCAAAAACAAGTTTTTCCCCTTCAACAAAAAAATACGCGGTTCTGATGCGCCGGTTCCGCGAAAGGCTTCCCCCACCCGCGCCCGCAAAAACGGAACAGTCCCTTTCCCCCAAAAGTTCACGGCCGTAACCGTTAAGAAGATCAAGGCGGGGGCGGCGCCTTAAGGGAAGAGCGTAACGCCGCTCATGGGGAAGGGCGTCCCTGCCCTGAATAAAATAATACCGGTACGTCCGCATGGAGGCGTCAAAACGGGAATGAAAATCGGGCAGGGTTTCACGGGCGTCAAGAATCCGCACATCGGGAGGAAGAAGGCCGTTAAGGGCGGGGACAAAACGCCCGGCGTCCATGGATATACCCGTGTAGAAATTCGCCGCCTGCCCGGCCGCGTGAACGCCCGCGTCGGTACGGCCCGACCCGGTAAGGCGCACATCCTTCCCGTGCATGCGCCGCAGGGCGTCCTCTATTTCCCCCTGGACGGTGCGGCGGCCCTTCTGCCTTTGCCAGCCTGAAAAACCGGTGCCGTCGTAGGCCAGAAGCAGCCGTATGTTGCGCGGACCTGAGGGCTTTTCACACATCATCGGTTTCGTTCAGTTCTTTGTTAATGGCGTCGTAAATTTCCCGGGCGTGATCCAGAAGCGGGCCCGGTTTGTCTTTTGACGATTTTCCCATGCCGAAGATCCTGGCAATGGTACGGCGCGCGTCTTCCAGCGACGAGAGGCGCTGCGCCGGATTTCCGGCCGGGCCGTACCGGTAACGGAGATACGCGCAAAGGTACAGAACCCCTTCGTAGGAATAATTCTTGTCGGTGTCAGGCCCGAATGCCTTCATCGCCGAAAGGGTCTCCTTTCCGCTCTGCTCAAGCCGTATCGCCTCATTGTACAAAAACTGCGCCTTGCGCCTGAAAAGCAGGGCAAGCCAGTCGTAATGTTCGTCCGGATTTTTTTTGTGAAGATCGTCGGCAATCCAGGCGGCCCTGAGACTTGCCAGGCCCTGCTTAATCGTGGGGGAAACATCCTTGCCGAAAAAATCGTAGCACCGGAGCGTCAGATACTGGGAAGCGGCCCCTTCCAGAAGACCGCGGGGTTTATTGAAATCCACGCCGGAAAAAACCGCCTCCGTGTCGAAAAGCCGCCGCTCCCTGTCTTCCGCCGCCCGTTCCCTGTTTTTTTCGGGCAGCGCCTCAAAGTCGGCGTCCATGGCGGCGAACCAGCATTCCGGGCATACCATGGCCTGATACACCAGGGGGCAGATCTCCCCGTATTTTGCCGACGGCTCATAGAGACGGTGAAGCTCGTCGGTAAGATTGCCCGCGATAAGCCTGCCTCCGCCTGAAAGCAGCTCTTCCTTGCGGAAACGGGCGTCGCATACCGGGCAGGTAAATTCCTTTTTGGAAGTAAACGATACCTTAAGTTCCCTGTCGTCACTCATGTTTTTCCAGCACTACCATGGCGATTGCGTTATCCCTTTCGTGGGTAAGGGAAATGTGCACGTTAGAGGCGCCGCTTTCCTTAAGCGCGTCAAGCGCCGTGCCTGACAGCGTTATCTCGGGCCTGCCGTTATGGCTGTTCACTACCCTGATATCCTTGAGCACGATTCCGGCAAGACCGGTGCCCAGCGCCTTGCCGAAAGCCTCTTTGGCGGCGAAGCGGGCGGCAAGGGAAAGATCCGCCCCGCCCCCCTTTGAACGGACAGTACTCAATTCATCAGGGTGAAAATAACGCTCCAGAAGGCCGGGTATGGAGTGCCACCGCACGAGGCGGCCCACATGGACCACGTCCACGCCTATTCCCACGATCACCGGAGGCCGCCTCCGGCAGTCACCGTTACCTCGGCTTCCCGGGGCTCCTGCCGTATCAGGTTAAAGGAAGGGGGAAGGGCCGCCTTTACAGGCAGGGTATAGACGCCGGGCTCCGTTATGGCCGAGCAGTCCACCGAAAGAAAATCATCGGGGGGAATAAAACCGTCAAGTTCATTCCGGGAATTTTCCAGCCTGACGCTGCCTGTTTTAACATTCAGCTCCGCGGTAAAACGCGGATCAAGGCCGCTTGCCGCAATGGGAATGTCCGTTATGTTCCGCACCGGAACCAGTCTGCGCACAAAGCCCCGGAATTCGGTGACACCCGATCCCCGAATGGCAAGCAGGGGGTCCCTGTTAAGAATGTTCACCATAACGGAAAAATCCGCGTTTTTTCCCTCGATGTCGATGAAGTCGGTGTACAGCTTCGATATATCCTCCAGGATGTTCATGGGACCGTCCACCATCACCTGGGTGGGGGTAAGCGTGTAAGACACCAGATCGTAACCGGCGGCAAGGTTTCCCCGTATATTCGCGACAACAGGCACGTATTTGCTTATCTTGCGGTCCAGTTCGACGGAAACTTCCATGGGATCAACGGTAATTTCAAAGGACTCCGTCCCCGCGGCCGTCCCCTGCCTGCGGACCTGGATGGGCACGCGGTAAGACCCCGCGGCGCTGTACTTTCCAAGATCGGCGTAGGCCTCTATATCGTCCTCCAGAATGGGGAAAATGCTGTTGGGGTCTCCCCGCAGAGTCACCCGCACCATGCGGTTGTAGGAAACGGCGGGGGTAAGGCCGGCGTTTACCTCAAGGACAAGGGGCACCGAAAAGAAGCGTTCTTCCAGCGTACTCATGCGGTGAAACACAAAGAGAACAAGCGCCAGAGCGACCGACAATACCTTGGCCGGCCATTTGTCCGCCGCCTTTTCCAGGAGCTTTCTACTGTTCAGCGAAAACATTTTTTTCCCCGTCAATATTCCCGTTCAAAAGGGAAGCGCCCGAATCCTTGCGCGCGCCCCTGTCCAAAAGCTCCTTGAGTTTCCGCGTCACTTCCAGCGGCGAAAGATCGTAGTACAGCCTGGTATCATAGGCAAGGCTGACGGCCCCGGTTTCTTCGGAAGCGACAAGAATCACCGCGTCGGACTGCTCCGACATTCCCAGCGCGGCCCGGTGGCGGGTACCGAAGTTCTTCCGTATGTCCTGCTGTTCCGAAAGGGGAAGAAAACACCCGGCCGCCGCTATCCTGCCGTTCTGTATGACCATGGCGCCGTCGTGGAGGGGGCCGTCAAATTCAAAGACCGTAACAATGAGGCTGGAAGAAATCTCCGCGTTCATCCTGGTTCCCGTATCGATGATATTCCTGATGTTGATCTTGCGGGGAAATACCACAAGCATGCCCCGCTTCTGCCGGGCAAGTATCTCCGCGGCGGTTACCACCGCCTCAAGCTGCCCTATGCGGGGCTTGTTGTCCGGCCTGAAAAGTTCCCCCTGCCCCAGCCGCATGATGATCTTCCGCAGTTCCGGCTGAAAAACTATGGCAATGGCCACAAAAAGGCCGGGCCCCAGCATCGTCAGTATCCAGCGGAGAGTGGTGAGCTTGAAAAGAAAGGCGATGCCGTACACCAGTACAAGGAAACCCGCGCCCTTGACAAGCTGAACCGCCTGCGTTCTGACCAAAAGCCCGTATGCCTTGTACAAAAGAAAGGCAAGGAGCGCCACATCCAGAACCGGGCGTACCACATCGTATACGGAATTAAGCCGTTGAAACCATTCCATCTGCCTGCTGTCCTTTCATGAGTCCGTCCAGCACCCTTACAAGGGAAACGGTTTCCCTTACGTCGTGCACCCGGAGTATGGACGCTCCCTTCATTACGCAGAAGGCCAGTGCGGCCAGCGTGCCCGCAAGAATATCGCCTTCTCCGCTCCCGCCGCCGGATTCCCGGCCCGGTTTTCCGGCCAATTCCCTTATAAAGGACTTTCTTGAAAGCCCTACCAATACAGGATAATCTCCGCGGCACATTTCCGCAAGATGAAAAAGAACGGCGGCGTTGTCGGCCGTCCTTTTGCCGAAACCTATGCCCGGATCAAGGATGATGCTGTCCCGCCGTATTCCGGCGTCTTCCGCGCGCCGGGCCGCCCCGGCAAGCCAGGAGTACACTTCGGCGGCGGCGTCCGTGTACAAGGGCGCGTCCTGCATGGTGCGGGGAACGCCCTGCTTGTGCATCAGCACTACCGCCGCCCCCCTTTCCGCGCAGAGGCCGGCCATGAGAGGATCGTCCTGGAAACCCGAAATGTCGTTGATGATGTCCGCGCCTGAATCAAGGGCAAGACGGGCGACTTCCGCCTTCCGCGTATCCACTGATACGGGAACGCCGGAACGCTTCCGCAGCCCCTCAATGACGGGAAGCAGCCTTTGCGCCTCTTCCCCGGCCGGTATGTATTCGGCGCCGGGCCGGGAAGATTCCGCCCCCATATCAATGATCGCCGCCCCTTCACCGGCAAGGGCAAGCGCCCTTTCGACAGCGGCTTCCCCAAGGGCGCGGCTCGGCGGATAAAAGGAGTCGCCATTGCAGTTGACGATGCCCATGACAAGGGGGGGGCCTGAAAGATCGAGAACGCCGCCAGAGGGAAGCGGGATTTCCTGACACCGCATGCTGTTCACCGGAAAGAGATCGTTCCCGCCGCTTCCCGCCCCGCCTTTCTTTCTTCAAGAAAACGAAGAATACCCGTCCGTATCCCGTTTCCGTCAAGGCGGTTAAGGGCAAGGAGTTCCTTTCTGGTTCCCTGCGCGGCGTATTGATCGCCGGCGGCAAACAGAAGCACGTCCCCCCGGCAGCGCCGGCGCCGGGCAAGCGCGGCGGCATATTCCCCGAAGCCCCCCGCGCGCATTCCCTCTTCAACAAACACCATAAGACTGTAACGGCCGGTGATTTCCGCAAGGTACTCTTCGTCAACCGGTTTAAGGAAGCGGAGATTGTAAAGATCGGGAAAGATCCCGTCGAGGGCAAGAGCGCCGGCGGCGTCCCTTACAGACGGATAAAGGCTCCCTGTAAAGGCTATACAGATCTCCCCTTCCCCGCGGCGTACAAATACCCCGCGGCCCCTTTCAAGCGGCAGGGAAAAGGCCCTTTCCCCGGACGGACAGAGATCTTTGGGATAGCGGATTGCCACAGGCCCGCCGCCGTCTTCAAGGGAATCCTCCAGCATACGGGCAAGCTCGGCGCCGTCCGCGGGGGCAAGCAGCGTCATGTTGGGGGCGGAACGGAAAAGGGAAATGTCGAAAAGCCCCTGATGGGTCTCGCCGTCTTCCCCGACGAAACCGGCGCGGTCAAGGGCAAAAACCACCGGCAGGTTCTGGAGGCACACGTCGTGTATGACCTGATCCACGGCGCGCTGCGCGAAGGTAGAATAGACGGCAACCACCGGCCTGAGTCCCCGTGCGGCAAGGCCGGCGGCAAAGGTAACCGCGTGCTCCTCGGCTATGCCCGTATCAAAAAAGCGGCCGGGAAAGGCCCGCCTGAATTCCGAAAGACCCGTCCCTTTTTCCATGGCCGCCGTCACCGCCGTTACCCGGCCGTCCCGCGCGGCCGCCCGGACAAGCGCCTTTGCGAAGACACCGGTAAAGGACGGGCGAAGGGCATCCTCCCCGTCTTCCGCGCCCCTTTCCAGCGCTGCGATTCCGTGATAGGCGCCGGGGTCCCGCTCGGCGGAACCCAGCCCCTTGCCCTTGCGCGTCAGCACGTGGATCACCACGGGCCTTTCCAGTTTTCGTACATCCTCAAAAACCTCGGTAAGCCGCCTGATGTGGTGGCCCTCTATGGGCCCCGCATATTCAAAGCCCAGATCGACAAAGAAGTTATCCGTGTAAAAAACAGCCTTGACGGCGCGTTTCAGCCTCAGTATGGCGGCAAAGAGAAGCTCCCCGCACAGGGGTATTTTTTTGACCAGGGAATCAAAGGTACGGCGGAAAAGCTGGTACTTCTGCTTCATGGAAAGACGGCTTAAATACTTGGAAAGCCCTCCGACATTGGGGCTTATGGACATCTTGTTGTCGTTGAGTATAACCACAAGGGGAAGGCCCAGCTGGCCCGCGTGGGAAAGGGCCTCATAGGCAAGCCCGCCTGTAAGGGCGCCGTCGCCTATTACCGCGACGGTTCTGGCGGTCCCTCCCAGTATTCTTTCGCCGGCAAGAATACCAAGGGCCGCCGAGACTGAGGTCGAAGCGTGGCCTGTATTGAAGGCGTCGTGGGAACTTTCCGATCGCTTGGGAAAACCGGAAATTCCGCCCATACGCCTGAGGCTCCGGAAGGATTCAAAACGGCCTGTGAGCAGCTTATGGGCGTAACATTGATGTCCTACGTCCCAGACTATTCTGTCCCGGGGGGAATTAAATGCCCGGTGCAGGGCGATGGTCAATTCCACCACCCCAAGATTGGAAGCAAGATGTCCGCCGTTACTGCTTACAGTACGGATTATCTCTTCCCGTATCTCACAGGCAAGCCGGTTTAACTCCCCAAAATCAAGGCGTTTAAGATCCTCCGGCCCGTGAATGGAAGACAAAAAAGAATGTTTTAACCGCAAAGTCGAAGAAGTCGAATACGTTTTCATTCACATTACTCAAGACTTGAGCCGCTTTAGCCATTCTTTCCTGGAAATTTGGCACATCCGGCGCCCTGTTTAATGCCTGTCCATAGTATGTCTACATTATGGACGGACTATTTATTCTTGTGTCTATTTTTCCGCAGCTTCTTCTTGCGTTTGTGGGTCGCAATCTTCCTCAATTTGCGTTTTCTTCCGCAGGGCACTCTGGCGTCTCCTTGGAATCCACCATGATGGATCCGTGTTCAGAATTTGCTCCAGTATGCAGCAGCCGTGTAAAAAGGTCAAGGGCCGGAAACGAAACTGGCCGAAACCGAAACGAAGTTTCGTTTCCGGCTGGGGAGTTTCGCGGCGGTTATGTGTTGTTTGAGGGCAGCGTGCAGTTTGAATACCGCGAAACTCCGGCCCGGTAACATTTAGGCAGTAATTCCGAATTCAAAACCACCGCGGACGACACGGACCAACACGGACAAAATATACATTTGAAACTAAAAAGTCCGTTCTGTCCGTGAAGGTCTGTGGTTGAATTCTTCCTTTTTTGATTTCTCCGGCTTCGAGGTAAGTCTTTCTCTGCGGCTCAGTGTAATTATTCCCCGGATTGCGGGCTCCTGGGTGTTTGACATTTGGGGGGAAAAGTGATATATCATATTCTATAGATTTATCAAGAATTGGTATGAAAAGGACACGCGGGCGGCGGGATTGCCGGGCAGATATTATTTTCCGCATGGCTGCGCCTGAACGGCGGTATGCCAAAACGGTAATATTTAACCCCCCCCCCCCACAACAAAAATTAAGTAGTTTAGGACAATTTCAAGACTCGCCCGGCGCTGTTTCAAGATCCGGTATTGTGGAACAGCCTTG
>JAISAQ010000044.1 GCA_031266775.1 Treponema sp.
TAGAGAATGTTATTTATTTCCCGCCCGTTTTTCAAATTCTTTTTTATTATTAATAAATCAATATCGCTTTTTTCAGTATTATCTCCTCTGGCATAAGAACCAAAAAGTATAATTTGATCCGGCGATGCCAGTGAGACTATCATAGGGATAATTTTATCAATAAAAGGCACATTTCCATCCATGTTTTTATATTAATAGACATCTTACATCCTGTCAATATATATTTTGGCTAAATTTTCAATGATTCTGAGACAAAATTCCAGAAATATGGCACATAACGTTCCGGCTGTTTACGACGTTTTGGCGGCTCAGGAGGAGAGCTTTGCGCAGCAAAGACCAGGGCTGGCAAAATTTGGGTGGAGGGAGGCGTGGGAGCGCAGCGACCTATCTGGCCGGAACCCCGGAGCCGCCAAAGGCGGCGGAGCATATACAGACCTGTTATGCGACGTAAACCCCGCTTTACAATATCTCTATATCCAACTTTCCACTTTTAATTTTTTTACCCTTTTGAATTCCCTGACATTATTTGTCACAAATACATAACCTGCCCTCAAGGCTTGCGCGGCAAGTTGCATATCATATGGTCCAATAATATTTCCATCCCGTTCTAATTCAGCTCTAATGATTCCGTAAATTTCTGCATCCATAGAATCAAAACTAATTAGACTTGTTCGATAACCTTCCGGTTCTCTCACAAGTCTGGCGAATTTGCCGCAAAATGGCGGCAAATTCGGCTGTTTTTATATTGAAACCGTTTTATAAGCTGTTCAGAAACTGAGGTTTCTGAACAGCTCTATTATTTCAAAAGGAGACAAAAATTTCTTTAGTGCTTCTCTGTTTTTTTCTCGATATTTGCTTTTTGACGCCCCATATTCCATTTCTGCTACTGTTATTGAGGATATTTTAATTTCAGACGGTTGGTATTTTTCCAGCCTGTTTACTATTTCGATTGGATGTTTGTTAACAATATATATACAAATATTGGTGTCTAATAAATACACTATTCCTTCTTTCTTTTCTGCATTTTCGGCTGATTTCTCCCGCCTATAAAATAATCATCTGAAAAATCTGTAAGACTTTTTTTAAACAAGTCCCACGGGTCATTTTTGGGGAAAATGACAATCGTATTTCCTATTTTATTTATATATAATTCTTCTCCATCTATTTGGTATTCTTTGGGGATACGTACTGCCTGACTATTTCCACTCCTGAAGGCCTTTGTTATGAACATCTTGTTTAATCTCCTTATTTATTAGTATATACGTAAATATATACAAATGTCAACAATTTTTTTGATACAATCTTTTTGAATTTTTGGTATTTTTCGGGGTTTATGGCGCCTAACACTTGTTTTAGTGTAATCATACTACCAAACGCCACAGACCGGCACAACGCATGTTCCCCGTCAGGTATTCATGCCGCTCCTTTTTTCACGCACGCCGCGCAGGATCTTTTCAAGCGCCTGTGCGTCCCCCGACGCGACAAGGCTTCCAATCGCGTCAAGACTTTCCCTGAAACGCCGGAGATGCTCAAGAAGTTTTTCCCTGTTTTCAATAAAAAGCTCCGTCCACATGGGCGCGTTAAGCATGGCGATGCGGGTAAGATCCTCAAAACTCCCCCCGCCGAAACGGGTAATGGAAGGGTCGTCTGCGCAGTCTACAAGGGCCGCGGCGATGACATGGCAGAGCTGGCTTGTAAAGGCTATTTTTCCGTCGTGATCCCCGGCCGTTGTTCTGGTAACGCGGCCAAACCCCATGCGGCGGAGCAGATCTTCCAGAAACGCGAGGTTTTCCTTCCTGTTTCTTGCAAGCGGGGTAAGGATGTAATTTTTTCCCCGGAAGTCACAGTGTCCGGCGTTGTCAAAACCGCCCTTTTCCGATCCCGCCATGGGGTGGCCGGGAATGAAATCGACATCGGGGCGGAATTGTTCCGCCGCAAGGACAATGCCCCCCTTGATTCCCGCTATATCGGTAACAAGCGCCCCGCTCTTAAAGTCGCCCTGATGCGCGGCGAGGAAACGGAGAAGGGAAGAGGGGTTAAGGCAGAGGAAGACAAGATCGCAGCGGGGAAGCATAAGGCGGGCCTCCCCGCCGCCGAAACCTTCGGCGATAAGCCCCTGATCCTTTGCGGAGGCAAGGGTACGGGCGTCGGCGTCGCACGCAAGAAGGCGTTCCCGGGGGAGACCCAGGCGGGCAAACGCCATGGCGAACGCGCCTCCCATGAGCCCGAGTCCTATTATCCCCACGGTACATTCTTCAATCTTTTTCATGAAATGCGCTTCCCTTCAATATCCGCGTATTTCCTTAAGGAATCCATGAGAAGGGAAAAGGCGGCGGGGGTAAGGGACTGTTCCCCGTCGCAGAGGGCCGCCTCGGGGTTGTTGTGCACTTCCACGATGACGCCGTCGGCGCCGGCGGCAACCGCGGCCTTTGCCATGGCGGGAACCATCCAGGAAAGGCCCGTGGCGTGGCTTGGGTCCACGATTACAGGAAGGTGGCTCTGCTTCTTCAGCGCGGGCACGGCGCTTATATCAAGAACGTTCCGCGTGTAATTGTCAAAGCTCCGTATCCCCCGCTCGCAGAGTATGATCCTGCTGTTGCCCCCCGCCATAAGGTACTCCGCGGCCATGAGGAGTTCGGTAAGGGTCGAGGCAAGCCCGCGTTTTAAGAGCACGGGTTTTTTGCTGCGGCCCAGTTCGCGCAGCAAGGTAAAGTTCTGCATGTTCCGCGCCCCCACCTGAATAATATCCACATCGGCAAAGAGTTCCAGATGGTGTATTCCCATGAGTTCGGTGACGACAGGAAGCCCCGTCTCCTTTTTTGCCTCAAGAAGCAGATCCAGCCCGCCGCACCCGAGCCCCTGAAAACTGTAGGGGCTTGTACGCGGCTTAAACGCCCCGCCGCGGAGGAACGCCGCCCCGGCCTTTTTTACCGCGCGGGCAATGTCCACAATCTGCTCCCGGCTTTCCACAGAGCAGGGACCGGCGATAATCCCCAGCGTCCCGCCGCCTATCCTTGCCGTTCCCCCGGCCGTCCGTACTTCCACCGTGGTACCGGCGGGATGGAAAAGCCGGTTTGCCCTTTTGTAGGGCTCCTGTACCCGTATCACCTTTTCGACAAGATGATGGGCCATGAGGTTTTCCCCGTTGACGGCGGACGTATCCCCCACAAGGCCCAGTACTATCCGGTTTGCCCCCTGTGAGAAATGAACGGCGATCCCGTCCTTCTTGAGTGTTTCGGCGAACTGTTCGGCCTCGCCGCGGGAGACTCCCTCTTTCATCGCGACTATCATGATGCGCTCCTTAAAAAAAAAGGGAGACTCCCGGGCTCCGCCCGCGGAATCTCCCTTGATTACAGGGTAAGAACCCGGCTACACCGGGCCGTTTTCCGCGGACAGGGGATGATAATAGCGGTAATAAAATGAAAAACCCTTCTTGTCCACGGATATGTTCATGATGAAATCCTGACCGAAAGCCGCCTTTTTGTCAACGCCGCAGCTTTGTACTGCCGTTGTAGCTGAAGGGGAGGCTGAGCGGCCTCCATCCGGGAAGGTTCCCCGCCACGGTGACGGCGCCGTCAAGCGCGACGGAGGCGTCCCTTCCCGTGGTTATCATGAGGGTAAGATCCTTTACCATCGAAAGAGAGTCTATGGAAACGGCAAGGGGAATAACGGACTTTCCTTCCGCCGCCACGGACAGGGGCGAAGGCACGCCGCCCTCGAACCAGCGCGAATTGTTCACGGCAAGATCGCAGAAAAGTTCATTGATGTTAATTGAAAACGCGTTGTCGTTTTCCACTTCAAGTTCGGCTTCGAAGTCAAGCCGGGAAAGGCTGATGTTCCTGACGCGTATCCCCTTGAAACTGACGGAAGGAAGCCTGGGCAAAGGCAGGGAGCCCGAATGTTCAAAATTCCATGTCCTGTCCCCGAGCAGGGGAATGGCGAATGTAACGCCGATTTTTACGGTATAAGCCGCCTCGCGGCCGCCTGAAAGAGAGGCAAGGCTCCCGAAGATTCCCTCATAGGTCATGCTCACAGGCACATCCACAACCGTACCCGAGCGGGACTTAAGCGCGCCGCCGTTTTTTATGGTTCCCCTGACAAGGGAATCCTCGCCGATAAGGCATTCCCAGCTTGTCTGTGGAAAGGGAATGTCAAAGGCGTTGGGATTGATCACGTTTACTTTACAGAGCAGATCCACGCCGCTGAAATCAATGCCCGTCATTTCAACGGAATCAAGGGAAAGCTCCGGCTCCCTGAGCGCGGAACCAAGACTCCCGCAGACAGACAGCGTCACAACCAGGGCGAAGGCCGCGGAAAAAACCGCGACAGGGCGCAGGGCGGAAAACCGCGCCCCGGCGGGACGCTCCGTTTTTTTTATCACGATTTTCTCCTTATTCTGTCGAAGCCGGTATACGGCGCAAGGGCGCGCGGAATGCGGACGGAACCGTCGGCTTCCTGGAAATTCTCAAGCAGGGCAATGATGGCCCGCGACACCGCGACGGCGGTTCCGTTAAGCATGTGCACATATTTATTTTTGCCGTCATCGTCGCGGTAACGGATGTTAAGGCGGCGGGCCTGGTAATCGGTGCAGTTCGATGTCGAGGTTACTTCCCCCCATTCGCCGCCGCTCTCCGGCCCCGCCCTTCCGGGCATCCACGCCTCAAGATCCCACTTGCGGTAGGCGGGCGCGCCCAAATCGCCCGTGCAGGTATCCACCACGCGGAAGGGAATGTCAAGACCGCCGAAAATTTCTTCCTCTATCGCGCGGAGTTCCTCATGAAGGCGGCCGGAATCGCCGGGGAGGCAGCAGACAAACATTTCAAGTTTGGTGAACTGATGTACGCGGTAAAGCCCCTTTGAAAACTGCCCGGCAGCTCCCGCCTCGCGGCGGAAACAGTGTGAAAGGCCCGCCATGCGGAGGGGCAGTTTTTCTTTGGGGATAATGGCGCCCGAATAATAACCCCCAAGGGTTATCTCCGCCGTCCCCACAAGACAGGCGTCTTCCCCTTCAAGCCTGTACACGTTCGATTCCTCGCCGCGCGGATTAAAGCCAATGCCTTCAAGAATTCCTTCCCGCGCAATGTCGGGGGTAATAAAGGGGGTAAAGCCCTTTTTGACAAGAATATCCAGCGCGTAGCGGATCAGCGCCAGTTCCAGAAACACGCCTTCGTTTTTAAGGTAATAAAATTTTGTTCCCGCCACTTTGGTGCCCGAATCAAAATCGACAATATCAAGATCCTGGCCCAGCTTGACATGATCGGCGGGTTTGAAACCGAACGCGGGAATTGTGCCCGACCGCTTTACCTCAAGATTGTCCTTGTCCTCTTTTCCGACGGGAGCGTCCGGATGGGCCAGGTTGGGAATGCGGCGGGCCTCGGCCTCGAGTTCCTTTTCGACTTCGGCAAGCTCCGCTTCACAGACGTCAATATCCGCCTTGAGCCTCTTGCCCTCCCCTACAAGGGCGTCCCGCTCCGCGCCGTCCTTCGCCGCCTTTACGGCCGCGGCGTTAACATTGCGGCCGTGCTGGAGGGATTGAAGCCGGGCGGCAAGCGCCGTTTTTTTGTTGTAAAGTTCGGCGACAAGCCGGGCGTCGGCCTTCATGAAACGGTCGGCTATATTGGCCATTACCGCGGAAAGGTTGTCAACTATGAAACGGTAATCAAGCATGATTCCACTATACCCCATCGGTGGACATCCCGTCAATTTATGGAGTATACATAAAAGGAACCATGATTACGCACATTCTGTTTGATTTGGACAACACCCTCTATTCCGCCCGCTTCGCTCTTGAGGAGGCAACATCCCGCCGGATACGGGCCTTTACATCGGAATGGCTCGGCGTTTCTCCCGAAGAGGCCTCCGCCATGCGCAGGGCCGCCATGAAAAACTACGGCACTACCGCCGAATGGCTCGCCGCGGAAAAGGGGCTAAAGGACATCAGTGCCTATTACAGGATCGTTCATCCGGAAGACGAGGCGGATTCCCTTTTCCCCGATCCGGCGCTGCGGCCCTTTCTTGAAAGCCTCCCCTGCCCCCTTGCCATACTGACCAATTCGCCCCTCTTTCACGCCCGCCGCATACTCGGCAAACTGGGAATAGAGGATCTCTTTTTCCGGATCTTCGATATAGAAGAGAGCGGCTTCAGGGGAAAACCGCGTCCCGAATCGTACCGGCATGCCCTTGATGTCCTTGGCGCGGAGCCGGGCACTGTCCTCTTTGTCGACGATGCGCCGGGCTATGTGGAAGGCTACCTGGCGCTGGAAAAAGACGCGAAAGGCGTACTGTTTGACGAATCAGGCCTTTACCCGGATTATCCGGGCGAACGAATAGGCAGACTGGAAGAACTGCGAACATACCTTGCCCCGCCGGTTGTTCATTAAACCGGACTTTCGAATGAAAAGCCGTTCACGTTAACTCAAGTTCGCCCGAAACAAAGGACTCTGTTTTTTCCCCGGTATCAATGAGAATTTCACCGCCGCTTCCCGTGCCTCTGAGCACCCCCCCGGTGATCTTCGCCGCGTCCCCCGTTCCGGTCCTGAAACGCACCGGCATCCCCTTTTGATAGAGCCGTTCATTGAGGCGTCCCTGCCAGGAGGGCGCGGCGGACGGCGTTTCAATTTCCCGGTACAGGCGCGGCAGCGTTTTTTCCAGCATCGCAAGGGGAGAAGGGGAAGAGGAGGGCCCAAACGCCATGGCAAGGCTTCCGGCCCTGTCCCGAAGCTCCTCCTGAAATTCACGCTGGCCCACATTGACGCCCACCCCGGTAAAAACGGCGCTTCCGTTTCCCTCGGTGAGTATGCCGGCCGTCTTTCTGTAGAGGACCGCTCCCTCTTTACGAAGCGGGATCATAACGTCGTTGGGCCATTTTACAAGGACAGGATACCGGAGATGGACGCCGCAATCCCCGGCAAGATCCTCAACGGCAAGGGAAAGGGCAAGGCCCGCCCGCAGGGTAAGGCAGCGGGGAACGGCGTCAAACCCGCCGTAGCGGAGCAGTATCGTAAAAAAAAGATTCTTCCCCCCTTCCGCGTTCCACTTTCTGCCCCGGCTGCCGCGGGCGTGTTCCTGAAAACCCGCGCATAGCACCGTGCCGTGGGGCGCGCCGTCTTTTTCAAGGACGCGGGCCTCGTCCATGGTGCTTGACACCACGTCCCTGTAATACACCGGAGCGCCGAACGGATTTACAACGGAAAGCGTTTCCATATAGGTGTTATACCACAAACGCTTGTCCTTCCGCCTCCCCCGTGTTACAGTATCCCATGCGGCTGGTATGTCTTGACCTGGAAGGGGTGCTTGTTCCGGAAATATGGATTGCCTTTTCCGAAGCGACAGGCATAGCCGAATTCTCCCGTACTACAAGGGACGAGCCCGATTACGACAGGCTCATGCGTTTCAGGCTGGAGCTGCTGGAAAAGCACGCCCTCCGCCTTCCGGACATTCAAAAGACAATAGCGGGCATGGAACCGCTGCCGGGAGCCGCGGAATTTACCCGCTCCGTGCGCGAAAAAACGCAGCTTGTTGTCCTTTCGGATACCTACGAGGAATTCGCGATGCCGCTTATGGCAAAGCTCTCCTACCCTTCCCTTTTCTGTAACAGCCTTCTTGCCGCCCCGGACGGAAAGATCACGGGCTACAGGCTCAGGCAGAAAAACGGCAAGATGGAAGCGGTAAAGGCGTTCAAATCCCTTAACATACAGGTCTTTGCCTCAGGCGATTCCTTTAACGATCTTGCGATGATAGGCGAAGCGGATTCCGGCTGCCTTTTTCGCGCGCCGGAAAAAATACGTCTTGAAAACCCCGGGATTCCTTCCGTGAAAAGCTACGCTGAACTTCTTGGGGAAATAGACAAATTCCTTACGGCGCCCTAAAGAACCGCGCGGCGCACAAAGGGGAATCATCTTTCAAGGATACGCTTAAGGACGGCGTCGCTGTGCCGCCAGTCGCGGGATGTTTTTACGCGGATGTCAAGATCGGTTTTCCATTCGAATATGCGCGCAAGATCCTTTTCCGCCGCAAGGCGGACGGCCCTGACAAGCTCCCCGCCCTTTCCGACAACCATGCCCTTCTGCGATTCCCTTTCAACCATGATAAAGACCCGCGCCCACAGCCGCTTTCCCCCGTCGCGCAGTTCGGCGTCGGCCACATCGACGTAGATGGAATGGGGCAGCTCTTCGCGGAGGCGGAGCATCGCCTTTTCACGGACAATTTCCGCAATGCGGAAACGGACTTCCTGATCGGTGTAAACGTCTTCGGGATAAAAGAGATCGCCCGGTGATGCCATTGAAAAAAGGGAGGAAAGAAGGGCGGGAATCCCCTGGTTTTTAAGGGCCGATACGGCAAAGATACGCTCTGGCGGAAGGAGGGGGATCTTTTCCGCCAGAAAAGCACCGGCCCTTCCGGGATCCGCGCCCGGCGCGTCTATCTTGTTTACCGCCGCCGCAAGCTTTTCCCCGGACCCCGAAAGGCCGGCGAGCAGGGCGGCCGTCTCCTCCTCTTCGCTTCCCGGCGGGCGGGAGGCGTCAAGAATGTAGAGGACAAGATCCGATTCGGCAATGGACCTGTTGGACACTTCCATGAGCTTCCGGTTGAATTTTTTTTCGGAGGAGTGGCGGCCGGGAGTATCGACAAACACAAGCTGGCCTTCGTCCGAGTTAAAGATCCCCCGCACGGCCCTGCGCGTAGTCTGGGGCACGGGGCTTACAATGGCAACCTTGCCGCCGCAGATCCTGTTTACCAGGGTGGATTTTCCCACGGAAGGGCGGCCCACCACCGCCACAAAGGCCGCCTTTTTTTTATTGTCCTGCTCCATCGGGAATTATTTCACCACCATGATTTTCCGTATTTCGTCTATGTCCGGCCCCACCACGCGGACAAAGTACATGCCCCGGGCCACAGGCCGCTGCCCGTTGTTCTTCCCGTCCCAGACATCTATCCATTCGCCTTGGGGCCGCGAACCCCGGAAGAGAACCTTGATCATGTTCCCGTCCAGGGTAAAGACCTGAACCGTTACCCTGCCGCCGTTTACAAGGTGGTAACGTATGAAAACCTTTTCGCCCTTTGTGGGATTTATGACGTTGTTAAGAATGGTGACGCCTCCCCGCTGAAGGCGGACATTGTGAACGTCGTAGCTCCAGGGCCGTATTTTACGGTACCAGTTGGAAGGAACCTCGCCGGGCATCGCGTCAAGGCGGACGGCGAAGAGATCCTGCGGGGCTCCGCTTAGGCGCAAAACGAAATCGAAACGGGAAACGCTTTCGTATCCGGGCAGATCCTTGTCGATAAAGAAGTTGTACAAAAGCCCGGACGATCCCGTCTTGCCGGCCGAAGGGCTCGCGTAATAATCGGGAACCAGATTGACAAAGCCCGCAGGATACGGCCTTGTAAAATCGCCGGGCAGCCAGAGGCCCCCGCTGCCCTTTCCGTTGGTGTTGTTTTCCGGGGGATACCTCTGCCAGAGCGGCACGTTGCTCCCGTATTTCAGTTCCACGTCCGCCGGACCCATCGCGGCGGCGAGAGCCCCGCTCATCCGCACCTGAATTTCGGCGTTCCTGTCTTCCAGCGCTTTTTTTCCGCTGAAATCCCAGATGATGCCGGTGTCGGTATCCTGCTGCCCCCAGAATTCACCGCCGGCCGGCAGCGGGTTCGCCGGAGGGTAATACCTTGCCCAGACCGGCCAGACAAAGTAACGGTCCGAATTCGAGCCCGAAGGAGTCACGGACACAAGGGCGTCCGAAACCCGGTGAACATAGGGATTGTCTTTAAGGGGATCACCTGTGAAGTTGTAAATCGCCGGATCGTATATCAGGCTATTGGGAGGATACATCACAGCAGGAGGCACAGCAGGCGGCACCTGTACATAGGACTGAAATGCGTAGGCCCCTGAACCGCCTGTGGCGTCGTCGTACCCGTACGTTTGAGGGTACTTGGGTACGGGATAGAGGTAGTAATAGGGGTCGCCGGTGGCGGGGTCTTTTAAATTCACCGCCGCAACGGCCCTGTCGGCGATTGGATTATCAACAAGCGTAAATGTCCTTGTCCCGTCATACAGATCGGTAACTGCGTAGGGGGAGGCAAGCGAAATGATAAATTCGCTTTCCGAACCGCCAACGTTCCGCAGAGGGGGAGAAAGGATTGGGGGCCCTGCCCCCGGAGAGTCGACGGATGCTGTCTGCACGCCCGTTACAGGCTCCGACATCTGGAAGAAGATCTCGTCATGGCCGGGAACGGCAAGGGCATAGTTGATCCGCGGCGGAACCGTGTCGGTTGTCCACCCCTCGTCGATGCCCGCGTTGCCTATGAGCGTTCTTCCCAAAAAAAGATCCCAGAGCGAGGTGTTCCTCGCAATCCTCCAGTGAAGAGAAAGGTGGCCGTCGGAATAGGGTTTTTCCTTGAGGAATACATAGATGGAGTCCAGATCTGTTGAAGAAGATACCGGAACTTCCTCAACCCTGCGGTAACCCCCATAGCCCTTCGTGGTGTCAACTTCGTAGAAATTACCAAAGGCGTCGTGAATCTGATCCACCGCGAAACCGCCGAACGCGGCCGGTCCGTCCGTAACGTTAAAGGCCGCCTGAAGGCGGATACGGTCTATTCTGCCGTTATGGTCCGAATCTTCGGTAAAACTGTAGATGAAGCTGTTGAGCACAAACCAGTCTACATTGAAATAGCTGTATGCCGGAGGATCTGGAAAGGGAAGCCCGGTTGGATTCGGATCAGGGTCGGTACTCGATGTGGCGTAGGGCTGCGCGTTAACATCCACGCCGCTTCCGCCCGGGATATTCTGGGGAACGGGTATTTTCCTCAGGGAAAAACTGTGATAAATAATAATGTTATCAATTACAAGCCTCGCGGGGGGCACAAGATTGAAAACCCAGAAAAAACCATCCGGCGCGGGAGGGGGCGGATACTGAAATGTTCCCGCGGCACTCTCCCTGTCAAGGGTAATGCGGCTGCTTGGGGTAACGGGCGCTATTATAAGCGCTCCGTATACACTGTGGGTGTGGTTGCCGGGCAGATGATTTGAAAACAGGAGCGTCGCGCTATTTTCCGCGCACTTCAGGTTATGCCACGTGGTATTTCCCCGTATCGTGTAGGTGTTTCCGGACAGGCTGGGACGGCCGAATTCTACCGTGCTGTTGTCTCTGTGAACAAATGTCCCGTCCGGAGATGTCTCCTGCGTCCAGCCGCCCAGCGCCCGTATGCCAACGTGAACGGAAGAATTTCCGGCGATAAGGGAGTGACCCGCCTCAATAGTCACATCCCCGCCGAAGACAATATCGTCGTTCTCATTAACGGCATCCCCTAAAATGGTTGTATTACCGGCGGCGTTAAATTTCCCTATGGGCTGATTTGCCTCAAGGTTTCCCGCGCCGGTCATCCGCAGGGTAAAGTCCGTCAACATTCCCGAAAGCGTAACGGGGGTAGTAAGAGTGTTAACATCACCCATCATGTTGGGGAAAGCGGTTGGAAGCACTTCCCCGTCTATAAACACATTCCCCGATACTTCCATGATTGAAGGCCCGCCCGTAAAATCAAGCGTAAACTTCTGACCGGCGGAAACACCCGCGAGGTTCACATTGCCCGCAAAATACCCCTGTGTGTCAAGTTTCAGCGTCCCGTAGAATCCGAAAAATCCGTTAGTCCAGCCTGCGGGAATAGACCCCGAAGTCCCCATACGCCAGACGGCGGAAGAGGCGGAAGTATTTATCCGCGCGGAATTCACCAGAGTCATGGGAGACCCGCTTCCTGTAAGGGTTAAGGTCCTGCCATCGTCCTGGACTACGGTATTGCTCGCGGCAACACTTACCGTGCTCCCCGCCGTGACGGCAATGTCGTCCAGCGTACTCGAAGCGCCCTGGCTCAACGTCATGACCCCGCCGTTGCTCTCGAGGATAAGGGGATACGTGCCCCCGGACTCACCCTTCGCAAGGGTAAGAGAGCCGTTTGAAGGAGGCGTACTGAACGTAACGCCCGCCGCCAGTGTTACGGTGTTCGCAAAGCTGATGACCGCGTTCGCCGGTGTCCCGCTTGTGGCGCTGATATTCGCCGCGATACTGACGGGACCTGAGGCGTCGGTCTGGCTGAAAATGCCCCCCGCGGTGATAGCGGCCCCGGCGCTGACGGTAAAGGTCCCGGCGTTGTTAATTGTAATGGCCCCGGCGGTAAAAGCGGCATTAGCCGCCAGCGTTATGCCGTTTGCCGTTACAACCACAGCCCCAAGCGCCGCACCGCTTCCCACCGTACCGTTAAAGATTACGTTCCCTGCACCGGCGGTAACGGTAAGGGGCCACGCAGAAGTGGTCCTTGTCACCGGGCCCAGCGTGATGTTGCCGCCGGTACCCGCGTCTGTTGAGAGCGTTGTATTTGCCGCGAGAACCACGTTGCGCACGGGAGACACGTTCCCCAGCATCATGGGGGTATCGGCAGTGTTCACCGCCCCGCTTACCGTCACGTTTGAGGGGACCGTTGCCGTGACGCCTCCTGTAAAGGTTATGGCAGCCGCTCCGTTAAGCGTGAGCGTCCCGGTGTTGTTAAACGTTACCGCGTTTGTTATGGTTACAGGTCCCGCCAGCGTAATATTATGGTTCTGCGCCACCGTGACAAGGCTGTCTGCGGAAAGCCCGCCGTTAAAGGCAACAGCTCCTGTTGAACCTGGGTTGTTGTCATGAAGGTTTACCGTCCCCAAACCTGTGGCCGCCCCCGTTACCGTTATCGTACCGGCGCGGGAAAAAAGGGTTAAATTATGGGTGTTCCCGGTTATGGTGTTACCGAATGTTATCCCGGCCGCCGGGGCCGCCGGTGTTACCGTTACGGTAACATCGTTGCCCAGATCGACGGGGCTTGCCGCGGCATAGACCCCCGCCCCCAGCGCGATACTCACCGGGCCGGAATCCCCCAGCGTTATAGGCCCCGTACCCGCGTCCATGGTAAGGTTTTTATTGACGGACGTATAATTGTTGTGCAAGGTTATGGCGTTTGTGCTTTGAAGTACCAGATTATAGTTAATCGAATACGAGCCGGGAATGGCCGAATCCGTTGCCACATGAATGTGATGGTTTCCTCCCGCTATACGGACGCCTGGGGCAGTACCCGGAAGAACAAAATTCGGATGATACCATACGGCGCGCCCTGCAAAATTTGAATCACCGAATTCAATATCGCCCGAGGGATTCCGCGGCCCTAAAATAAATTCGCGGGCGGCGTTCACCGTCATGCCGTTAAGCGTCATCGTATCAACCATGAATTCAATGTCGTTGTCCGTACCGCTTGCCGCAAGGGTCATACCGGATATTCCGTTTATGATATTGGCGGTCACCTGTATTTTGGAGCCGGGCGAAGCCTGCGATGTATTCACACTGTTGTTAAAGTTAACTGTGCCGGCCGTTACGGTGAGGGAGGAAAGCGGCGTACCGCCTCCCACCAGGCCGTTAAAGATAACGGAATCCGCGGCGTTAACGGTAAGGGCTTGCGCGTTTGTCACCGTGCCCAGCGTGATGTCCCCGCTTGATGTGGTTGAAAGCACGGACGTTCCGGCCAGCGTTACACTTCCAAGGCTCAGGTTGCCGCCGTCGACAGTGATATTCCCGTTCAGATTCACCACCAGAGAGGCGGGCACGGAAAAAATGCTGTTTATGGTAAGCGCGCCGGTAAAGGTAACAGGCCCTGTTGCGCCCGTTACATCAAGAGCGGGAAGCGTGGTTGCCGTCCCCGACGCTACGGTCTGCCCCGTCCCGTTCAGCGTCAGCGTTCCCAATCCGTCATAACCGCCCGCGCCGGCGCTGTTGCTGAAGTTTCCCCCAACAAGCGTGACGTTGTTCGCGGCGGTTGTAGTCAGCGAACCCGAGGTGATCGTCAGACCACTTGCAAGCCTAAGGGGCGAGCCAAGCGCTACGGCGCCTGTTACCTCAAGACTCCCCAAAACCGGCGCTTGTATCCCGGTATTGACGGTAAGGATTCCGCCCGACATCACAAGGGAGCATAAATTGGGAGCGGTGAAATTTGCCAATAGCACCGATCCCATATCTACATTACCCGACGCGGCGATGACCGCGCCTCCCGTGGCGTCAAGGTATGCCATCGCCGTAAAAGCAGCGCAGTTAACGCTGCCGCCGTTGAATACAATCAGGGTGTTGCAGATAACAGTTGTTCCCCCCGCAACGCCTGCCGTATGGCCATTTAAATCAAGCGTTCCGGGAACCTCAAGATATGAGGAAACATGTAAATCATCATCAAGCTGAACCGCCCCCCCCGCGTTGGAAACGCTTACGCTTGTAATCGAAACGCCGTTTGTATGCACCGTCGACGAGCTGCCGGTTAGCTCAAGAGAATCGAAGTTAGTGACATTCCCGGAAGCGGTCTGGATATCCAGATTCCCGTCAATATGAACATTGACGCTGTTCATATCCATAATAGCGCCTGATTGAATGGTTAAATCCCCAAAATATATGTCCGCCCCGGCAAGAGTAGGCCAAAAAGTCATCCCCGTAGGAATGATCACATCGTCGGGAGTACCTGAAACCGATCCGGGGCCACCCGGCGGAATTGTGGCGCCTCCCCAGTTGGCGGAACTGGTCCAGTCGCCATCGCCGTTTCCCCCGTTCCATGTGTACGAGGCCCCGAAAACCGAAAAGGCGCACGCGAGCATGACGGCGGCCATGACGCGCCGGGGGGCCGGGCCGGACGGACGCCGGCGTCTGCTTTCCAGGGGCGGCGAAATTGTCAAAAGGGAATGCCGGCGTTGAAAAAGGCAAGCGCCGTTCCCCCGGCCGCTCCGTATTGTTCGTATATTCCGCATGTTCTGTATATAGTATAACATTTTCTCCAAAAAAATCCCCGGTTCCCTTGTTTATCGGCGTTTTTTAGGGGCGGGGCAAGAAGCCGAACAAGTTCCTTTTTCGGCTTCTGCGGCTTCGCGGTAAATTTTTTCTTCAAAACATGCCGTTCCAGGGGGAATTGCGGCGCTCAAAACGAGGAGGCGGAGACCCCGGTTTCCGACATGGATTTAAGGGAATTGATGTCTTTTACAACCGCCTCGCCCGACGACAGAAGGGCGGCGGAGGCGTCCCTTATTTTTGTGACAAGGGCGTTTATTTCGCCAAGGGAATCGAGCACCTGGCTGCTTCCGGCGTTCTGGGTGTCCATGGCCTCTTTTATCCGCAGTTCCTCGTTTTTTACGGCGTCAATAAGGGAAGCCATTCTGTCGAACTGTTCACGGGCATGATCGGAAGATTCCCTTGAATTGATAATAAGTTCCTTTATCTTTTTCAGATTATTCGATATTTCAACGGCCTGGCGGCCGGAATTGTCGGCAAGTTTCCGTATTTCCCCGGCCACTACCGCAAAACCCCTGCCCACGGCCTCGCCCGCGTGGGCGGCCTCAATGGCCGCGTTCATGCCCAGAATGCTGGTTTCATCGGCAATGCTGCCTATTGTCCCGCAGGCCTCTATAAGGGCCTCCGACTGATCGGAAACTTCGGCTATCAGCTGCCCTATTTTGTGCATGCGGTCCTTGCCTTCCGCCGAGGACGCGTTGAGTTTCAACACCGTTTCGGCATTGTGCTCCAGGGTCGTATGAATGGACCTTGTGGTGTCCACCATCCGCTCTATTCCCCGCGACGAACGCGAAACGCAGTCGGCGGTTTCCCCTATCTGCCCCGAAAGGGATTTAAGGCCGTCTATGCTCTTGAACATTTCCTCGAGGGTGTGATCATACACCTGGTTAAGCATTTTCTTTGTGTGCTCTTCGGTTTTAATGGTCTTTTCAATTTCCACGTAGTACCGGCAGTTTTGAGGCTTGTTAAGCCCGTTGATAATGGCGACGGCCATTTGTTCGCAGCTCTTGTACCCGCACGCCCCGCAGTTAAGAATATCCTGCTTTGACTTCTTGTGCATTTTGACAAAAGCCGCGTCAATTTCGCTGTTCTGTGGAGCCTTGACCATCTTTTTGAATACAGCCGACCTGTCCGTATAGGAACGGGTATACAGTCCTTCTTCCCAGTAGGAATCAAGGAGTTTTTCGAGCTTGTTCCGGGCAAAGATCTTCTTCCACAGGGTATCGGGCTGGTATTTTTTCCGCATCTCAAGATGCCGCCGTTCTACAAGGTACTCCACGTCGTCAAGGTGTTTCCCCCGGTTCCCCGTGCCGGGGCCGCCGTTGCAGCCCATGGAACAGTTAAGGCAGTCTATAAGCTGGTAAACAGGGGCGCTGCCCTTTCTTATGGCGTCGGCAAGAAAGGCGAAATAATGGTACACGTCCGGGGAGCCTTCTATTTTGCGGGTATGGCTGTTGATGTCATTGTCGTAGCGCTGAACGGTCCGCATAAGCCCGCCGGGGCTTGAAAACAGCACCGCCCGTTCGGCGGGGGGATTATCGTAATCGGCCTCGGGGTATTTGGAAAGGGGGCCGCCCCCGTTTTCAAGGTGTTTCTGTATCGAGGTAAAGGCCACATTGTAATCCCCCAGGCCCACGGCGTCAAATTCCCGCTTTTTGGAAAAACAGGGGCTTATGGCGGCTATGCGGTGGTTTTTATACTGCGGATAATAGCGCTTTATCATCTTCATGATGTGCATCATGGGGCTGTCCGCCGGGGCAAGGTAGGGAATAAGCTCCGGCCGGTACATTTCAATAAAGGCAACCAGCGTGGGGCAGGGCTGGGCTATAACCGTGGGGGGGTTCTTCTTTTTCATGTAATGAACATAGGACTTGATGGTAAGTTCCGCCCCGAAACTTACGTCAAAGACGGCCTTGACCCCAAGGGATTTAAGGAACCCGTTTATGTTAAGGTAAGCGCCCTCAAAACTCGCGGCAACGGCGGGCGCCACAATGGCAATGATATCCTTTCCCTTTTTAAGATCGGCCATAAAGACGTCAAAATCGTCAATGCCGACGCGGGCGCCGTGCGTACAGGCGGAGATGCATTCCCCGCAGCCTATGCACAGATCCGGGTGATGATCGACAATGTCCCCCGAACCGTTATTGCACATCTTGGCGGGGCACACCATGATACAGCGGTGGCAATTAACGCATTTGTCTTCGATAACTTTGATAACCGGACGCAAAGAACCAGTTTCCGCCATTTTGTACCTCCCTCTGGCGCCTCCGCCTGAAAAAGGCATTCCCGGCGCTTTTACCCTTTATGGAATTGTACCACAGCGCCGGACGCCCTAAAAGCCCTTTTCCCGCAACTCCCGGACCATCTTTACATAGGTTTCCGTTACGTCAAAGCCCCGGTAATCGGCGCGTTTAAGATCGATGATGTCCCCGTGGGAAACGCCCCGGCCCGTTCCGGATACCAGCACGCCCCGGAAGTCCCCCCATTGGGCGGAAGGAAGGCTCACGAGGCCGTCGTTGTCCCCCTCAAGCGCCTTGATAAGGAGCCACACGGGGCCAAGCATGGGATCGCTTGCCGGGCCCTTCATCATAGTCATGTAGCTCTGGTAATACACAAAGGGCGAATCGGGCGTATCCCGGTTAAAGGCCTCGCTTGACGCGGTGGTAAACTGCCTTGTGGCGTTGTAGAAATCGGGGTTCCTGTCGCCGAGTTTGAGGAAAACAGAGTCGAATATGTTCGCGATAAAACGGTAAAACCAGCCGGGAAGGGAAGCGGCCTTGTCGACAAAACGGCAGCCCCGGTGGGGGGTACAGATGGTGGTAAGGGACGCGACCTTTTCCGCCATGCCCAGGGTGCTTATGGCGCAGCGGGCGTCAAGGCCGCCCTTTGAATGGGCAATGATGTTTACCTTTTCCGCGCCAGTTTCCTTTAATACCGAAAGGATGGTCTTCCGTATGTCTTCCGCGTTGGCGGCAATGGTTCCCACGGCTTCCTGGTTTCCGTAAAAAACCTTTGCCCCGTTGCGCAGAAGTTCGCGCGGTATTCTTCCCCAGTAGTTGAAAAATTTCAGATCCCTGAAGAGTATGCCGTGCACCATGACAAGGGGGTATTTTGTTTTGCAGATCTCCGAATCGGCCCTGGTGCTGTTGAGGTTTTCCTTGTACAGGGCAAAATCGTATTCCTCATACACAAGGCGGCACGCGCAGAGGATAACAAAGATATTCACCGGGGGAAGCCACCAGGTAAAGAACAGTAAAAGCCGCCAGAATACCCCGAGCCTTTTTGACGTAAAGATGATCCGCAGCATGCCGTTCCAGAGTATAAAGAGCACGATTGCCGTTCCGCAAACGGCGTTGGCAATAAACACGGCTCCCGGAACCGCGCCCCGCAGAAGAACATACGAGACAACAAGGAAAGGAACTTCAAGGACGGCGGCCCACAGCCCCGCGAGGCAGAGGAAGCGCCCGCCCATCATGACGCGGAGGGCAAACTTCGGTTTTATGTTCCCCTTTTTTTCCCTGCGGGGAAAGACGTTGAGCCTTACCCAGAGGTAAAAGACAAAGAGGGAGGCAACAGCAAGAACGGCGGCGGCAAGAGGAGGCGAAAAGGAGGCGGAGATGATCCGGTAAAGCCGCCAGCCCAGGAGTACGACGTTCGGAAAGACAAGCACGGAGGCGGTAAGGGGAAGGGGATGAAGCAGGTTTATTTTCCGGCCCGCGTCAAGGCCGGCAAGAATGCCCGCCGCAACAGTGACGGCGGCCAGAATGATCACGCCCATGCCCGCCTCCCCGCCTACCGCGAGAGGCCCGGAAGACCGGGGGCCAGCGCCTCAAGGTAACGCCGCCTTGAGGCCACAAGGGATTTAAGTTCGGCCAGCATGGCCTTGTCCGCCTTTTCTGCAATGGGGAAGACATACTGTTCTGTTTCGATGACATAGCGGTCTATGAAGCCGGTGTTCACCACAAACCCCAGGGAGATCATGTTGGAAATGCGGTCGGCCACCTTGAGGACCCTGGAATTCCGGGAACCCGTTTTGCAGATACGGGTTAAAAATTCGGGCTTTGTCTCGCCGGGAAGCCGGGTTACTTCCAGCACCAGATCGTAGACGGCGTGGCTTTCATAATCAATGGCAAGAAGCAGGTTGTGGTTAAAGTCGGGAATATCCTCAATGACATCGTGAACAATAGACGCCTTAAGGAGAATGGAATCTATATAGCCGTAGTCTATAAGAGTCGCCATGGTGTCAAGCTGGTGGCGGAACATGTTGCCGCCGCCCTCGCGGGTTTTGCCTATAAGGGAAGTGGCAAGCTGTATGTAGGGAGCCAGATGTGTTCCCTTAAGGCGCAGCATCTCCTCGGTAGTCATATCCCTTCCCTTTCCCCTGCCCTAGGGAATATCCCTGATGTACGCCTCAATACGGCCCGCCCGCGCAAGGGCGTCTTGCAGTTTTGCCTTTTCCCCTTCCACAAGAACAGGCGGGGCGTTTTTGAGGAAATCCCCGTTTGACAGTTTAGACTTGAGCCCCTCTATAAACCTCCGGTCCTTTTCAAGATCGCGCCCGAATTTCTTCTTGAGGGCTTCGGTGTCAACGGCGCCCGCGATACACACAAATACCTCAAACACAAAACCGGCCCTGCCGCCGGAAACGCCTATGGATCCCTCCGGGCGGGCGCCGCCGGCGGCGGTTTCAAATTCCCCAAGACCGGCAAGCAGCTTCACCGTTTCCCCGTGCCCGGCAAGCGCGGCTTCTCCTTCCGGCAGAAGGCGGAAGAAGGCGCGGAGTTTTTTACCGGGAGCCACGGCGCATTCGCTCCTCAGCGTCCGTATCATGACAACCATTTCCTTGAGGAAGTCAAAGCGCCGCTCCTCCTGGGGATCAAAGCGCTCCTCGCTGTAACGGGGATACGGCGCGTTTACAAGAAGGCCGCCCGGCCGGTATACGGCCGGGAGCTTTCCGTATATTTCTTCGGTAATAAAGGGCAGAAGCGGATGGAGAAGCCGCAGGGATTCCGCGAGGACTTCAAGGAGCGCCGAAGCGGCCCTGTCCTTTTCGGCCGGCGACGCGCCGTCGCGGAAGGAAATTTTCGCCGCTTCCACATACCAGTCGCAGAAATCATTCCAGAAATATTCATAGGCTGTCTGCGCCGCGTCGTTGTAGCGGTAGGAAAGAAAGGCCCCTTCCATGATGCGGGCGGCCCTGTTAAGCCGGGACCATATCCACCTGTCCACCGGAAGAAGGTCCGGCCGCACTCCGCCTTCCCTTCCTTCAAGGTTCATGAGTATGTAGCGGGCAGCGTTCCAGATTTTGTTGGCAAACTTTGATCCCATCCTGAACGATTCCCTGTCGATAAGCACGTCCTGCCCCTGGGCGCACATGAAGGCCAGCGTAAACCTCAGGGCATCCGCGCCGAATTCCTCCACGAGTTCCAGGGGATCAAGCCCGTTGCCAAGGGACTTGCTCATCTTGCGCCCCTGCCTGTCGCGCACAAGGCCGTGCAGGTAAATTTCGCTAAAGGGCGCTTTTCCGGTGAATTCCAGGCCCGCCATGATCATGCGGGACACCCAGAAGAAGATGATGTCGTAAGCGGTGACAAGCGCCGTGGTGGGATAATAGGCGGTAAAGTCAGGCGTATCGCAGCGTTCGTTTTCCCAGCCCAGCGTGCTGAAGGGCCAGAGCCAGCTTGAAAACCACGTGTCAAGCACATCGGGGTCCTGTTCAACACGGGCCGATCCGCAGCGGGGACAGGCGGAAAGATCCGTCCGCGACACGGAGACTTCCCCGCAGTCCGCGCAGTACCAGGCGGGAATACGGTGGCCCCACCAGAGCTGGCGGCTTACGCACCAGTCCCGTATGTTTTCCATCCAGTGCTGAAAGGTGTTTTCCCATTTGCGGGGATAAAACACAAACTCGCCCCTCCGCCATGAGGCAAGGGCCTTTTCGGCAAGGGGCTTCATGCGGACAAACCACTGTTCCGAAAGGCGGGGTTCTATTACCGTGCGGCAGCGGTAACAGTGCCCCACCGCGTGGGTAATATCCTCTTCGCGGAGGAACCACCCTCCCCTCTTAAGATCGGCAAGGACTTCTTCGCGCGCTTCAGATACCGTCATGCCCCGGTACTTTTCGGGAACCTCGTCGTTAAGGCGGCCTTCGGAGGTAAGGATGCTGATCATGGGAAGGCCGTGCCGTTTGGCAAGCTCCCAGTCGTTGGGATCATGGGCGGGCGTTATTTTGACAACGCCCGTGCCGAATTCCCTGTCCACCCAGGAATCGGCAACTACGGGGATCGTTCTTCCCGCAAGGGGAAGGATCACCATTTTCCCGGCCGCGTCCCTGTAGCGTTGATCTTCAGGATGAACGGCGACCGCGGTGTCGCCCAGAAGGGTTTCGGGCCTGGTAGTGGCAAGTTCAAGGAAAGCGCCGCCTCCGGCCCCGTCCGCGGCGGAAGTACCGGCGGCGTCCGCAAAATAATAACGAAGATGGTACATCTTCGCATCACATTCTTCGTGTTCAACCTCATCGTCGGAAAGGGCGGTGCCGCAGGAGGAACACCAGTTGACAAGGTAGTTCCCCTTGTAAAGCAGATCCCGTTCATAGAGGCTGACAAAGACCTCGCGCACCGCGCGGGAAAGGCCTTCGTCCATGGTAAAGCGCTCCCGCGACCAGTCCAGGCTGGCCCCCAGCCTGGCAAGCTGTTTTGAAATAACAGCGTGGTGTTCGTCTTTGACCTTCCAGGTTTCTTCAATAAATTTTTCCCGGCCCAGATCGCGGCGGCTTTCTCCCCTGGCCCTGAGCTTTTTTTCAACCACGTTCTGCGTGGCAATGCCCGCGTGATCGGTGCCCGGCACCCACAGGGTACGGCCGCCGCGCATGCGGTGAAAACGGATTACAATATCCTGGAGGCTGTTGTTAAGCCCGTGGCCCAGGTGAAGCACGCCCGTTACATTGGGCGGAGGAATGACTACGACATAGGGAGGATCTTCCGCGTTGCGGCAGTTTTCCGGCCTGAACGAGCCTGATTCTTTCCACAAACCGTAAATTCTGTCCTCAAAGGTTTTGGGATCATACGCTTTTGCAAGTTCAACCGCCTTCATCAGCACTCCCCGTAAAATATCGTACAACTATATACTTTCGGAACAAACAATTCAACGGCGCGGGCAAAAACCGCCTGAGCGCCGCGGTTACACCGGCCCGCGCATAAGCGCCTGTTCAATTTCGTCAAGCGCGCCGTCCGGGGTGGACGCCCCCGCGGCAATACCCACACTGTCATACTCGAAAATTCCGGGGGGAAGATCCTCCGCCCTTTCCACGAGCCACGCGGGTTTTCCCAGCGAAAGCGCGGCGGCAAAAAGCCCCCTTGTGTTGGCCGAATCCCCGCCGCCCGCGACGATAACGGCGTCAACTTCACGGCAGAGAGAGCGAAGCGCGTCCTGCCTTTCCCGTACCGCCCCGCATATCGTATCGATTATTTCAAGGCCGGGAAAGAACTTCCCTATCGCTTCCCCTATTGCCGTGTATTCTTCGGGCGTCATGGTAGTCTGCCCCATAAGAGCGGGGGAGGCGGAAGGACAGGCGCGGTACAGTTTTCCGGCGGCATCTTCCGCTTCGGCGGCGCTTCCCACGACAATGCAGGAAGGGGCGTAGCCGCGTATGCCGGCAATTTCCGCGTGGCGCCCCTCTCCGGCAAGAAAAAGCGCGCGGCCGGAAGCGGCCAGGGAACGCGCCTTCATCTGGCTTGCCTTTACCCTGGGACACGTCGCGTCGCATATACGCGCGCCGCGCCGTACAAGCGAATCCCCGGCGGAGGGGCTTATGCCGTGGGCCCGGATGATAACGGCCGCGCCGGACAGATCCCCGCCGCCGTCCTCTTCATCAAGGATTTCAAGGCCCGCATTGCGGAGCCGCCTGAGCGTAGCGGGATTGTGGATAAGGGGGCCCAGGGAATACACGCGGGGCCGGAAAGAACCGGATGGCGCCTGACCTGCGGGCGGCGAAGGGGCGGCGGCAAGCTCCGCTTCCGCCATTGTCACCGCGCGGCGGACGCCCATACAGAAGCCCGCCACCGCGGCGCGGATCACCTTCATGTATACGGCGCGGCCGCGGCGCAGGGCCGCGGCAAACCGTTAAGCCCTTGCCGCCGCCGGCGTTCCGGCAAGCCGCTTCTTCTCCCGCCTGTTTTTCCGCACTTCCCAGAAATTCACAAAACCCGAGGCGATGAATATGGTCGAGTACACGCCGGAAACCATGCCCACAAGCAGCGTCAGGGCAAAATCCTGCATGGAACCGCGGGTAAAGATGTAAAGGGACGCAACCGCAAGGAGGGTGGTAAGGGTGGTAATAATGGTCCGCCCCAGCGTTTCGGTAAGGGAACGGTCGAGTATGTCAAGAAACGAATCTTCCGGATAGATGCGGCGGGTTTCCCGTATACGGTCAAAAATAACGATGGTATCGTTGATCGAATAGCCCAGAATCGTAAGAATCGCCGCTATGGTGGTTGTGTTGAATTCCATTCTGGTCCACACCACAAAACCGACAATGACAAGGCCGTCGTGGACTATCGCCAGCACCGCGCCTATGGCGTACTGCGGCTTGAAGCGTATGGAAGAATAGGCGAGGATCAGCACAAGGGTAAAAAAGAGGAGTATTCCCGCCTGATCGGTAAGGTTCTTTGAAAAACGGGAGCCCACAAAGTCGGAACGTATCACCACCAGATCCCACTTTTTTTCAAGGGCGGCGATAATGCTGTCCGCGGGAACGCCAGCCTGCTCCGTCTCCACCCCGGAACTTTCAAGCCGTATCATGTAGTGCCTGTCCGAAGGAACGCCGAGCTGCTGTACCGAAACGGTGCGTTCAAAACCGGAAAGGGCCCCGCGGACATCCTGAATGGAAACCACAGAGCCGTCGGAGGGAAGACAGTGAACGGTATAGGGTTCGCTTCCAAGCTGGGGGCTGCCCTGGGCGTTATACACAATGCCCGAAGACAATTCATTCCCGTTTCCGGCAAGGGAAACGTCAAGCCCCTCCACCGCCCCGCCCAGCGCGCGGGCGATTGTGGCAACGGTACCGTATTCGGCGTAGGAAAAGGCATAACGGCCGCCTTCCCCGGCGGAAAGCGAAACGGTTACGGTTATGCCCTCCCTGTCAAGGGAAATGCCGGCAATGCCGCGGCCGGAATAGGTAACATTGAACGCGGGCCTTGCAAACTGAACTTCCTGTATGAGCCCGGCCTGAAAATCAATGCCCAGGTTGAATCCAAAAATAATGTACCCCGCGACGCCGGCTATCATAAGGACGGCCGAAAAGATCGCCGTCGCAAGGAACAGCCTTGAAAAACGGATAATCTTCATCTACGCAGTCTCCCCCGCCCCGCCGGCACTCCGGCGGGAAAACCAGCCCACAGAAACCCGCCGGCTGTGCAGTACGTCGGTGCCGAAATCAAAGATGAGCCGCGAAACAAACAGGGCGGTAAAGACCGAAGAGAAAACCCCGATGGCAAGGCTCACGGCAAAGCCCTGAATGGGGCCTGAACCCAGCTGTGAAAGGAACAGCGCCGCGATAAACGTGGTGATGTTTGAATCCATGATCGCCCAGAACGCCTTGTCGAAGCCCGCGTCCACCACCGCCTTTCTGCCCTTTCCAAGGCGGAGCTCTTCCTTCATCCTTTCAAAAATAATTACGTTGGCGTCAACCGCCATGCCTATGGTAAGGATGAAACCCGCGATACTCGGCAGGGTAAGGGTAAAATTGAAAGCCGAAAGGATGCTGAACATGATGTAGAAGTTAAGAAGCTGGGCCACAACGGCGTTGATCCCCGCCGCCCGGTAAAAAGCCAGCATAAAAACCAGCACTACGATAATGCCGCCCACAAGGGCGTACAGCCCCTGGCGTATGGTATCCGCGCCCATGGAAGGCCCGACGCTCTGCTGGCTGACGACTTCCAGTTCTACAGGCAGGGCGGCGGTACGGAGGGTAAGGGCAAGGTTGGAGGCCTCTTCGCCGCCGAAACCGGTTATCTGCATGGTGTCCCTGATGGGAGTTTCTATGCTCGGATAGGATTTAACCCTGTCGTCAAGCACTATGGCAAGCTGCCTGCCGACATTGGCGGAGGTAAGTTTGTAGAAGATGTCCCCGCCTTCCCCGTCAAGCATAACGGAAATGGCGGGCTTTCCGTCCCGGTCGCGTTCCACCGTCGCGCTCCTGATGTGGTTCCCGTCAAGGCCGACTTCCTTCCTGAGCACAACATAGCGCCCGGAAAATTCGTCAAGGCCGTAACGGTCTTTGCCGTAAACCCCCAAAACCATGGTTTCGGCGGGAATAACGGACGGCGAAAGCAGGTTCCCCTCGCCGTCAAACGTGTCGGCCGAATGCGACTGGTAGTAGACGGCAAACGCGTCCGTCGCTTCCCCGTCAACCAGATGAAAGGCAAGGCCGCCCTTTCCCATGATAATGGAGTTGATCCGTTCAGGATCGGCGGCGCCGGGAATTTCCACGTAGATCTGATCCGCCCCCTGCCGGCGTATTACAGGCTCGGTAAGGCCGAAGCGGTCTATTCTGCTGTTAAGGACTTCCAGCGCCCGGTTCATCGCGTCTTCCGGATCATCGTTGGAAAGGGTCCTTCCAACCTGAAGGATCACGGAAAGGCCGCCTGAAAGATCAAGGCCAAGCTGAACGGCGTTCTTCTGGAGGTTCTTCAGGGCGAAAATATCGTCACGGTATTTTGCTTCTATGGCTTCCTGGGCCTCGTTTCTGCCGGAAAAGGCGGAAAGCACCGCCTTGGCGTTCATCGGCTGCGGCGCGTCCGCCTTTGCCCGCCTGTAAAGTTTCCGCGCCTGTGGAACCAAAAAGGCCAGATCCTCAGGCGTATCGCCATCCGTCCCCGCCAGGGTCAAAAGCCGCTGGAGATCCGCCTGCGCCCGCCGGGACGTGGCGATCTTTATCTGCTCGCGCGACTGGAGGGCTTCGGTCTTTTTTTCCCCAGGCACAAGAAAATACCACCGTATGCTGGGAAAGAGAAACACAAAACAAACCGCCATCACCACAAGAAGGATAACGAACCGGTAGCGTTTACTCATTAGGCGTCCTTTGCCGGGGTTTCTTCTTTGCTTTCTTCGATTTTTTCAGGCTCTTTCGCGGCGCTTTCGACAGTGGAAATGGCGCTGCGGCTGAATTCGATCTTGACGTTGTCGTCCACTTTGACGATAACGGTCGCCTCCCTTACGCTCTGTATGACCCCGCGTATGCCGCCTATGGTCACGATGCGGTCGCCTTTTTTAAGGGCGTCAAGCATACGTTTGGTTTCCTTCTGTTTCCTGCTCTGGGGACGTATGATCAGAAAATAAAAGATGGCTATGATCGCCGCAAAAGGCAAAAGGCTGGTAATAAACTGGGTAGGACCCCCGCCTTCGGCCGTCTGCGGAGCGGCCATAAGCAGAAAAGGAAAAAATACATTCATATCATGGCTTCCTTTAAGGATTAAGATTGTCCTGCCAGATTACCACGCGCGGGGGAAGATGGTCAATGGCCGAAACCTGCCCGGCAGGAATTCGGAATTTAACCACGGACCTCGCGGACGGAACCGGAATGTAAGAATTTAACCACGGACTTCGCGGACAGAACGGACTTTTGGCTTCAAATGTATATCTGTATATCTTGTCCGCGTTGGTCCGCGTCGTCCGTGGTTGTTTTGAATTCAAAGTCAAAATAAAGAAGAGAAAAAAGGACTTGAGGGCAAAAACTGAAGTTTCCAGAGGTTCCCGTAAGCGCCGGCCCGCTTGCGGGCGGGGCTTCGTCTTTCTTCCTCCCTATGGGTACTCGTGCCAGGCCATTGTGCCGCCATCCCCGCCCGCGACGAATTTCCCGCCGCCGTAGGCGATGCCTTGGATGATGGAAGGACCAAAGGTGGATGTAACGACTGGAGACCACGTTACCCCGTCGGCGGACCAGGCCATTCTGCCATTAAACCCGACCGCGACGAACTTCCCGCCGCCGTAGGCAATGCCATTGATGCCGGAAGGACCAAAGGTGGATGTAATGACTGGAGACCACGTTACCCCGTCGGCGGACCAAGCCATTTCGAAACCTCCGACCGCGACGAACTTCCCGCCGCCGTAGGCAATGCCCACGATGGTAGAAGTACCAAAGGTGGATGTACCGACCGCATCCCACGTTACCCCGTCGGCGGACCTGGCCATTTTGCCGTCCTCTCCGACCGCAACGAACTTCCCGCCGCCGTAGGCAATGCCAAGGATGAGGGAAGTACCAAAGATGGAAGCCGTTCCGGCTATACCGGTCCAGTCGGCCTTCCACCTGGCGTAGAGGGTAGTATCTGCGGCGAAGGCGTAGGAACCGCCCGCGGCGTAGTCCGTGCCGGACCCGTTTGCCTGGGTATTCCAGCCCCGGAACGTATATGCCGTCTTTACGAGGCTTCCCTGGACAGGCATGGGCATGGATATACCGGCAGGACCCAACAGCGCCGAGGGAACCACCATGCCGCCGGTATGCCCGTTGCCGCTAAAGGTAACGGGTACGGATATGGAACCGGGTTCCTGACAGGCGGCAAACACAAGGGCGGACAACGCAAAAACCACCGACAAACGTTTCATACGTTACTCCTTGAGGGCGCCCCAAAGGCCGGGGCAAATTTTTTTAGGGAAATGACGGTGAGTATTATGAGAGAGAGAGCGCGCAAAAACCGTGCCAACTACAGCGGTATGGGACACGAATTCAGGGATTTTTTTCACATATACGGCAGAGCGCGCCGCCTTTTTCATACCATACAGTATACCACATACCACGGGTTTTGTGTACAGAGAAAGGGCTGCGGGCGGCAATTCAGAATATAACCACGGACCTCACGGACAGAACGGACAAAGCCGGTATTAACCGCAACGAAGCTCCGGTTCGCCCTCACGGACAAAACCGGACTTTTAGCTTCAAATGTATATATTGTCTGCGTTGGTCCGCGTCGTCCGCGGTTGTTTTGAATTCGAAGTTAAAATAAAGAAGAGAAATAAGGACTTGAGAGCAAAAACCGAAGTTTCCAGAGGTTCCCGTAAGCGCCGGCCCGTTTGCGGGAAGGGCTCCGTCTTTCTTCCTTACCTATGGGTACTCGTGCCAAGCCATTTTGCCGCCATACCCGGCCGCAACAAACTTCCCGCCGCCGTAGGCAATGCCGTAGATAGTATCACTAGCAAAGGTAGAGACTGTTCCGTCGATACCGGTCCACGTTACCCCGTCGGTTGACCAGGCCATTTTGCCGTTCTGCCCGCCCGCGACGAACTTCCCGCCGCCCCAGGCAATGCCCATGATGATAGAAGTACCAAAGGTGGATGTACCGATCGCATTCCACGTTTCCCCGTCGTCGGACCAGGCCATTTTGCCGTGCTCTCCAACCGCGACGAACTTCCCGCCGCCGTAGGCAATGCCATAGATCCAGGAAGTACTAAAGGTGGATGTACCAACCGGATACCATGTTTCTCCGTTGCTGGACCAGGCCATGTGACCGCCATACCCGACCGCGACGAACCTCCCGCCGCCCCAGGCAATGCCCTGGATGGCAGTAGTACTAAAGGTGGATGTAACGACCGCATTCCACGTTTCCCCATCGGCGGACCAGGCCATTTTGCCGCTCTCCCCGGCCGCGACGAACCTCCCGCCGCCGTAGGCAATGCCATTGATCCAGGTAGTACTAAAGGTGGATGTACCAACCGGAAACCATGTTTCTCCGTTGCTGGAATAGGCCATGTGGCCGTAAGCCCCGGCCGCGACGAACTTCCCGCCGCTGTAGGCAACGCCGTAGATGGTATCACTAACAAAGGTGGAGGCTGTTCCGTCGATACCGGTCCACGTTAGCCCGTCGGCGGACCATGCCATTTTGCCGTTGGCCCCGGCCGCAACGAACTTCCCGCCGCCGTAGGCAATGCCTTCGATCAAGGAAATACCAAAGGTGGAGGCCGTTCCGGCTATACCGGTCCAGTCGGCCTTCCACTTGGCATAGAGGGTAGTATCGGCGGCGAAGGAGTAGAAACCGCCCGCGGCGTAGTCCGCGCCGGACCCGTTTGCCTGGGTATTCCAGCCCCGGAACGTATATCCCGTCTTTACGAGGCTTCCCCGGGCGGGCATGGGCATGGGCAGGCCGGCAGGACCCAATAACGCCAAGAGAGTCACCATGCCGCCGGTATGCCCGTTGCCGCTAAAGGTAACGGTAACGGGTGTGGATACAGATACGGGGCCGGAGATCTTGCAAGCGGCGGACACGAGGACGGACAGCACAAAAAACATTGACATGCGTTTCATACCTTACTCCTCCAGGCCGCCCCCAAAAGATCTTCGGGGCAAATTTTTTTGAGGGAAATGGCGGTGAGTAGTGTGTGTGCGCAAAAACCGTGCCAACCGCAATGAATTGAGGCACAAATTCAGGGATTTTTTTCACATATACGGCAGGGCGCGCCGCTTTTTTCATAATAATAGTATACCACTATGCTGCGGATTTGTGTACAGAGAAAGGACTGCGGGAAGGGCGCCGGCGTTTACTTTCAATCTTCGAAAAGTTACCGAATGTCAAGAATTATAACCACAACGAACCTTCGGTTCGCCTTCGCGGACAACACGGACTTGTAGTTTCAAATATATCTTTTGTCCGTGTTGGTCCGTGTCTGTCTGTGGTGAATTTTCTTCAAAATCCCGCTAATTTGACGGTATGTACCATGTAAAAAAGCAAACGCCGATGCCCTGGGCCGCCTAGATGACAAGCGCCCTTTTAACCTCGACGGGGAAAACGCCGAAAAGACGGTCAAGGGCCGAAGACACGCCGAGGGATGTTCCGGCCGCCTTGTTGTACAGTTCAACCAGCGTTTCCATTTCCCCGGGGTCCTTTGACCAGACCGCCGAGCAGTAGGCGGCCCGGAAAAGGCCCTTTTCGGCCAATTCCCGGGTAGAAAGGGAGCCGTAGCGGCGTTTCGCCTGGCTGTCCACCACCGCCGCGGGGCCGTCGTAGCCTATGGTAAAAATAAAATCCGCCCTCGACAGCATACCGGCCTACTCGACAGGAGAAAAAGCGTCTTTGCCCAATCCGCAGAGGGGGCAGACCCAGCCGGCGGGAATATCGTCAAAGGAAGTTCCGGGTTTTACGCCGCCGCCCGGATCGCCGGCTTCCGGATCGTAGATGTAACCGCACGCGTCACATACGTATTTTTTCATTCGGTTTTTTGGCTCCTTGTATCCATAGATCCACTATACCACCGGGGATCTTTTTTTTCCATACGAAAACAGGACGCCGGCGTTTACTTTCATCGGAATACTGCCCTAATTCAGGGCGCCGGAATATTCCCGCTCGTAGCGCCTGAGCTGCGGATTATCCGGGGCCAGGGCCAGGGCCTGTTTCAGGTAGTACACCGCCCGCCTTTCGTCACGGCGGCGGTGATAAATTTCAAACATGGCGGTAAGGGCGCCGACATTGCGGGGATCCTCAAAGAGGCTGGAACGAAGATCGCTCATTACCGCCTCTTCCCCGGTCCGGGTGCGGCTGCGCAGGTAGTAATACCTGCTTTTAACGGTTCCCCCGGCGGCGCCCGAAAGACGGCTTTCTATCATGCGGGCCGCCTCTTCCTGCCGGCCCGTGTCGACAAGGGCGGAAACATAGGCAATGATCCCTTCGTCGCTGGAAAGATCGCGTTCGTATAGCTCCCGGGCGTAGGCAAGGGCGCGGGCGCTGTTTCCAAGCCCCCGTTCAACGGTGTAGGCGTCAAGCAGATCCTCAAAAGAACGCCGTTCATCAAGAAGCCGGGCAAGACGGCCCTGGGCTTCCCGCCAGTTTTCCCGGCGCACCGCATCCTTGAGGGCAAGGCTTGTAACGGCAAGGGAAGGAGAAGGAGCGCGGAGGAGCCTTGAAAGCAGTTCCCGGCCTTCACTCTGATCCTCGCTTCTTCCCGATTCCATAAGGAGCCGGGCGGCATACACTGTGGCCTCATCGTCAACGGAAGAAAGTCTCAGCATGGAACGGATGTAGTTAAGGGCCGCGTCCCGGTTCCGGTAGGCTTCCATTTGAACACGGGCGCGGAGGAAGAGGTAAAGCCTGTTGTTGGCCGTATTGCCCGACGCGTACAGATCCAGGGGGGCCTGCGCCTGAAGGGCCTGGCCTTCTTCCACAAGGACATGGGCCCGCATAAGGAGGAATTCCCCATCCCGGCTGTTCTGTTGCAGAATTTCCGCGATGGCCGCCTCCGCGCGGGACCAGTCCCTGTTTTCATAATAGAAAACGGCAAGCTGGCGCTTTATCCCCATGTTGTCGGGGTAGCTTATTACCAGATCAGAAAGCATGCGCCTGGCTTCCTCTTTGCGGCCCGATCTGTCGAGTGTCCGTATCAAGCCAAGCGCGGCGGGATAACACTCGGAAGAAAGCTCCCAGGCTTTTGCGTAGGCTTTTTGGGCTTCGGCAAAATTCCCCGTCCGCTCGTACACAACGCCTGTAAAATAGGGGGCAAGCACAGAGGAAGGGTTAAGCCCCCCGGCCCGCCTGAGATCGGGAAGCGCGGCCTCGAGCCGTTCCTTCGCCGTTTCGGCGGTAAGGGCCAGAAAGGGAAGAACGCATTGCAGGTAATCGGCCGAATCCGGCTGGGGAGTGTAGCCGTCCTGTCCGGCCTCACGGAGGATGCGGGCATAGGCGTGGCTCTGGGGAAGATCGACGGCGGGAAGCGGCGGACGCAGATCGGAGTAGAGGGCGCGGAGCAGGGCCGCGTTGACGCCGTTCATTACCCGGCCGAATTCGGTCGCCTCGAGGTTCCTGGCCCGTATCAGCTCCACGGAGCGGAGCAGGGAAGAAGGAACGCCTGCCTCGGTAAGGCGCCTTATTTCATCGGCCGTGCCCGCGGGCCGTCCGGCTGATTCGGCCGGCGGGCCTTCACCGCCGCTTCCCAAAGGGATTTCAGGCGGAGTGGTCCGGACGGCCTCCCGGTTCCCGCAGGCCGTGAGAATAAAAAAAAACAGAACGGCAAAAAAAGCCGGAATCTTCACCGTCTGGAGTCCCCGGAATTGTTTTTGGTGCCAAGTGAAATCAGCACAAGGGTAAATCCGGCCAGTACAAGAAGCAGGGGCCACCAGTTCAGCATAAACTGGGCAAAAGAGAAGTCAACCAGTTCCAGGGAAAAGACAAGAAGCAGCGAACCGAGCGCCACAAAGAAAAGCGACGGAACAATGTAATTGCCCCTCAGCCGCCCGTAACGGTGCCAGCCCGAGGGAAAAAGGGCGAATCCCGCAAAGACCGAAAGGAGCGGCCACAGCCGCGAGAAGGGAACGGGAATAATGGCAAGGGCCGAAAGCAGGAGGAAGAACCCTATCTGCAGAAAAAAAGCGGCAAAAAAAAGGTACAGGGAACGGCCGTTAAGCCTGAGGGCGAATACCGCGCACAAAACGCCCAGAAGCACAAAAACAAAGGATATGAGCACGGAAATACTGGAAATATTTGCCATTGAACCAATAAGAAAAGCGCTCCCAAGAAACATGAAAAGAAAACCGATAATAAATAGTAACCGCGCGGCGGTCCGGCGGGGAACGTTGAAGTCCATATGTATAGATTATAACAGACCACCCTCCCTTGCAACGGGAGGAGACCACTGATAGTATCGGTTGTATACGATGAAGCTGAACAGAAAAAGCGTTTTTTTTCCTGCCGCGGCCCTTTTTGCCGTTCTTTGCCTCTGGAACGGCTGCGCCGGAAGGGAAAAGGCGGAAATCGATCCGTATTATATTACGGGCGACAGGCAGGACCGGGAGACCCTCCATGATCTTTTTGTCCTGCTTGCAAAGGAAAAGGGGCCCGGGGAACACCAGTTCGCCGTAGTCCGGGAAATCGCCAACAGCTACATGAGGCTCAAAGAATACGGAAAGTTGATCAATTTCCTTGGCGAATGGACCGGCGCGCGGCCTGGAGATCCCTACAACGGCTATTACCTTTTGATGACGGCCTACGCGTATATGCAACAGGACGCGCTGCCTGTCGCGGCCCGGTTTTTCGAGCTTATCATCAAAAATTATCCCGATCTTACCGTTAACGGCGAATCGATACACCTCATCTGCCTTAAACAGCTGATAAACCTTTCGGACGGGGCCGGGCAGAGGGTCCGTTACTACCAGGAACTGATTGACCGCTTTCCCGAAAAAATAGACATGGGAACGGCCACTTTCATGCTCGGAAAGGCCTATGAGGAAACGGGTGAATGGGACAAGGCAATAGAGGCCTACACCCGCTACCTTCCCTATATAGGAACCAACATTCCTGGTTTTCCCAACGCGGACAACTACGCGAAGCAGCTTGTCGACTTCAACAATTCCCCAAGGGACTGGACCTTTGAAAACCTCAACGCGCTTCTTGACAACATCAAGGCGGCCCTTGACGGGGGAAACAGCGCCCGGCTCTGGCAGTACCGGGCCAAGGTGAATTTTTTCGCCCGTACCTGGGGGCAGGAAGAAACCGACGACGCGGGCATGGCCGAATTCAACCTTTCCGACTTTATGCGGGGAAACCGTATTTCCTACGCGAACAGTCTTGACGCCGGTTCCAACGCGAACGAGGCGTATTTAAGGACCTGGGGCTGGTCCCAGTACATTTCACTGTGGTACTTCTACTTTCGCAAGGTAAACTTTCCCGCCGACCCGGAAATACACGGCCGCTGGGAATGGGCGGGCGTATATTACGGAGAAAAATTTTAGGCAAAGGAGGCTGTTCCAAAACCAACCGGGTTTTGGAACAAGCTCAAAGGAAGAAACATACATGAAGATTCCGGCGCGGTTTCGCGCGTTGCCGGCGGCGGCGCTTTTCCTTTTTCTTCCCGGCGTTTTTACGGGGGCGCAGGAGATGATTCCGGAGATCGTTCTTTTCCCGGAAACGGCGGTTTCCGCCTTTCTTCCCGCGGAAAGGCCCCTGCGAAAAACCCCCTACCTGAGGCCGGCGCGCCTTGCCGGGGACCGCGGAAAGGCGGGCGCGGCGGATTTTGAGCCTTCTTCCCTTTCGCCCTTTGCCGCTTCCGGCCTGGAAGATCCCCTGACGCAGCGTTACATCAGCCAGTACACAAGCCCCGGCGGCATAGCCTGGCTTAACTCCGTAATAAAACGGGGGGGCCTCTTTATTCCCTTTATCAGGCAGGAAATTGCCGCGCGGAAACTTCCGCCCGAACTCATCTATCTTCCGGTAATTGAATCGGGCTTTTTCTCCGACGCCACAAGCAGATCGGGGGCCATGGGGCTGTGGCAGTTCATGCGGAACAGCATAGGGCCCTTTGACATGAAGATAAACGAGTGGATGGACGAACGGCGGGATTTCTGGAAGGCGACGCAGGGGGCCCTTGCCAAGCTGGAAGACAACTACCGTTCGCTGGGAGACTGGGCCCTGGCGCTGGCGGCGTATAACGCGGGCCTTGGAGGGGTAAGCCGCGTCGTCAGCCGTACCGGGATACGGGACTACTGGACCCTGTGCCGCCGGGGAGAACTGCGGAACGAAACGGTGCACTATGTTCCCAAACTGATAGCGGTTTCCCGCATTTTGTCCGATCCCAGGCACTTCGGCATTGACGCGTGGCCCGAGGGGCCCGACTGGACGAGGGTTCCCGCCGGCAGGACGGCGGATCTTGACATCATAGCGGAAGCGGCCGGCATGGAAAAAGAACTGCTGCGAAACGGAAACAGAGAGCTTCTGCGGGGCATTACCCCGCCCGACCGGAACTACATGCTCAAGGTGCCCGCCGAATACGCCGGAGCCGTCGCGGCGGTTCTGGAACGGCAGGATCTGAAATTCATCAATTATTACTACTATGTAATACGCTTTGGGGATACGCTTTCCGCCCTGTCCCGTCACTACGATGTTTCCGTCGAACTCATACGGGACACCAATCCCGGCCTTAATCCCCGTTACCTTAAAATAGGACAGGAGATCCGCATTCCCGCGCTAAGGGACGTGGACCCCTACCGGCGCGGCGGAGGCGGGGGCGGGGAAGAACTTGTCTTTGGGGGAAACCATATCGTCAAAAAAGGCGAAACGCTCTGGGCCATAGCCATTGCCTTCCAGGTTGATCCCGAAACGCTGGCGGAGGCAAACGGCATGGAATTAAACGGAACTCTCCGCGAAGGAAGATCCCTCAAAGTACCGATAAGATAAGGGAATCATGAAACGGATTACAGGGCGAAAGCCTGAAATGTGCATCGCCGCGTTTCTCCTTGCGGCGGCCGCTCTTGCCGCGGCGGAGGTGGACATAGAAGGGGCGGTTGAATGGGACGCAATGGAGATAAGCGCGTCGGTTTCCCTGGATTTGGCCTCGGCGGGCATCAAACTGCCTTCGGGGAGGCTTCAGGCAGAGGCCATTGTGGAAGGCGAATACCTAAGGCTCCTAAGGCCGGCCATTCTTTCCCTTCCCGTTGATTCATCTTCCACACTGGAGGATCTGATACGGCGGGGGGAATACAGCCTCGCGAAGGCGGAAAACCTCGCGCTGGGGGCGCGGACGGTTCCCCCTTCCCTTTCCACCGATCTGTCAAAAATGCTGTCCCGCTATTTCCTCAGCCTTTCGGGGCTCAGCGCGGAACTGATGCGCCACAGCCGTCAGGCGGAAATTCCCCACGTACTTGCCGCCGCCTCCGTTCCCGCCTACACGGGGATCATCATCATCGCGGCGGAGGAGCTTCCCGTCCACGGAACAAACAGGCGCGAGCGGCCGCTGCCCTGCCTTTTTCCCAAAATTTGGGATACGGACATGAACCTCATCTACGAGCGGAACATGCTTGATCCTTCGCTTAAAACCATGGTCCGCTACGCGCCCCAGTCGGCCGTCTTCCGGGAAACCCCTTCGGGGCTGACCGGGGAAATAGCCGGCCTTGTCGGCGGTAATCCCCTGCGCATCCTGGCCCGCGGGATCTTCGGCAGACGGCCCGCGGATTACATCATCGACAGGGAAGACAGTCTAGCCATCATCTCTTCCGAATCAAACAGGCGGCTCCTGGGCGAAGGCAGGGTGGTGATAGTGCTTGACGACAGGGATCTGAAAAGCCCCCTTGTTCCGTGACATCACCCCGCGGTCCATATCGAATCATCGACAGGCCTTTTTTTATTCTTGAATACTCAAAGGGAACCTTTATACGGAAACTTCCCAAAGGCGTCCGCGATCTTGGCGGCGGCTTTTTCCGCGAAGGAGACACGGTGTGGCGTCTGCCCGGGGCGGAAGGGCATCCGCTTGCAGAAAAGATCATCCGCGGCAGGGCGCTGCTTTCGCTTCTGCGAAGCGGCGATTATGTCCTTGCCGTTTCGCCTCCCCTTCCCGCGGAAAACGAAGACCGCCTTACGGAACTTGCGCTTGTGCCCGGCGCCGGGGGAATTCCGCGCGGGCGGGAAAACGGGGAAAGGGACGTTCCCCTCGAGCCTGTATACATAGAAATACGGGAAGACGGCGATCCGGCCTCATGGCTTCCCCTGGAAGATCTTCCCTGCCACCGCTACTGCCGGGGCTTTGTCCATGAAATAATGGACGGAAAAACCATGGACGAACTTCTTGCTGCCTGGGGCGTCCCGGCCGGGACGGGCCCCCGGAACGCCGGAGACATTTCCCCTGACGGAAAAACCGTCCGGGGAAGACTCGTCCTTAGAGGCGAAGACATTCCCCGTTTCTTTGACGCCCGGCGGGATCTTGTCCGCCGTTTCGGCGACGCAAAACTCCGAGGCTATTTTTCGGAAGAATCGCTGTTTGTCCCGCCGCGCTCCCTTTCCTTTGTGTACACGGCGGAACAGGCGCCGCTCCGGGAGGAAACGGAAGTCCCGGACGCCGGCGTGCGGGCCTTTCCGTCCCTGAAATACGGCGGCAGGCGCTACCGGGCCCCCGAGGTTTCCGCCCTCATGGAAAGGGAGTACGTGCTCCTTGACGACAGGTGGGCGCGGAGAGAAGACCTTGAGGAAGCCGGCCTTCTTCCCCTGGGGTACTACGCCGGGGGAATTCCCCTTGCAAGCTTTAAGCCGGGGCCGGCGGACATCATATTCCGGGAAGGAAACGGGCCGGCGGGTTTTCTTCCCTTTGAGTGGAAAACGGAGCTCTGGAAAAGCGGGAGGAAAACAGACGGATCTTTTCAGGCTACGGACGTTTTCAGGGCCCATGTAGCGTTCCTGAGATTTTTTGGTTTTTCAGGCGGCGCCGTCATTCGTGGGCGGCGGGAACAGGCTGAATGCCTGGCCTCCCTTGTGGCGGATCTTTCAAACGAAACGGGAACGGCGCTTGTTCTTGCGGACCGCGCCTGTTACGAATTGTACCTCCAGAAGCTGCCCGCGTTCAAAAACGCCCCTTCCCGTATAACTATGGCCTTTTACGGCGATCCCGCCGGAAACCCCCGAGGTTTCGATCTTGTCGTGCTGCTTGAACCGGAAGATCCCCCGGACGAGGCGTTGTACACCCTTTCCGCGCGGCAGCCGCCTGCGCTTAACGCCCCCGTTGTCCTGGGAATTTTTTCCGATCCCTTTGAGGCTTCCGGGGGAAAGGGCGGCGGAATGAGGCTTAAAAGCGGCATACGGAACATGCTGGGCATCAGGGACGAGCGGCTTGACAAATACCTGGTACGAAGGATGAATGTTCCCCTCCCCCTTCCCGAACCGGCCGGAAAACAGCGCGGAGAAAAGGAGGCTGAGACAGGCGGAAGACGGCGGACCATACTGAGGCCCCCCCGCCCGCCTGAGAACTGCCCTTTGGACGCCTCGCCGGAACGGCGCGGTATCGTCCTCTTTTCGGACAGGGTGAAATTCAAAAAACTCCCGGCCGCGGACCTGCTCACCGAACTTTCCCGTATCAACGACACGGGAGAAAAATCGCCCTATGTTCCCCTGCGATCTTTCCGCCGGGACCCCTCCTTTGATTCGCTTAACGGGGAACAGGCGCGCTATTTTTTTTACTGGCGCGGCGAAGTAAGGCGGCGGGGGAAAACGGGCGGCCCCCTTCCCGCGGCCGGGGAAGATTACATACGCCTTTACGCGCGCGAACTCATACTCGCCATGGGCGGCGGGGAAGGGATCGCGGCCTTCCGGGAACTCCTTGAACTTTGGACAGGCTACCGGGGAGATTTTCCCGGAATGGACGGGTATTTCCCCGCGTGGCTCCTTGATTTTGCCGCGCTCTACGAAATCGAGGGTGATGCCCTTCCCCTCCTCCTTCCCCTTGTTCCTTCCATAAATGCGGAAAACACGGAAGGCGGCGGAGGCGTTCCCGGCATTCTTGCCGATCTCCATATCCACAGCCGCTTTATAGACGGGAACAACGCCGTCAGGTTTGAGGATATACGGATCCTGACAGGCGAAGCCCCGGAAGAAATTGTCCAGGTCCTTAACGCCGTAGACCGTTTCCTCAGGGAAAATTTCAGGCTGCGTTTTTTTACCTTTTTTTATCCTCCCGGATCGCACAGGGAAAAGAGGGACGCCTTTGACGGGCTGGGAGGCGCGGGATCTTCCTCGTATACCGCCGAATGGATCTCCTTTTCCCGCCACCGGCCCCTTCTGGAATTCCTTGAGACGCTGAAGAACCACCTGGAATTCCGCCTTGGCATTAAGGCGGGGATAAACCGGAAGCCGCTTGCCGAACCGTGGAAAAGCATAGCCGAAGGGGCGCTTGGCGGCGTTTTACAGCCCCGGGTGATCCCCATAGCCAGGCAGCACGTACGGCCCGAACGGCTTGAAAGACTCAGAAAGGAATCGGAGGAGATTCGGGAACTTCTTGCCCCGCCCGTCACTGGCCCTCCGCGTGGGGAAGACCCGCCCGCCGAAATACCGCCGTTTACGGTGATACCGCCATTTTCTGTAATACCGCAGTTCACCGAATCATCCGGCGCGGAACAAAAAACGCCGCCGGTACGGCCTCCGCCGGCAGAACCGCCGACGCCGGAACCGGGAGAGGCCCGGCCGGATCTTGGCCGTTTTTTTTCGGCGTTAAGTGAAACCGAAAGAACGGCCCTTTCCATTCTGCGCGGCGGGAACAGGGCGGATTTTTGGGCCTTCGCAAGGCGGAACGGGATCATGCCGGATCTTCTTATAGACGGGATCAACGCGCGTTTCGGGGATCTTTTTGGGGATCTTCTTGTTAACGTCATGGACGAAGGGCCTGAAATTCAGGCAGAATACAGGGAGGAACTGGATCGTCTCTTTAAAACGGAAACGGAGCGGCATGAACGATATTCCAAAACGGATAAGCACGGCAATACTTAATTCGCTTTCGGCCGGGGTGGTGCCCCGCATAGGCCTTGAATACATCGCGGTGGGCCGGAAACGGGAGCTTGAAACCATACTCCGCGATCTTGAAAACCTGGGACAGGGCGCGTCGGTCTTCCGCTTCATTACGGGCCGCTACGGCAGCGGCAAGAGCTTTTTTCTTCAGGCCGTCAGAAACTACGCAATGGAAAACAACTTCCTTACAGCCGACGCGGATCTTTCCCCGGAAAAGCGGCTTTCAGGCTCAAACAGGGCGGGGCTTGAAACCTACCGGGAACTTGCGGGAAGGCTTTCCACCAAACTGCGGCCGGACGGGGGGGCGCTTGAACCGCTCCTTCAACGCTGGATCAATTCGATACGGATGGAACTGGCGCGGGACGGCGCGGAACCGGGAGGCGGAGCGGGCCCGTCTCTGGGGGATTTTTCCCCCGCGCTTGAACGGCGCATCTTTGAAACGCTTGCCGAAATGGAAGAAATGGCGCACGGCTATGATTTTGCCGCCGCCGTCGCGTGCTATTACCGCGCTTTTGCCGCGGGGGACGATGAAAAGCAGAACGCCGCCCTGAGGTGGCTCCGCGGTGAATTTTCCACCCGGACCGAGGCCAGGGCCTTTTTCCCCGCGGGAGAAATCATAACCGACGACAACTGGTACAGTTATCTCAAACTGCTGGGGGCCTTTGCCTCCCGTACCGGATACCGGGGGCTCCTTGTGTTTATTGACGAAGGGGTGAACCTCTACAAGATCACCAACAGGCAGTCCAGGGAAAAAAACTACGAAAGGCTCCTTACCATGTTCAACGACGCCATGCAGGGAAAAACCGAACGGATGGGAATCTACATGTCGGGAACCCCCCGCTTTATCGAAGACGACAGGAGGGGGCTTGCAAGCTACCCCGCGCTCAAAAGCCGCCTTGAAGACAACCGCTTCGCCAGGGAGGGATACTCCGTTTCCGAAAGCCCCGTACTCAAACTTGCCCCTCTTGCCAGGGAGGAAATTCACGTCCTTCTGGAACGGCTCCGGGACATACACTCAGGCCACTGGGGATACGAAAGTTCCCTGGGCGGCCGGGAAATAGAGGCGTTTATAGACCTCGCCTTTTCCGTTCCCGGTGCGGAAGAATTTATTACCCCACGGGAAATCGCAAGGGACTTTCTTGGCCTTTTGGGTATACTCCGCGACGATCCCCGCCTGAGCTTCGACACCATGGTGTACCGCGACGGCTACCGGGTAAAGGGCAGCCCCGGAGATCCGGGTTACGCGGAATTTGAAGCGTAGGAATGTCTTCTTTTTCCCGCCTTGCGCCCTTTGTACGCGAATACATCTACGAAAAAAAGTGGGGCGCCCTGAGGGACATACAGGAAAAGGCCGCCGCCGCCGTTCTTGACGGGGAAGGACACGTCCTTATCGCGGCCGCCACCGCTTCGGGAAAAACCGAGGCGGCCTTTTTCCCCATCCTCTCGCTCCTTGTACGGCGAAAAGCCGGGGACGGGGCGGCGGGAGGCGGCGGGGCACAGTCCCCCGGAATAAGCGTCCTGTGCATCAGCCCGCTCAAGGCGCTTATCAACGATCAGGCGGAACGGCTCCATCCGCTTGCGGCGCGGGCGGGAATACCCCTAAGGCGCTGGCACGGAGACGCGCCGCAAAGCGGCAAGAAGAAGCTCCTTGAAGATCCCGAAGGAATTCTGCAGATCACCCCTGAATCCCTTGAAGCCCTGCTGCTCCTTAATCCCGGAAAAATACCTTTCCTCTTTTCCGCCCTTGCCTTTGTTGTCATAGACGAAGTTCACGCGTTTATGGGAAGCGACAGGGGAAGCCAGATCCTCTGCCAGCTTGCCCGCATCAGGGCCGCCGCCGGGGAAAAAGGCGGGGAACCCCGTCGCATAGGACTTTCGGCAAGCCTTGGAGATTACGGAGAAGCCATGCGCTGGCTTTCCGCCGGAAGCGAAAAAAACGCCGTCCTTGTAGACGACAGGGAAACAAAACGCCGCCTCCGCATAGGGCTTGATTATTTTCAGGCGGAACGCGGCGGGGAAAAGGATTATTACGGGGCGCTGTACCGTGAAACCAGGGGAAAGCGTTCCATCATCTTTACCAACAGCCGCCTTGAAGCCGAAGAGACCGCCGCCGCCCTGCGCGCCTTTTCGGCGGAACGGCGCGGCGGAGACCTTTACAGCGTACACCACGGCAGCATGGCCGCGCACACACGCGAGAGAACCGAGCGCGAACTCAGGGAAAGTTCCCGGCCGGTTACCACAGTGGCTACCGCCACGCTGGAACTGGGAATAGACACGGGGTCCCTGGACCGCATCATACAGATAGGGCCGCCCGCCGGCGTTTCCGCCTTTGTCCAGCGGCTGGGCCGTTCGGGAAGAAGAACAGGCACGGCGGAAATCTACTTCACGTTCCTTGAGGAAAGGCGTGAGGAACGCGCCGGATGCGGCCCGGCGCGTATCCCGTGGGATCTTCTTAAAACCATTGCCGTTATAGAACTTTACCTCAGGGACAAATGGATAGAGGACGCGCCGGAACAGCCCCTGCCGTTGAGCCTCCTCTGCCATCAAACCCTGAGCGTCCTTGCGTCCCGGGGCGAACACACAAAAAAGGCGCTTTCCGGCCTCATACTCTCGTTCCCCTGTTTTGCCGGAGTAAGCGGCGAAGACTTCGAAGAACTCACCGGGAGCCTTATTGCTTCCCGCGTTATCGAAGAAACGGAAGAAGGCGCCCTGATTCTGGGCGTCGAAGGGGAACGTTACACCGGCCACTACTCGTTTTATTCGATCTTCACGGGCAGCGCCGAATACCGCGTCCTGGAGGGGGAACGTGAACTGGGAAAGGTGAATTACCTTCCCCCGGTGGGAAGCGGCATCATCCTTGGGGGAATATCAAGGCGCGTACAAAGCGTCGATCCCCGCCGCCGCGAAATACGGGTCGTCCCCGGCGAGGCGGGAAGCGTCCGCGTCTGGCGGGGCGGAGGACAGGAAACACACAACCGTGTGGCCCGCCGCATGAAGGAGATCCTTGAGGAAGAGGAAGACGGCGGCTATCCCTATCTTTTCCCTTCCGCCCGTTCCCGCCTCGATGAGGCCCGCCGCCTTTTCAGGGAACAGGATTCAGGCCCGCTCTTTGTACCGGCGCCAGGCGGCGTGGACAAAGGCATCTCAAACGGCGCGGACAGGAACGGCTCAGGCGGCAGCTTCTTTTTTTTCCCCTGGCTTGGAAGCCGGGCCATGCGGACGCTTACCCTTCTTGTACAGGCCGGACAGTTCCGCGCGCCGCTGGGCATTCGTTCCGCCGTAAGGGAAAACGACTTTGCGCTGCGCGTGGATTCCGCCCTTCCCATTCCCCGCTTCCGGGAGGAACTGAGGAACATCCTTGCATCCCCGGATGCGCCCCCTTTTCCCGTACAGGCGGATCAAATTCCCCTTACCGGAAAATTCGACATGCTCCTTCCGCCCCGCCTGCTTGTAAAACAGTACGCCGCCAACATGCTGGACTGGAGGGGGACACGGCCGCTGCTTGAGATCCTGTGAAGCGCCCGGACAGGGCCGCCGGCGCGTTTACCGCAGGCCCGTTTCGGCGTTTTTCCCGAACTGCCAGCCTACGCCCAGAGTGGGCCTAAATATGCCGTGAATTTTCTTCCCAAAGGAAGTGGTAAAGTCAAGTCCCGCCTCGGCGTACAGGCTCCTCCAGAAAAAGTACTGTACCGAAATACCGGTGTTTATGGCAAAAGGAATTTCAAGATCGCCGTTATCTTCACCAATATCATAGGGATTCGAAATGCCGATTCCCGCCCGTACGTTAAGACGCAGGGATTCCGTCAGGATTCGCTGGTACAGAATATCAAAAAATCCGGCGCTCATGATGGATACTTCGCTGTAATCCTCCGCCCACTCCTCCCTGTTCAGGTGTTCAAGAAAATACAGGTTGAATTCCAGGCCCAGCCTGTCTTTATTCCACCTGTAGGGAATATACGCGGCGCGAAGATAAAAGCCGCCGGGGTTAAAGGGCCGCAGAACCGTCATGGGAGGCCTGTAGGTTTCGTACAAAGGCGCCTGTTGATACACCATATAAGACCCGCCGTAGCCGTTGGGAATAAAGGCAAAAGAGTCGGCGTAATCCATGTGGGCCCCCTCCGTCCGGTTGATGCCGTAATACGGAACCATGGGCGCCCAGCCCGCCGAAAGGGTGTACTCGTCCTTTATTTTGTCGGTAACCGGGACCGAAGGATCTTCCCCCCGTTTAATGGCGCTTTTTACTTCGGCGGATTCCGCCCATCTCCCGGTCTGCCACCCTATGCCCACGGACGGGCGTATCATGAAATGATAGACCGACAGCATGTACTGGAAATTTATCCCGGCCTCAAAGAACAGGTTCTTCCAGGCAAAAAACTGCGCCGAAAAACCGAAATTAAGCAGCAGCCCCCAGGAGTCATCGGATACGTCCCGCAAATTTGAATAATCATACCCAAACATGTTTTGCATGAGAGCATCAACAAATTTGTCATTAGGACTTTTTTCGTAATGGTAATTCGCGCCGCCGCCGGCGCCGGCCCGCGCGTTAAGCTGCCATCTGTCGGTCAGGGGGTATTGATACAACAGATTGGCATACGCCGCCGATACATACGAGAAGAAACTTCCCGGGCCGTCGTTGGTCATACGCCATTCATTGTCCCCCAGAAAATCAACTTCCCCCTCAAGGCCAAAGAGCCCTATTTTGGTTTTAACGGGAAGCCATGCAGTCCGGATATAGGCGCCTGCGGGATTAAAAAGATCCACCTTCTGCCGCATGCTCCTCCCCATAAAACTGTTAAGGCTTCTATCATTACCAAGATAACCGGCATAACTGGCATAATACAGTTCGTTCAAAAGAGCCGGGCTCATATACCTATACCGGGAATTTTGATAGTCAAAGGCCGCTATAAGGGGAGCGTAGCCGAACGACACGGTAAAATCATTGCCCTTCCTGAAGCCTGTCTGCACCCTGCCAAGAGAAGCCCACAGCCCGCCGGGATTACGGACAAAAACGTCGTACATGTCCTTCCTTAACGTTTTGCGGTTAAAGAGAAGTTCAGCCCGGCCGCCGTCCACTACCGTTACAGAGTCGGGACGCAAAACGTCCCTGCGCACCGACAGCTCAATTCCCGACCAGTCGAAATTCCTCCGGTGCTTTACCAGGGCGAACTCGGACTCGGGGAAAAAATTGAGGCCCGTGACGGTAATGGTCCCGTCCGGTTTGGCTATGTCGTAGTAGAGACCGTAAAAAGGCTGGTAGTTTTCAACTTCAGGCTGCACCGCGGCAAGAACCTGAAACTCCTGCCAGTCCGACAGCCCCTCGGCAAGGCCCATCCTGTTGTACGACGTGATCCGGTAACGGTAGGAACCGGAACCAAGGAAAACCTCAACCCGCGTTTCATCGGCGGTAAGCGCGTCAACAGGAACAAAAACGCCTTCCTCAAACTTTTCAAACTCAAGCGTGTAGTACAGGGCGTCCGGAACGGCGGGAAAGACAATAATCTGGGATATCTGAAACTCCCCGTTTCTTTTGATTACACGGGTTTCACCCGCTTCCTGGGCCGTAACGAAGCGGGAAAAAACAGCGACAAAGCAGAGGAAAAAAACTGTTCGCCTAAGGACGGCCATACAAAACCCCCGGATCATTTGCAGGTATTGTCTTAAGGGGAAGGGCCCCTTCGATTACGGTAAAACGGTTCGCCGTACTTGGATATTCGCTCCATCTTCCCCGGGAGCCGCTTTCGAACACCTGCCATATATAATCACCTGGAGAGAGTCTTCCGGGGTTCTCCAGAAGGTAAGAAGGAGATCCCACGTCTGCGGGGGGAACGATCAGTTCGCCGCCGGCGCTGTAAAGGGCGAAGCGGTATGCCCTGGCCCTTCCTTCCCAGACAAAATTAACCGACTTGACTCCGGCGAGCTGGACCGCCGAAAGGACATACCCTTCAGGCGGAAAATTTCCCGAAACGGTTCCGTCAGGCGCGGTACGGGTCAAATCACGCGCCGGAGGCTCGGGAGGAGGAGGCGGCGGCGGAAGCGGCTCCGGTTCAGGCGGAGGAGGTTCCGGCTCCGGCTCAGGTTCAGGCGGAAGAGGTTCCGGCTCGGGCTCGGGAGGAGGCGGAAGAGGAGGTTCCGGCTCGGGAGGAGGAGGCGGTGGCGGCTCCGGTTCAGGTTCAGGTTCAGGTTCGGGCGGAGGAGGTTCCGGCTCCGGTTCGGGAGGAGGCGGCGGAGGCAGAGAAGGTTCCGGCTCGGGAGGAGGAGGCGGCGGCGGAGGCGGCGGAACTTCGGCCCGGGCAAGGGTGATCACCGGTTCCATTCTTTCAACCGGAGGAGGAGGCGCGATGATGAAACGTTCTTCCGCGGCGGCTCCGGCTATCCGGGCGGATCTGACCGACTCGGGGTTAAACCCGCGGACGGCGACGGTGTATTCCCCCGGCTCCAGAGAAGCGGTAGGAATGGTGATGAACGTATCCGCAAGGGTGCGTTCTTCAAGGGGAAGTGCATCTTCCCCCCTGTACAGGGCAAAGCGGTAAGAATCAAAACCGGGAGCGCTCCAGCTTACCGAAAGGGGATCTCCCCGGTCAAGCCGGGCGGGAACGGTAACGTCAGGCGTCCTGTCACCCGCGACAAGATTAAGGCGCCTTGGCGGGGAAGCCGCCGGCCCGGCCGCCGTGCCGGTGTAAACGCGCCAGTACCATGTACCGGGCCCCAAACCGGAAATAAACATGGAGCCGTAGGCATCGGCGGGTTCATTCACCGCGAGGACTGAAAAATCACTGCCGGAGGAAACCTGGAAGTAATTCTGACCGGGCACACCGGACCTGTAGGTAAACTCAAGCCCGCCAAGTTCACCCGCCGCGAGGGAATAATTATCCGGCGGATAAATGGGGCGCTGCTCCCAGACGTTTTCCGCCGCGGTGAAACTTCTGACTTCGGAAGAAGAAGCCGCGCCTTCGCCGTTGGCGGTAACCTGCCAGTAATATGTCCGGCCGCTTTCAAGAACCGAAGGCGGCAAAACATAATAGTTGACATTCGTATTCCCTTTTACCATGGGACTTGACATGAGGGAATTGTCCGCCAGTTCCACGGTCCAGAAAGAAACGCCGGCGTCATACCTCCACAATAACCGGGGATTCTCAATGCCGACAATTCCGTTCTGGAAAGGCGAATTGAGCCGGGGAACGGAAGGGGCGCCGCCTGGTCCTACGGTAAAGCCACCGACGTTGGAAGAAACCGCGGCGGACGGTCCCGCGCCGGGAAAATCCGAAAGAACAGGCGTGACCCGCCAGTACCAGCGGCCGCTTTCAAGCCCGTTCTGCACCACGGATGTCCCCTGTACCTGACGGGACACGACAGGATTACTTATATCTTCACCGGCCGAAATTTCAAGGAGGTAGCCCCGCGCGCCTTCCACAGGAGTCCAGGAAAACGGGACGCCCCCGGACAGGGCGAATTCCCTTTCGCCCAAAGGAGAGATGATCGTTGCCGGATTACGGGAAAGAACTTCTATGGCCCCGTAAGGATAAACCGGGCTCACGGGCCCCCCGCCCGTTTCCGCCGGATAAACCCGCCACCAGAAAGAACCGGCTTCAAGGGGAACGGATACCGATGAAACGCCCCTTACATCCCTCGTTTCGACGACGCGGGAAAATTTTCTGTCTTCGGCGACTTCAACAATAACGCGGGTTTCATCTGAGAAGTTGGAAGTATTCCACGAAAAACCAACGGGAACCTTTTCACCGGGCCCGCCGTACACGCGGGAAAAAGTTCCCGGAGAAGTTACCGCGACAAGGGGTTCGGTATCCGGCGTTCCGTCATTATGGAAGAAAAGCACCCCGCCCGATTCGACTTCGGACCCGTCAAGATCGACACGGCCTTCAAGGACCGAAAGGCCGAAACCATCCCCGCCCTGACTCAAACCGGCCCGGCTTCCGCCCCGCACCTCAACGGCGGAGACTCCGTTTGAAATCAATACGACGCCGGAACCGGAGCTTACATCAAGATTACCCTGGGCAAAATCAATACGGGCGCCCAGCTTATCATCATAAAAAATCTGTATCAGCGTGTTTTCCGAAAGGCTGACACTGGTAACTTCGTCACGGTAGGTAATGACAGCCTGCGATTCTTCGGCCGTGCGGATCGTATCCCCGTTATACACCAAGGATTCCTGCTTGAGCCTGTCCCAAGCCACGCGATCCTCGATTTTCCGGTGGGCGGTCCGGTTCTTGAAGACAATGGTCCCCACCGGAGCTTCGTTAAGCTTGACCAGGGTACGGTTGTACTCCAGCCAGAACGCGATCCCCGAGGCAAAGGCTCCCGCAAAACAAAAAACAAGGATAAAAAGATCAGCCGCCCTGAATCTTGTATTTTTTCTCTTCCGCATCCGTGTCCACCTTGCTGATATCGGGCGCGGAAATTCCCAAAAGGGTCCGCACTTCCGCCAATGTCCGGGGGCCTTCCTCTGTGTCCCTGAAGTTAACCACAGCAAAAAGCCTCACCGGTTTTTCCTTGCCCTTTACCGTTACCGGGGGCATTTCTTCGGTGATAAACCTGTCTCCCGCAAGATTCCAAGTGTCCTCGGTAATGAGGATATCGGTTCCAAGCGGCTTGTTAAGAGCTTCGGTACGGCTGGCCAAATTCACGGGATCCCCGATGGCGGTATACTCCATGCGCTGTTCGGATCCGATTTGGCCCGCGGTAACAACCCCCGTATTGATTCCGCAGCCTATGCGTATTTCAGGATCGTCCCTGCTGCCCCGCTCCGTGTTGAGTTCAATCAGCGCCCGGCGCATCATAAGGGCCGCCCTTACACAGTTGAACGCGTCCTCTTCGGGAGTACCGGCGGTATAGGCCGTTCCCCAGTGGGCCATAACGGCGTCGCCTATAAACTTGTCCACAACACCGTTGGTCTTTTCAACGCAGTCCACCATGCGGGTAAAATACCTGTTAAGCCAGGCGACTATCCTGGCGGAAGCCTCTTCCCCGAATTTCTTGGTAAAATTTTCCGATTTTTCCGTAAAACCGCGTATATCGGAAAAGAAGATCGTTGCGTGCCTTGAAAGCCCGCCGGGTTTGATTTCACCCTTCATGGCCCGGACCGCGATATCCTTGTTGGTAAAACGGCCGAATATGCCCAGAGCGCTGCTCATCTTCCCGAAACTTTCGGTTAAAAGGCCGATCTCGTCACGGGTTCCGGGTTCAAGGGTCAGCCCGAATTCCCCCTGCTCTATCTGCAGCGCCGCGTCAACCAGGGCCCTTACCGGAGTACTTATGGTTTTTGAAAAGAACCAGACAAAAAGGACGGCGGCAAACAGCACCGCCACGGTAAGGTAGATGTTCTGCCTTGTAATGCTCCGTACCGCCTCAAAGACGGCGCTGTGGGGAATAACGGTTATGACAACGCTGTCCGTTCCGGGAATGCGGTAATAGGCGCCGAAGAAATCAACGCCGCCGGCATCGGTAAAGGAAACCTGACGGTTATTGTCCCCTTCTTCCCTCATGGTCTTTATAACGGGAAGAGCCGAAAAATTCGCGCCCCCGAACACCAGATCGCCGTCGGAATGAATGAGGAGTTCGCCGTCTTCATCGATCATGAAACTGGAGTTGGCCCCCGTTCCAAAGGATTCGGAAAGCTCTTCGGGGGAAAAAAGGACCACGACGGCGTCGGGAGACGTTCCCCGGACGCCCTGGCGGGGAAAAATCATGGCGACAAGCGGAATGCGGAAATCCGGGGAGGCGTTGAAGAACCGTATTTTGCCTTCCGCCGGGACAAACAGGCCGGAATTCGAGGAGAACCAGGCATTCACCCCTTCGCCGTCCGCGTTGTTGGCGATAAAGAACTGATCGTTGGGAACAACAACCCAGCCGGCCGCGCCGCTTCTTACCCCTATGGCCGCTATATTCCGGTTACGGCCGAAAAAATAGCTGTCAAAATCGGGATTGCGGTTTGCGATACCCCGGTCAAGATCGATTATTTCAAGGTACATGAACACCGCGGACTGAATGGATCTGAATAAACTTTCCGCCTGGGAACCTGCCCGGCGGTTAACGGTGAAGTTATTGTCTTCGGCGGTACGCCTGACGTCCTGGGTACTGATCACCGAAACCAGTACGGTAAGGACCCCCAGCGATACCAAAAGCAGGATAAATATGATTATGATTAACTTCGCGCCAATGGGAAAAAGAACACGATATTTCGACAGTTCTCTATTTGCCACGCTCATCCCCCTACAAAAACCCGGAATATTCTATATTAACCATATTATGAAAAACTACGCAATACTTGCTTAACGATAAATCAACAACCCCGCCCTGAAGGACGGGGTATTAAACCCCTTCGGCACGAATAAAGCAGTCATCCTTTGGAACTTTTCATTGGGTATCTTAAAAAACATACGTTCTTTACCGGATTATCCGATCATTCACCTTCCGGTTGTTGCTTCCCATTATATTGATGAAAATGGCCCGGGCAAACTCTGCCTGGGACAGTTTGAGGATTTCTCTAGCCTGTTTGATACGCTCATTGACGGTCATAGAACAAAATATAAAGAAAAAAACTCACTTTTCAAAGCAAATCTTTACAAAATGAGCGCTAATGAAGTTCACATTATGATGCTGAATCATGACGGCCGAATTGACGGGGAAGAAAGATATGGGGATAAGGCCCAAGATGGTGGTCAAAGTGGCCATCAGTACGGGCCGCGGCCGGGATTCTCCTGCCTCAATGCAGGCCCGCGCCGCCGGGAACAAGGCATGAGCCTCGGCCCTGCCGTGGTAAAACGGGTGGCGGATTCCTATGGCTGGAAAATCGCCGCGGAACCGGTTCCCGGCGGCGCCTGTTTCAGGATTACTATTCCACTGGATTCGCATTGAGGGGTTTTACAAATCACCATACTTCTCCGTTCTGTACCGTAATGCGTGCAAATAAAGACACGTTCGCCGGTTTACGTACACAAGCTGGGCGGGAAGAACTCTTCCTGAAACTGGGAATGTTCCTGAATACCTCCACCCCTATCGCTCCAGGCGGCTTCAAGGTCTTCTGTGATAATATGGTTGACGTTTCCACGATCAGTATCATCTTTAATATTTTCGAATTTAGGCATTGATAATCTTTTTCTGGAGTGATGTAACTCCAACTGTTCCTTCACCGCTCTGGAAACAGTTTTACCGCCTCATGCCTTTTTTACATTGATCACCGACATCACCTCGTCACCCAGGTGGTTGATCACCTTGACTGCAATGCGGCCGGAAGCGGGCTTTTCAAAGGACCGGGAAACATCGCTGTGGAGGCTTTCCCAGGCGTCCTCGTTGATCTCCGCCTTGAGGCTGGTTTTCAGGGAACCGTAGGGATCGCCTGCCCCCAGGAAATAGGCGTGGCGGACAAAGAAACTTTCTTCGTTATAATCGGTGTCGTGGGAACCAAAGGTTCCCTCAACCAACAGGCGATTCCTTCCGGCCCATCGGAACGGATCTCCCCGGTGTTGGGGTGGAACACGTCAACGCCTTTTATGCGGACTTGAGAAAAGTGATTAGTGATCAGCGGCGAGCGGATAGTGATTTTTGCAGTGAACTTAACATTTTCCCAATCTCGTCTTGCTTTCATGTTGTGATGTAAGAGTTACGCTTTGTGCACGTAATCTATTTTCAAGATTAATTCCTAATTGTTTTGCTTGATTATCTGTAACGACATATCCAGAAAAATCCCAGAAATATCTAAACGCTGATGATTCGTCTGATATGTCCCGCACTGTCAGCAGTGATCGAAACTTGCATTTGTCTTTATTTTTTGCATACCAAATTATATAATCACATATAGAAGATAATTTTTTGTCTGTAAGACTACCGGTTTTTTTGAAAGATATAGTTGTAATCAAATTCTCCTCCCCAAACACCTCATCCATCAGCGCCCGGACCCGGTGGACATTCTCATCCCCAATCTGGACAAAAATAGAACCCGAATCGGCAAGGAGTTCCCGCGCTATGGTGAGGCGGTCCCGCAGGTAGGTGAGGTAACTGTGGATGCCGTCCCGCCAGGTGTCCCGGAACGCCTTGACCTGTTCCGGTTCGCGGGTAATGTGATCGAGGCTGCCGTCCTTGACATCCCGGCTGGTAGTGGACCACTGGAAATTGGAGTTGAACTTGATGCCGTAGGGCGGGTCAAAGTAGATACACTGCACCCCGCCCTTTAAGCCCTCCCGCTCGGCGAGGCTTGCCATAACCTGGAG
>JAISAQ010000105.1 GCA_031266775.1 Treponema sp.
TAACGGTTCCGCCTTTTTCCAAAAGGCGTCTGTTATCTCCCATGACTTTTTCTGTTTCATGTTCCCCTCCTTTCTTTTTATCGGAAGGTTCCTTCTGCCTATTTAGGGATAGGTTCTTAGTTGACCACGCAGCGGTCTTCCTGGCGGTTAAAAATTCTTCCAAAACCTGGTGGTTTCCTGAAACATGAAAGTAAATGCTTTTGCTCTGAACCGAAAAGGCGCTTGACAGAATTCCTGCTCTGTGGTACCGTAGATTCATGAGAACGGCAGTGCGGACAAAAGCCGAAAATTCTGTTTTTGCTTCCCCGGCAACGGAAAACCACGGGTTTTCCGCAGTTTGGCACGGAATCTGCACACACACACACACACACACACACACACACACACACACACACACACACACACGAATTCGCCTCTTTTCCCCTCCGGTCTTTTTTAGGGGATAAATTTGCCCGAAAAGCTGTAACGTCCCCAAAAACGCCTGACCGCTCCTCTTCGGGGGCTTTCCCGGCCCGTCCGGGACCTGTCCAAGATCACTCGGGAACGTTCCACAATCATTCAGGATTCCACCACAAGAAAAGAGGGGGTATTAAACCTCTTCGGCACGAAAAATTACCAAAGGAATTACAGATGACAAGGTTATTACAATCGGCGGTACGGAATTTCGGGGCGGAAGCAGTGAGTGCGGCAACATTGTCCGGCGGTATGGCCGTAATGTCATGCGACAAGGAACTAAAAATGGCAAAAAAGAGCCCGTTGTTCGTAAAAGAACAAGACAAATCGACAAAGAAATCCGCGCTTCCGCAGTTATCGAGATCCGCGAAGGCAAAGATCACGGCTGGGGTTATGGGCGTGGCCGCACTGTTCGGCGCCGGGGGATGCAGCGACGATGCAAGTCCAACGCCAATGCCACAAGTGTGTATTTGTCCGAATGGGACATTTCATAATCCGGGCACAAGCATGCCGTGCTGTGGTGGTTTTAATTGCGACTGCAAAGTGGCCTATAATGTTTCCCTTGGCGGCAAACAAATAAGGGTTGAGGATACCACGGGGTTGGCGAATAAGGCTGATATAGAAGGGGCCTTAGAGTGGATTAATGATAATCTTTCTATAGATACAAATCTTATTTATTTTAAACAATTAAATACCTCCCCGGTAATGGTTATAGAAAATACCCACAATGTCCGTGTAGATGGTAGTAAGTTTTTTATCGGAATGGATGCAATCAATATAAATATAAACGATGCCATATTTGAAGCTATTGTATATATATATAATAGTGGTGATTCTAAAATGACCAAATTGCCCGATAAAGAAATTATCCGTCTTGCAAATGGAAGAACACTGAATGTTGGTGCAATTGCAAAATTGGGCAGGCAGTTTGATAGTTCGAGAGAAACTGTTCGTCTTAGCTTTGCGGCTGGCCGTCAAGGACGTCAGGCGTAAGTGTAGTTAGAGTTATCTTGTGTATAAACACGCGGGCCCTCCCGCGTGTTTTTTTTATTCCCCTCCTTTGGAGGGGTGCCCCGAAGGGGGTGGGGTGGGTCCCAAACAGTTATGAGTTGTGAGGTATGAGTTATGAGTCAAATATGTGAAATGTGATAAGTGATATGTGATATGACTATTGTTTGACGACAGTGCATTTATGATAAAATAGAGTATAAGCGCTTTTATTTATTATTTCCACTTCTCTCCTTGTCATTCCTGCGCAGGCAGGAATGACAAAAATTACTTTGTAATTTTTGCTATGTTTCGTTCGGCGCTTTCACGAACCACGAATTACTGACACTGACCACTGTCACCGACACTTACTATCTACTATTGACTTTGGACTATTGACTTATTACCACACCCAAGAGTTGCTAGGCTCGCGATGCTCGCCAAGCCAACTCTTTCCCGCCCCTGTTCCATCCGTCTGCGCTTCGCGCAGCCGAAATGTAGGGGTAGGGGCGGTTCGGCGCTTGAGCAGATTATCGGCATGATAAGATTAATGGGCGTAATCTTATCACAAAATGATAAGATTAGAGTTGATTTTGATAAGACTATATGGCATAATCTTATCAAAATATGAAAGGATTATGGCGTGAAATACATTTATGAAGCACCGGAGTATCCCAGTTTTACATGGGATTCCGAAAAGATTATGGGGCTTTTGGCCAGAGTTTCCGTGGCGGAGGGGCGCATGCTTGGAAAAATGCAGCAATTCGGCTTTGGCGTGCGGCAGGAGGCCACGTTGGACGCGTTGACCGAAGAAATCACCAAGTCCAGCGAGATAGAGGGCGAAATACTGAACAGCGAGCAAGTGCGGTCGTCTTTGGCGCGGCGTTTGAACATAAATCTCGAAAAAGAAACCGAGCCGTCGCACCATATAGAGGGCGTTGTCGACGCCGTTATGGACGCCGTCCGCAATTACGGCAAGCCGTTGACCAAGGAGCGGCTTTTCGGCTGGCATGGCGTGCTTTTCCCGACGGGGCGAAGCGGATTACATAAGATAAGGGTCGCCGCGTTCCGCGAAGGAGAAATGCGAGTTGTATCGGACAACGGAATCTGCGAGATTGTGCATTACGAGGCGCCCGCGCCGGAAAAAGTTCAAGGGCAGATGGCGGAGTTCCTACACTGGCTGAGTGCCGACGGCAACGAGAATCCGCTGCTTAAAGCCGCGATAGCGCATTTGTGGTTCGTCATAATACATCCGTTTGACGATGGGAACGGGCGCCTGACGCGCATCATAACCGGGATGATGCTGGCCCGCGCGGAAAATACTTATCTCAGGTTCTATTCGATGTCCGCGCAGATTCAGAAAGAAAAAAAGAAATATTACCAGATATTGGAGCAAACAACAACCGGCGATTTGGATATTACCGGCTGGCTGACCTGGTTTTTGGAATGCCTGGGGCGCGCGATAGAAAGCAGCGAGGAGATTGTCGGAAAGGTTTTACGAAAGGCGGCGTTTTGGCAGAAGAATTCGGCGGAGATACCAAATAACACGCAGCGGGAAATAATAAACCGGCTGTTCGATGGATTTGTCGGCAATATGACATCCGGCAAAGTCAAAAAGATTTTCAAGATTTCCCAGCCGACGGCAATCAGAATGCTGCGGGATTTGGTTGACAGGGGATTTTTGGAAGTCCGGGGAGCGGGCCGCAGTACGCATTATGTATTGCCGGACGAACAGGGCCAAACAATTACGCACTTTTAGTACTTTGAAAGTGACCGCCTCGCGCAGGGGTGGCGCCGTTTTGGGGGGTAGGGCGAAACCCGCACAGCGGGGTTTGCCCGCAGGGGGGCGCGGCAACGATGCGGCTGTCCGCGGGCGGCGGTATAGAAATGCGCCCCCCTTGGGTTGTTGATCACGCGCCGCCCGGCGGGTATAGTTGTGGTATGTTCGAATATACCACGCACGGAACCTGTTCGACGAAGATCCGTTTCGACGTACAGAAAGGCCGTGTTCATTCGCTTTCTTTTGAGGATGGCTGCGACGGGAACCTCAAGGCGGTTTCCATTCTGTCCGAAGGCATGAAGACCGAAGAGCTTGTCAAAAAGCTGAAGGGGCTGCGGTGCGGAAGCAAAAAAACTTCCTGCGCAGATCAGCTTGCGCAGGCGCTTGAACACTACGAAAAGGAAGCGGCAAAGAAGCCGGGCCCGCCATGAATGAAAAGGCGGACACCCGGCGTTCCGGCGTCCTCCTCCACGCCTGCTGCGCCCCCTGTACGGTGAAGTGCGCGGAAGCCTTTACGGGGGAAGGAACGCGCCCCTGCCTTTACTGGTACAATCCAAACATACACCCTTACACGGAATACAGGGCGCGGCTGGACGCGCTGCTACAGTACGCCGCCTGTCTTCGCCTCGACTGTAAAACCGACGGCGAATACGGGCTCAGGCCGTTTATACGGGAAGTGTTTCCCGATCTTGAAACCCGCTGCGCGGCCTGTTACAGGATACGCATTGAAAAAACCGCGGCGCGCGCGGCCGAATGGGGCTTCGCGTTTTTCAGCACCACGCTTCTTGCAAGCCCCTACCAGAATCACGAACTGGTGCGGAAAACGGCGGAGGAATGCGGGAAGAAACACGCCGTTACCTTTTTGTACCGTGATTTCCGCCCGCTCTTCCGCGAAGGACAGGCGCGCGCAAGGGACATGGGGCTGTACATGCAGAAGTACTGCGGCTGCGTCTTTAGCGAAGAGGAACGTTACCTCAAAAAGCGCGTTCCGGCGGCAGGGACAGCCGGGGCATGAACCCCCTGTTCCAGCGGCTTGCCCTGCTCACCGGAAAAGAAGTGCTTGACGCGCTGGGCCAAACGCGCGTCATTGTGTTCGGCCTTGGAGGCGTGGGAAGCTGGTGCGCAGAGGCGCTGGTCCGGTCCGGAATCGGGACCATCGACATTGTCGATTCGGACAGGATATGCGTCACCAACGTCAACAGGCAGGTGGAGGCGACAAGCCGCACCGTGGGCCTGTGCAAGACCGAAGCGCTCAGGGAACGGCTCCTGGAAATAAATCCCCGCTGCACCGTCAACGCGAAACGGGAAACGTTCTCGCGCGAAAACTCAGGCGGTTTTAACATTGCAGAGGCCGGTTATGTAATAGACGCCATTGACAGCATACGCTTCAAGCTGGATTTAATTGAAGCGTGCACCGGGGCGGGAATTCCCTTTTTCTCTTCCATGGGAACGGCCCGGAAACTCGACCCCACCCGGCTTAAAACCGCGGACATCTGGAAAACCGAAGGGTGCCCCCTCGCGCGGCTTGTAAGGCAGGGACTGCGCAAAAGGGGATACAGGGGACACTTTACCGCGGTGTACAGCGACGAACAGCTTCCCCTCCGCGAGGCGGAAGGGGCCGCGTGCGGAAGCGCCTCCTGCCTTTGCCCCGCCCCGGACGGCGGCGGAAACGACTGGTGCGGCATGAAACGGGTAATTAACGGAAGCGCCGTTACCGTTACCGCCGCCGCCGGTCTCATTCTGGCGAGCCTTGTACTGCGGGACCTCTACGGCCGTGGCTGACCGCTTCCTCCGCCGGGCGGGGGCCTGTGAAATCGTCAAAAAACTCGCCGCCAGGGCGGTATTTGAACGCGGCCTCATCGGCGAAGGCGACAGGATACTCATCGCCGTTTCGGGCGGCAAGGATTCAACAACACTCGCGTGGGTTCTCGCGGAACTCAAGGGCGCCCTTAAAAAAAAGTACGAACTTGCCGCCCTTCACATTTCAAGCGATTTCTGTTCCTGCTGCAGGAAGCCCTTCCTTTCAAAAAAACTTGCGGGCTGGGGCATTCCCTTTACCGACCTCTTTGTTCCCGTTATGGCCAGGCTCAAGGAAGGGAAAAAGATGAACTGCTACTGGTGTTCGACACAGCGGCGGACGGAACTGCTCAAATACGCCGTGGAAAACGGATTCAACAAAATCGCGCTGGGCCACCACCTTGACGACATTATTGAAACCTTCTTCATGAACATGACGGGGAAGGGAGAGCTTTCCGCCATGCCCGTCATGCTCAGGTACCGTAAATACCCCGCAAGCCTTATCCGGCCCCTCTTCTATGTTGAAGAAAAACAGATCGTCTCCTCGGCGGGCGAACTCGGCATCCTGGGGGCCGCGTGCACCTGCCCCTGGGGGGCAAACTCAACACGGAAGGACACGCGTGAAAAAATAAACGCCTTTACGGGAGGATCGGGGGCGGTCAAGCGCCGCATACTCCGCTCCCTTTCGCGCGGCCCCCGCGATCTGCTTGTAGAGCCGTAGAGCCGGCGCCGCCCTTTAGCCCTTGACGGCGCCTATGGTAATGCCTTCCACAAAGAAGCGCTGGAAGCAGAGGAATATAACGACAACGGGCAGGGCCACCATGGAGGCGGCGGCCATGAGCAGCTGGTATTCAAGGCCGTGCTCGGATCTAAAGAGCTGAAGCCCTATTGAAATGGGATAAATCTCTTCCTGATGAAGATAGATAAGCGGCGTAAGGAAATCGTTCCAGGAAGCGACGGCGGTAAAGATCGCCACCACGGCGACAACAGGCCGCATGATGGGCAGAATGAGCCTTACAAAAATCTGAAATTCATTGGCCCCGTCTATGATCCCCGCGTCGGAAATTTCTTTGGGAATTCCCATGAGGTACTGGCGCATCATGAATATCTGCGTCGCCTGCCCGACATAGTACGGCAGAGTAAGGGGAACGTAGGTATTGATAAGGCGGAACTTCGCGAATATATCGAACAGGGCTATCATGGTCACGGGAAAGGGAATAAACATAGTCGCTATTACTATGTAAAACACCTGCTCCCGGCCCTTCCACTGTATGCGGCTGAGCCCGTAGGAAACAAGGGAATTGGAAATCATCGCCCCAACAACGGCAAACGTCGCAATGACAAGAGTATTGAACATATAGCGAAAAAACGGAATATACTGCGTCGCGCTGTAATAATTTTCAAAATGAAATTCCCTGGGAAAAAGACTGGGCGGAATGGACAAAAGTTCGGCGGGCGCCTTGACCGCGCTTATCAGCATCCAGTAAAAGGGCATAATAAAAATGACGGACATGAGCACTAGAACCACGCGGGGAATGACCCGTTCAAACAGCACCCGCACAGCATAACGGAAGCCGGTAATGTTCGCCGTCTTTTTCTGCCTTTCCATGATACGCTCCTTTGCTAATCCGTCTCGTAATGAACCCAGCTGCGTCCCCACTTGAAGACCCCAATGGCAATGAGCACGCTGGCAAGGAAAAGGAAGAGCGCCATCGCGGCGGCGTATCCCATCCGGGAATACTGAAAGGCGGTTTTATAGATATACACGACATAGAACAGGAGGGAATTGGAAGGCCCCACCACTCCGGTTCTGCCCCCTCCGGAAGACATAAGGTACGCCTGGGTAAAGGCCTGAAGCCCGGCGCTGAGCCCCCATATTACGTCGTACAGGATAATAGGGGTAATCATGGGAAGGGTTATGGTGAAAAATTTTCTGAAGATCCCCGCCCCGTCTATTTCGGCCGATTCGTACAGATCCCGGGGAATGGAGCGGAGGGAAGCAAGGAAGATAAGCGCGGCGTTTCCCGCGCCGTACTGGGCAAGGATAACCACGGACGGTTTGGTAAAGTGCCGGTCCCCTATCCAGTCTATCTGGGGCAGATGAAGGAGGGTAAACATCCTGGTCAAAAGCCCGTAGGCGGGATTAATAAAAAGAAGCCATATATACACCATGGCAAAAGCGGGCAGAATTGAGGGAAGGTACAAAATGGCCCGGTACACCGCCACTTCCCTGACCTTCTGGTTCATCGCCAGGGCAAGCATGATGGCGACGACAACCCCTACCGGAACGGCAAAGGCAGTGTAATACAGGGTATTGTAGGCCGCCTGGGCCGCCATTGGGTCCCTCAAAAATTCCCTGAAGTTGCCGAGCCCCGTGAATACCGCCCTTCCAAACCCGCTGTAATCGGTAGCGCTGAGGTAAAAGGAATACATAATGGGGTATATCTGGAGGCCCAAAAAGCCAAGTATCCAGGGAGCGCAAAACAGGATGCCGTTTCGCAAATTCCTCTTTTCCAACCGGGTCATGATGCCGCCCTAAACAGGCGCAGCCTCCCGCCGGGCGCGCCCTGCAACGGGCGGCCCCGGGAACTGCGCCTTTGACAATGTCACAAGATCTTCGCCGGAAAAGATCCGCGCGGCAGAGGCCGCGGGATCTCTTTACCCGGCCCTAACTATTGCAGGGGAAGGAATTTGGCAAGCTGGGCCTGCGTCTGGGTCTCCACTTCCGCAAGCGCCTGCTGGGGGGTCTTGATGTTGTCAACCACAGCGTCCTGCGCCGCGGTCAGCTGATCCCAGTAATAGGCGCCGACAGGAAGAACCGGCCGGCTGCGGGCTATGGGCAGTATGTTTTTAAAGAACTGGTGCTCCGTGGTGAAGATATCCTCGTTCATAAGAGCCGTCCAGGTGGGAAGATGGGTCGTACCCTTCGTGTAGATCCGCTGGCCGTCGGCGCCGCAGGCCCACACCATAAACCTCACTGCCGCTTCAACTTTCTTGCATCCGACCGGGACAACAAGGGACCACCCGCCGGCAAAGGAAGAAGGCTTGTCCCCCGCTTTGGGAACGGGAAGGTAGGTAATGCCGTATTCAAGATTCGGGGCGTATTCGCGGAACTGGCTTATCATCCAGTCGCCGTTCACCATAATGGCAACCTGGCCCGTGATAAAGGGGTTGTTCTGGGGAGGATTGTTGGGGGGAGTATACGTAGACATAAAGGTCCGTATCTTCTGGGGCCCCATATCCCTTGACCAGTCGTAGAAGAACTGATACGTAGAGACAACGCCGGGATCAAGGGGAGTTACCTTTCCCTGGGGAATGTTGGCGAACTGGCCGCCATACACAAAACCCCACACATAATGCCAGCCCTGAAGTTCCGTGTTAAAGGGAATAAGACCGGTCTGGATCAGGTTTCCCTGGGCGTCGGTCTTGTTGAGCTTGAAGGAAGCGTCCCTCATCTGGGCAATGGTCATGGGACCGTTGGCCGCGTCAAAGAGGTTAAGATCGACCCCCGCCGCGCGGAGCAAATCCTTGCGGTAGAAGATGGCCCGGACATCGGTATCCAGGGGAAGGCCGTAGGTCTTGCCCTTGAACTGTGTTTCCTGCCATGCGAAATCAAGGTAGTTGTTCTTGACATTGGGGGCGATTCTGGCAAGCGCCGGGGTAATGTCTTCCAGCATGCCCGCCGCGGCCCTTTCGGCAATGGTAAACCTGTCAAGGAAGTACACGTCGGGCGCGGTCCCCCCGCGTATCGAGGTGGCCAGTTTGGTTATTTCCGTCTCGCTGCCGGGAACGCTGACAATTTCCACCGGTACGGCGGGATTGGTCGCGTTATACGCGGCGACAATTTCCCTTAATACGTCAAGATCGTGGGCGGTGTGGGAAGTCCAGAAAACAACTTTCTCCCCCGCTCCCCCGGATGATCCCTGCTGTCCCGGACCGGCAAATACCGCCGCCGCCAGGACGAACAACACACATACAACCGCTGCAATTCTTTTCATGAATTCCTCCGTGTTTATTAACAGTAAGGCCAGTATAGGGGAAAAATTACGGTTTGTCAAAAAAAACTTTCAATATTCAAGAAAAAGGAAAAAAACGGTTTTCTTTCGTAACGCCGTTTCAGGGAAAAGCGTTTTCCCTTGTTGTGATTTTGCGGCTTCGGGTATACACTAGGCGCGGAGGCCCCCTCATGATACGGATGAACGATAACCATGCGCAATTGCAAAGCCTTGAAAACTATGTAAAAGAATTGAAATACAATCGTTTTTTTACCCGTCTGTATGCCGAACTCAGGTTTCTTTCGGCCCTTTCCGATTCGCAGGGCGGGGCCTGGGACGCCCCTGTTTCCGGCGCGGCTTCCCGCCTTGCCGCCATGATAGAACACGGGGGCCTTCAGGCCCAGTGCGTCCAGGAAATAGAAGGCCCGCTTTTGAACCTGGCGGGGGAGGCAAAGAGCTTCGAATTCCTCTGCGCCGCCCACGCCCACATCGACATGAACTGGATGTGGGGCTACAACGAAACCGTCTCCGTTACCCTTGCCACCATGCGTACCATGCTTGACATGATGAAGGAATTCCCCGGCTTTATCTTTTCCCAGTCGCAGGCCTCGGTTTACAGGATCGTAGAACAGTTCGATCCGGCGATGTTTGAGGAAATAAAGGAACGGGTGCGCGAAGGCCGCTGGGAAATTACCGCGTCAACCTGGGTTGAATGCGACAAGAACATGCCTTCAGGCGAAAGCCTTACCCGCCACATGTTGTACACCAGGGAATACATGCGGGAACAATTCGGCCTGGGCCCGGACGATCTTGTGATCGACTTTGAGCCCGACACATTCGGGCACAGCCGGAATATCCCGGAGATCCTCGATTCGGGCGGGGTGCGCTATTACTACCACTGCCGGGGACAGGTGGGGGAACACGTGCTGTACCGCTGGAAAGCCCCGTCGGGAAAAGACGTTATCGTATATACCGAACCCTTCTGGTACAACGCCGACATCGGGCCTTTCACCGCGGATTACGCGCCCGCCCTTGCCCGGCTCACAGGCGGGAAAAAGCTGCTCAAGGTGTACGGGGTGGGAGATCACGGCGGCGGGCCCGCCCGGCGGGACATTACCCGCATTATCGAAATGAACTCATGGCCGCTTTACCCGAAATTCACCTTTGGACGCCTCCGCGATTATTTTGACGGGGCGTCCGGCCGCGCGGAAACACTTCCGGTGCTGGACGGCGAGATCAATTTTTTGTGCGACGGCTGTTATACGACGCAGACGAGGATCAAGGCGGGAAACAGGAAGTCCGAACGTCTTATGAGGGAAGCCGAGTGGTATGCAAGCGCCGCGATGATCCTTTGCGGGAAGGAATACCCCGCCGCCCTTTTAAGGGAAGCCTGGCACAAGATCCTCTTCAACCAGTTTCACGACATCATTCCCGGCTCCGGGGTTGCCGAAACAAGGGAACACGCGTCGGGCCTTTACCAGGAGGTCTTCGCCGCCGCGGAATCCGCAAGGACCATAGCCCTGGAGGCAATAGCGGCCGGAATAAACTCGGAAGCCCTGGCGGCGGGCACAAAGGCGAAGACGGATGACACCGAGTCCCGGGGCGAAGGCGCAGGGGCGGGCTTCGGCCAGACGGGACGGAACGCCGGCCTTACGCGGGTTTACCACATCTTTAATCCCCTTCCCTTTGAGCGGAAGGAACTTGTCCCGGTAACCGTGTGGGACTACGAAGGCAGCATAGACGAAACCGCCGTACGGGACGCCGGGGGAAAAACCCTTGAAGTCCAGCGCGGCGAAAGCGGTGAATACTGGGGTCATCACTTTGACACCGTCATCGTCCGCGCGGCGGTTCCGGCCGCGGGTTATTCGTCCATAGTGCTCGAAGAAAAAAAGAACTACGAACAGCGCTTTGTTTTTATCAACGACATGCGCGTCCAAAAGCCCGATACCTTCGTCCTGGAAAACGAAAAGGTAAAAGTGACCTTTAGCCCCCGCGACGGGAGCATAGCCTCGTTTATCGACAAGGAAAGCGGCGCGGAACTCGCGGACGGCGGGACCCCCTGCGGCATTTTCCGCCTCGCGAAGGAAAGCGTATACAAGGGGATCACCAACTGGCATCCGGGCATGTCGGCCTGGTTCGAGGGCCGTTACAAGGAAATCGCGGATATCACCGGGAACATCGAGATCATCCCCGTCATATATGAATCCCGCCATGAAGACGATCTCTACGGGCATACCGGCGCGGTACATTTCGGCCGCACGACGCTGCGGAGCGCATTTCTCTTCCGCACCCGTTTCGGCAGCGGATCGTTTCTTGAGGCGGCCGTTTCGCTTGACGCGGGATCGAAGCGCCTGTGTTACGACGTTACCTGCGACTGGCGTGAAACCGGTTCCGACGAAACGGGGGGCGCGCCGAATCTGCATTTCTACCTTCCCCTTACCTATACGCCCCGCTTCCTCTTCGACATTCCCTTCGGCGTAACAAACAGGGAGGGGGCGGACATGGATCTTCCCGCCGAAAGTTTTGTCCTTGCCGAAAATGTTTCGGGCCCCGTTTCGCTGGCCCTCCTTTCCATGGACAAATACGGCTTCCGCTGCCTGGAACAGGACGGGCGGAGGCCGGGTAAAGAAGGGGCTGGAAAGGCCAGCGTGGCCCTTACCCTGATCCGCGGCGCCTATGCTCCCGATCCTGTTCCCGAAACGGGACGCCACCGCATCTCTTTTGCCGTTGTTCCCTTCAAGGCGGGAAGCGGCCCGGCCGCGGCGGCCCGCGAAAGCCTTGAGTACCGTCATCCCTGTACGGTCATTTCGGGAAAATTCCACGGGGGAAGCCTTGCCGCCGAAAACGGCTTTCTTTCGCTGGAAAGTGGAAGCGCGGCGTTTTCGGCCGTCAAGCGGCCCGAGTCGGGCGGAAAACGCCTGATCTTCCGGGTATACGAGATCGAAGGCAAAAAAACCCGGGCGGTTTTCAGGCTGGGTTTTGGGGTAAAGTCGGCGTATCTAACCGACGCGTGCGAAACAAAACGGACGGGAGAAGCCCGGCTTGACGGCGGAAAACTGTCCTTTGAACTGCCTCCCTTCAGCGTAAGGGCGGTTGTTCTTGAATTGTAAAACGGGCGCCTTGCGCCGTTACGGGAGTTTTTATGGCAGATTGCATTCATCTTGTCGGCAACGCCCACATAGACGTGCTGTGGCTGTGGAAATGGGAAGAGGGGCTGCAGGAAATACGCGCCACATTCGCGTCGGCGCTTGACCGGATAACGGAGCATGAAGACTTCGTCTTTACCTGCGCGTGCGCCTACTACTACAGCGTGGCCGAAAAAACCGATCCCGCGCTCTTTGAAAGAATACAAAAGGCGGTAGCGGCCGGCCGCTGGCGCATAGCCGGAGGATGGTGGCTTCAGCCTGACTGCAACGCCCCGTCGGGGGAGGCCTTTGTGCGGCAGGGGCTTTACGGACAGAGGTACTTCAGGGAAAAATTCGGCAAAACGGCGGATGTCGGCTACAACATAGATTCTTTTGGCCACAACGGGAATCTTCCCCAGATCCTCGCGGGACAGGGGCTTTCTTCCTATGTTTTTATGCGGCCAGGCAAAAAGGAAAAAGAACTTCCTTCCCATCTTTTTACATGGGAAGGCATAGACGGTTCCCGCGTTACCGCCTACCGCGTTCCTCCCGAATACACCAACGGCTGCGAATGGGGGCCGGAACTCGAACGGAAGATCCCCTTTTTCCGCGGGCTTGCCGCGGAGGAAGGAATACCCCTCATGTGTTTTTACGGAGTGGGAAACCACGGGGGCGGGCCGACAAAAGAAAACCTCGCCATCCTTGACGCTTTTATAAAGGAAGGCGGCGGGAAGGCGGACATTGCCTACAGCGATCCCGGACGCTACTTCGGCGAAGTTTCCGCCCTGTGCGAACGCGGGGAAAGGCCCGCGCGGCCTCTTGTAAAGGACGAACTCCAGTACCACGCCATAGGCTGCTACAGTTCCATGAGCCGCCTTAAAAAGGCAAACAACAGAACGGAACAGGATCTCCTCAGGGCGGAAAAGATGAACTGTGTTTTGGGGGATGAAAAAAACGGGAAAGACGGGGAAGCCCTGCGGGAAGGCTGGAAAAAAGTCCTTGTCAACCAGTTCCACGATTCCCTGGGGGGCTGTTCCATACCCGGCGCCTATCCCAAAATTTTCGGCGCTTACGGCTGGGCGGAAGAGACGGCCGGCGAAATAACGACGAAGCTGCTGCACCGCCTTGCCGCGCGGACGGCGGTTTTTGAAGAAGGATCGACGGCAATAGTGTGGAATCCCCATCCCTGGAAAACCGTGCAATGCATTGAAGTGAACGGTGTATGCGACGCCGTTCACGATGTACACGGAAACGAAATTCCCTTTGAACTTGTACCCACCAGCGCCATCGCGGGTTTTTACACGCACGCGGCGCGTTTTAACGCGGTTCTGCCGCCGCTGGGGTACACGGCCTTCAGGCTTACGGGCCACAGGAACGGCATGGACAGGGAAAGCCTTGCCGGTGTTCTTTACACGAGGGCTTCCTCGCGCATTGTGTCGGGCGACCTTGAGGCCCGCATTGACCGGGACTCATGCCGCGTCAATTCGATCTTCGACAGGGAAAAAAAGATCGAGTACCTTTCGGGGGAAATAAGCCTCGATGTTATCGACGACAATTCGGATACCTGGACCCACGCTCTTCCCTCGTACGAAGGGGCAAGGCGGAAAATGAAAGGGGAATCCTGGGCCCTTGTTTCGCGGGGAAAGGTAACCGAGGAATACGAAATCACGTACAGGCTCTTTGACAGCGCCGCCGTTATGCGCGTTATTGTCAACGGCGCGCTGGGGACTGTGGATCTCAAGCTGCGGGTAACATGGAACGAAAAGCACCGCCTCCTCAAGCTCAGCATCCCCTGTGCCTTTGGAAACGGGAGGACCTTTACCTCGGAAATTCCCTACGGCTCCATGGAAAGGAGCGCGGACGGAAGGGAATGGCCCTTGCAGCGCTGGGCCGCCCTTTCGGAAAATTCCGGGCCCGCCCTGGCGGCGCTTAACGACGGGGTCTACTCCTCTAGCGCCCAAGGGAAGACGCTTTCCCTTACCCTTCTGCGCAGTCCCATCTACGCCCACCACGAACCCATGCGGCCCCGCGCCGACATACGGCACCGCTATGTGGATCAGGGCGAGCACGAGTACCACATACGGCTTGTTCTCCGCGGCGAAAAGCCGCCCGCCTCGGAATACGCCCGGCGCGCCCTTGAACTTAACCAGGGCCCCCTGTACGTGGTGGAATCCTTTCATCCGGGTTCCCTTCCCCTCGAAAAAAGCTACTGCGAAATAAAAGGGAATTCCACGGTGCTTGTCACCGCCATCAAGAGCGCCGAAGACGGGGACGGCTGCATACTCCGCGCCGTTGAATCTGCGGGAAAGGCCGCCGAAGCGGACATTGACTGTTCATGGCTGGGCCTGGAGGGCCGTTTCAATTTCAGGCCCTTCGAAATAAAGACGCTCAAAATCCGTGGCGCGGAAGGCGGCGGGACACCTTCCGTTACCGAAACAAGCCTCCTTGAGTGGGACGTATAAGGCGTGTATAATTAACGGCCCCTGCACGAGAGGGTTTGTTTCACCATTCACGGGGGTGGTATTTGCCTTCCGGTTTAGTGATAGTAAAGGTATCGCCGGAAGGCTCAATCACATAAAAGCCGTTTTTCATGGCATAGTTCTTTTC
>JAISAQ010000014.1 GCA_031266775.1 Treponema sp.
CCTTGCCCCTGTTTCTGATAACCGCCTGGGCGCCGGCGAGCCGGGCAAGCGGTACGCGGAAGGGCGAACAGGACACATAGCTTATTCCCGCGCGGTAGCAGAAATCTATGGCCTTTGGGTCGCCGCCGTGTTCCCCGCAGATGCCTACTTTGAGGTCCGGATTAACCGCGCGGCCCTGTTCGGTGGCGGTTCTGATAAGGAAGCCCACTCCGTCCTCATCAATGGAGCGGAAGGGGTCTACATCAAGGACGTTCTTTTCAAGGTATGTGGGCAGGAAGGCCGCCACATCGTCCCGGCTGAAGGCGAAGGTCATTTGTGTCAGGTCGTTTGTTCCAAAGCTGAAAAAATCCACCCGTTCCGCGATATGCGCCGCGCGGATTGCCGCGCGGGGTACTTCAATCATTGTTCCGATTTTTACGGCAAGTTTTATTCCCGCCTTGTCGAAAACCCTTTTTAATACGGCTTCCGCGTTGGGGCGCAGGAGTTTCAGTTCCCTGGCGGTAATTACGATGGGGAGCATGATTTCCGGGGCAACGGGAATTTTCTTTTTCAGGCAGTCCGCGGCGGCAAGGGCTATGGCTTCCACCTGCATGTCGTAAATCTCAGGATACGTTACCGCCAGGCGGCAGCCCCGGTGCCCCAGCATGGGGTTTGCCTCATGAATGGAGTCAATCTTGGCCTGTAGTTTTGCCGGTTTTATGTTCAGGTGCTTCGCCAGTTCCGCGACCTCCTTTTTGGTGTGGGGCACAAATTCGTGAAGCGGCGGATCAAGAAGCCGTATTGTTACCGGACGGCCGCCCATTGCCTTGAATATTCCGATAAAATCCTTTTTCTGGAGGGGCAGAATCTTTTTCAGAGCGGCCTTTCTTTCTTCGGGGGTATCCGCCACAATCATGGAACGAAAATGGATCAGTTTTTCCCTGTCGAAGAACATGTGTTCCGTGCGGCACAGTCCAACCCCGTCGGCGCCGAAATCAAAGGCCCTGCGGGCATCGGATGGAAGGTCCGCGTTTGTCCGTACCTGAAAACCCTTAACGGGACCCCGCACGGATGCCTGCCGTACCTTGTCGCACCAGCCAAGGAAGGTGTTCATGTCCGTGGAAATATCCGGCTGCACCAGCGCGACCTGCCCCCCGTATACATCCCCTGTGCCGCCGTCAATCGTAAGCCAGTCGCCTTCCGAGAAGCTCCTGCTCCCGATAAGGGCTTTCTTTCCCTGAACCTGTACGCCCCTTGCGCCCGCCACGCAGGGCGTACCCATGCCGCGCGCCACAACCGCCGCGTGGCTCGTCATTCCCCCTGCGGAAGTAAGGATGCCCTGCGCCACGACCATGCCGCCAATATCCTCCGGGCTGGTATCCTTGCGAACCAGAAGAACCTTCTCGCTGCGGGAAGCCCAGTCCTCCGCGTCTTTCGCGGAAAACACGATGCGCCCGCAGGCCGCTCCGGGGGACGCGTTTAACCCTTTGGTTAAAGACTTTGCCGTTTTGCGGGCCTTCGGGTCAATCATGGGATGCAGAAGCTGGTCAAGATGTTCGGGGCTTACCCGCATAATCGCCGTCTCCCTGTCGATAAGCCCTTCCCTGTCCATGTCCACCGCGCACTTAACGGCGGCCGCCCCTGTGCGCTTCGCGTTGCGGGTTTGCAGGATATACAGCCGCCCCTGCTGAACCGTGAACTCTATATCCTGCATATCGCGGAAACGCTTTTCCAGCCTGTCCCGGATTTTTACAAGCTCCGCGTAAATCGCGGGATTTCTTTTTTGCAGGGTGGAAATTTTTTCCGGCGTCCGTATGCCCGCCACAACATCCTCCCCCTGCGCGTTCATCAGATATTCGCCGTAGAACTTGTTTACTCCGGTTGACGGGTCCCGGCTGAAACATACTCCCGTCCCCGAATCATCGCCGAAATTGCCGAACACCATGGACTGCACATTTACCGCCGTACCCGTCAGATTTTTAATGCCATTAAGCCGGCGGTATGTGATAGCCCTTTCATTCATCCATGAACCAAAAACCGCGTTCACCGCTCCCCACAACTGGGTCAGGGGCGCCTGGGGAAAATCCTTCCCGCAATGTTTTCTGACGATTTTCTTGTAGTCCCCGACCAGCCTTTCCAAATCCTTTTCATTCAGCTCCGTATCAAGCTCAAGGGCGCGCACTTTTTTCAGAGACGACAGCGCCTTCTCGAACGCCTCCCGCGGAACCTGCATTACCACATCGCCGTACATCTGGATAAAGCGCCTGTAGGCGTCCCACGCGAAACGCGGATTGCCGGTTTTCGCGGCCACAGCGTTCACCGCCCTGTCGTTCATCCCCAGGTTCAGAATCGTATCCATCATACCTGGCATGGACACCGCCGCGCCGGACCTCACCGAAACAAGCAGCGGGTCATCGGGGTCGCCCAAAGTCTTCCCCATTACCTTCTCAAGTTTCGCAAGGTCAGCCAAAACCTCTTCCTCAAAACCGGCGGGATATTTTCTGCCATTCTCGTAAAAAGCTGCACACACCCCCGTGGAAATTGTGAACCCCGGCGGCACCGGAATCCCCATGTTTGTCATTTCCGCCAGATTGGCGCCCTTGCCGCCCAGGATGTCCTTCATCCCGGCCTCTCCCTCGGCCTTTCCTTCGCCGAAGAAAAAAACGTTTTTTTGCGTTTTCATTTTGCCTCCATAATTGCTGACAAAATACCATGAATTGAAAACAAAATCCAGCGAAGGTTAAATCTCATCACAGGCGGAACTACATAAGGAGGGGAAGCACCGGGAATTACATCCCC
>JAISAQ010000020.1 GCA_031266775.1 Treponema sp.
GACACCAGATTGTAAAGCCGGTCTTCGCTTGCTTCCGGTGTAAAGGGCTGCAAAATAGGAAGACGGCGGGTGTAGCGGATATAGGACAGTACCTGTTTGCGCAAAGTTCGCTTGCAAAATGGAGCGATTCTTTTTTTCAGTGTTTGTAACGCGAATTGTCCCGGCGAATTGCTGAACTGCTCCCTAAAGCTCTTTACATCGCCAAAAGCGTGTTCGTCAATAATGCTCACAAGGCCGTAAAATTCCAACAGGGAATTTTGAAGGGGCGTCGCGGTAAGTAATATTTTAGGATAATCGCGTAAAGCGTCTTTGAGGGTATTGGCGATTATATTGCTTGGTTTGTACACGTTCCGCAGCCAGTGGGCTTCGTCAAAAACAACAAGATCCCATGAAACAGATTGAATTTCATCGGCCCTGCTCCGGGCAAACTGATATGAACAGAGGATTATGGAATCGGAAACAAAGGGCCGCGGGTTTCCCGTTTTCTTCAATTCTTTCCATGTTTTGGATTCAAGGATAAGTGAAGGTAAAAAGAACTTTTCCGCCAGTTCTTCCTGTTATTGTTTGCGCAGATTGGCGGGCAGGATGATGAGGATCTTGCGTTTCCGTTCAGCCCATTTCTGGGAAATGATGATGCCCGCTTCTATGGTTTTGCCAAGACCGACCTCATCGGCAAGTATGGAACCCTTGTTGAAGGGGGTATTCAAGGTAAAAAGCGCGGCGTCTACCTGATGGGGATTTAGATCTACCTGGGCATCCACCAGGACATGGGCAAGCCGGTTTTCGCTGTCTATGGGGAATCGTTGGGTTAATTCGCAGGCGGCGAGTTTGGCATGGTAATCGGTCCAGGACAAAATATCCCCCTATGATGGTTTATTCAAGAATATCACTTAAGAAAAAACAAAAACAAGAAAGAAAAATAACCATTGGGAAGGAGCCAGTTTTATAAAAAGGGGTAATTTATACCCATAATTGACGCCGGCTAAAACACTATACATGAAAGCGGTTACCAATTAACGCTGTAACATTACAACGTTAATTGGATTGCGGGCCGTCCAGGCTATTCGCATGGGGGAAGGGTTATTTATCTTCTCAGCCACTGGTCTGGACATTTGACTTTTCAGGACCGCTAACGCTGTAATGTTACAGTGTTAGCGGAACGGCGGATTAAGCGGCTTATCTACATAAGCGATTTGGTATCGGTAAGGCGGTTGCGGGTAACTGGACCCGTCAGGCCAGAATACCACTTGCTCCCGATAATTCAAATCATAGCATCTTCGCGGTAAATTTCCGGCAACCTGCCTTGCACTCTCCGTCGGTAAGCGGTATCGCAGAGGTGTTCCGCCCTCCGGCGGGGCATAAAACCGCTGAGTGCGCGCAATACGCAAAAGGAGATGTGATGATGAACATGCTTTCGGGTACGTTGGTTACTCACGTTAAAAACAGTATCTTGCCCCCCTCCCGTCATCTGTTAAACAGCTTTCTTCTTTTACTGATTAGCGCCATAGCCCTCTTTATCACCTGTTCCGACAGCGGCGACTCCGGCGCGAATATCGTCCCCGGCCCTGGACCCGGTTCCGAACCCGGCCTCGTCCCCCGATACGGCTGGGTGGTAAGTACCATCACGGGGAGTGGCTCTACCGGAGACACAAGCGGTCCCTATCCGGCGGCTTTTATCAGGCTATTTCGGTACGGGCAATTATTTCCCGCTGAACAATATCGGACAGGGATACAAAATAGGCGCTGAAACCGGAAACACGTACAATCAAATTCCGGTGGGACTGTGGATTGCGCTGCGCGTCAAGAAGCGTCTCTTTGTCTACCACATTCAGCTGCAATTCCATGCCGCCCAGTTTAAAATAGGTCTTAATCATTGCCTTTAGGGCGTCACGGTTATTGTGCTGCCTGAAAAAGGCCGTGCCGAATTTCATGTCCAAAACCATGCCGTTGGCCAGGCGCGCATGATCCGTGCGGACCGAGGCGTTTATTACACCGGTGGGCCCGTTCCTTTCGGTTCCCTGTACCGGAGAAAAACCATTGGACAGGGCTGTTCCCCTTTTACGGCCGTCAGGAAGGGCGCCGGTACGTTCGCCCAGTATTCCATGGGATTCAACCGAATAAAAACCAACCTGATACCGGCCTCCCCGCGCTCCCCTGACGGCGGAGCAAAGGTCCGTAAAAAATCCGGATATCCTGCGCATCAGATCCGCCGCTTCGTTATCGCTGCCGTACCGGGGGCAGTTTGCCAAAATATAGGCGCGCTCTTCCTCATACCCCTCATAATCGGCGTCCAGCATTTCCATATAATACGCCATTGTAAAACGTTTCTCGTCGTATACAAATTTTTTTAATGCGAGCAGGGAATCAACGGCATTGGCCATTCCGGCGGCGTTTACCGCGGAAAGATTATAGACGGTTCCACCTTCCGTTACGTCCCTGCCCTTTTGCACGCATCCATCCATGGTTGCCGAAAGAAAAGGCGACGGCCAGTGTTTTGGGTAGTTCGCGTCCAAAAGGGAACACGCGGCAAGCGCTCCGGTACACACCTGCCGCATGTTCTCCAAATAACACAAAAGCAGATGTTCAAAATCAGGGGGAGCCGGCTTGCCCGCTTCTTCATGCAGCATGTTTTCCAGTATTTTTGCCCAGCTGATCCGCAGCGCTTCCGTATGGGCATACTCCCTGCCGCCGGCGCTTAATTCCACACAGCCGATAATGCCGTAGTCTTCGGCGTCGCCTCTGGAGACGCCGGCCCCGGTTTTTGCGGGTATACAGACATTGTCATTGAACAGAGCGGGAAAACCAAGTCCTGTCCCCAGGAGATCCAGGGCCTGTTCCCACAGCTCATCGGGCATAGCGGGATGACAGCGCAGGGACAAAAGGGGCTGATCTTTTGCGGTCTTTGCCGCGGCGTTAAGGCACATATCGGTAAGGGGATGAAAAAAATAACCTTCTTCAGAATCCCATCCGCCAAGGGTCACATTCTGGAAACCTTTGGTCATAAGAGCAAGCCGGCGCCACAGGGCGGCGACAATTTCCTCCGCCTCATCCTTTCGCAGCGCACCTGAAGCAATATCCCGGTCATAATAGGGGGCAAGCATTTTGTCGAGCCGTCCAAGGGACAGGGAACCGCTGCGCTGTTCCAGCGTTACGGCCTCGTGCACAAGAACCAGAAGCTGGACCGCCTCAAAAAAACTTTCCGCCGGGGCAAAGGCCACCTTGCGAGAGGCCTCCGCGGCGCGCGACAGGGATTCAAAAGGCCCGCCTTTGGACGCCAGCGCGTCCGCCGCGCCGGCATAGCGGAGTATATACGAGGAAACCGCGCGGCACGTCATCGCCGCCGCCTGCAAAAAATGTGCGCCGTCCGGCCCCGCCGAATGCAGGGCGGCATCCGCTTCGGCGGCAAGACAGCCCAGCCCTTTTTCCAGTACCATGCGATACCCGGCAATTACATGGCCTCCCGGGCAGCGGTTATAAAGACCTTCCGCTTCCCCCAAAAGAAAAGCGGCAAGAAGCGGCTCATCCCGGCCGTGATCCTCCTGCCACAACGCATATTCTTCCGCCATATTGAGGGGGTTGGTCCACCGCGAATCGGAAAACTGGAGAAATCCCGCCAGCACATATCCGTCTATTGCTATATCTTTTTCCGCCAAAAAACAGGAAAAAGCGCGGGCCATGCGCACTGCCACAGGCAGTCCCCGGCTGCCGTTCATTTCCCGGTCATAGATCGCCCGCTTTTGTCTGGATATAATTTCCGCCGCGCATTGGATGTCGTCATTCGGGAAAAAATCCGGCATGATACGCCTCCACAACTCCAATTATACGCAATAGGCGTCCCGGGCAACAACATCACGAAGTTTTCCGTTCAACGTATAAACGGTACGGGTATGATCCGGCAGCAAATGAAAATAATTGTCCGTAAATACCGCTTCCCCGCCGTCTTCCGTTTTACCCCGCAGGCAGACGCATTGACAGTAATGGTTTGCCGAAATCATCCAGCCTCCGTCAGGCGAAGGCTCTGCCTTTAATTCCGCGCCGCGGAAATCAAGCCTGCGTTCTACATCCAAAAGCTGTACTTTTTCATCAATTATTTTTCCGCCGGGAGCCGCAAGTTCAGCGGCCAGAATACTGGTGCGCCGTATCTGTCCCAGGGGCGCAAGATCGCTCACCGGCGCACTGTCGTTCGCGGCTACCCGTACATCCACAAGCAGTTCACCGGTATATTTTTCCCCAATCAAATCAAATACCCGCACACGGAGCTTCGCCTCCACAGGCGCCATGGTATCATTGACGACCCAAAGGCGGATGCGATCCCCGTTTTCAAAAGACAGTATCACAGGCTGATACGCGCGTTTCAGCGCATAGTATGACATATTCGGCAGCAGGTAATAATCAATGGCGCCGCAGTAAATCGACGGCCAGGTGTCGTTCAATTTCCATATCATATGCCCGTTGGAACGGAAAGGCAGGGAAGGATCTCCTTCCGGCTTGCCCCGGCGGCAGCATTCCACGCTGGATCGTATGTGGTCACGGGCCGAAGCGCCAAATTTATAAATCAGCTGTGCGGCATTTTCGGCTTCATAAAAATTATGCAGATCTCCCGATTCATGGGTCACCGCCGGTACCATCCACCGCTTCCAGGTATCAGGCATCATCGGATGACTGCGAAAAGTCCACTGATCGCGGAAATCTTCCGGCCACAGGCCCTTGCCAAGCATTTTTTCCATGGTGGCAAGACAGGGAGTGCCGGCGCGGTTATTTTCACTGGGGAATACCGGATGCGCAAGGCCCGGCACATACCAGTCGTGGGAATAACTGTGGGTATCGCCCTCCGAAGGATCGTTGGCACAGGAGCCGCCGTAAGGTGAATTGACATGATAATAACGTCCGGGATCCAGCCTTTCGCACAATTCGCGGTAGTGTTTTGTATACAGATCCCCGCCAAGAAAAGGCCGTTCAGGCATCACATATTCCGCGCCAAGAAAGGTCTCGTTACCGCCGCACCAAAGAGCAATGCAGGGATGGTGCTTCAGGCGTTTTACAATGGAAGCGGCTTCGGCAAGAAATATCCGCGTGTATTCTTCGGAAAACGGATACATGCCGTAATCATGAATAAAATCCTGCCACACAAGGACGCCCCGGCGATCGCACGCTTCATACATCGAGTCAGGCAGCGGGAAGCCGCCCCCCCAGACCCGCAGAATATTCATGTGGGCATTTTCCGCCAGATCCAGGAGGCGCTCAAAACGGGGCTGATTCCAGGTGTGAGTCATGCCGTCTATCGGGGTAAGACAGGCGCCCCACATGCGCACCCTTTGCCCGTTTATCACGGTATTTAAATTTTCATCAATCGAACAGGTACGAAAACCTATGGATTTTTCACAGGTATCTACAGCTTCACCATCCGCATACAAAGTCATTTCGAGGCGGTACATATTCTGTTCACCGTAACCCCGGGGGTTCCACCGTTTTACACCGGGTATTCGCAGTACAATGGGATCACCCGTGCCTGACTGCGAGCCGGCCTCGGCGCCTGTGGCGTCATCCACAAGGACGGCGGAAAACTGCCGGGCCTCGCCTGAAATTTCAGGCGTTATCTCCAGTACACCGTCATTGCCTTCCATTCTGACATTCACACCGGCATATTCAAGACGCGCTTCATCCCAGCTCTCAAGCCGTATCTCCCCGCAGGGACCCGTCAGCGCCATATACGGATTTTGCCCGCCAAATTGGGTAAAATCATGTTTGCTTTTACGTATAACGTTCAGTTTATTGACGCTGCCCTCCCATTCGGAAGGCATTACCGTAGTATCGTACATCCTCTGGGGCGCCGAGAAATGCAGCGTCAATACATCACCCGCCCGTACAAAAGGCACATCCACCTCTACCGGAAGAAACATATCGGCCGATGAGGCTATTTTTTCACTGCCCAGATAAATGTCTACCCAGGTATCCAGAGCCTCAAAAACCAGTCTGTGTTTTTTTCCCGGAGGAGACGCCTTAAAGGTATAACGGTACAGCCAATCGCTTTCCGCAACCCACTGTACCGCGGCGCAGTTGTTGTCCGTACGGGGATCGGCTATCCTGCCGTGACGCAGAAGAATTTCGTGCACTCCCAGAGGAGCGCCGCCTTCAAGCCAGTCCTGCCCCGGTAAAGATTCAAGTTCTTCCGCCAATAGAGGGCCTTTTCCTCCGCGTTCACGCAGTAACCAGGGGCCCGTTAACGCCAGTATCTCTTTCTTCATGACTCCTCCGTCAACCTTTTACACTGCCTGTTACAAGGCCTTTTATCAGGTACTTTGAACCGGCAATGAACAATATCAAAATGGGAATGGTAGCCGCCGCGAGGCTGAGAATACGCGCCGCATAGTCATTCCGGTACAACTGGCCTATCAGGCTGATTGACAGGGGTATGGTAATGAGTTTTTGGTTGTTCAGTATAATCAGGGGCAAAAGATAATCATTCCAGTTCCACAAAAAAAACAATAAAAACAATGTTATAAGCGCCGGACGTATAACGGGCATAACAATAAATACAAATGTATGTATCGTGTTTGAACCGTCTATTTTGGCGCTTTCAAGCAGTTCATTCGGGACTGTGGCGCTGATATACTGCCGCATCCAGAATACCCCGAAGGCGCTGGCCCAGGCCGGGATAATAAGGGGGAAAAAGGTATTTACCAGGCCGAACCATCTCATCTCGGTAACAAATCCCACCAGCCCTACCTGCGGCGGCACCATAATACTGCCAAGAATAAAAAAGAACAAAATATTTTTGCCCCTGAACCTGAATTTGGCAAAAGCATATCCGGTAAGAGAACTGAGAAGCAGCGCCCCCACGGCGGCGCCTGTGGCTACAAGGAGACTGTTGCGGTAATAAAGCGGAAAATCGGTAGCCATAATCGTTTTGATATTTTCAAAAATATAACTTCCGGGCAACAGGCGCAGCCCCCTGAAAAGATCCTCGTTTTTATATGTACCCATAATCAGCATTATATAAAAAGGGAACAGGGAAAGAAGCGAACAGAAAAGCAGAAACGCATACACGGGAATATTGGCGATGCGGATTTTTCTTGTATTCATATTTCCTCCCTGTTCATTATCCTGATAATGACAAACGAGAAAACAAAAATTATTATGAAAAGACCGTACGCGATTGACGCGCCGTAGCCAAAGTCGAAGGTTCTGAATGACGTATCATAAAATTTCAAGACTACCGTCAGCACTGCCCGTCCGGGGCCGCCGATGGGCTGGGATGCGTCGGGGAACAGCAGTTTCGGTTCGTCAAACAGTTTCCATCCGCCGATAATACTCATGGTAGTAACGAACGTCATAATGGGACGCAGCATGGGAATGGTAATGCGCATAAAAGACTGGAACCAGCCGGCGCCGTCAATGCGCGCGGCTTCGTAAAGTTCTTCAGGAATGGTTGAGAGTCCCGCGAGAAACATGACCATCATATAGCCAAAATATTTCCACACGCACAGGATGATCACCACGGCGCGGGAGCCAAATTCCTGCCCAAGCCAGTAATAGGGAGTTTTTACCAGCCCCAGCGCCGCAAGGAGTAAATTTACCGTCCCGCTTTTCCATTCAAAAAGGAGACTGAACAAGAGTCCAATGGCTACGGGAGTGGTAAGATAAGGAAGAAAATTCAGGGTTTGCAGGGGCGTACGCAGCTTATTGGTAAAATCCTTTAATACAACGGCCAGGAAAAGGCCAAAGCCAAGCTGGAGGGGAAGGGCCACAATCATTATCAGAAATGTGTTAAGAATGGATTTATAAAACACCGGATCACGAAACATGCGGACATAGTTGGACAGGCCCGCAAATTGAGGATCTCCCGCACCGCTCCACCTCGAAAGGCTGACATAAAACGAAAACAAAACGGGAAACAGCTGGAATATAAAATACAGCAGAAAAAACGGCGCTATTAGCAAGTAGGGCGTTGATTTTTTCTCCACGCGCATCCTCCCTGTCATGACCTGATATGCAACAACAATAAACAAACCGCCCCAGGAAGAGGCGGTTTTTCAGGCATTACCAGAGGTTACTTTTCCGCTTTCAGATCCGGCACCTTGCCGAGAATGTCCTGTTCCATGGACACAATCAGCCTTTCGGAAGCCAGTCCGCCGTCTGAGGAATTAATTGTCTTGAGGGCAAGATTAAGCGCGTCGGCAACTTCCAAATCGTACTGAAACACCTGGCGCGAAGGCGTAACCGCGGGCAAAATTTCCTGCGTGAAATACCGGCTGATATCCTGTCCGCCGAAACGTTCATCAATCGCCGTGTAGAACGAAGAATCACTGTAAAGGGAGGCGAGCGCGGAATAATAACCGCGGTCATCCCGGCGGTGGACGGCGCCGTCGTTGGTAAGAAGGAACCAATTCAGATAATCCCACGCTTCTTTGGGATGCCCGGCTTCCTTCGCAATTGACCAGCAGGTACCGCCGTAGGGGAAGCCGCCGCCGGGAGGCACCATGATGCCCCATGTGTTGTTTGCGTCAGGATCATTCGGTTTGATAATCCATTGAGGAGACCAGTGAGCCGCCGGATAAAAAATATGGGCTTTGCCGGACATGGAAGCGTTCCAGGCGGGAGTGCCCTGTTCTATAGTATCTATTATGCCCGCTTCCTTGAATTTCAATATAGTATCAAGCGGTCCGCCAATGGCCCTGCGCAGATTTAAGGCACCGTTTTCCGCAAAAGGCACATTATTCTGCCCTTTCAAAATGGTCATTACATCCCCGGGCCCTGTAAACATGAAAACTTTTCCGCCTGATTTCCTTCTGACTTCCTCTCCTTTCTCCAGAACCTTGTCCCAGCTGGTAAACAGGGCCTCCAAATCTTCCGGTTCACTCACGCCAAAATATTCCTCCGCCAATTCGCGTTTGTAGGCAAGCCCCGCCATTGAAGGAGCGTCGTCAATGCCTACCAGTTCCCCCTTTGTGTTGGTCGCCAAAGGAAGCATATAGCCTATAAGATCCGCCCTGTTCACATTAAAAGGATCCTTTGCAAGATCGGCCCAGCAATCCAGCGCCAGCAATTTACCGCGCTGATTTATTTCGAGCCACGCGATATCGGGCATTTTTGAACCGGATGCCAGCGCGGTTTGTACACGCTGGGACATATCCGCCGATTCCGTCAAAGTCATGGTAACCTTGATATTGGGAAACGCCCTGTTGAATTTTTCAAAGGTCGTAGCCTGAAGCTGTTCCGTTTCCCATCCCCAGACATCTATTGTCACAGTCCCGCCGGCACTTCCGGCGGAAGACTGCGGCGCGGACCGGTTACATCCGGCGAAGACACCAATAAGCATGAGCGGCGCCAGCGCCATCCATGCAAAAGACAAGGACATTTTCATATCAGATTCCTCCTATAAATTTTACAAACAACGCATGGTTGTATTTGCCAAGAGAAAAAAAGCAGCAAAACAAAAAAACCTGTAAACTATCAAAGTTATTCAATAACTTCAGTTATTGAATAACTTCCACTTAAAAACGCGATTTTGCAAGGCTAAAGCCATGCTTTAGCCTGAAAAATCGCAAGACATGCAAGCTAACCGAAGGTTAGCCAGTAACCAACCGGGTTACTAAACATGTCCACTATACGGATGCCGGGGGCAAACGGTTAAAAATAGAAACCGTACTCCTCATATTGGAATATAATCACGGGCGCCGGAAATGTGTCAAGTCTTCGCGGGGCTTATCAAGGGAAACTCTGGAAACTGAAGTTTTTAGAGCTTCCCTTAAGGCGGTCTATCCTTCCTTTACGAACTGCACCGACCAGGAATACTCACCCGTTTCCGGGGGCAGGTACACCGAACGGGAGATGCACCCGTCCGTCTTCCAGTCCGGTGAAGTAGTGCCGTTGCTTTCAATGCTTACGCGCCAGCCGGACGGCATATAAAGGACAATTTCATACGGGTCTCCTTTTACCGTCCGTGAAACACCTTTCAGGGTCAGACGTTCGCCATCCCAGGAAAGATCGGCCAGATCCGCGCCACCCTGGCTTATATGGCGGGACGTTGAAAGAAACTGGGGAACGCCCTGTTTTCGGTGTACCGCAAGAACGGCGGAAGCGCAGGGTTTAAGGGACAACTCTATCTTTTTCCGCGATTCACCAAGGAAGCGCCTGTTCCAGAAATCATATACAAGATATTCACCGGCTTCCAGATGCAGATCCTCTTCAACATCAACGCTGATTTCCGTATCTGTTTCCAGCAGATTAAGGATGTCAACAACATTCCACCGCAGGAACGGTTTTTCAACGGCAAGGTTCACGGTTACCACGCGGTAATCATGGGCGGTCTCGCGAATATCCATGGGGTGAATATCAAGGGCAGGAAGGGCGCGGCGCAGAAGTTCCACCCGTTCGGCAGGCAGATCGGGCAGATTATCCCCAAGGGTTACGGGAAGCCCCAGTACAGAAACAAAGGAAACCCTGGATACCGCCTGATCAAAACTGTTGAATTTGGGCCGTATGACTACATTGTCGGGATCGTTGTAAAAAACAACATTGTGACAGCAATAAAATTTCATGATACGCGCGACGCATTGGCTTATGAACTCGCCCCACCTGAAAATATCGCCGCCTATGCGGGCCGCGTCAAAAATATCGGCGGCGCCAAGAATATCGCGGGCGCTTATTCCCGCGCAGTAAAGCATATAAAAATCTTCACCAACAGTCTCCCGCGCCTTTTGTACAACCTGCCGCCATGCCTGTTCGGTTGTAAGTTCCTTTTTATTCATGCCGTCGTGATACAAATCGGCGTATTCAATGCAGGTTGGATTGCAGTCCCATTTCAGCGCCTCATAACCCCATTCCTTTATTTTGCCGAATACTTTCGGAATATATTCGTTAAGATAATTGTCGTTTGACAAGTCGAAAAAATACTGGCCGCACCATGAGGGGCGGCGTACCAGTATCATTTCGGGCGATTTTTCCATTTCGGCGTTCATGGCCGGTTCGTTCGACGCGCCTATCCAGAGGGCCGGAACAAGGCCCATTTTTTTTATTTCATCCGCCACATGCCCCATGCCGCCGGGGTAACGAACGGGATCGGGAGAAAGTGAATGCACGCCTTCCTGTCCTATGCCTCCAAAATGATCGTGATACCATTCCCAGTCAACCCAAACCGCGGACGCGCCGAAATCGGCAAGATGCTCCTTCTGCCAGCGGGCGTTTTCGAGCACTGTTTTTTCACCCGCGTCAAACTGAACCGCGTACCATGTCATCCAGCCGCAGGGCGGCAGGGGAAAGGTATTTTTTTTGTTGACGGGTTTATACGGAATCCCAAGCCTGTTCTCATATACATGCTCGCGTACTCCGGCCGAAAAGCCCCGGGTCCAGTCGTTCCCGCCTGTCCGCGCCTCAAAGTTGTAAGAACCGGATTCCCAGTCGTAGAAAAGCCGCAGGAAGCCGTATCCCTGAAATTCCAGGGCGCGATCTTTTTTCCTGTCAAAAAGCGCGTTATCAACAGTGGAAGAAGCCGGCCCCAGCGCCGATCGCAGATCAGGCTTCTGACGGTCAACAGAGACGGCAAACGTATCATGCTCCATGTCTTCTCCCCACCGGAGTTTTCCCAAAACGCGTACGTCCATAGTTCCCCAGTACCCCGCCGTAAATTTAATGCCGTTCCTTGTCACCGTAAAAGTAATAACAAGTTCGCTCAACAGTTCCGGTCCGCCTGAATAGACAATGGTCAGCGTGGTATCTTCCATGCCCTGCTGATAACGGGAGCTTACTCCCGAATAATCCCTGAGCGAAACGAGTTTTTTACCGTCGCCATCAAGTACATCTTCAATAACCGCATCGGTAACGATGCGTCCTTCCGGCGCATACCAGTACGAAAAACTGTGTTTTTCCAGATCGTACCTTACCGCGAAATTCCTGAAATTCGCGTACGCCGAAATCTGATTTTTGTCGACCATAATTCCTCCAATAGAGCCGTTCAATAACTTCAGCTATTGAACAAATTCCGCTTAAAAACGCAAAGTCACAGAACAGGCCGGCATCAGCCTTTGATTGCCCCGGCTGTTATTCCCGATATGATTTTTTTCTGGAAAACAAGGTAAATGACAAGAACAGGCAGCGCGGAAATCGCAAGCCCCGCACAGGCCCTGGCGTAATTGGAATAGTACATATCGTTGACTACCCGGTAAATTCCCACAGGAAGCGTGGTCTTTTCGGCGGAGCTTATCACGATAAGGGCAAGAGGAAATTCGTTCCAGACATAGAGGAACTGAATAATAAACGCCGTCGCAAGTCCCGGAGCCACCAGGGGAAGCGCTATTGACACAAATATGGCCCAGTCGTTATAACCGTCAATTTCGGCGGCCTCAAAAAGTTCCAGAGGCAGGGAACGGAAAAAACCCTGCATAAGAAAAATGGTAAAAGGAAGGCCCGATGCGGCATAAACAAGGCTTAAACCCGGCAGGGAATCGGCCAGTTTAAGGATTACCATTAAAAGATAAATCGCTATTAACACAACCTGCGCGGAAAGCATCTGGCCGATGATAAAATAGGAAAGCATTGCCCGTGAAATTCCAAAACGGTATCGGACAAAAGAAAAGGCGGTCATTGATGCGGTACCCAGCATAAGAAAAAGGGAAAGCGCCGTAACAATGCCGCTGTTGACAAAAAACACCGCAAAATTACCCTGTTTCCAGGCTTCTATATAATTGACAAACGTAAAACGCCGGGGAAATCCAAAGCGGTTCATGGTAAATTCGGCGTTTGTCTTAAACGACGCCATAAACATCCAGAGCAGGGGATATACGGAAACAACAACAAGAATTCCCAGAAAGAGCCGCATAATCAATCTGGAAGGGATGTTTCTTTTAAGGATATTCATTACCTGTCCCCCGAACCGGTATTTGACTTCAGGCTGAAATGAAAGTAGACAATGGAAACAAGAAGTACAAGCGCCACATTGACAGTTGAGAGTGCCGTCGAATATCCAAGACGCATATCTTTGAACGCTACATTGTAAATATAGGTTGAAATAACCGCAGTTGAATTGGCCGGTCCTCCAAGCGTGGAAACAAACACCAGATCAAATACACGGAAGGCGTCTATGACAACAAGGCCGTACACCACCGCAAGAACAGGCCGCAAAACCGGAATGGTAACATGCCGCACGCTCTGAACTTCGCTGCACCCGTCTATCAGGGCCGCCTCTTCAAGATCCCGGGGGACACTCTGAAGACCCGCAAGAATAATGGTCATGTGAAACGGCATGCTCTTCCATACGCCCATGAAGGCGACTGCCGCCAGAGCCGTCCGCGTATTGCCCAAAAAATCGGTTCGCAGCCCGCCAAGCCCCACAAGACCGAGAAACGAGTTGATGATACCCCCGTCTATGCTGTAGACCCAGCGGAAAAGAATTGCCACAAGAAGCATTGGAAGGGTTACCGGTATGAATAACGCGGTACGAAAAAAACCTTTGTATTTTATTCCCTTTTCAACGCAGAGGGCGGCCAAAAAGGCGATTGTTGGAATAAACAGTACATTGATAAAAAGAAGCGCAAAATTATGGAATATAACCCTGTAAAACATCTCATCGGTAAAAATATTTAAATAATTCCTGAAAAACACCCATTTGATTCTTGAAATATGCGTCACGCCGTTCCACGTTGAAAAACTGACAATCAAATTCAAAAGGATAGGCAGCATCCAAAATACCGTATAAATAAACAATGAGGGAATGTTGAACAATAAAAAATTACGTGCCTGACGGCGGGTCCGCATAGTATACAATCGGGGGGCCTCCTTTCAAATCTGACAGCGTAAAATATTTCACATAAACCCCCCGCCCGGAAATACTTCCGGGGAGGGTTTCCTTGTCACTGGTGTATGTTACGGTCCGGACTTACCGTTCGGCGATGATTCTGTCCATCGCACGCTGTGCGTCCGCCAGTACCGTTTCGGCGCCGGCTGTTCCCTGCAACATTTGCTGCATTCCCGACCAAAGCGCATTGAGAACGGAGCCGGGAACCATATCAATCAGATAGAAAGTATCATAACTAAGCTTGGGAAGCTGATACTGAACCACAGTCTGTATGGTCTGGCTGCCTATACTGCTGTTGGATCTGAGCATATTGGTAATGCGTCCGCTTGCCGCGCTGCCCCTGGAAACTTCTTCGCCGAAGATGTAAAACAGAAATTCCTTGGCCTGGGGCTTCACCTTGCTGCTTGCGGGGATCATCCAGTTGCCGCCGTAGGTACAGGAATACTCGGTAACAGGATTATCCGTAAATTTGACGCCCTTCATGATGGCGTAATGGAAATTCGGATTTTCGGCCTGTATGTCCCTCAGCCCCCGGTCGTCCGCGGTATGCATGGAAAACATTCCCGCGTTACCGTTCGCAAGTTCGGCCCAGCAGTCAGGGGACTTGTAGGTCATGCTGCTTTTATCAACAACGCCTTCGTTAAAAAGCCGTTCCACTACCTTCATGGCCCTGAGCATGGACGCGTCGGTAAGTTTCGCCTTTCCGCTGTTGACGTCAAGCAGGTACTGCAGGCCGGTAAACTGCGCCTGAATTTTGGTCAAAAGATCCACCAGATTTCCATCGTTGCCGGTGACAATCATGGGTTTTTTGCCGGCCGCCCGCAGCGCCCTGGCAACAGCGACAAGTTCTTCGAGGGTGCCGGGTTCCTTGAGGCCAAGGCTGTTGAACACATCGGTATTATAGTAGAAAACGCTGGTATTGATATAATCGGCCACCCCGTATACGTCCGCGTTTGCATTCGCGGCGTCGGCAATGGGGGCACACCAGCTCCGCGCGCCGTCTGTCAGGACGCCGGATTTCCATCCGTATTTATCGTACTGATCGTTGAGCTTTTCCACCAGGCCGGCGTCGACAAATTCGTTGAAAAAAGTCTTCCATGCCTGTACAACGTCGGGAGGATTACCCGCGACAAATTCGGCGCGGAGTTTGGTCATTGAATCTTCGCCCGACGGAGTGTACTCCATGGCAATTTTTACGCCGGGATGGGAAGCCTCAAAAGCCTGAATAGCCGCCGGCCAATTGGGCAGGGAGCCCTGGTTCCACCCGCTGCGTACCTTGACAACCGTATTTCCTCCCGGCGACGATTGCTGGCCGGGACCGGCAAAGACAAGGCCGGCGCAGACGAGTACCATTAATAATGTTACCGCGTATCGTTTCATATTCCTCTCCTCCTGAAATATTATTAAGATTGGGGCATCCCCCTTACATTAACGTTATTATGTTACCCCTGAAAATTTCGTCTGTCAAGAAAAAAAAACAAAAAAAGATGCTTTTTTGCCAAAACAAAGAACTTTTCCCTTGATTTATTACCCAAAAGCATATATTATTACATGAACGTTAATGCAACCGGAGCTGTTATGGGGCCAAAAAAAAGAGTGACGTTGAAGGATATTGCGGCAAAGACCGGATATACCATCAATACAATATCCCGCGCGCTGAAGGACAGGGACGATATATCCCTTAAAACCAGAAAGCACATACGGGAAACGGCGAAGGAACTGGGGTATGTGGAAGATTCGGCGGCAAGCGCCCTGCGGTCGGGAAAAACAAAGACCATCGCGGTGATCATAGGCGACATATCGAACCCCTTCTTCGGCTCCCAGGTACGGGACATTGAACTGGCGGTGCGGGAAAACGGCTATACGATCATCATTTACAATACCGGGGAACAGACCGAATGGGAAAAGCGGGCCATTCTTTCCGCCTACAGCAAACGGGTAGACGGCATTATCCTCTGTCCGGTTCAGGAAAACAAAGACAACATCCTGCTTCTGCAAAAACTCGGCGTCCCCTTTATCCTGGCCGGCCGGTATTTCAGGGACATAGTAACCGACGCCATTGTATGGAACGACGTCAAAGCCGGGGAACTGGCGGCGTCCCATCTTATCGGCCTTGGGCACGTCAACATTCTTTATTTAGGCGGCCCCCTCTATATTTCAAGCGGGACGGACAGGCTGACGGGTTTCAGGAATGCCCACAGGGAAAAAGGAATTCCTGTCAACGAAAACATGATCCGCATTACCAGCATTACCGCGGGGGCAAGCGGGGAAGCGATACTGCGGGTTCTGCGCGAGGGGCTGCCCTTTACCGCCGTTGTCGCGTTCAGCGATCTTATGGCTTACGAAATTCTCTACACGCTTGAAAACCACGCGTATGACCGTTACGACCATATTTCAATCGCAGGATGTGACGACATACGGGAAAAAATTCTGTTCCCCGTCAACTTTCCCAGTGTACGCTGCATTGAGGACGAGGCGGAAATCTGCGTGGACATATTGATGCAGAAAATACACGGCCGGAAGAACAGTCCGGTGGTACATTTTCTTGACGTGGAATTACGATTACCATAATGACGGAGGCATGCATGCGGAAAATAACATTTGCCCTTTACTTCGGGAACAGGGGATTCTTTCCCGGCGAACTGGTTGCCGGCGCAAGAGGGGAACTTATACAGGCGGTTGAGGAGACCGGGCACGGGTATATCATCATGGATGAAAAAGAAACCCGCTATGGCGCCGTTGAAACCCGCGAGGAAGGCCGCAGATACGCCGCTTTCCTTGAGGCAAACAGGGGGAAGTACGACGGGGTCATTCTTTCCCTTCCCAATTTTGGGGACGAAAACGGCGCAATGGCCGCCCTTGCGGACTGCGGAGTTCCGGTGCTGGTACAGGCGTACCGGGACCTGCCGGGCCACATGGACTTTGCCCGCCGCCGGGACGCCATGTGCGGTAAATTCGCGATCTGTAACGTGCTGCGGCAGAACGGCATCCGTTACACGATCATGCCGCCTTTTACCGTGAACCCCGGCGAGGCGGCCTTCGCCTGCCATCTGCGTCAATTTGCCGGGATATGCCGGGCCGTAAAGGGCATGCGGAAGATGAACATAGGGGCCATAGGCGCCCGTACAACCGCGTTCAAAACCGTGCGGGTTGACGAAATAGGGCTTCAGCGCCACGGCGTCAATGTGGAAACGTTCGATCTTTCCGAAGTATTCCGCCGCATGGAGGAAGTATCCCCGGAACGTATCGCGCAAAAAAGGGAACAGTACCTGGCGATTACCGAATTTGATTTTGCCGGAAAAAAACTTGACGACATTTCCCGTCTGGGCGCCGTTGTGGATGATCTTGTCGCCGAGTACGATCTGCAGGCGGTTGCCATACGCTGCTGGGACGAACTGGAATTAAAGTACGGCATCGCCCCCTGCCTTGTTCTTTCCGAACTCAACGAACGGGGCGTACAGGCGGCGTGTGAAGTTGACATTCCCAACTCCATTGTCATGCGGGCGTTGTCCCTTGTCTCAGGCGGGCCGTCCATGCTGCTGGATATCAACAACAACTACGGGTACGACGACGGCAAGTGCATCCTCTTCCACTGCGGCCCTGTTCCCGTTTCACTTCTTGAAGGCAAGGGGCGTACCATTGATCACAAGATGTTCGCCAAGAGTTACGGCGAAGGAAGCGGCGTCGGCGTGAACAGGGGAAAAATCAGGACCGGCGTGCGGGTAAGCTTTGGCAGCGCGAAAACTGAAGACGGAAAAATATGCGTGTTTCTGGGTGAAGGAAGACTTTCGGACGATCCCATCGAGGAAGAATTCTTTGGAACGGGAGTCGTCATGGAGACGCCCCGCATGCAGGAAATACTTGATTATGTGGGGAATGAAGGCTACCGTCATCATATGAGCGTCGTCCACGGGACCGTGGCGGCCGCGGCCCGGGAAGCCCTTGTCAAATACCTGGAT
>JAISAQ010000030.1 GCA_031266775.1 Treponema sp.
CCTTGCCATTGCCGGGGCCATGTTTGAGCACGATATGGCCGCCGGTTTTCCCCTTCTGACTACCAAGAAGATCCCTTACCGCCTTGTAGCCTCGGAACTGGAATTCTTTATCCGGGGCATTACCGACAAGGAATGGCTGCGGGAACGGAACAACCATATATGGGACGAATGGTGCAGCCCCGACATGGCGCCCTACGGAAAAGATCCCGCGTCGCGGGAAAGGATGAAGGCGGAGCGGGATCTGGGGCCCGTCTACGGCTGGCAATGGCGGAATTTTGGGGCGCGGTACACAGCCTGGAATACGGCGCCCGGAGGAGGGGGAAAGGATCAGCTTGAGGAACTTGCCGCCATGCTGAAAAAGAACCCGGAAAGCCGCCGCATGCTGGTGTCCGCCTGGAATCCGCCCGATCTGCCGCATATGGCCCTTCCGCCCTGCCATTACAGCTTTCAGGTTACGGTGATAAACGGCAAGCTCAACCTGCTCTGGAACCAGCGATCCGTCGATACGGCGCTGGGCCTTCCTTTCAACATAGCAAGTTATGGGACGCTTCTTCACCTTTTGGCGAAGGAGGCGGGGCTTTCCGAAGGAAAACTTGTCGGCTTTCTTGGAGATACCCATATTTATGTCAATCATGTGGACGGCATCAGGGAACAGCTTGCGCGGAGTCCCCGGCCCCTGCCGCGCATTAAAACCGGACATTTTACATCGATCTTTGACTGGGAATATACCGATTCATCGGTCGAAGGCTACGATCCGTATCCGGCAGTCAAGTTTGATATTGCGGTATGAAGATGGAAAAACCTCTTGTCGTCATCATCGCCGCCATGGCGGAAAACCGCGTAATAGGCAGAGGCGGCGCTATTCCCTGGTCCATAAAGGAGGACTTGGGGCGGTTCAGGGATCTTACCATGGGCTTTCCCTGCATCATGGGCCGGAGGACATGGGAATCCCTGCCGTACAAGCCGCTTCCCGGCAGGCTCAACATTGTTGTATCAAAATTGATGGCCGCTCACCACGCCGGGAACACGGGCTGCGAAAACGGCGGGGCGCTGATCTTTTCCTCGTTTGACCAGGCGCTCGGGCACTGCGGCGCCTTTGAGAAAGTCTTTGTCTGCGGCGGTGCTTCGCTGTACCGCGAGGCTATGCCTGTGGCGGACGTTATGGAAATAACGCTGGTCCATAAAACATTCAAGGGCGATGTTTTTTTTCCCCCGGTAGATCCCGAAATCTGGGAAGAAAAAACCGTCGATGAAAAAGGGGATTTTTCCTTTATCCGCTACACGCGGAAATGAGCCTCCGCGCGGGAGAGTTTCAGGGCGAGGTTGTTGATTTTCCGTTCTTTCCGGTTATAATGGCTATATGACAGGAATCATAGGCGCCATGGAGGACGAAATTGTCCTCCTTCGGGGAACGATGACCGGCATGGAAGTTGTCCGTATCGCGGACTTTGAATTTTATTCAGGAAAAATCGAGGGAAAAGAGGCGGTTCTTCTCCGTTCCGGCATAGGCAAAGTAAACGCGGCGGTGGGCTGTACGTTCCTTGTTGACCGTTTCAAGCCGGATCTGGTGATCAACACAGGTTCCGCGGGCGGCATAGATCCCACACTGTCCATAGGAGACGCGATCATATCCGACGGGCTCCTCCACTATGACGCCGATGTAACGGGTTTTGACTACGAGCCCGGCCAGATTCCCGGTATGCCGGCCGTTTTTACAGTCCCGCCGCATTTGGTGTTCGAAGCCGGACAGGCGGTGGAAGAGCTTGTCCGGGAAGGAACGCTGCCTTCGGGTTTCCGTCATGTCCGGGGCGTCATAGGTTCGGGCGACGTGTTCGTACACACAAGCGAACGGGTTAACGCGATACGCGCGGCTTTTCCCGCGGTACGGGCCGTGGAAATGGAAGGGGCCGCCATAGCCCAGACCTGTTTTCTGCTGAAAACGCCCGCCGTTATTATCCGGGCCGTTTCGGATATAGCCGGCGCCGAGTCGCCCATAAGTTTCGGACAGTTTCTTCCGGTCGCGTCAAAACATTCCGCGGAAATTGTGCGCAGGATGATACGGAACGGCCGGTAAAAACCGCCGTGCCCGCATAAAAACAAGGAGCAATTATTATGGAAAAAATCGCCAGTTTTCGGGTTGATCATCTGCGGCTCAAGCGGGGCGTCTTTGTTTCCCGCAGGGATCGTTTCGGCAGTACCGTGCTGACTACTTTTGACCTCCGTTTCAGGGAACCCAACAAAGAACCGGTGATCGATCAGCCCGCCCTGCACACCATTGAACACCTGGGGGCGACTTTTCTTCGTTCGCACGGGGAATGGGGGTCCCGCATAGTGTATTTTGGCCCCATGGGCTGCCGTACCGGCTTTTACCTTATTGTTGAAGGTGAACTTGAATCGCCTCAAATTCTTCCCCTGCTGCGGGAAATGCTTGACTGGATCGGGCAGTTTGAGGGGGACATTCCCGGCGCGGCTCCTTCGGAATGCGGCAACTGGCGCGAACAGAATCTGGACATGGCCAAATGGGAAGGACGGCGCTATGCCGAAGTGGTAAAAAATCCGCAGAGGGAAAACCTTGTGTATCCTGAATGAAGCGCCGCATGAACACGGAAAACGCGGCGCATAATAACGGCTCCTGCGCGCTGGGCCTTGATATTGGGGGAACCAAGACGGCGGTTTCCCTGTGGCGCTGTCTGCCGTTCCGTGAACCGTTAGCCCCGGATCCTGCGCGGGAAGGGAGCCTCATAAAAAAGGCGGTTTTTCCCACTCAAGGCGGGCCCCAAAGAACGCTGGAAAAGGCGGCGGAGCTTATTGGCGAATTGACGGAAGTCATAGGCAGATCATCCGTTTCTTCGCTTGGAATAAGCTGCGGCGGTCCGCTGGATACCCGCCGGGGCCTTATTCTTTCCCCGCCGAATTTGCCGGGCTGGGACGAGGTTCCCGTTACGGCGTTTCTGGGCGAAAAAACCGGTCTCCCCTGTTTTCTGGAAAACGACGCCAATGCCTGTGCTCTTGCCGAATGGTACTGGGGCGCGGGCCGGGGCTGTTCCGATATGGCGTTTTTGACCTTTGGCACCGGCCTTGGCTGCGGGCTGATCCTTGGCGGCAGATTGTACCGGGGCTCAGGCGATCTTGCCGGCGAGGCGGGGCACATCAGAATTGCCGAAGACGGCCCCGAAGGGTACGGTAAACGCGGTTCCTGGGAAGGCTACTGTTCGGGCGGTGGCATAAGCCGCATGTACGCCGAATTGACGGGCCGCGGCGAGACGGGGAAATACGTCTGCGATGCCGCCGAAAGGGGCGAGGCCGAAGCCCTGGAGGTTATTAAAAAAAGCGCCTTTTATCTTGGCAGGGGGATTTCCCTTCTTATTGATATACTCAATGTGCAGCGTATCGTCATAGGCAGCGTCTTTGCCCGCAGCGAATCCCTTTTCAGAACGGTCATGGAAAAAGTAATAGAGGAAGAAGCCCTTGACGCGGCGCGGAAACAGTGTGCAATACTGCCCGCGGAGCTTGGGGAACGTCTCGGCGATATGGCCGCGCTGGGCGTTGCCATTAACGGGCTGGGGAAAACGGAGAAAATTCCATGAACGCCGCATGGGCCGGCATGAATACCAAATGGATAGAAACATACCGGGATGAACTGGTTGAACGGTACCCTGTGTTAAAGCCTCTTTCAAAGGATTTTTACGACGCCGCCTGTATCCTCGCCGGGGCGTATACCGGCGGTAAGAAACTGCTCGTGTGCGGAAACGGCGGAAGCGCCGCCGACGCGGATCACATAGTCGGGGAACTGATGAAGAGTTTTGCCATTCCCCGGCCCCTTCCGGAAGCGCTGAAACAGAAGATCACGCAGACCGACCCTGAAACAGGCGGATATATTGCCGGCCGCCTTCAAAGGGGATACCCCGCCATAGCCCTGACCGGGCACAGCGCCCTTATTTCGGCCTATGCCAATGATGAAGATCCTGCCCTTGTGTACGCCCAGCAGGTCGCCGGATACGGAACGCCGGGCGATGTGTTTCTGGGAATCTCCACTTCCGGCAATTCCCGGAACGTTACGGCGGCGGCTCTTACCGCAAAGGCGCTGGGGCTGGCGGTTCTGGGCCTGACGGGAGAAGACGGGGGAAAGCTCAGGGCGTACTGCGACGTGTGTCTTGCCGTTCCCGCAAAGGAAACATACCGGGTCCAGGAACTGCACCTCCCTGTGTATCACTGCCTCTGTCTTGCGGTAGAAAAAACCCTTGCGCCGCTTGATAATTGGCCCGCTGTATGATCTGAAAAAAATTCGTTTTTTTATGATTTTTCCTTACGGAAGGTGTTGCCATTTTCCCGCCGTGTTGTTATATTGTTACCGAACGGTCGTTAACTTATAATGTTCGCCGGGCAGGTAATAAATGACGCGGCAGGATATTGCCGAAACCGCTTTCCGGGTGTGGGGGCGGAATTTTTATCTTGATACCAGTCTCTCCTTTCTTGCCAGAGAATTGGGGGTCAGCAAGACCGCCATCTACCGGCATTTCAGGGACAAGCAGGCTCTCAAGGATACCATGTACGAGCTTTTTTTTGATCATTACGCGGATTACATCAGGGAGGGTTTTAACAAAGCGTCTGCCGGTGAAGACAGCGCGGAAAGTCTCGCCGCCATGATCCGGGTGCAGACAGAATATTTTGCCAGGAATCCCTGGAAATTCATTTTTTGCCTTGCCGAGGTGTACAATGACCGGGAGCCGGAGAACATCAGGGATGAACTTCTTAAACGGGGCATTTACGTGCTGCGCCACCGGTATATTGCCAGATATTCGGCCGGGTTTCCTTCGTTTGCACAGATGATAACCGCCTCCCTTATCTTCTGGGTTGCCCATTTTCATAAAAACGGCCGCAAAGATGTCTCTACACTTGATGAAAACCCCGGTGAGGACGAAATAAAGGCCCTTGTTGCCTTTGTGGAAAAAACAGTATTCCACGGATTGGGGCTGGAAAGGGAAAGGACGGAACATCTTGATTTCGATTCCCTTGAGGCATCCGCCGCTTCCCGTGATTCTGAACATGTTGAGAACGGGATCCTCTTCAAGGCCGTCGCGGAAGCGGTGGCCGAAGCGGGCCCCTGGAACGCGTCCATGGATATGGTGGCCCGCCGTTCGGGGCTTTCAAAAAGCAGTCTCTACGGCCACTTTAAAAACAAGCAGGATATGCTCCGCCGGCTGTTTGTGACTGAATTTACCCATATTGCCCGGTTTGCCAACGAAGGAATAGGGTTGTCGGCCGTTCCCGAGGAACAGTTGTACCTGGGAATTTTCTCTATCGCCTCTTATCTGCGGCTGCGGCCCGAGATTCTCACCGCGCTCAGCTGGATTCGTACCCGCCGGCTTAACCTGGGCCGTCACGCTTCATACCGGCCTTTCCGGGTTTTTGAGACGATCAAGCTTGTCCCCTGCCGGGACTGGGAAAAGGTACCGGCAGAAATAATGTCCCACTGGATAATGTTTCTTATTGTGAATATCCTTATGCGCCCCCCAGAAGGGGCGAATTTCGCGGACTTTCCCAACGAAAGCATCAGGGTATTGTATCGTTTTGTTACTTTGGGAGTGGAAGGTTTTCAAATAGTATGAAAAGAAGGTATGATGCTTTCAATCGCAACAGGCGGTTGAGCGGAAGGAGACGCAGGATGATTCAACACGCGCCTTGTATATACGCGCCGGCAGGCGTCCGGCCGGTACTGGGCTTTCTCTTGGGCCTCTTTGTTTCCGCCGCGCTGGCGGCCCAAACGGCGGGGAGCGTGGATGATCAGGCCCGGCCGCCCTCTGTTATACGGCTCAGCCCGGACGAGGCGGTTGAAAGGGCGTTAAAAAGCAACCTCAGTCTGGAATCGGCCGCCGTTACGCTGGATACCCTGAGGCGGAAATCGGATCTGGTGTGGAACCAGTTTTTGCCGGATATAAGCGCGAACGGGACGCTTTCCAAAGGGCTTGGGGTGTTCACAACAACGCAGGCCACCGGACTGCATGGGAGCATAACCGCGTCCCTCAATTTAAGCGCCGCCCTTGTCGCCGGTATCGCAACCATACGGCAGGATTACGAGGCGGGGCTTGTTACTTTTGAAAAGGCCCGGATACAGACGGAGCGGGATATACGGAAGCTGTACAACAACATGCTCCTTCTGGAAGAAAACATAACGGTATTGCGGGAAAGTTTTGCCGCGGCGGAGAGGCGGGCGCAGATGACCGGCGAAAATTACCGGGCGGGACTGGTTCCCGAACTTATCTGGCTTCAGGCCCGCGTGGCTATGGAAAACATGAAGCCTTCCATCGATCAGGCGGAAAATCAGTACAAAACCGCCCTGGCGGGCTTTGCCATACAACTGGGGCTTCCCTATGATACGCAGTTTGAACTGGTTCCCGTAGAAAAAGAATTTGACTTTATTTCCCTGGATACCGCGGATCTTATTGCAAGGGCCGCTTCGGGAAACATGGATATTTATGAGTTGCAGCGGAATATTATTGCCTTTAAAAACCGCCGGCGGGCAATGGCCATGCAGCTCTGGACGCCTTATCTTGGCCTGGGCTGGAATTATTCCCCGACTTTTCTTTCGGACCCCTGGAAAAACAGCTGGGCCAACGGACAAGACTGGCTCAAGGGAGGATCTTCCTTTTCCATAACGCTGGGTATGAGCGTTAACGGCTTTTTCCCCTTTACCAAGGAAGGGCAGGGGCTTAAGGATCTTGACAACAATGCACGGGATCTCAATATCAAACTTGCCCAGCTGATGCACAAAACGGAGCTGGATGTGTACAGTACCGTTCTTTCGCTGGACCGGATCAGGACTACGGCGATGGCCCAGCAGATGACGGTAGAACTCGCGGAACAGTCTTACCGGCTTACCGAGGAAGCCTACCGGGCGGGCCTGCAGGATTTTCTTGAAGTGCAGAACGCGGAAATTTCCCTGGGGCAGGCCCGCGTGCAGATGCTGGAACATCACTTCAATTATCTTAACGGTCTTATTGATCTTGAATATGCTACCGGGGTTCCATTCGGAACCCTGAGTTCCCGGGAAGAAGGCTCCGCGGGAACCGAAGGGAGAGATTAAAATGAAAACAAGTATCAAAAAGAGACAGGCAAAAACACGAAGGTTCCGGGGCGGTTCTGCCCTGCTGGCCGGGGTGTGCGTGTTCTTTCTTTTTTCGGGCTGTGAGCAGATTAAAGCGGCTTACGGCAGGCTAAGCGGCGCTTCCGCGGAAGATGGCGCGGAGCCCGAGGCGCCGGTTTTTGCGGTGAATACTACTCCGGCGGTACAGGGCCAGATTCGGGACTATATCGCCCTTTCAGGAGACATTGTCGCCGGTTCTACGGTGGACGCCTACTCCGACGCGGCGGGCAAGGTGACGCAGGTCTATGTGACGGTTGGCAGCCGGGTAAACCGGGGAGACTCCATTGCCGCGGTTGATCCTTCCAAACCGGGAATGAATTATGTTCCCGGCATAGCCCGCGCCCCCATTTCGGGGATCGTGACAAGCCTTCCCGCGCAGGTAGGGATGACGATAAGCCAGTCGGTGCCACTTGCCCGCATTGCCGGCGGTTCGGCCCTGGAAATAGAACTGTATGTGGCGGAACGTTTCATCTCCAAGATAGCCCTGCACCAGCCCTGCGAAATTACCCTTGACGCCTGGCCCGGCGAGGTATTCCGGGGCAGTGTCACCGAGATAGCCCCCACGGTGGATCCGGCTTCCCGTACCATGGAAGTCAAGGTAAACGTGGAAAATCCCGGCGCGAAACTCAAGGCGGGCATGTTTGCCAAGGTCAGGCTTATTACCGAGGAAAAGGAGAATATCGTCAAGATTCCCTCGTCCGCCATGATACAGCGTTTCGGCGAGCTGTATGTGTTTGTCGCGGAGGAGGACAGCGCCAATCCTAAAAACGGCATTGCCCGCCGCAGGATTATTACTCCAGGAATTCTTATTGATAATATACTTGAAGTACAGGCCGGCCTGGGACCCGGTGAAGAGGTCATTGTCCGGGGCCAGTCCCTGCTTGAAGACGGCGCCCGTGTGAATGTCATTGAGCGCGTTCAGCCTCTGGCTGTCAATTAAAGGGGGTTGCCATGAGTTTTGCCAAGACTGCGGTCTCCCGGCCGACAACGGTTTTCATTATTTTTGCCCTTCTTATCGGGCTGGGAATCTTCGCCCTGGTGAACCTTCCCATCGATCTCTTTCCCGAAATCAACCCTCCCTACCTTGTGGTCTACACGGCCTACGAAGGGGCGGGGCCTGAGGAAGTCGAACGTTCGATAACCCGTACCCTGGAGGCCGCTCTTTCCAGCGTTTCCAGCCTTGAGGAGGTGACGTCCACTTCTTCCAAGGGAAGCAGCATGGTGATTATGGAGTTTACCTACGGGACCGACCTCGCGGATGCCTCCAATTCCGTCCGCGATGCCCTGGAGCGGGTACGGAACTACATGCCCACAGGATCGGACACACCGCTTATTTTTAAATTTGATCCCGCCATGATGCCCATCATGGGACTCATGGTTACAGGCAACCGCAGCCCGGAGGAACTGCGGGAACTGGCGGAAGATACCATCATACCCCGGATAGAGCAGACGCCGGGGGTGGCCACTGCCTCGGTAAACGGGGGCCGGGAAAAGATTGTCCGTATCGAAATACCCCAGAGCCGGCTTGAGGCCTACGGCCTTACGATAACCCAGATACAGCAGATGCTGGCCGCCCAGAACATGCAGACTGCCGCGGGCACCATTACCGAAGGGGGCCTTTCTTACCTGCTTACCACCATGGGGGAATTTGCCTCGCTGGATGAAATAACGAACACGGTTATTTCCTACAAGGGCGGGGGCGCGGGCGCTGCCGGGGTGGAGCTGCCTCGCAGTGTGTATCTGCGGGATTTGGCCAATGTGTTTGAGGGTTTCAAGGATGAAACCAGTACGGTGTATGTAAACGGCCAGTCCGCGGTGATGATGATGGTCCAGAAGCAGAGCGGAAAGAATTCCGTACAGACCGCGAGGGATCTCCGGGTGCGCGTAGAGCGGATGATCCCCGAGCTTCCCCGTGACATCAGGATAACCGAAATTTTTAACGGCACCGATCAAATCGAAAATTCCCTGAATGAAGTTGTTTCAACCGCCGTTTCGGGGGGAATTCTGGCAGTATTAATACTCTTTGTTTTCCTTCGTTCGTTGAAGCCTACGCTTATTATAGGGATCAGTATTCCTGTTTCCATTGTTGTTACCCTGCTTTTTATGTACTTTTGCGGGCTTACCCTTAACCTTATGACCATGGCGGGGCTTGTGCTGGGAATAGGGATGCTGGTGGATAATTCCATCGTTATTCTGGAAAATATTTACCATTACCGTGAAAAAGGCGCCAAGCTGAATACCGCCTCGGTACTGGGAACCACCGAAATGATAGTGGCGATTACGGCGTCTACGCTCACATCAATCTGCGTGTTCGCCCCGCTTGTTGCCTTTAAGGGGCTTCTGGAAATGGCGGGGGAAATCTTCTCCGGGCTGGCCTTTACGGTGGTTATTTCCCTTACCATATCGCTTATTACCGCGATATTCCTTGTGCCCGTGCTGTCAAGTCATTACCTCCCGCTTGTGACCCGGAAACAGAAACCTCTGAGAGGTTTCCTTGGGGCCATAGACCGGCTTTTTGAAAAATTCTTTTTCAACCTGGATAACGCCTATCGCAGGGCGGTTGGCCTGGTATTGAAGCATAAACTTATTGTCGTCGGGTCTCTCTTGTTCCTTTTTGCCGGAAGCATCTTCCTTGTTCCAGTTATCGGCTGGGTGTTCATGCCGACGCAGGCCCAGGACAATGTGGTCATCAACGCCGACCTTCCCATGGGTACGCCGCTGGCCGAAACCGAAGCGGTTCTGCGGCAGATAGAGGATGTTGTCAAAAGGGAGCTGGACGAAAAGAGTTACCAGCGGATCGTCATCAACGCAGGCGGCGGCGGCATGATGCGGGCCAATTCCAGCAATTCGGGATCGGTGCGCATTACCCTTCCTGAATTCAAGGACAGGATCTACTCCGACGAAGACATCAAGGCGAAGGTACGCACCCACTTCAACGAATTTCCTGGCGTGTCGTTCAGGTTTTCAGGCGGTTTCGGGGGCATGGGCGACAGCAATCCCGTTGATATTGTCCTTCGCACCGACGACCTTGTAAAGGGAAAAGCCACGGCGGAAAAAATAGCCGCCCTTCTAAAGGCGAATATTCAGGAAATAACCGAGCCGCAGGTTGACCTTAAAGACGGGCTTCCGCAGATAGAAATTGTTCTTGACCGCGAAAAGATGTACTCGCTGGGGCTTAACACCCTTACGGTGGGAAATGAAATAAAGGCCGCCGTTGACGGCATTACCGCCACCAGGTACAAGTCGGGCGGGCATGATTACGATGTGGTGCTGATCCTGGCCGAGGCGGACCGGAGTACGCGGCCGGCGCTGGATCATATCTTTGTCAACAGTCAGGTTGGGGGCAGAATCCCCCTTTCAAGTTTTGCCTCCTACCAGGAAGGAACCGGGCCCCTTACCATTACCCGCGAGAATCAGGGCAGGGTGATCCATGTCACCGCCGGGGCGAAACCGGGGGCCAAGATCAATGTTCTTGAAACCAGGGTGCGCGAACTTATAACAAGGGAAATTCCCGCGGAAGACGACGTGATCATCGAATACGCCGGGGACAACGCGGAAATGATGAAAATGATGAGGCGCTTCATACTCATCTGTATAGTGGCGGCCTGTCTTGTGTTCGGCGTCATGGCATGCCTCTTTGAATCCTTTAGGGATCCTTTTATCATCATCTTTACGATTCCCCTTTCGGTAATAGGCATCGTGGCCATCTACCTTATTACCGGGGAGCCTTTCAACATTCTTACCGCTGTGGGGCTTCTTGTGCTGATGGGCGTTATCGTGAATAACGGCATAGTTCTTGTGGACTACACCAATCTTCTGCGCAAGCGCGGCTATTCGTTGTACGATGCCTGCGTGGAGGCTGCCGGTAACCGTCTGCGCCCCATTCTCATGACCACCCTTACCACGGTTCTGGGGCTTGTGCCCATGGCGTTCGTCCCCGGCGAAGGATCGGAGATGGTGGCTCCCATAGGCAAGACCGTTCTTGGGGGGCTTTCTTTCGGCACCATCATGACGCTCTTCCTCATGCCCACCGTTTACTATATCTTTAACAAGCATTCCGATGAGCGGGATGCCAGGGCACAGGCCCGGCGCGAGGAGATAGCCTCGGGAATGTCAAGAAAGGCGCGGAAAAAGGCCGAAGCGGAGGCGGAACCGGACGCCGGTTCCGCCGGGGTTGCTTCTGTGGGCGGGTCGCTTGTAACGGAATCTGCCGGAGCCGCCGGAGAGGGAATATGATCAGGGTTGAAATAATTGCGAACCACTCTGTGGAAGAAAACATCGTTGACGCGCTGAAGGCCGAAGGGGCCGGTAAATACTACACCAAGTATCCTTCCATATTTGGCGCCGGTTCCTCGGGCCCGCGCATGGGCGACGCCATCTGGCCGGAGATCAACTTTGCCATGGTCATCTGGTGCGAAGAAGACGAGGCGCGCGCCATAGTCAGGGCGGTGGAACGGGTCAAGCAGCAGTTTCCCGACGAAGGGATCAAGGTCTTTGGCGTGTAAGGGGGAGCCTTTAACAGTCACGAACAGACACAGACCAACACGGACAACATATAAATCAGCGTTGCCCTAAAAGCCCGTGTTTGTCCGTGAAGGCGAACCGAAGGTTCGTTGTGGTTAAATTCTTGCATTTTATATAACTCGACATTCGGCCTATCCAGAGTTCTGACCGGCCAATTGTTTGCGGCGGTTTTGGTCAAATAGTATTGCATGGCGTTTTTATCGGTCAGGCGTATGATCCGCCTGATGTGGGACCATGTCAGATTTGGCATACACTGTGTGCCAAATTCAGTATCTTTGAAGGTCATATAAAACTGCCTGAAATTACGCAGATTACGTTCCCCAAACCCCGCGCCGCCGTGCTTACTCTCTTACTGTATTCGCCGGTAGGTGGTGGAATTTATGGTCAGCGTGTTTCCAATGATAGTCCCCTGCGTTTCCCGGCCTTCCGAAGACCGTAAGGTGACCGTATCGCCGGATATATAATAAAGCCCAGTTTCCGAAGATGAACCGCCGACGAACATATTATTGCTGTCCGTTTCGGCATTAAGAAGGTATTTACCGTTTCCAAAATCCAGCGTTCCGGTTGTCGAGGTATATATGTTGCCTATACCGCCACTTATGCCGCTTGTATATCGCCATGAGGTATTGTCCAGCTCGTGAGACGGAGGTGGTGGCGGTGGTTCCGCTGCTGTCGCCGCCGTATCTGAATAATACGTAACGTTAAACTTACTCTTATCCAAAGCACTGGCAGTCATCACAACCCACAAAAAAGGTTTGTAGGTGTTCCAATAGATTGCCGGATTAATACCCTGATTATACGTATCGTCTGAAGGCCCGTATTTTGCGGTCAGTTCCGCCTTAAAGCGATCCTTGTTAACATCTTCAATATTGTATACTTCATGAACCGCAATAAGTTTTTTATCCATGAAACGCCAACTTCGCATCCCCTTTTCCGGGGATAGGGGCAGGATTACATTTTCCTCATAATAGAAAGATATATTCGGATCATAATCAGCTGAGACAGGGTCGGCCCTGAAACCGTAGGCGGCCATGACCTCTTCCGGGGTACTGCCCCAGGGCATGTTCCCATAACCCCGCGCTATTTCGGGGGCGCCGGCCATGGCGGCGTTTACCAGCGCCGCCCGCTCGCTGTCGCTGTTTTCTCTTTCACCTCCGTCCCCGCTTCCGCCTTGCGCCGTCTGCCCATTCTGATTTTCGCCGCTTCCACTTCCGCCTGTATTGTTTTGTTCGACGCATCCCGCCAGAACCGCCAGCGCGGCAAGCGCCAAACCCGTCAATAGTATTACCGTCCTTTTCATCATTTGTCTCCTTTAAATCACAACGAACCTTGCAAAATCGCGTTTTGCAGCGGAAGTTGTTCAATACCTTTAGTTATTGAACAACTCTATGTAAGTTCACCGTCCATTTTTGCCTGAAGGTTCTGCTGTATGTATTTGCGGATTTTGACCTTGACTTCGGGGTCCGTACGCTTGGTAAAGAGGATTACGTAGATTCTGGTGAGCCCGTCCATGCGGGAGCCGAAGATGATCCCTTCAGCCTTGAGCAGCGCGCTCTGGAGTTTTATCTGTATATTCTGGAAAAGGGTATTTTTGGCAAGGCCCGGATCTTCGTCAAAGGCGCACGAAAGGCCAACCACGCTGATGTCCTTGATGGTTCCGTTGACATAGGTGCCGTTAAGAGGCAGGTTGATGGTGGTCGTTGTCTCGTTGTCTGTGACGGCCCGTATGTACTTGCGCCGGCCTTTCGCGCCGGCCGTTGTGAGGATCTCGAGGATCTGTTTAATGGAGGACGGAAGATCCGCCTTAAGCACCGTGTAGCCCGCCTCTACGCGGACCATGTTGATGTATTTGCGCCTGAGGTTTTCATCGCCGTTGGCCGAAAGTACCCCGATTTTGACGGCCGCCGTTTTGGGATCTTTCATGACGTCCCGTATCCAGTCCTCCCAGTTCTCTTCGCTCATCCGCTCGTCAATGTCGGCAAAAACAATAGAATCGGGGTAATGCTCCAGCACCCGTTTCAGGGTGTTGTGAGCTTTTATTATGTAGATTTCGAATTCCTGCTGGGTCAGTTCAGAGGCAATCTCGTTCTGAACTATCGCCGAAGGATGAAGAAAGAAAATTTTTTTGCCCAGAAGATCAGTCTGGCGGCTTTCATCCATAATTATTAATAATACTCAGGATGCCGTATAATGCCAATACATTTTTAAGGCGATATGTACACAGCCGCCGGGGTACGGTATGGTATAGGCGGTACCGGTAACGTGAATATACACCACAAAAACGCGCATTACCTGCTTTTTTTGTTTCTTTTTTCCGCCTGTTTTCGCTTCGGCGGTTTGCCGCCCCAAAGCGAATTTGCCCTTGACACCCTGTGTACGGTGAATCTGTTTGAAGACGGTACGCGGAAGCGGTACGCGGCGGTTTTTGCCCGTATACGTGAAATTGACCGCATGATGAGCGCGTATCAGGACGGCTCCGACACGGATCTTGTGAACAGGAACGCGGGCGCCGCGCCGGCCGGGGTGCATTCCGAATTTATTGATGTACTGGAAACGGCGCTGAAATACGCCCGGCTTTCAGGCGGCGCCTTTGATCCTTCCATAGGGCCCCTGGTACGGCTGTGGGGCATTGGTACGGACGGGGAACGCGTTCCTTCCCCGGAGGAAATTGCCGGAGCGCTGTCCCTTGTGGATTACCGGGATCTCCTTGTAGACCGGGAGCGGGGAACGGTCTTTCTTGCCCGTTCCGGACAGGCCCTGGATCTGGGCGCCGTTGCAAAGGGTTACGCCGCCGACGAGGCGCTCCGTATCGCACGGGAAGCGGGGGTAAAGCGGGCGATCATCGATCTGGGGGGAAACATCATGACCGCCGGTTCCCGCAGAAGCGGAATTCCCGGCTTTACAAAGGAAGAGCCGTGGCGCATAGGCGTACAGGACCCCCTTGATGAACGGGGAACCTATCTTGGCATCCTGCAGGTGCGCGGTCAAAGCGTGGTGACAAGCGGCGTCTACGAACGGTACTTTGAGCGGGACGGGAGGCGCTATCACCACATCCTTTCTACTGCCAACGGCTATCCTGCCGGTACCGGGCTTCTTTCCGTGACGATCACGGCGGATTCTTCCGCGGACGCCGACGCCCTTTCAACCGCAGCCTTTGCCTTGGGCTGGGAAAAGGGAAGCGCCCTTGTGGAAGCCGTTCCCGGCGCGGGGGCTGTCTTTGTGTTTGAGGACTTCTCCGTGCGCTGCGCCGGGACCATACGTCTTGGGGGAACCCCGGAAAACGCCGAAGGCGGAATCGTCTTTACCCTGACGAACAGCAGTTACAGGCTGGAATAGGCCCAAACCGGCCGGCGCGGGACTTTCCCTGCAGCCGGGCCGGGATTCTGGAAGAACCCCGTTTTCCGTCTTTTCTACTTTATTTCAACCAGTTCCATTTCAAACACCAGGAAACTGTTCGCGGGGATCACCCCATTGCCCACTTCCCTGTTGCCGTAGGCCAGCTCCGGCGGAATGATGACAAGCCGTTTTTCGCCGGTTTTCATGTCGAGGATGGTTTCATCCCATCCCGCTATGACCCTGCCTGTGCCCGCCTGAAATTCCAGCGGGCCGCCCTGCACATCGGAACTGTCGAACACATTTCCGGAAAGGAGCATTCCCCTGTAGGATACCCGGACGGTTTTGCCCGCGGCCGGTTTGGCGCCGGTTCCTTCCTTCTGGATAATGTACCGTATTCCCGAAGAGGAGATCTTTGTACCGGGGTACTTTGCGGTGATCCGGGCGATGTCCTGTTCCCGCTGGACCCGGTCCCGTTCCCGCTGGGCCCGTCCCGCTCCCGCAAGAAGGGCGTCAAAAGCGGCCTGATCTGTCTTAAAGGCGGAAGCCGCCGGGCCGTTGCGTATGATCGTTATTCTTTCGATACGGTCGCCCTGCCGGATGGCGTTTACCACATTCTGGCCTTCCGTTACACGGCCAAAGACGGTGTGTTTGCCGTCCAGATGGGGCTGGGCGCTGTGGGTAATGAAAAACTGGCTGCCGTTGGTTCCAGGGCCGGCATTGGCCATGGAGAGTACTCCGGGGCCGTCGTGTTTGAGCCCCGGATCAAATTCATCGGGAAAACGGTAACCGGGCCCCCCCTGTCCGTTTCCCTGCGGATCTCCCCCCTGTATCATGAAATTGGCGATTACCCGGTGAAAGGTAAGGCCGTTATAGTAGGGCTTTCCCTGGGTAACGTTCATCTTGCCTTCGGCAAGGGCGGCAAAGTTGCAGACGGTAAGGGGGGTTTTCTGGAATTCCAGACGGACCACTATGTCGCCGCGGTTTGTGGTGATTCTGGCAAAAAGACCGTTTCCCAAGGCGGCATCGCCGGGGGCGGGAAAGGCCGGTTCGGCCAGCAAAACGAAAAGAATGCCGCCCATGGCGGCGGATAATGAAAACGGAGAAATAGTACGCATGTAGAAATCATAACACAACGGTAGTATTATTGAAAGATGAATATCTCCGAAATACAGGATGAACTGCTCCGCTCGGAGTATCCCTATCTTCTTCCCGATCACGATCCCGATATAGAACGGTACTATTACCTCCGTTCAACCGGCCAGCCGGAGGACGCTCTTCGTATATTTCAATCGCGTCTTAGGGTTCGTTATCCCAATGATGAATTCCGTACCGCTCTGCTTCGAAGCTACCGGAGCCGTGATCCGGCGTTCCGCGTGCTTATGTCGGCGGCGTACCGCACACTGGGGGAACATTCGCTGGAACGGGTCAGGCGGGCCATCAATTACATTACGGAAAAAGCGGATCACTACAACAGGCGGGATGTCTATTCAACCATACGGGCTGCGGAAGATATTATGCAGCTTTTGCCGCGTGACCGCTTTGAGGCGGTTGCGGGCATTGAGCGCTTTCTTCGTTATGCCCAGGCCATGGATTTCAAGGTAAGATCCATGGCGAAGGCAGTTGAACTTATCCGCGCCTATCTTACCCAGTCCCTTTCCGTGGCGGAAAATGAAAAACGCCGCCGGGAACGGAAGCGGCTCAGGGAAGAAGAGGCGAACAGGCATACCATGCTCCGCTTCGGCGGGCCTGTGATTGATTTTTCATCGGTGGTTTTTTCCCCCGCGGATCTTTTCCGCATTGAAATTCCGGGAAATATCACCCGCATTGAAGATCAGATCCTTGCCTTCTGTGTCAAATACTGGAACCTTGTCGATGATTCCGCGTTTGAGCGCATTCTCTTTCTCTATTCCCGCAAGTACAGAACCAAACATTACGATGTCTTTCTTGCCATACGCCGCAGCAGAATGGCAAAACGGCGTGACGACGAGATCCTTTCGGCGGTTATGTCCGCCCTGGTGTCGGGTTACTACTATTCCATACGCGGCGACCGTTATCTGCAGATACGCTGGAACATCATCAAGGTGCAGATGAATTTCCCGGACGCTTTTTTTGCCCTGTCCGCTTCCGGCGCGGGAGACGCAAAAACGGCGGAAGGTCCTGAAACCGCCGAAAGTACCGGGACGGGGGATTCGCGGAAACCGGAAAACGCTGAAAATGAAGCTTCCGCCCGCCGGGCCGCCCGCGCCGGAACGTCCAGGCCCTCAGGCGGGCGAAAGCCGCCCCAGAGGCGGAAGCCGGCGCGGAAAAAAGCGGGAAAAAGGCCCGCCGTCATACGGCCGGAAGAAGAATCCGCCGCAAAACGGCCGGCGAAAGTCCGGCGGGACCGGGAAATACGGGAGATACCGGCAAGGCGGCGGCACAAATTCAGGGCCGTCCCCGTTTCCGCGGGCGGCTCCGTTTCGGATCGTCTGCAGGAGCTTTCCGGCCGGTCATACGATCTTTACCGGGAACGCTTTCTTTCCCATGTCCGGCCTTCAATACGGAAAACGCTTGCCGCCGGTCGGGGAATTTTCTTCAATCCTCCCGAAAAAGCCGAAAATCTTGTCTTTAGTTTTCTTAATGAACACTATTCAGATCCGTACATGAACTGGGCGGAAAGCGGAGAACGAAAGACACTGGCGGAAATGGGCTTTGATATCCCTTCGCTGTATCCTGTTATTGATGAGTGTTACCACGGGCTGGCATAGGGGACAGGGCCCGCACCGGCGTACACTGTACACCCGGTGCGGCCGGACCTGGGGCCGTTAAACCTTTATCCGCCCCCGGAAACTGCGGGACAGGGTGAGCCTGTCGGCGTATTCCAGATCGCCGCCCACAGGAAGGCCCGAGGCAAGGCGGGTCACCTCAACCTGAGCGGGCCCTCTTTCCGTGTCCTTCATGTCCTCGATAAGTTTTTGCAGGTACAGGGCGGTGGTGTCCCCTTCGACGGTAGGATTAAGGGCAAGGATCAGTTCCCGCACGTCGCCGCCGCGCAGCCGTTCAAGGAGCCGCCCTATGGCGAGCTTGCCGGGGCCTATGCCCTCCAGCGGGGCGATAAGGCCGCCCAGCACATGGAACAACCCGCGGAATTCGCGCGACTCCTCAATGACAGGAACGTCCTGGGCCCGTTCGACAACGCAAATAATGGAACGATCCCTTCCGGGATCGGCGCAGACGGGACAAGGGTCGGTTTCGGTAAAACTCCCGCAGACCGAACAGCGGCGTATTGCCCCGTGAAGCCCCGACAGTTCTTCGGCCAGCGTGCCAGCATAAACGGGATCGCCTTCAAGAATATGATAAACCAGCCGTCCGGCGGTTTTTTTGCCTATGCCCGGCAACCGGGAAAAGAGGGCGGTGAGCCTGTCAAGGGCGTTCACATGATCCCCATGCCCGGAAAACCGCCCATGCCCGAAATGTCCATGCCGCCGGCCAGCGAACCCAGTTCGCGGCCTATTGCCTCCCGCGCCTTTACGCCCGCATCCGTAAAAGCCGCGGTCAGGAGGTCCTCAAGCAGTTCGGTATCGCGGTTTTCAACCGCCTCCGGGGCTATGCGCACATCGATAACTTCCATCTTTCCGTTCATATCTACTTCTACCATGCTGCCTCCGGCAGACCCGGTAACGGTAATGGCGGCGAGTTTTTCCTGCATGTCTCCCATCTGTTCCCGGAATTTCTGGGCGTTTTTTAAAATCTCAAAGGGATTGATGTTCATTGTCCGCCCCCTGTCCGGCGATGATGGTTCCGCCGAAAATATCGAGCACCCGTTTTGCCTGCGACGGAATACCCTGTCCGGCGGGGGAAGCGGCGGGAATCCCGGCCGTCCCGGCGGCATCCGTCCCGGCTGCGTCCGGGGCGGCCTCTCGAAGCCCGCCGGCCCGGCTCCAGACGGGGACATCGTCTTCATCCTCCCGGCCGGCCTGTTCCCCTGCCCGGGTGCTTTCGCGCGCGGCCATGTACTGCCTGAAGTTTTCCTCAAAGGACACTTCGCCTTCCGTTCCTGTTTCCCCGGACGAAGGCGGGTTTTGTCCCGAAGTCTCCCCCGCACCGGCGGATTTTTCTTCAGGAACGGCTAAAGGACGGGCCGCCATGTTTTTTAGCCCAAGAGCCGTTCTTGCTTCTTCCACCGCGGCCTTGAGTTCCGGCGGGGGAATCCAGCGATCCAGCCAGGACAGTTTGGAGATCACCGTTTCCAGCTCAAAACGGGGCGATACGGAATACCGTATGTCCCGGTAACAGGCCAGGAGCAGCTCCAGCGCCCGTTCCAGCCGGACCGAATCGAATTTTTCCCTGGCTTTTGCGGAAAAACGGCCGGGACTGTATCCAAGAAGGGATTCGCGGGTAATGCCGTTTTTAAGAAGCAAAAGGCTCCGGTAATACCCGGCAAGATCCACGATGAATTGTTCAACCGCTACCCCGGAATCGAGAATATCATCTATCAGGGAAAAACAGAGGGACGTATTGTTGTCCGCCGAAGCTTCCGCCAGGGCATTAAGCTGTTCAAGCCCCAGAAGGCCCAGTTTTTTTCTGATTACCTCGCTGCGTATATGACCTTCGGAAAACGAAACGACCTGATCAAAGAGGGTAAAGGCGTCCCGCAGGCTTCCGGTCGATTCGCGGGCAATCCAGAACAGCGCCTCATCTTCGGCCTTTATATTTATTTCGTTTGAAACATTTCTTAATATATCCCTGATGGTTTCAACAGGAATAAGCCTGAAATTGAACTGCTGGCAGCGGCTCTTTATTGTCGCGGGAACCTTGTGCAGTTCCGTGGTGGCAAAGATGAAGACAATGTAGTGAGGCGGCTCCTCAATGGTTTTAAGAAGGGCGTTAAAGGCGTTTGTGGAAAGCATGTGGACTTCGTCTATGATGTAGATCTTGTACCGTCCCGCCGTGGGCGGGAAAAGGATTTCGTCCTTGATCTGCCGTACATCGTTGACAGACGTGTTGGATGCCCCGTCTATTTCGATGACATCCATGCTGGTTCCCGCCCGTATTTCCCGGCAATTGGCGCATTCACCGCAGGGAACCGCCGCCGGTCCCTTTTCGCAGTTGAGGGACCGCGCAAGAATACGGGCGGCGCTGGTTTTACCGCAGCCCCGGGGGCCTGAAAAAAGATACGCATGGGCAATCTGCCCGCTTTCCAGGGAATTTTTGAGCGTGGAGACCACAAATTCCTGGCCCGCAAGCTCGTCGAAGGTTTTTGGCCTCCGTTTGGTTGCGGTTACCTCATACGACATAGCACAAGTATAACGGAAAAAACGGCGGCTTGGAAAGGGATACGCGGTTCCGGCAGCATGGCAAAGAACCCCGGGTCAGGGAGGCCACGGCGCAGAAGACATCCGCTTGCCGTTGCTTCCTTCCGGACCTGGCGGGGTTGGGCGGCGGCTCCTCGCATGGTTCCTGACTGCGGGGCTCATAAATCATAGATCAATCATTCAAACATTGCAAGAACAGCCCTCTCCTCGTCATTCCGTTCGCCCGGCGGTATCTGTTCCAGAAGGTACTTAACGGACAATCCCCCCACGATCTTTCCCTTTCTTGTAAACATCCAGTCGGTAATGTCGCCGGTGTCAAAATAGGCCTGTTCGCCCAAAGAAAGGCCCGAAACATAAAAAGGGGCGTTAAGCAGCACCCCCGAACAGCGTCCGTTTTTGAAGCGTATATCCCCAAACCAGATCTGTTCCCGGATAAAACCGCTGCCGTTATCCGTGCGGAAAGGGCATTTGACGCGGAAATCCCTTTCGCCAAGGGCCGGCCGGCCGAGGTGACTGAGGAAAAAGGGCAGAGTATCGCGGGCGCGGACGGCTATTGCTTGGAGCTCCGCGTCGTTTACAGCCCTGTGTACGGTTCCGGCCGCCCCTTCAACGGCGGCGGCGGAAGTTTCGGCCGGGAAAAAAGCGAACCGGGCGGGTATTTTCCCGCAGGAAAGAAGAAAAAAAGGGACAAGAACGCCGAAATACCGCATTTTCATGAACGACACTTCATATAACCCTTACAGGCGTTCATTATACCCAAGTGTTTCAATAAAAAAGCCCCCCGGGAAAAGGAGGTGAGGAAACCCGGGGGACCGCTGACAATACGAGCGCTGCTCAACCACGATGCCAAACAAAAGGTAGATGACTGTATATCAATGATGAAACTTCATCTAAAACGTATCATCAGTCTTCTTTAAAGATAGTCAAATTCTTGCCCAAGGTCAAGCATTTGCGTTGTTTCCCTGGTTGTTTTGCGGTGTCATTTCCCCAGCGCCGCGAGCAGTTCCCTAATCACGCGGGGCGCCGCGTCTTCCCGCCGGTAAAAGCCGGGAGGCTCCGTTCCCTCCGCCCGGAATGCCGCCGCCTTCCTGCTCGTATCGTAACGGCGGGAAGTAAAGACGCTTACTTCAGGCGCTTCAAAGGCGGACTGCCGGAGGAGCCACCTGAGGCTCTGTTCAAAGAGTTCCCAGGCGTATTCGTCATCGGGAAGCCAGGCGCGGGAAAGGCACACGGCCCACAGTACCGTTCCCTTCCGTTTCGATGAATAGTCCCACAGGCGGTCGAAAACGCGGGGAATGTCGCGGGGGGTATAATCCTCGTTATAGAAGAAATCGAGGTCGATAGACACAAAAAGCGCCCTGTCTCCTGCGGGGAGCGTTTCAAGCTCGTCCACGTTGATGTACCCGGTTTTTACGCCCCATGACCGTGTGGAAGAGAGGAAGCCCCGCACCCGCTCTCCACCGGGCAATCCCGTAATCCTGCTTATCCACACAATGGAGACGACAGGCCACGGCGTAAACGGGTGTATCCAGTTGTGGTTTTTAAAAAGGCTGCCGGCCCCCTTGTAATCGGCCCTGGCGGCAAGCGCCCGTATGGCCTCCCTTTCGGGATGCGCCTCCGTGTCGGCATGGGCGTCAAGGACAAGGAGATCCGTGTCCTCATTTCCAGCATTGCGGAGGAACCAGAAGGCGTGATCCGCGTGATGATCCGATATGAGGATGGGGATCTTCCCCCGGCCCGCCCGGTCCGCGGCGGCCGTTGTCTCTGCGGCGGCGGGAAAGGCGCACATGACAAGCGCGCCCGCCATGACCGCAAGAGACGCGGCCCGGCCCGTCTGCCGCCCCTGACGCGCCATGGGGAACCGCTAGCGTCCCCCTTCGCTGTAATCGAACTGCGAGTAAAACGGATTGTCTTTGGTTTCGGCGTCGAAACTGAAGTCCGCCGACGCCTCCGCTCCGGGGGCAAGCTCGTACTTCCATATCATGCGGTCCCCCGGCCGCTCGTCAGGGATCTTCGTGAAATGGTACTCCGTCCTGTGCTTTACGCCGTAGGTGACAGGCACCGAAATTTCAACGGAGACTTGCTTATCCGCCTGGTTTGTCACCGAATATTCAAGCGAATGGGTAAAGGGCAGATCCGGCCGTTCGGGATGTTCGGCGGTTACGACGGACCTCCGGGTAAGGATGTTTGGCTGTTCCCCGATGTAAAAGTCGAAGGGGCGGTCCGGGCTTATGCTGAGGGATGAAAGGGAAGCCATGCTCATGCCCGACGAATTAAGGTAGGGCTGTACCCTTTCGGCCATGGTCTTGAACGGTGTGGGGGCCCTCAGATACGCGGAAAGGCGCTCCCTCCTGTTCGCGTCCCACAAATAGACAAGACGGTACGGCGTTCTGCCTTCTTCCAGTTTGACAAGGATGCGTTTGTTTGCCTCTATAACGGGCGTCCCAAGGTTAAACGTGGAACCTGTATTTTCGATAAGGATGTTTTGCGACGAGGCAAGAATGATCTCCGGCCGCTTTGAAAGAATCGATTTCGTGGTACCGGGAAGTTCCCGCTCCGTCTTGATAACGGCAACCAGGGCGCAGTCAAGGTAATTCTGTTCCTTTATTTCCATATCAAGAATAAAATCCCAGCTTAACCCGGAGTTTCTGATCCCGTACCGCACCTCAAGCGGGATGCCGGGGGCCGCCTCCGGTATATGAACCTGCAATATCCGCACCAGATCCGGCCGCTCGCCCCTTCGAAGAAGGACCAGCACTTCGCTGGTTTCGGTGGAAAAAGTATAGATACGCTTCCCCGACTGCGAAATGGTCAGGCTGTCAAGCTGGATGTTTTCGGGCAGGATAAAAGTACCGTTGATAACCGCGTTGCCCGGAATGACCGCGTCATAGACCACCATGCCGTTGCGGTAAATGTACAGCCGCTCGGGATCGGGCAGGCGGTACACGATGATCTCTTCCCCCGTATCGGCGGACGTATCGACAAAGGTTTGGGCCATGCAGGGCGCGGCCAGCACGAAAGCCAGGACGATTCCAATGTATTTCATATGATCCCCCTTGTGAAACCAGGCGCATGGTTTTGTCAATTGAGACTGTTCCAAAACTTCAGCCTTTGGAACAAGCTCGATTTTCCCATGGAGATATTTCATTGTCAACCGATAAAGCCCCTCAGAGCTTTTGTCCCTGTTATTTTGCCGCATAATTTGGTAGAATGTGTACATGAACTGGTTCATTGGCCGGCCGGTTATCCTGCAGGCCCTGCTTGCGACACTTTTTACCTACGGAATAACCGCCCTGGGAGCCGGAACGGTTTTTTTCTTCAGGTCGATTAATCGCAAGGTGCTGGACGGTATGCTTGGTTTTGCCGGGGGCGTCATGATAGCGGCAAGTTTCTGGTCGCTCTTGGCGCCCGCTATTGCCATGGCGGAAACGGCGGCCGAAAAGACGGGGATTCCCGGATGGTTTCCCGCGGTAGCCGGTTTTCTTGCCGGCGGTATTTTTCTCAGGATAATGGACTGCGTCCTTCCCCACCTTCACATTGAGTACAGCATGAAGGACGCCGAAGGCCCCAAAACGCATCTTTCCCGTTCCGTCCTCCTGGTGCTGGCGATTACCCTGCACAACATTCCTGAAGGACTTGCCGTCGGGGTGGCGTTTGGCGCGGCGGCGGCGGGCATATCCGGCGCGGAACTGGCGGGAGCCGTGGTCCTTGCTCTGGGCATAGGGTTGCAGAATTTTCCCGAGGGGGCCGCGGTATCCATTCCCCTGCGCCGTGACGGCATGAGCCGGGGCAGGGCTTTCTGGTACGGACAGCTTTCCGGTTTTGTTGAACCTGTCGCCGGAGTTCTGGGAGCGGCGCTGGTGTTCTACATTCAGCCCATTCTTCCCTACACCCTGGCCTTTGCCGCGGGGGCAATGATCTTCGTGGTTGCCGAAGAGGTGATCCCCGAATCCAGGCATGAAGGAAACGAACATATTGCGACGCTGGGCCTGATGGCGGGTTTTGCCCTGATGATGGCCCTTGATGTGGGACTGGGATGACCAGGGGAATTCTTGTTGCCGGAAATGAATCTCCGCTTCTTGCCGCCCTTGCCGCCGAGGCCGCGCGGCGGGTGGAAAGCCTCGCCGTCGCTTCCATTCCAAACCGCCTGCAGGAAGGCGCGCCCGCGCCGGAAGTTCCCGTCCGGGCGGACGCGGGAACATCTCCTGATTCAGACGCGCGAATATCCCTCAGCTGGAATCCCGGAAGCCCCATCTCGGCCCGCACCGTAATATTGTCCGCGGAAAACCGCCTTGAGCATGTTGACGAAGCGCTGCTGGTCTGCGCTCCGCCGTCAATGCGAAAAAGCGTCGCGGATCTTCCCGCAAGGGACGTTGAGATCCTTGTGAATGATCACATCAAGGGATGGTTTTTACTCGCAAAGGAACTTGCCTCGGTATTCAGATCGCGCAGGGCCGGAACGCTGGGCCTTGTCCTTTCCGATCTTCCTTCACTGGGGGGAAAGGGCGAAAAGGCCGATCTGCTGGGGCCGGCGGCGCAGGCTTCCTTCCGGGCCTTTTCACAAAGTCTTCTTGTTTCATCTTTTGACGAGCCGTATGTGTCCCTGGGTTTCTCCTGTTCCGGGGCGGGGGAAGAAGGCCCGTTCGCGTCTTTTGTCTTTAAAACTCTTGATGAAAGCAGCAGGAAAAACAATGGAAAGTGGTACAAGTTCGGAAAATTCAATTTGTTCGGCAGGTAAAAAGGACGGGGAACAAAAGCCCTCCGCCTCATCTGCGCCCCGTGCGGTATTTCTGGATATAGACGGAACGCTCATCTCGAAAAACGGCGGCCCCTATGAGGAAGATCTGCGGCAGATACAGGAAGCGCGCCGGCGCGGCCACCGCTTTTTTCTGAATACCGGCCGTTCCCTTGCCATTGTTCCCCGGAACCTTCTGGAAGCGCCGTACATAGACGGCATTGCGGCGGGCGGCGGGGCCCATGTTCTTCTTAAACAGGAGGGCGTGCTCCGGACCGTTTATCACAAGTGGATTTCCGCGGATCTGCTCCGGGCCGCCGCCGCCCTGTATATTGAAATGAAAAAATGGTGCATCTTTGAAGGTGAAACCAGACTTTACGCCTTTAGGCCCGAATGCTGTACGCTGTCCCTTGACAATTGTCTTCCCGTTACAACGGAGCATGACTTTGACATAAAATATCCAGGCGCAATTGTTACCAAGCTTACCATGGAAGACGGCAGCGCCGAAGAAAAAGAAGCCGCCCTTCTGAAAAACGCTTTTCATATTTTTCCGCAGAACGGCTACCACGAAGCCATTATACGGGGTGAAAGCAAGGCCCGTGCAATGGAGATAATTCTTGAACATCTGGGCATGTCCCGTTCGGGCAGCGTTGCCATGGGAGACAGCGCCAATGATATAGACATGATCCGTTTTGCCGGGCTGGGCATCGCCATGGGCAATGCCTGTGACGAACTAAAACAGGCCTCGCACGCCGTTACCGCCCCCTGCGGCGAAGGCGGCATAGCCGGGGCCCTGTTGAAGTATGTCTTGTGATTGGCACGGTATACGGGTCCGCCGCATTATTGCCTCGTTCCGTCCCTCGTTGATGTTGATTACCCGGATCGCGAGTTCCAGTTCAACCGGTCCTTCTCCCGAGACCCCTAAAGACGCGGTGTTTTCAAACGCGTCGAACAACTTCAATATCTGTTCATCTGGATAAGGAGCAGTCCCGTTGTATAACACGAAAAACTCAGGCCGCAGTATCGTAAGCGCCTTCGTCGTATAGATGTTTTTATCTCCCACAACCTTCTCGTATACCCTGGCGATATACATCAACAGCCCGCCATATTGGGATTGATAGTGCTTTGGTGTTCCAGCAGGACAACAATCTTATCCCCGATGGCGAAGGAAATGTCGTAGATCCGCTCCATAAAAAGTACGTCTTGCAGGGTTATTGATGGAGACCGGCACATCCGGCGGCAGGGTAACACCTTCCAAGGCGCCATACAGTTCCCGCAAGGCCGCGGGGTCGCTAAAAAGAACTGAGAACACGCTGTTTTTATTTTCAATGTTCTTAAACGGAGAGCAGGAAACATCCGCCACGGCGGAATTGCGGGGATTACCGGGGCATGGTATAATGAATTGTGTTAAGAAATAGTTCGCTCATGCTAAAAACATCCCGAAAAACAGGCCTTAAAAAGGGGAAGATCGTTGGGGCGGCGCTTGGCTACGTGTTTGACTACGAGTATTACGAAGGGCATGCGCACCGTGCCGAGTGTATAGGGACGAGGTATTACCGGTACGATGGAAACGGGAACGTGACGGCGGAGAGGGAAGGTGGCCACGCGGAGGAAGGGGTATTCAAGAGGGAGGTCCAAAGCCCTTTGTATCTATCAAATCCAGCAGGCGGAAGGAAGGGAGCTTATTTTGTTGATTATCATCGCAAGAATTCTCTTGGGCAAACAGAATTTTATGAAATAAAGCCGGTGTCATATATGGCAAACACTAAAGGCGATAATCAATTAAAACGATATATTGATCGCGCTCATGCTAACGGCGATACTTCTGTGGTTCATGGCACTGAAATACTTGCAGAAATTGATGGAATGGTAATTGATACAAATATCATGTCTGACAATATATTAGACTTTTCTGGAAAAATAACTTTAAAAACGGATCCAGCTAATCATCCTGGAATGATTTTTTACTTTCTTGATGATGGAAAAACTGAAAGTGAAAAAATAAAGGATATTCTTAAGAAGGTTGGGACTGTTGCTATTGCTTTTGGTTTGTTTTTTGCCACACAAGGCGGATATACTGGACAGCCGGTACTTTTACCTGTTATATCATGAGGTTATATTTATGATTCGTGCTGCGAAGGATAAAATAGAATTTGAAAATCAAATTAATATTTTCTATGAAACTATTCGGGTTATTGCCGGTCCATATTTTGAGAAATATGGTTTTTCCTGTAAAGTTTATAGGGGCAAGACAACTGCATCATTTGAAAAAAAATAAAGAATCAAGTTATGCAAATATTTTTTACAAGTGAATTAAAGCTCGGTCTAAAAAGGTTTCATATAAACTATTTCACAGATTTTGTTGTTCCAGATGATAACTATCCAAACGATCACTGGACCTATGTGACCAAAGATGAACTCGAAAGTTGCATAAGGAAAGTTGTTGAGATAATAGATATCAGAGGATTAATTTCCATTTGGGAGTCACGTTTTTGTAAAAAACAGAGTAAAACAAATAACACAGTGGAACCAGGGTAGCCGTCAAAACAAGTGCTTCTGGACAAACTAAAAATCCATTGTAGATTTGGAGGAAATGTATTCGTCAATTGACTTATACTTTGTACTTGGCCGGAAAAATTAGTTGTTTAGTAAAAGCCCTGAAGGGGCCGAAAGTTACTGCGGTATGTTTGCGCTTATTGAAACGGTCAAACAAAATGGCCTTATTCCCTTTAGGTATCTGGCCGCTGTTTTTGAAAAAGCTCCATCCGCGGTAACTCCTGAAAACTGAAAAAACTCCTTCCTTGGAATGTTTTTACCCCTTTATTTGACGGTTACGTTGCCTTATCCGTTATATGTACCACAGTCCGGCTTCTTCGACATCAGGTAAATTTGACGTCTGCCATCTTTGCGCTCCCAGGGAGCACAAGAGAAGCATCCGTGATATTTCATCGAAGTTCTGGCGTTTTATAATAAGTTAAAAACAAATATAACAAAATAAAAACAAAGCCAAACAATCCTAAAATTATTATTGTTTTATTAGTTAATAACTCATTTGGTTTATCCCACCCAAGTAATGTCCATCGTAATTTATCAAGAAAAGGAATAAATAGTAAAAATCCAATTATCAAACAAATCCATTGTAATGTATCAGTCATAATTACCAGCCATTACACTATTATACAATTTATTGGATCGGCCATATACCAGATCCTTTACGGCTTTAGTCCGATCATTTTGATCTATATCTTTGCGATAATTTACACCCTTTGCGGCAGGAAGAAGGTTGATTAAGTCTAGCGCAATACTAGGGCCTGTTCACACTACGTGGAATCAATGAACAAACGGCGATAATACATAAAGCAAGATAGATATACATAGAAAACATGAGGTCAACTTTGTCATACCGCGTCCCTATCCGCCTG
>JAISAQ010000035.1 GCA_031266775.1 Treponema sp.
TTCGCGGGCGCCCTGGTTTTCGCGTCCTGCGCGAGCCAGGGCGCGGCGGTGGATGAATTTTCCTCCCAGGCGGCGGAGCTGTATCCGGCTACTTACCGGCCCTTCCAGTCCGCGTACACGGTGAACGCCAGGTACGGCGATATACTGAACGCGGCCAGGGGCCTTGCCCCGGACGGCAAACGAGTGCTGGCCATGCTTGTCAGGGGTTCCGCCCGGTACGACCCGGCGGGAAGCCGGGATATGGGCTACGCCAGCCAGATTCCCAATCCATACCGGATTCTTATTGTTATTGATGAAAGTACGGATCATGTCGTCGCTTCCCGGATAGTCAGGGACGGTACTACCCAGGGCCAGTTTACAACGCCTGAGGAAAAACTCGCCGCCTACCAGGAAGTAGTTATCAATTCGGAAACGGCCTTTGACGGTTTTACAGGCGGGCTTGTTACCGGAAAACAGTTTGATGTGGAAACGGATATTTACGGTGTAGAAGTCATCACCGGTACTTCCCTGATCTATACCGGCGCTACCGTGCAGGGAACTTTTTCCAGTCAGCTTATACGGAATTGCTTTATGGCCGCCGCGCGTTTTTATGTAAACAACAAGCAGGCATGAGAGACCGCCTGTTCAGGCAACCGGGCAGGGGGGCTTTGGCCGCCCTGCTCTTTGTCTTTTTGGCATCGGTTCCGGCGTCTCTTTTCGGCAGACCACAAAGCGAAGTTACCGTCAGGCGGCGGGCCGCGGCGGGGTACTTTGGAACCTTTACCCAAATCGTGGTTTTTGCCGATTTTTCCGGGGCGGGAGCCCTGCGAAACTGGGAAAACTGCTGGAACGACGTAAAAGCCCTCCTGGAAGACCTCGAAACAAAGTTCTCGTCTGAAATTCCCGGAGGCGATATAGGAAGATTTAACGCCCTGGATGCCGGGAGCGGTACCGCCATTGCCGACGAAACAGCCGAGGTTTTCCGCCTGGCCGGGGAAATGAACGAACTTACCGGCGGCGCTTTTAATCCGGCGGTTTACCTTTTGACCGATCTCTGGGGCTTTACCCCGCGCTTTTCCCTTCCCGCCCCTTCCCGCCCCGTCATGCCCTACGACAGACCCGGCGGCCCTTCCTCGGCCCTGCCTGATGAACGGTATATCAGCGCTTTTACCCGCCTTGCCGATTTTTCCCGCTGTGTTCTCAGCGGGGAGGAAGGGCGCTTCGTTTTATCCAAGACCGGACCCGATGAATTTGTCGACGGCCAAAAATATTCCCTTAAAATAGACTTCGGGGCCGTCGGTAAAGGGTACGCGGCTGAAAAAGTCGCCGCGCTGCTCCGTGCCTATGGCTACCGTTACGGAATGGTAAATATCGGCTCAAGCAGTTTCCGGCTTTTGGAACGCTATGTAGAAGAAGGCGGTGTCCGGGAAGACGATTCCTTCGGCGCGGATCTATGGCCGGTTAATATACGCTCGCCCTTTGACCGGGACGAAAAATACCTTACCGCCTACGGAAAGGACGAGGGCATCTCCACCAGCGGAAGCTATGACCGTTTTTATACCATAAACGGCAGGAGATACAGCCATATCATTGACGGCAAAACAGGGTTTCCTTCCGGCGGGGAAATCATTTCCGCGACGGTGATAGGCGGGGACGCGGCGCGGAATGACGCCTTGACAACGGCGCTCTGCGCTATGCCCGCCGGGGAAGCCCGGCGCGTTATGGAAGAATACCTGGGAGACCGCCGGGTAATACTGATTCTTGCCGGAGGCGGTTTCATAAGCAATACAACCATGTATCACCGCAATCCCTGACAATCCGGCCTTGACAGAGGTTCAAGGGCTACCTATATTCTTGTACATGAAACGCCGTTTGATTACTTCAGCCCTGCCGTATATAAACAACGTGCCCCATCTGGGAAACCTCATACAGGTTCTCTCGGCTGACTGTTTTGCCCGTTTTTGCAGGCTTAAGGGTTACGAAACCCTCTATGTGTGCGGCACCGACGAATACGGAACGGCTACCGAAACCAGGGCGGACGAGGAAGGGATAAGCCCCAGGGAACTCTGCGACCGTTATTTTGCCATACACGCCGAAATTTACCGCTGGTTTCATATTGGTTTTGACAAATTCGGCCGTACCTCGACGCCCATACAGACCGAGATAGTCCAGGATGTTTTCAAAAAACTTGATGAACAGGGCTTTATCACCGAACAGACCATAGAGCAGCTCTACTGCGCTTCCTGCGGCCGCTTTCTTGCCGACCGTTATGTGCGGGGGACCTGTCCCCACTGCGGCTATGCCGACGCCAGGGGGGACCAGTGCGAATCCTGCGGCAAACTCCTTGATCCCACCGAACTTAAAGAATCCCGCTGTTCAAGCTGCGGCTCACAGCCGGCTCTCAGATCAACCAGGCATCTTTACATCAATCTTCCCGCCATCAGGGACAGGCTTGAACCCTGGATACAGGAAACCTCGCGGGAGGGCCGGTGGGCAAACAACGCCGTACAGATGACCCAGGCATGGATACGGGACGGCCTCCGTGAGCGGGCCATCACCAGGGATCTTAAATGGGGCATTCCCGTTCCCAAAGAAGGCTACGAAAAAAAGGTGTTCTACGTGTGGTTTGACGCGCCCATAGGGTATATTTCCATAACCGGAAACCTGGGCGCGGAAAACTCAGGCGACTGGCGCGGCTTTGTGGACTACTGGTGGAAGCGCCCCGGCGAAGTTGACCTCTTTCAATTTATCGGAAAGGACAACATACCCTTCCATACGGTCATATTCCCCTCAAGCCTTCTCGGCACGGGGGAAAAGTGGACCATGCTCCATCACATGTCCAGTACCGAGTACCTGAATTACGAAAGCGGCAAATTCTCCAAGACCAGGGGTATCGGGGTTTTTGGCAATGACGTAATGGAAACCGGGATTCCCGCCGACGTATGGCGCTTTTATATTTTCTACAACAGGCCCGAAAAAGCCGACGCCCTTTTTACCTGGAAGGATTTTCAGGAAAAGGTCAACGGCGAACTCATCGGCAACCTGGGGAACCTGGTAAACCGCACCCTTTCCTTTGTGAGCCGTTACTACGGCGGAAAGATTCCGGCCCTTCATGCCGGCCACCGCAACCAGTCCTTCTGGGAGACGCTGAGAAAGTATGAAGAGAGGATCACCGAAAAACTTGAATGGGCGGAACTCAGGGACGCCCTGAGGGAAATCTTCGAACTCTCCTCCTTCGCCAACAAAACGTTTCAGGACGGCGAGCCGTGGAAAAAGCGCGTTGACGAAAGCGAAAGGGCCGGGACCCTCATCGCGGAACTCTGTTACGCGGTACGGGATATAGCGGTGATGATAGAACCCTATATGCCCCAGGCGGCCGCCAGGATAGCCTCGTTCTTCGGCCTTTCAATCGGGCCGCGCGG
>JAISAQ010000032.1 GCA_031266775.1 Treponema sp.
TAACTTTTTAATTCTTCAATGTTTAATTTTTGAGTTATTTCCGCTATTTTTGAAAGCTGGTCGTTCAAATCCCGCGCGTTTCCTACTGAAGCATCAAGAATATATTGTGTTTCAAACCGAATGTGGAATAATTCCGATCCGACAAGAGAAGGAAACAATTCAAGAAATGAAGAGCTGTCCATAACATAGATCATAACATATCCCGGAGCATAGGCGCTAAGTCCATATAACCAGAGATGCCCCGGCCGCGCTTCGCCGTCCTTCCATTCTGTTTCCAAAGCGGAATTGCCCAAGGCGGCTTTTATTTTATCCAGCAAAACCACAATATCGTCTTTGCTATAATATTTAAATACACTGAATAACAGGCATGCAAATATGTCGTCCGTATAAACAGGCTCGACGCTCTTTACCCAGAACCAAAAATCATCATTATCAATATCGGCCTTTACCAGGAAATTGCCGAAGGTTTTACAAATCAATTCGTATTTGTCCTCGTCCAAATCATTCATTCGGTAAAACGGATCGTTTCCGTCTCCCGCCCCTTTTCCGTTTACAAGAAAAACATCGTAGAGCGTATATATAATGGCAAACTTCTCTTTTTTCCCCGCCTCGCCGGAATTAGCCCGCCCGCAAAGCATCTTAAGAAACCGGTGGTTTTTCCTCAAGGGGCTTTTAAGCCGCGAAGCGATATATTCATTCAATTTTATTGACGCGTCGTAAATCCCCGTGCCGGTATCCTCTTCGAGGGCGCTTATAAAAGAAATATATTCCTTTTGTTGGGATTTGCAAGAAGAAAACAAATATAAAAGGCACAAGAATAACAGAATGTGATTTTTCATGACTAACCTCCTGGGTTACACAAACTTCCGGTTAAAATTATAACATAATTCCCTGTCTCCCCGCCGCCGCGCGGCCTGTAAATCGTGTTTTTTCGGCGCAAGAAAACCTGCGGGCATAACGGGCTGCTAATTTCCGGTTCGTATCCAGGTTTCACCGCCACCCGAAAAGGAGCGGTTTGAATCTACCCGGTAGGTAAAGGCGCTGCCTTCCACGTATAGTACAAGCGTTTCCCCGTTTATCCGGAATACGCCGCTGCCGGTTTCTCCCCTGCTGTTCCGGTAGGTTACTCTGTCCCGATCTGAAAACCGGAGTTCCGAGGCGGCTCCCGACAACCGGTATGTTCCGTTTGAAAAGACAGCCGGGGCCGTATTCGCCCGTTTTTCTATCAGGTCCGCTATGCCCCCTTTTTCCGAAAAGCCGCCGTCCTGAATGTTCGGAATTGGCGCGTTATTTGACGCGTCATCGGCGCCGTGTTCCCTGAGGTAGTTGTAAATGCCGGCGGAGGCGTTTTCAAGCGCGAGCGAAGACGCCGTGTGGCCGTTGTACGCGCGGAAATTGACATTTGCGCCGTGTTCGACGAGCAGTTTGACGGCATCGAAATCGTTCCATTTTGCCGCATGCATCAGCGCCGACATGCCGTCGGAATACGGCCTGCCCGCCGGATAGCGGTAATTAACGCCGGCGCCCCTGCCGGCAAATTCCCTGACCAGATTCCACCGCTTCTTTTCCGCCGCCGCAAGCAGAATTTCCCCGTTGGGATTTATTCCGTCGTTCAGTATAAAGGTGATAACGTCGTCTGTGTGGGATTTTGCGATTGCATCGTACAGATCGTATTGAACGGCGCGGATATTGTGCTGCCGCAGCAGATTAAGAAAGTTAAGCGTATCGCCGTTCCGGGTATAAGTCAGTACAAATCCGTAGATCAGCCTTTTTTCGTTTACCGGTATTGAGCCTGAGTTTTTCTCCAGTATTTGACCGGCTTTTTCCGCGTCATTTTTCACCAGGGCGTTGACCAGATCCCACTTATAGTCATCCGCGTACAGCAATGACGCCAGCAGCAACACCCCAAAAAGGCACGGATATTTTTTGCGTATCATTGTCTTTTATATGAACGCGTTTTTGACGGTTTTGTCAATTACAGCCCGGTATTTGCGCACTGTTCTTGATAACTTCCGCACAGGAGGATACACTATTCCCATGAGCAATTATCCTGGTACCATGCGGGCCCTGGTAGTATACGGCAAAGACGACTACCGTTTTGAAAAGGCGTATCCGTCCCCGGAATGTACAGATGACGATGTTATTATCAAGGTCGAAGCCTGCGGGATCTGCGCCGGGGATCTCAAATGCCGGCACGGGGTTCCGGCCTTCTGGGGCGACGGCAAGGAGACCGGTTATGTGCGTCCCCCCTTTATCCCCGGTCATGAATTCCTTGGAACCGTCGTTGAAACCGGGAAAAACGTCACGGATCATAAACCGGGTGAAAGGGTAACGGCGGATCAAATAATCCCCTGCGGCGAATGCCGTTTCTGCAAAACGGGAAAATACTGGATGTGCCAGCCGCATAACGTGTACGGTTTCCGCAGCGCTTTTAACGGCGGCATGGCGGAGTATGTACGGTACCCCAAAAACGCGATAATCCACAGGGTCCCCGGCGACATGCCCCTTAAAGACGCCCTGCTCATAGAGCCCTACTCCTGTTCAAAACACGCGGTTGACCGGGGCGAAATTCAGTGCGACGACATTGTGGTAATATCCGGGGCGGGAACCCTGGGGCTGGGCATGGTGAATCACGCCGCCCTTAAAAATCCCGCGGCGCTCATTTCCCTTGACATGAAAGACGAACGCCTTGAAAAGGCCCGCGAATTCGGGGCGACCCATGTCTTTAATCCTTCAAAGGCTGATGTTCACAGGGAAATCATGGAGATGACTTCCGGCTACGGCTGTGATGTGTATATTGAAGCGACGGGGCATCCTTCCAGCGTCATTCAGGGCCTCCGCATGATACGCAAACTCGGCCGTTTTGTCGAGTTCAGCGTCTTTGGCGAAAATACCACCGTTGACTGGACAATAATAGGGGACTCAAAAGAGCTTGACATACACGGTGTGTCCCTTAGCCCCTATTGTTTCCCTTTCGTTATCGAAAATATCGCGAAGGGAAAACTTAAAACCGCGGGTGTTGTCAATAACATTTTTAAGCTCGAAGAATGGGAAAAGGCCTTTGAATATGCCTCGGGCGCATACGGTGATTTCAAGGTTGCCGTTGCGCCATAGAGGGGAAGCCGGTTATGATGTATGACCTTTCGCCATGGCAGTGGGCCGCCGTTGGATGCGCCGGTCTGTGCATAGGGTTTTCCAAAACGGGAATGAGCGGCGTCGCCACCGTGATCGTTCCCGTGATGGCCCTGATTTTTGGGGCAAAAGAATCAACCGGGGTGATTCTTCCCATGCTCTGCTTTGGGGATGTTCTTGCGGTGATTTGGTACCGGAGGAACGCGGACTGGAAACACATCGTCCGTCTGCTCCCCTGGGCTGTGGTAGGTTTTGCCGCCGCCCTGGCGGTTGACCGTTTTGTTCCCGGAAGGTTTTTCAAGATCCTCATCGCAATCTGCATCATCGGAGGGCTTGCGGTAATGTTCTGGAACGACCTGCGGGCCGGGAAGGGGACGGCCAAACCGGTTCCCTCGGCGTGGTGGTTTGCCGCCGTTTTTGGTATACTGGGCGGCTTTTCTACCATGATAGGAAACGCGGCCGGCCCCATTATGTCGGTTTTTCTTCTTTCCATGCGGCTCCCCAAGAAATCGTTTGTCGGAACCGGCGCGTGGTTTTATCTTCTGGTGAATTTCCTTAAACTGCCCATACAGCATTTTGCCTGGCGTAATATTACCCCCGGGGGCCTTGTTCTTGACGCAATGATGATCCCCGTTATTGTTATTGGGGCTGTTTTGGGGATTTTGCTGGTAAAGACCGTCTCCGAAAAACATTACCGTATCCTGATTTACGCGCTTACCATACTTTCTGCTGTTTTGCTCTTTATATAGAAGCTTTCCGGGTGTTTCCAAAACCGGCGGCCGTGGTTCTTTGGGCTCCCCGTATTCGGCCTGTTTGGGCGGGTATGAGACCGGAATTCTCCAATATGATGTATTTTTCCTGTTTTTTGGTCCGAATTTTGCGGAAATTTACTGATTTTTCTTGACCTTGGCCCCCTTTTTAATTATTTTTTTATTAAAACCAGTTACAGGAAATTTTCATGTCAAAACATCATACCCAGCATGGGCGTCATAACGGGACGCCGGATCAAAAGGTTGAAGATACCGCTTCGGCGCCGGACACGGCGGAAAACGGCGCGGCGGCTGGCAGCCCGTCCGGTTCCGGGGTGAAAGATCCACAGACGAACGGGGAAAACGGGGCCGGTTCCATTCATCCCGGCGATTGTGCGGCTGTGTTTTCGGCGGAGGAACGCATTGCCGCGCTGGAGGCGGAGCTTGCCGGCGCACGGGATCAAGTTCTCCGCAAAACGGCCGATTTTGAAAATTTCCGCAAGCGGATGAACCGGGAAAAGCAGGACGCCATAGAATTCGCCAACCAGAGCCTTTTGCTGGACATTATTCCCGTTATTGACGATTTTGAACGGGCCCTGAAATCGGCCGGGAGTTCCAGGGATTTTACCAGCCTTTATGAAGGCATAGACATGATAGAAAAGCGCCTTTCCTCCCAGCTGGAAAGCAAATGGGGCCTCAAGCGCTTTAGTTCCGAAGGGGAATCATTTGATCCCAACCGGCATGAGGCTATTATGATGGAAAAATCGGCCGGTATAACGGAGCCGGTAGTCGGAGAAGATTTTCTTAAGGGATATGTTCTTAAAGACAGGGTGATACGGAACGCCAAGGTAAAGGTGCTTATGCCGGAATCCGGCGCGGAATCCGGCCAGGCGGCGGAAGACCGGGATGGGTGTTCATCCGCGCCGGCGGGTTCCGCGGATTCTGCGGCGGCAGAAGGGGACGAGGAAAGATGAGCGGGCGCACTTCCATCCGCCTCCTCTTTTTTGGTATATTGGTATGTATGGAAGGCGAATGTGTATTGGAGCGTATAAATCAATAAACGGAAAGGAGTACATATAAAATGGGCAAGATAATAGGCATAGACCTTGGCACAACCAATTCCTGCGTAGCCGTTCTGGAAGGCGGCGAGCCGGTAGTTATTCAGAATTCCGAAGGCGGCAGAACGACCCCTTCGATTGTTGGTTTTACCAGCAAGGGCGACCGTGTTGTCGGCCAGCCGGCCAAAAACCAGATGATCACCAATCCGGAAAACACCGTTTATTCGATAAAACGTTTCATGGGCCGCCGTTACTCGGAGGTCAGCAACGAGATGAGGCGGGTCCCTTACCACGTGGTAGAGCAGGGCGACGATGTACGGGTTGATATTGAAGGGAAGAAATATTCCCCCCAGGAAATTTCCGCCTTTGTGCTTCAAAAGATGAAGCAGACCGCCGAGGATTACCTTGGTGAAACGGTCACCGAGGCGGTGATCACCGTACCGGCCTATTTTAACGATGCCCAAAGGCAGGCCACCAAGGACGCGGGGAAGATCGCCGGCCTTGAAGTCAGGCGTATCATCAATGAGCCGACGGCGGCTTCGCTCGCGTTCGGTTTCAACAAGGATCAGAAAAAGGAAAAGACCATCGCCGTTTATGACTTGGGCGGCGGCACTTTTGATATTTCCATTCTGGAACTGGGCGAAGGCGTCTTTGAGGTAAAATCCACCAACGGCGATACCCACCTGGGCGGGGACGATTTCGATCTTAAAATTCTGGAATGGCTTATTGTGGAATTCAAAAAAGATTCGGGGATCGATCTGGGGCAGGACCGTATGGCGTTGCAGCGGCTCCGTGAGGCGGCGGAAAAGGCCAAGATAGAGCTTTCCGCCATGCAGACGACGGAAATCAATCTGCCGTTCATTACCGCCGATCAGTCGGGCCCCAAGCATTTGCAGAAGAGCCTTACCAGGGCCAAATTTGAACAGATGGTTCAGGATCTCCTGGAACGGTCCAAGGAGCCGTGCGTCAAGGCGCTAAAGGACGCGGGTCTTGACGCCTCAAAAATCGATGAGGTGATCCTCGTCGGCGGTTCAACCCGCATGCCCGCGGTGCAGCAGATCGTCAAGGATATTTTCAAGAAAGAGCCCAACAGGGGCGTCAACCCCGATGAGGCGGTCGCCATAGGCGCGGCCATTCAGGGCGGTATACTGGGCGGGGACGTTAATGACGTGCTGCTTCTTGACGTGACGCCCCTTTCCCTGGGTATAGAAACACTGGGCGGGGTGATGACCCGGCTTATTCCCCGGAATACCACCATTCCCACCCGGAAGAGCCAGATTTTCTCCACTGCCGCCGACGGCCAGACCGCCGTTTCCATACAGGTGCTTCAGGGGGAACGGGAAATGGCAAACCAGAACCGTACCCTGGGCCGTTTTGATCTTGTCGGCATACCGCCGGCGCCGCGCGGCGTTCCGCAGATCGAAGTTACCTTCGACATAGACGCGAACGGTATTGTACACGTGTCCGCCAAGGATCTTGGAACCGGCAAGGAACAGAAAATACGCATTGAAAGTTCTTCCGGGCTTAATGATCAGGACATTGATCGCATGGTAAAAGAGGCGGAGCTTCACGCCGAAGAAGACAAGAAGGAAAGGGAAAAGGCCGAAGTCCGCAACGAGGCGGACAGCATGGTCTACAGTACCGAAAAGAACATCAAGGATCTTGGAGACAAGGTCAACGCCGAAGACAAGGCCAAGGCGGAAGAAGCCATTGCCGCCCTGCGCCGCGCCCTCGAAAGCGGCGATATATCCGCCATTAAAGAAAAGACCGAAGCTCTGCGGCAGGTATCTTACAAAATCGCCGAGGAGATTTACAAAACCCAGCAGCAGGGACAGGGCGGTCCCGGCCCGGAGGGAGCGGGTCCCGGCGCAGGGGGAGCCGCTCCGGGCGGCGGCGAAAACAACACCAAGAGCGCCGAAGACGCGGACTATGAGGTTGTGGACGACAAATGAGCCTCCGCGCGGCAAGCGCGAACCTGCGGTTCGGCGTGGTATCTCGAGCATTGCAATAGAAAGAGGGTGTTGTGGCCAAACGGGACTATTACGAGGTTTTGGGAGTACAAAAAAACGCCTCAATAGACGATATAAAGAAGGCGTACCGCAGGCTGGCCCTTCAGTACCATCCGGACAAGAATCCGGGGAACAAGGAGGCGGAGGAGAAATTCAAAGAGGCTGCCGAAGCCTACGAAATTCTCTCCGATGATCAAAAGCGGCAAACCTACGATCAATTCGGCTTTGCCGGAGTCGAAGGCATGGCCGGAGGCCAGCAGGATTATTCGCAGGTTTTCCGGGGCTTTGAAGACATATTCGGGGATTTTTCGGGGATCTTTGACACCTTCTTTGGCGGAGGCGGCAGACGGCAAGGCGGCGGCGGAGGGGCGCACCAGGGCGCCAATCTCCGCTATGACATAGAAATTCCTTTCAAGGATGCGGTCTTTGGGACCAAGGTTGAAATTCAGTATTCCCGCAATGAATCCTGTGCGGCCTGTAAAGGTTCCGGGGCGGCAAACGGTTCTGGCAAAAAGACCTGTCCTACCTGCCAGGGTTCGGGTCAGGTACGGCACAGCCAGGGTTTCTTTTCCGTGGCGTCTACCTGTCCCAGCTGCGGCGGCGAAGGGTACATCATCGAACATCCCTGCAGGGAATGCGGCGGATCGGGAACCATAAAAAAGCGGCAGAAGATCATGGTGACCATTCCGGCGGGCGTGGAAAATGGCAAGCGGGTGGTTATTCCCCGGCAGGGTGATGCGGGTCCCAATGGAGGGCCTTCGGGGGATCTGTATGTGTACATACGGGTCAAAGGCCACGAGTATTTTGAACGCCAGGATCTGGATTTGTACTGCGTGGTACCCATCTCCATTACCCAGGCCAGCCTTGGCGCGGATATCCATGTAAGTACCCTGGACGGCAAAACCATCAAGGTGAAAGTTCCTCCGGGCATACAGAGTGGCAAGATGCTCCGCATCCGGGACGAGGGAGTTCCCTCTGGCGGGCGGAAGGGAAACTTGTACATCAAACTAATGGTCCAGATTCCCGTCCGCCTCAGCAAGCGGGGCCGGGAACTCATGGAGGCGCTTTCCCGGTCCGAAGGGGAAAACGAATCACCTAAACCCATACCGCTTTCGGAACTGTCCGACTGATAAACATTCCAAAGAAGCGCCGGTTTATTTTTGGGAGAGTCTTAATGAAGAAATTGTCCAGAAACGGCGAAAACATTCATTTTTACGTGGATGCGAAGATCGAGCCCCGTCTCAGGGTGTTGCCGGGGGAGTCTTTCAGCCTTGAGACCGTCCGGGCGGACAATATGTTCCTGAATCAGGATAATCCCGTGTTCAGGGATCATAATGAAGTCATGCAGACTCTGGCGAATCCGGTAACCGGCCCGGTGTATATTGAGGGGGCGGAACCGGGGGACAGGCTGGCGGTAACCATTGAGGATATCCGCCTGGGCGATTCGGGGAACCAGGGCTACTACACCTACGTTCCCGGCCAGGGCCTTTTTGCCAACCCCTTTGCCCCGGAGGCATACCCGCCGGACACCCGGTTCTGCGAGGTCTCCGGAGAAACCTTGTGGCTCAAAATAGGCTCACAGGAACTGCAAATCCCCGCCGCGCCCTTTATCGGAACCATCTGCGTCGCCATGAAAGACCGGGTAACCCTCTCCTACGAGGCGAACAAGGAAATGGCGGGTAACATGGACTGCCCAAATATACAAAAGGGAACCACTGTCGTCCTCCCCGTCAATGTTCCCGGCGCACTGCTCTCTCTGGGGGATCTCCACGCCAAACAGGGGGACGGGGAGCTTTTGGGCTGCGCCATCGAGGCCGACGGCGTCGTCACCCTCTCCGCCGCCCTGATTAAAAAAGGCGACCCCCGGTGGTTCGACTGGCCCCAAGCCGACGGCAACGGGCGCACCGGCTCTATCTGTACGGCTCAAAACAATATCGAAGAGGCCATCAGGGGCGCTGTGTATGATGTCATCAAAAGGATAGAGACCGGCAAAGGCGTCCCCTTTATGGACGCTTATATGCTGGCGGGCCAGTGCGTACAGATTCAAATCTGCCAGATGATCACCGGGGCCTGTACCGCCTATGCCTTTTTCGACGAAGACTTGGTGAACAGCCTGAACAGGTAAATCATCCCAGCCGGCATAAAGGCGTATATTTCCCCTTTTTGGGCGTATTTTTTGCGCCCGGCAGCCTGATGGATGTATTTCGTACCGGAGGATTTTCCGAAATTCTTCCAGGATCTGATGATTTTCCGGAATTATGAAAGTAAATGCGGGAAGCCCTGGTATTTCCACAAAAATCCTTGACTTATAAACCAAAGGGTCTTAAAATTTGTGGAGATTTAGGAGTGTTTCAACACTTGGATTGAGTTTTGGAACAGTCCATTTCATGTAAACCGGTCTTGTGACTGGTATATTATGAGGAGGAACCTATGAAAATGAGAAACCTGTGGGTTGTTCTTGTGCTGGCGGCGCTTCTCTGCCCGTCCCTGTTTGCAACAGGGGGGAGCCAGAGCGGCGGGACATCCGGCCCGGTTACGGTAAATGTGGCTTTAGCCAACAACTATATTTCCCAGCAGCTGGCCAGGATTGCGCCGGCGGAATATAAGGCTGAAGGCGTTACGGTAAATCTTTCGGTACTTCCCGAAAACGATCTCCGGCAGCGCCTTACTACCGAAGCCTCTACCGGCGGTACAACCTATGATATTTTCTACATTGGTCCATACGAGGCTCAAACATGGGCTAAAAACGGCTGGCTTGAGAATCTGGAGCCTTATTTTGCCAAACTGAGCGCCCAGGAAAAATCCTGGTACGACAGGGACGATCTCATTAAAGGCATGCTCGATTCCGTGTCCCTCAATGGACAGCCTTACGGCATCCACTTCTACGGCGAGGCTTCCTTTATCATGTATAACAAGGAACTTTTTGCCGCCAAGGGGCTTACCATGCCCGATGAGCCAACTTGGGATCAGATCTATGACCTGGCAAAAAGAATTCACGATCCTTCCAGGGGCATTGTGGGTATGACCATGAGGGGAGCTCCCGGCTGGGGCATGAGCGGCGCTCCCTTTGTGACTATGGTCAACGCTTTTGGCGGAAAATTCTTTGATATGCAGTGGAATGCGACGGTGAATACGCCGGAACAGCGGGGCGCCTGGGAGATGTACAAAAAGGTCCTCCGGGAAGCCGGACAGACCGATATTCTCTCCTACACCTACAACGAGTGTATCGGCCTTATGCAGTCGGGGAAGTGCGGTATCTATTACGATGCCACTTCTCTGGCCCCGCCCCTGGAAGACAACACTTCCAGCGTAAAAGGCAAGATCGGGTATGTGGCGGCCCCTCACGGCAAATTGCAGAAGAACACCGCCTGGCTCTGGAACTGGACCATGGCTATCAATCCCAAGACCACCCAGGCCAAGAAAGATGCGGCCTTCAAGTTCATACTCTGGGCTACTTCCAAGGATTATGTACAGCTGGCGTATAAATACGATCCTACCGGTTCGGCTATTCCCCCCGCAGCCAGGTCTTCTACCTACAGGCTGCCCTTCTATGCCAATGTTCCCTATGCCGCCCCGACCCTTCGGGTACTCGAAAACATGGACTTTACCAAGCCCTGTTACGATCCGGTTCCCTATGTGGGCCTCCAGTACATCGCCATCCCCGAATTTGCCGATGCCGGTGATATTATGACCCGGAACCTGGCGGACTATGTGGTTGATAACATCACCCTGGACGAGGCGCTCAGGAGAACCCAGCAGGTTTTTGAGCAGGTTGCGAGGGACGGCGGTTACAAAAAGTAATCGTTGATATAGGTGTGAAGGACCTTTTAAAAAACAAGTTCAGGGAACTTCTAAAAACCCAGCCGGGATTTCCAGAGGTTCCCTTCAACTGACAGGCGGGCTTTCCCAACACCGGACGGGTGTTGGGAAAGTTTTATTACGAACCGATCTGTCAAATGTACCCTCTGATATGGTTAGCGATTCTGGAAGGTTAAAGGCGGGAATATGACAAAACGAAAGACCGATTACCGTTATCTTTTACCGGCAGTGGTGGTGGTCGCGGTGATGACCCAGATTCCTTTTCTGATGACGCTGATTTTTTCTACCCTTAGATGGAATCTTTCCCGGCCGGATATTCCCCGGACTTTTAACGGAATTGACAATTTCCTTTATTTTTTGAAGATTGACAATTTTCCCGAGTTTCCCGCGTTCTACGGAATTTTATTCCAGACGCTTGTTATTACTTTTTTGACCCTTCTGTTTTGTTCTTTTTTTGGTTTCCTTTTGGCGCTCCTTTTTGACCATACTATTCCGGGGATCAACATTGCCCGGACGTTGATATTGGGGCCTTTTTTTGTAATGTCTACCGCCAGCGGGGTTATCTGGAAAACTACTATTTTTAATACTACTTTTGGGTGGTACGGGGTAATTGCCAGAGCGCTGGGTTTTGCCCCGGTGGACATGGTGAGCTATCATCCCCTGATAACGATTATCGCGCTTTTTACCTGGCAGTGGATGCCGTTCTTTATCCTGGTGCTTTTGGCGGGTCTCCAGGGGCTGGATCAGGATCTTCTGGACTGTACGCGGATAGACGGGGTGGGCTGGCTTCAGGGTATTTTCAGGATCAAACTTCCCCTCATTATGAACCACCTCCGGGTGGCGATAATGCTGGGTCTGGTTTTTATCGTCAAGGAATTCGGCCTTATCCTGACTACTACCGCCGGGGGGCCTGGTACAAGGTCGTATACCCTTCCGTATTATGTCTATATGCAAATCTTCAGCGCAAACAATGTCGGCAGGGCGGGGGCTCTGGCGGCAATGACGGTGTTTTTAACCCTCGCGCTGGTGCGTCTGATCTACCGTTCTATTGAGCGGCGGAACGCGGCGTATCTGTAAACAAGGAGGGAATCTATGGGAACAAAAAACGTTAAAGATGTCCAGCGGAGTATGCGAATCCGCAATTTCCTTAAAAAATTCATTCTTGCGGTAATAATCTGGGTAATCGCCATATTCTATTTTTTTCCTATTCTCTATATGTTTCTTTCGGGATTTAAAACCGAAGCCCAGGCGGTAACTCCGGCGATTTTCTTTAAGCCTACCCTGGTGACCTATCAGAAGGTCCTGGGCGATCCTACCATGCACCAGTATCTGCGGAATTCCCTTTTCCAGGTGTTCTTTGGCACCCTCATAAGCCTTTGTCTTGGTATACCCGCCGCCTTTGCCCTGGTTTTTGGGCGTTTCAAGAAAAGGGATTCTTCCGGCAAGTATTACCTCTGGTTTATTACGACTATCCTGCTGCCGCCGGTAGCGGTCCTGATTCCTCTCTTTATCTGGTATCAGCAGTTCCGGCTTATCAACACCCCCTATGGGCTTCTTGCGGCGTATGTGGGGTTTCATATTCCTATAGTGGTGTGGATGGTTCATTCCTTCTTTTCGGATCTTCCCAAGGAAATTTTCGAGGCCGCTGAAATTGACGGTTGTACCAAATTTCAGCGCATGACCAGGATGGCGATTCCCCTGGCCAGGACGGGGATCATTTCCGCGGGCCTTCTGGTTGCGGTCTTTATCTGGAATGAATTTTTCCTCGGATTTAATCTTACAGGGAACCCTACCGCCACCCTGCCGGTATATATGGCCCGGTTCAGGGAGCAGCAAGGTCAGTTTGTGGCCCAGCTTTCGGCTTCTTCTACCATTTCGGTGCTTCCCGCTATTATCCTCGGCTGGATGACCCAAAAGGCGCTGGTTAAGGGGCTGGTAGCGGGCGCGGTAAAGGGATGAGAGATAAAAACGGCATTCTGGTTTTTGACATAGGGACCACCAGTGTAAAGTCGGCAATATTCGCAAGTTCGGGGGCTCTTCTGTGTTCGGTTTCGGCGCCTTATAAGACCGTTTATCCCAGGCCGGGCTGGGCCGAACAGGACCCGGAGCTGTTTTGGGAAGCGGCGGTAAAAGGCGCCCGTAACTTGCTGGCCTCCCCTGAAGCTCTGGGTGTTTCTATAGAAGCGATTGGCCTTTCGGGCCACATGAACGGATGCCTTCCGGTGGATGCCGGGGGTAATCCTGTATATCCTGAAATCATTCATTCCGATTCCCGAAGCGGCGCCCAGTGGGAGAGGATTCTTGCGCTCTTTGGCGCGGACCGGATTTACGCGGAAACAGGAAGCCCTGCGGATGTCCACTTTTCTCTTTCCAAGATGCTCTGGCTCAAGGACGAACAGGAAGGGGCTTTTAAAAAAACCGCCTGGTTTTTAAATTCCAAGGATTATCTCCGTTTCAGGCTCACCGGCAATCCGGGGCTGACGGATTTTTCCGACGCTTCGCTGACCGACGTATTCGACGTAAACAAGCGGCAATGGGCCTGGGACCTCATCGACGCCCTGGAACTCTCCCGGGAACGCTTCCCGGAAGTACGGAGCAGCGTTGAAACCTGCGGGGGCTTGTCGAAGGAGGCCGCCTTGGTTTTGGGGCTTCTTCCGGGGATTCCCGTTTCGGTTGGCGGAGGAGACGGGGCCTGCGCTACCAGGGGCAGCGGTGTCCGCGCCAAAGGGGAAGCGTACATTTCCGTCGGGTCCAGCGCTTTTATGTCCATGCTGTCGCCGGTTCCGGTCTTTGACGCTGCCGGAAGAAACCAGAATTTTTTCGATCTTGACGGAGTTTCCTGCAATGTCTGCGGTACGGCGCAGTGCGCCGGAAGTGCGGTGGACTGGGGCTTGAGCCTTCTGTTTGGGGATGAACCCCTGACGCCGGAACAATACCGCCGGATCGAGGAGGGCCTGGAGGATATTCCGCCGGGTTCCCAAGGGGTTATTTTTCTGCCCTATCTGATGGGAGAGCGGACGCCCCATTGGGACCCCAACGCTAGAGGGGTGTTTACGGGGCTTTCCCTGTCCAGCGGCAGAGAGGTCCTTCTCCGTTCCGTATACGAAGGGGTGGCTTTTGCCCTGAAGGAAATTGCCGGCCTTTACGATGATCTTGCCATGCCTGTAACTTCCCTTACCCTGCTGGGAGGAGGCATACGCAGTTCCTTCTGGAGAACCGTCATCTGTGATATACTGGGAACGCCCATGAAGATCCATCCCTTTCCTACCCATGCCATAGCTCTGGGGGCGGCAATGGCGGCGGGGGTTTCTGTGGGGATCTGGAAAAACCTGGATGAGGCGGCGGATCATGTCGACTTTTCCGGGCAGGAGCTTGTTCCTGACAAAGAAAAGACCTGGTGTTATGAAGGGTACTATCAGATTTACAGAAATCTTTACCGGGGGCTTAAAAAGTCCTTTGATGAACTCAGTGCTATATGAGAACAACATACCGCGTGGTGTGTTGATTTAAATTACCGGGGAGACTTGGGCAAGCGTTTCTGTACCGCCTTGCGCCGGTTCCGGCCGCCGCACCCCTGCGGGACAGATTCGCGTTCCCTTGACGGTACGCTTTTTTCTTTATACATTTATGTCATGCCGGTGAGTACATTCAAGCGGGGGCTGCGTCTTCCCACACGGAAACACGCTACCGAGGGAAAGGCGGTGGAACTTGCCCCCCTGCCGAAACAGGTGGTTATTCCCGTAAATCAGCACTTCGGAGCGCCGAATGTGTGCCTGGTTGCCGCGGGCGACAGGGTGCGCCGGGGCCAGAAAATAGCCGACGCCCAGGCGCCCGGACCTATGACTGTACCTGTTCATGCTTCAATTACCGGAACGGTAAAAAAGATAGAGATGCGGACCCAGGCAAATAACGCCGAGGGACCCTGTGTCATTATCGGCTCTGATTCTTCGGAACCGGAAGACGCCGAAAACATCCTCTGTATGCCCCCGCTTGACATCAGCAGTTGCGGCAGGGAAGAGGCGCTGGCCCGTATCCGCGAGGCGGGAATCATAGGCATGGGCGGCGCGGGGTTCCCCACCCATGTCAAGCTCAATCCTCCGCCGGACAAGCACATAGACCTTATTATTGTCGACGGCGCCGAATGTGAACCTTATCTTACAACAGACGAGGCGGCGATGACCGAAAAGCCGGATCTCCTTGTCAGGGGTCTTGCTATTGTCATGAAGATAACCGGGGTGAACCGGGCAATTATCGGGATGGAAGACAACAAGGCGAAACTTGTCCCTTTAATCGAACAGGAACTGAGACTGGCGCATATTCCCGGCGATATCGGCGTAGGGCTCTGCCGTACCCGTTATCCGCAGGGGGGCGAAAAGATGCTGATCACCGCGCTCACCGGCCGGGAAGTGCCTTCGGGCGGGCTGCCCATGGACGCGGGGTGCATTGTTTCCAACGCGGGGACCTTTATTGCCATAGCCGAGGCTTTTATACCGGGAAAGCCTCTTGTGGACCGGGATCTTACCGTTTCCGGCGGGGCCTGTAAAACGCCCAAAAACATCCGGGCTCCCATAGGAACCATGCTTGCCGATCTTCCCGCCGAATTTATGGACATAGACGCCGGCAGGCTGGCGAAGATTCTCTTTGGCGGCCCCATGATGGGCAGCGCCGTTCCTTCACTTGAAATTCCCATTCAGAAAAACACCTCCGGCATTATCCTCATGACCAAAGAGGAAACCGCCGTCTATTCTGAAGGTTATTGTATACGCTGCTGCCGCTGCATTAACAATTGTCCCTGCCGGCTTTCGCCTGTAATCATGAACAACAGTCTTGAGGAAGGGGATCTTGATTATGCGGTGAAGGCGGGGCTTCTGGACTGCATTGAATGCGGCAGCTGTGCCTATGTATGCCCTGCCCGGATCAAACTGGTTCAGCGTTTCCGTGTCGGCAAACAGCGGCAGAAAATGCGGCAGGCCGCCATGGCCTCCGCGGGAGCCGGGGCGTAAGGAGCATCGATGGCAGAAACAAAAACGGACGGCATGGAGGAGCGGGTACGTCCCGGGGAATTGTCCCTTTTTCTTTCATCAAGTCCCCACATTGTTTCTCCTGTTACAACGGCGCGGCTTATGGGAAACATGCTCCTGGCCCTGGCGCCCGTGACCGTATACGGGGTGATCCTCTTCGGCCTTCCGGCCCTGCTCACGGTGATCGTTTCAACCGTGTCGGCCGTGGCGGCGGAGTCGCTTTTCAGGATCATCACCGGAAAGAAAGTCCGGGCGGCGGATCTTTCCGCGGGGGTAACGGGACTTCTCCTTGCGCTTGTTCTTCCCCCTTCCACGCCGTTTTGGATCACGGCGCTGGGAGCGGTTTTTGCCGTTGTTGCCGCCAAAGAATTTTTCGGGGGACTTGGGGCCAATGTATTTAATCCGGCCCTTGCGGGCAGGGCTTTCCTTCTTATGAGTTTTCCCGTCGCCCTTACCGCGTGGCACAGGCCCGCGACGGGTTTTGTCCTCAGGCTGCCCGGTTCCCTTGGCGCTCCTGTCGACGGGATCAGCGGCGTTACTCCTTTGGGGATCACCTCCGGCGAAAGCGCCGCCGGTGTGGGAAAAGCCTTTTTTGCTTCGGGGCTTTCATCTTCCGCGGATTATCTTTCGACTATCCGGACGCTTTTTACCGGGAATCACGCGGGCAGCATAGGGGAAACATCGGCGCTGCTTATCCTTGCGGGGATGATCTTCCTCCTGATCAAAAAGACCATAGACTGGCGCGCGCCCCTTTCCATGATCGCCGCGTCTTTTATTACCGCCTTTGCCGTGGGGCTGGATCCCCTTTTCAGCGTGCTTTCAGGCGGCCTTCTCTTCGGCGCCGTGTTTATGACTACCGACTATGTTACGTCTCCCCTTGCTGCCAGGGGTAAATGGATTTTTGGCGCCGGCGCGGGAATCATTGTCATTCTTATACGGAAGTGGGGCAGTTATCCTGAAGGAGTTACCTACGGCATATTGATTATGAACGCTTTTGTTCCTTTCCTTAACCGGCTTCTGCCCCGGAAATACGGGTTTACGCCGAAGAAGAAGGCTTCATCCCGGCGCCGGGAACCGGGAGGGGGAACGGCAAAATGAGCGAAAAACACGGCGTCGGGGAGATGTTGAAACTTGGTTTTACCCTTGCCCTTTTTGCGGCGTCGGCCTGTTCGGCCCTTGCCCTTGTGTATCAGGCGACAAGAGGGATCATCGCACAGCACGGGCGGAAGGATCTGGAGGCGGCGCTTGGGGAATTTTTTCCCGGCGGGGACAGTTTTGCCGATATTGGTGAAGCGGTACAAACGGGGATTATCAAAAGCCCCGATCCGTCGGTGATTTTTGAAGACGCCTACGAGGTGAGGCGGAACGGCCGTATTGCCGGTGCGGCCCTGCAGGTTAGCCGGGGCAGTTACGGAGGCCCCCTCCGTATCCTTGTCGGCGTTGGGGCGGACGGCCGCATTACCGGGGTGCGCATCCTTGAACACAAGGACACTCCGGGACTCGGGGCCAATGCCGCTTCTCCTTCCTATTATGTAGACAATGCTGCCAAACTTACCTTTTACGGCCAGTTCACCGGAAAACCGTCAAGCGATCCCTTTGAGCCCAAGAAAGATGTAATCGCTGTTACCGCGTCCACCATTACAAGCGCCGCGGTTGCGCAGGCGGTGCGGGCGGCGGGCAGGGCGCTTGCCGCGTATTTTGCGGGGGAAACTGTGGAAGCGGACGCCGGTTCGGCCGCGTCAACCGGAGGCGGACAAAAGGACAGCCCTGTTGAAGGAAACGCCGGATGAAACGTTTTGCGGCGCTATTTGTTAACGGCATCATCCGGGAGAATCCCCTTCTTACCCTGATGATAGGCCTTTGTTCATCGCTCGCGGTGACCACCTCTGTGGCAAACGGCATAGGCATGGGACTTTCCATGACCTTTGTGCTGCTCATGTCGGAAGTAGTGATCAGCCTTTTCAGAAAACTTATTCCTGAATCTATACGCATTCCCGTTTTTATCATTATTATTGCCGCTTTTACGACGGTAATAGACTATGTTCTTAAAGCTTGGTTTCCGGACCTCTCCAGATCCATGGGGGTTTTTATTCCCCTCATTGTGGTGAATTGCATCATCATGGGCCGGGTCGAAGGTTTCGCGTCCAAACAGCCCCCGGACTGCGTAATCCCCGATGCGCTGGGCATGGGGCTGGGCTACACCTGGGTGCTTGCGGGTATCGCGGCGGTGCGGGAACTTCTGGGGGAAGGAACTCTTTTTAACGTACAGGTGCTGCCGGACACTTTTCAGCCTATCCTGTTTTTTGTACTGCCTCCGGGGGGCTTTTTCGTCTTTGCCCTGTTCATTTCGCTCAATAACTTTTTCAAATCCCGAATCAGGGACAGGGGAACGGCATGAACCTGTTCAAGATATTTATCAGCGCGTTTCTTATTGACAATGTGGTTCTTATGCAGTTCATAGGATTGTGTCCTTTTATCGGGATGAGTACCGACGAGGACAAGGCGGTGGGCATGGGCATGGCGGTGACTTTTGTCACGGTCCTGGCCGCGGCCGTAACATGGTTTATCTATCATTTCATTCTTGATCCCCTGGGGCTGGAATTTCTTCAGATTCTGGTTTTTATTCTGGTGATAGCGTCGCTGGTTCAGCTTCTGGAATTTTACCTTAAAAAAACTTCCCCGCTTTTATACAATTCCATGGGGATCTATTTCGCCCTTATTACTACCAACTGCGCAATTCTGGCGGTTACTTTTAACGTTATTTCGAACAATTATGATTTTGTTGAGTCGGTAGTATACGCCGCCGGCATTGCTCTGGGTTTTCTGCTTGCCACGCTGCTTCTTGCCGGAATCAGGCGCAGGATACGGACCAGCCCCATTCCCGACTTTCTTAAGGGCCCGCCCATTCTTTTTGCCGCCGCCGCCCTGCTTTCCATGGCTTTTATGGGCTTTAATGGACTGGTAAAATGATCGTCGTAAGTACCGCGGTGTTTGCCTTTGTCCTTGCCTTTGTGCTGGGAAGCGCCCTTGGTTTTTTCCGGGAATTTTTTGCCGTTCCCCATGATTCCCTGATTGATGAAATACGGAGCGCCCTTCCCGGCGCCAACTGCGGCGCCTGCGGATTTCCCGGCTGCGACGCCTACGCCGCCGCCGTGGCGGGCAGGAAGACGGGAATCACCGGATGTTCAGTCGGGGGCCGGAAAACCGCGGAAGCGCTTTCGGCTCTTATGGGCGTAAGCGGTACGGTGATTTCCACAGTGTCGTTTCTGGGCTGCCAGGGTTCCGCGGTTCATGCCCGCAAAAAGGGAAACTACAGCGGGCTTGAAACCTGCCGGGGGGCAAAAATAGCGGCGGGCGGAACCAGGCTCTGCGCCTTTGGCTGTCTTGGTTTTGGGGACTGCGTCAAGGTTTGTAAATTCGGCGCGCTCAGCATGGGGGAAAACGGCCTTCCACGGTTTGATCACGCCAAGTGCACCGGCTGCAAGCTCTGTACCAACGAATGTCCGCAGCAGATTATCCGCAATCTTCCCAGGGACATGCACGGCGCCATGGTTCTTTGTTCCAGCCGCAGTTCCAACCGCGCCAGTGTTACCAGGGCGTGCAAGATCGCCTGCATTAAATGCGGGCTCTGCGTAAAGAACTGTCCCGAGCAGTGCATTTTTATGGAAAACAACCTGCCCCGCGTCGATTATACCAAATGCACGTCATGCGGAACCTGCGCGGAAAAATGCCCGACAAAAGTGTTCAAGATTCTTGAGCGGGACGTGATCGGAAAGTAAGTCCATGCCGCGGAGTTTGCCGCGCGGAGGCTCCCTTATGTCCCTATGCCAAGCTCTTCCACCTTTTTTGCCCCTGTTTCCCTGAGCTGGAACTTCTGTATTTTTCCGCTTGAAGTCATTGGATAGGAATCGACAAAAAAGATGAATTTGGGTATTTTGAAACGGCTGATTTTTCCCCGGCAGTAGTCACGGATATCTTCTTCGCTTACCGCTGCGTCTTTGTGAAGAATGACAAAGGCGCCGACCTCTTCGCCGTATTTTTTGCTTGCAATGCCCACCACCTGCGCATCCTTGATGCCCGGTATGGTATAGAGGAAATCTTCTATTTCCTTGGGATATACATTTTCACCACCCCGTATGATCATGTCCTTGATGCGGCCGGTTACCCTGAAGTTGCCGTCTTCGCCCTTTACGCCTATGTCTCCCGAATGGAGCCACCCCTTTTCATCGATACACTTTGCGGTTTCTTCGGGCATCTTGTAGTAGCCCTTCATGGTGTTGTAACCCCGGCAGCAGAATTCGCCATGAACGCCTGCGGGGCATTCTTCGCCTGTTTCGGGGTCCCGTATGGTTACCTCGACTCCCGGCAGGGCCCGGCCGACGGTTTCAACCTTTATTTCTATTGAATCGTCGTAGCGGGTCTGGGTCATTACCGGAGACGATTCGGTAAGGCCATAGCAGATCGTCACTTCGCTCATGTGCATAAGTTCGATAGCCTGGCGCATCGTTTCGATGGGGCAGGGAGATCCCGCCATGATCCCCGTTCTAAGGCTTGAAAGATCGAACATTTTGAACATGGGATGGTTAAGTTCCGCGATAAACATGGTGGGGACTCCGTAGACCGCGGTGCATTTTTCTTTTTGTATGGTCGCCAGCACCAGCAGGGGATCGAACCATTCCAGCATTGCCGCCGTTGCTCCATGGGTGATGATGGCCATCATCCCCAGCACAAGGCCGAAGCAGTGGAACAGGGGTACCGGAAGGCACACAATGTCCTTTTCGGTAAAGCGCTGGTTTTCCCCAATGCCGAAACCGTTGTTAAGTATGTTCCGGTGCGTAAGCATGACCCCTTTGGGAAAGCCCGTAGTCCCCGACGTGTACTGCATGTTCACCACGTCGTTTGTATCAAGGGAAGCCTCTATTTCAAGGAGCTCGCGGTCCGGGGTGTGCTTTCCCAGAAGGAGAAGCTCGTTCATGCTGTACATGCCCCGGTGTTTCTGCTGGCCCACGTAGATCACACTTTTAAGGAAGGGAAAGCGTTCCGACTTTAAATAGCTGCGGGGAGCGGTCTTGAGCTCCGGAACAAGCTCGTATGTCATGGATACGTAATCGGAATCCCGGAAACCGTCTATGATGAACAGGGCCGCAAGATCCGACTGCTTCATGAGGTAGTCAAGTTCGTGGATTTTGTAGCCGGTATTCACCGTGACAAAAACCATGCCGGCCCTTGCCGTGGCGAAAAGCAGGGTGTTCCAGTCGGGAACGTTGGTGGCCCAAATGCCCACATGGTCCCCTTTCTTGAGCCCTATGGCAAGAAGCCCCCTGGCAAGCTCATCCACCCGTTTGTCGAATTCCCCGTAGGTAAAACGCAGATCCCGGTCCGCATATACGATAAAATCATGATCCGGTTGGGACCGCGCTTTTTCGCGGAGCAGTATACTCAGGGTCGTTTCAAAAAACTGCATAATCTAATTCCTTGTCAAAAATTACGGACAGCGCCTTTACATGCGCCGGAGCCTAGACCGGGGTGTATATAACCGCCAGAATCCGCGCTTCCCCGCCTGACGCAAGAAGCCTGTGGGGAACAATGGAATCGTAATAGGCCGAATCCCCCTCGCCGAGGATGTGGGAATCGGCGCCGTATTCAAGGGAGATTTTTCCCTTAAGCACGTGAATGAATTCCTCCCCCTCGTGGGTGGATTTTTTTTGATCCGAATCGGATTCTATGTTGACGATGAAGGGTTCCATGTGGCGGCTCCCCTTGTCGGCGGCCAGCGCCCTGAAATGAAGGCCCCTGTGTTCATCTGTCCGCTCTGTTTCCACGGCGTTCTGCGGGAGGCCCGTCACAAAACGCACCGCTTTCTCCGCTTCACCGGCGCGGGTAATTACCGGCCCCAGTTCTTCGTGATCATCAAGCAGGGTGCCCAGCCTGACTCCCAGAGCCCGGGAAATTTTGATAAGCGGAGCAAGATCGGGAATATGCCCTTCTTCCTCTATTCTGCGTATGAGTTCAACGGAAAGACCGCTCCGTTCCGCCAGGGTCTCCCGGTTTATTGAATAGGTCTTGCATAATTCAACAATCCTTTCGCCGGGGGTATGCACAGCCATGAAATCTCCTTGTCCCGCCATCCTGGCGGCAAATGGTAATGCCAGTATACACACATTGGACTTGTTTCGTAACCCGGTTGGTTACTAAACAAGTCTTGCGATTTTTCAGGCTAAAGCATGGCTTTAGCCCTGCAAAATCGTGTTTTTAATTGGAACCGGATACTATGATCCCTGCTTCCGCGCCGCGGCGGCGTAATTTTTCCGTTTTGGCTTGAATTTTGAACGAATTATGACGTAAATCATTATGAATGTAAGTAATATGCGGCGATAAGGTTGACGAAATGTTTTCATTTTGGCATTATAAAGGGTGTATGCAGGAAAATCGAAAGAATAACCGTTACCATACCCTTGCAAGGGTAAAAATTCCCGGTGTTTTAGGGGAAGAAAGCCTTTTAAAAGATCTTTCTGTTACCGGATGCTGTATTGAAAGTACTTCTTACGCGGATATCAGTCCAAATACCCGGTATAAACTGGAAGTTATGCCCGAAAGCGCCGCCGCAATAGGCGATTTTGAACTCGTGGTAGAATCAATATGGATTAGATCCGGAGGCTATTCCTGTGAGGTAGGCTTTTCCATTCTTGAGTCTCCCAAGGGAAAACTTTTTCAGCGTTATGTAGATTACCTTGCCTGGCGTTCCTCGGCGGCAGATACCGCCGTTTCAGACACGACCATATAATCCGCGTATTTTCCGTGTTTCTTTTTTTCTCCCGGCGGCTTCAGCCTGTCCTGTGTTGCGAGAGTATGGTATAGTAAAGCTGTGCGGCAAACGATGACAGCAGTAGCCCTCTGCGCGGCGGGAGCGGAGAAAGTCCTTTCAAATGAACTTCGCAGGATTGGCGGTGAGCCTGTAATCCGCATTGTGGATTCGGGATTTGGCAGGGTCCGTTTTGAAACGGATCTTGCCGGGATCTATCGTTCCCTCATGGCTCTGCGGAGCGCCGACCGTGTTCTTTTGGAGACGGCTTCTTTCCCCGCCGGGGATTTTGACGCCCTTTTCAAAGGAGCCGCGGCGGCGCCATGGGAGGCGTATATTCCCGCCGGAATGGGGCTGCGGGTGTCCCGCGTAAGGGTGAACCGTTCGCGGCTTGCCGCTGTTACCAGCGTACAGGCGGTGGTTCACAAGGCCGCGGCGGGGCGGCTCTGCGGCAAGAGGGGCGTTGAGCGGCTTCCCGAACAGGGACCGCAGGCGGAGATACGCGTCTACATTGAAAAAAACAGCGCTTCCCTGCTTCTGGATGTAAGCGGGGAGCCGCTTTTCAAGCGCGGTTACAGGACCGAAGGCGGTATTGCGCCCCTGCGGGAAACTACCGCCGCATCCATACTGCTCCTTTCCGGCTGGAAGCGGAAATTTCCCCTTTATGATCCCTTTTGCGGAGCGGGGACCATTCTTGTTGAGGCGGCCATGTACGCCTGGGACATGGCGCCGGGGATTAGGCGGCGCTTTGCCCTTTCTGATCTGCTTATCGCCCGCCAGGATATTGAAGAGGCGGTTCGTGAAGAGATGGTCAAAAAAATAAATTTTGAGCGGACAATACGGATTATGGGCAGCGATGCCGACGGGCGTTCTGCCGCTATTGCAAAGTCCAACGCGGAACGGGCCTATGATCTTGCCTGCGGCAGACCCCCGGTAAGGGGCGCGCGGCCGGTGGTGCGGCTTCCCTTTCTGCCTGACATACGGACCCTGGAAGCGAAAGACGCCTGTCCTCCTCCGCGGGGAAAGGACGATCCCGAAGATACCGCCGGGTTCATTGTTACCAATCCTCCCTATGGAAGACGGCTGGGCGATACCGCGGAGGCGGAAAAAACGTACGGTGAAATGGCCGGCCTCAGGCAGCGTTTTCCCGGATGGAAACTTGCCGTTATTTCCGATCAGTCTGGTTTTGAATCTTTTTTTGGCGCGAAAGCCTCGTCCTGCCGGGAAATAACCAACGGCGCTTTTCCCGCTTATCTTTATCAATACGATCCGTAAAAGGGATTTTTCATGTCCATAATCGTAGAGCATGATAAACGGCGGAAGGAAATCCTCGAAAAAGCCCTTGATGTTTTTATGGACGAAGGGTTTGAAGACGCGACGTTCCAGAAGATCGCCGACCGTTGCAGCATTTTCCGCACGACACTGTATATTTATTTCAAAAATAAAAAGGAAATTTTTAACTACAGCATCAAGCAGCTTCTTGCCGAGGTGGAAGAAGACATACTGCGGATACGGAACGACACGTCTCTTGATTCGGTAAATAAAATTACGCAGGTACTTTTTAACATTACCGGCCGTCTTGAGGCGAACCGGCGGCTTCTTGCCGTGATCCTCGATTATCTTCTGCACCTTTCAAGGAGCGGCGCGAATCCCGAAACCAGGGTGCGCCGCCGGACGGTCAGGCTGCGGCACATACTGGCCTCCATGATAATAGAAGGGGTAAAGGCCGGTGAATTGACCCCGGTGAATATCAAGGCCGCCGATGATTTGCTTTACGGCCTTATTGAATCCGCCATATTCCGCCTTGTAATATTAAAACGGGACTCCGCCGGAGACCTTAAAAGGGCCATGGAACTGGCGGTCAAAGGCTGGCAGACAAAAGACGGGTGACACGGGGCAAAAGCGCCTGTGGGCCGGACGCACGTTTACCACTCCATGATGGTCCCTGTTTGATTGGACTTGTACGCCAGTTCCATGAGGCGGGCTACCGTAACGCCGGACTCAACGCCGAGATCTTCCGGCGGCGGTTTGTTACACAATACCGCATCGATGAAAATTTCAAGCGGACCGGCCGGCTGTTCCTTGATGTCTGTTTTTTGCGGGCTGATGTATCCTTCACATATGCCTTTGAATTTTTTGGCCGTCAGTTTAATGTCCTGACCCCACATCAGGAGGGTTGCGTCTGAACCGTAAATTTCAAGAACATCGGGAGTATTGTGGGAAATAAATGACGTTTCCCCTATACCTATGGCGCCGTTTTCAAATTCAACGGTCACAACGGCGTTTTCATCCGATGATGTCCCGTACAGATTATTAAATACACCGGCTATTCTTTTTGGTTTCCCACAAAACCATGGAAGAATATACATAGGATGCGCCCCCAAATCCATCATGGCGCCGCCGCCCGATTTGGACGTATCAAACCAGTAGCCGGGCAACCAGCCATCCGTAATACCGCTGTGGCTTCTGCGCATACGCACCATGCCTATTTTGCCGAAAATTCCCGATTCAACGAGTGATTTTGCGTAACACATCAGGGGATCGCGCCGCAACGGATATGAAATAACAAATACGATGCCGGCCGTTTTGACAGCGGCGGCAATTTCATCCGCTTCCGCGGCGCTTGTAGCAAGGACTTTTTCGGTAAAAATGTGTTTCCCGGCCTTTGCGGCGGCGATCAATACTTCTTTATGCATGGTTGTGGGCGTATCACAGATGACCGCCTGTATATCCTCGGAGGCCAATATGCCGTCAAGATCCTTGACATACCGGGCTCCAAGTTCCCCAGCCCAGGTCTTGCCCCGCTCTTCAACCTCATCCCACACGGCGGTAATTTCCGCCTTTCCCGTCTTGAGCAGCCGGGCGGCATAATCGCGGGCATGAACGTGCCACTTGCTTAACATTGCGGTCTTTAACATGTTATTCATCTCCGTGTAAAATTTTTGACCCGCGGAAACACGCCGTTTCTCCGGGACTACTGTTTCCATTTGGGAATATAACCGGCCTTAAAGGCAAGGGTACGCTCCATATTCCCGTTCTTTTCCGTTACAATTTCCAGACGGGCGTTGAGTGTTACCAATTCAGGTTTTTCAATGTCCACAGTCTCTATCAGGGCATCGCAGGACAGGGGCTTCGGCAAAAGATGCCTGCAGATGTTTTCGTTTTTTCTGTCAACCCTCCGGGCATACGGCATATGAAAAACAAATGAGGCTGTTTTTCTTTCGCCGTTTCTCAGAGAACCTGCGAAACACACAGCCCGTCCGTTTACGCGCCTTCCTTCATTCTCGAGCTTCATGGCGCCCTGTTCCCGCACAGAAGCGGAGCAGTTTAGAGGCATTTCAAGGACAACCTTTACTTCTTTCCATCCGGTATCCGTATTGTTTCCGATAACAAACCGCAAATCGAAAGGAGGCGTTTCGTTCTGCAGCCAATACCAGAGCCCCCCGGTACGCATGAAAAGAATGCCGTCTTCGGCAAGGGCCGCAAGTTCGGCGGCATGAATGTCCCTGGCGGAGAAACCGTCAATGCTGGCGCCGGCTTCACCACGCCTGAACATAAGCGTTTCTCCCGGTGCCGCAGCCTGTTTTACGGTTTCGTGTTTTCCTTCCGCGCCACAGCCTTTCCTTCTGAAACCAACGCACACATTCCATGTTTTCGCGGCGAGGTTTTTTATCAAACAGGTTCCAGCTTCTTCGTCATAGTTAATTTCGAACGGCAGGCCGAAAATTCCGGCGGGATGTATGTGCAGTTTATCCGGAAGCCCTTTGGGAGAAAAAGTCAGCGTACGGGAAACGGCGTCCGCCTCAATTCCCAGCCAGCGGCTTTCATACTGCCAAGCCCATGCTCCCTGCCCCTGGCTGCACCGCGTTAGTTTTCTGCATTCTTCCGGTCCTGAAGGCCACCAAAACAGGCTGCCTGTGACCCTGTCAATATAGTTAACCGCGGTAGCGGCGGTGTCCGCCATTTCCCCCCGGGATACGGCGCCGCTTACGCTGGCAAGGACCGCCGTTCCGTCATTGGCAAGAGGCGCGCTTGCATACCAGCTGCGCAGATCCATTTCGGGCTGATAATTTTCGCAAAACAGGGAACGGCCAAAGCGCTGGTAATGTACCCATGGCGCGTAATCGTCGGCGCAGGCTCCGTAAACGGGCGCCAGCATGCTGCTGGTATCTTCACCGTCGTAATAGGGGGCGTTGTTATCTTTTATGTAGAGGCCTTCATCATCAGTATCCAGATTTGTTCCGCCGGAAAGCATTTTTCCAAAGGGACCGTCAATGAGCATTGTTTTTTCTATTGACGCGGTAATCCCTTCGGCAATATCCGAATATTTTTTCCCGTTTTTTCCAAGGGATTCTAAAATATACGCGATGCCTTTGAACGCGTAATACAGCTTGACGTTTGTGCCATAATCATAACGCCGTCCGGTAAGGCCGTCGCTTGACCAATAGGTGGAAAACAAAGTTTCTTCATGATGCTTAAATCCGGTAATTTCTTCCATGATGCCGATCAGGGCGTCAAGCATGCCGGGCGTCCGTGTAAACATGCCGGTATCGCCTGAGCGGCGCAGCAGAAAGGCGGCAATGACAACCGGAGAACAGAGAATGGGCACGGAGTGATCCGGTTTGCAGTATGACGACATGGGCTTGGTTTTATCGAGCAGAAAAACAAGGGCGCGTTCGGCAATCTCGGGACATAGTATGGCTGCCGATACGATCGTCGGTTCATAATCTATGCCCCAAATGGTCCCGAACCCGTGCGAGGGGGCTCCCTGGCGGAGGGCAAGCAGATTGCCGTCAGAGTCCGTCTGCAGACAATTAAAATTATCAAGCAGACAGCGTATAAAAAACTCATGCATACGCGCGGGTATATCGCCACAGTCCCCCGCCGCCGGTTCAACGGCGGGAAGGCGTTCGCGCCAAAATTGTACCGTACGGGAAATCCAGTCGAGGGGGTCTTTTCTTAAAAGACCGTAAAGTTCCGAAGTTACCGTACAAAAATCATTTCCCATGGCTATATACGTGCAAAAAACCCGCGTTTCCCCGGTGGGGATGCTGAAATCAAGCTCCGAAATAAAGCTGTCACCAAGGAAAGAACAGCGTCCCCCCTGAAGGTGGACCCCTGCGCTTCCTTCGGGGCGTGAAAGCATCAGCGTACCACGACGTACGGCAAAGACAGCCGCATTCATATCCCGGTATTCAGGCTTCAGATCTTCATAGTCTCCTATCAGGCTTTTTGATGCGGAAAGACGCAGGGTTCCTTCGCTGTTTTTGCCCGACATGTTTTTAATGACAAGTGCATAAATGGCTCCGGCAGGACCGGGCAGGGGCGTATTTTTTAACGCCGGGTTTCCCTTCTCCGATACGGGAGCACAGCTTATAATGGATATGTCCAGATCCCCTTCGGCTGTTTGTGTAACAGGCAAAAAATGCAAAGCATAACGTGTTTCCGCTTTTCGAAGGCAATCCGCAAGGGAAATGGTTTTCCCGTTCATTATCAACGAATAGCGCAGATCGCCCAGATAAAGCGTGTTGTCGGTATGGTGATTCATGCCCTGACAGTAACCGAAGTCGCGGTTGTTGATTGGAACGGGATACACCTTTGAAGGAAAGGCCGAAAAACGGAACATGCCGTTTACGCTGTGGCCTATTAGTATACGCGCATTGGACTGGACAAGGAGCGGCTCTTCGTAGATTTTTCCGGTTAAAAGACCGGCGGCGTCGGAGGGAGACCCGCATTGATATACGGTTCGGGGCAACTGGACAACATCTTCCCAGGAATTTATACCGGACATGATTCACTCCGTAAAAATAGTATGGAAGGCGCCGGGACGGCGGCTTACGGGAACATCAGTTTATGGTCAATAATGCGTCCCGTTTCGCAGTATTCCTTGAGGGTAAGTATGGCCTCTCTTCCGCAACGGCGAAACATGGCGATATTATCGCCTGCAATATGCGGAGTAATGGTCACGTTTGTCATGCGCCTGAACGGATGTTCCTGTGGCAGCGGTTCGGCGGAAAAAACATCAAGCCAGGCGTCAAACCGGCCTTTCTGCAGCTCCCTGACCAAGGCGTCTTCATCATAAACGGCAGCCCGTGACGAATTGATAAACACCGCACCGTCTTTTATTTTTGCAAAGTGTTCGGCCCCGATAATTCCCCTGGTTGAAGGCAAAACAGGAAGATGCAGAGATATGACATCGGCCTTTTCAAATATATCATCCATGCCAACAAGCTCAATGTCCAGTTCCCTTGCGTCCTTTTCGGTTGCCAGTTTGTCGCAGGCGATCACCTTTGCGCCAAGGAAACGCATATACCTTGCGACATACCTGCCGATCCTGCCAAGGGCGATTAATCCGACGGTACTTTCACAGAGAAGCCCGACAGTTCTGCGGGGCTCGCACCATACAGACCCGGCCTTGAGCCGCGCGTCAAACCTGGCCAGTTTACGCACTCCCGCCAATGCGGCGCCCACCGTCCACTCCGCAACCGCGACAGTATTGCCGTTGGAGCCTTCGATGACGCGGATGCCCGTGTTTTTTTCGGTATCGGCAAACTGCTCCCACCAATGGGAAATGCAGATCAATTCTATGGTACCAGTCTTTTTTAAAACATTTTCGGTTATTTCTTTTGTTCCCATGCCGTTGAGGGATAAAATGATATTCGCTCCCTTCATTCTTTCAATCAGCTCGTCCTCCGTAAAAGGCTCCGCCCTTGAGCCTTCCGACACGACATCGGCAAAGGAAGCGAGCAAATCTTCATTGGCCCTGTCCATGTAAAGATCGTACCAGTCTGCCAGACGGTGAACATAAACCTTTTTCATTGTTTTCGACTCCTTCGAATAAATTTGGAACCTTCAAATTATCCTTTCATCCCGGTCAGGGTGAGCCCTTCAATAAATCTTCTCTGGGCAAAAAGGAACACTATGACAAGAGGCAGAGACGCCAGGCCGGCGGCCGCCATCAGAGGGCCATAAGCGGTTGCATTTGCTACCTGAAAATAAGAAAGACCCAAAGGCAGCAACCTGAGATTTTTATCGGTTGTTATTATTAAAGGCCATAAAAAACTGTTCCAGGAATTCATAAAAACAAAGATTGATACTGAAACCAGGGCAGGAGTCGACAGGGGGAGGATGATCCTGTAAAGTATCTGAAGGCGGTTACATCCGTCAATGCGGGCGGATTCATCAAGATCAACCGGAATTGACATAAAAAACTGCCTGAGCAAAAATATACTGAAAGCCGAAATAAGGCTGGGCAATATTAAAGCCGCATACGTATTCATAAGGCCAAGTTTGTCTATAATAATATACAAAGGGATGATCAGCACAGACTGGGGTATCATCATTGTAGCCAGAAATCCGAGAAAGATAACATTACGGCCCGTAAAACGAATTCGGGAAAAAGCAAAGGCCGCAAGGGACGCCACGTTGGCCTGTATGACCGTAGTCACGGTGGCGACGAAAATGGAATTAAAAAACAGCCGCCCCATATCAACATATCTGAATACAGAGTTGAAATGCACAAGTGTCGGAGGCAGGGGAAGCCAGACTATCGGATATTTCCAGATTAGTCCCTCCGGTTTGATTGCGGTTGACAGCATGAATAAAATGGGAACAAGCGATACAACAGCCCAAAAGACAATAAAAACCATGCCGGGCAAATGTCCGATTGTTATTTTTTTAGAGCTTGCAGCCATTTTTCCTCCTAATAGTTCCAGTCCGTTACGGATAATTTATTCTGGATATAGGTTACAACAAAAATAACCACAAATAGCAGCCAGGACACGGCGCTCGCATAGGGCATATCGTAATATGTAAAGGCATTCCTGTAAATATAAAACACAATCACGTCTGTTTTATACATGGGACCGCCTTTTGTCATAAGAAATATCTGATCAAAGGCCTGAAACGTATTAATTACCGATATAATGACAAGAAACCACGTAGTAGGAGCAAGCAGCGGAAATGTTATTCTAAAGAACTTTTGTCCCGCGCCCGCGCCTTCTATATCCGCCGCTTCATACAGGGTGCCGGGTATATTCTGAAGAGCGGCGAGATAGATTACCATGTGATATCCAACCCATTTCCAGACCGCCACCATGATAACAGCCGCCATTGTATATTTGGGGTTTGTAAGCCAGCCGGTATTACGGTCAAATCCAAAAAGATGAAGAAACACATTTACCAGTCCTATTCCCGGACTAAGCAGAAACCGCCAGATCATGGCTACAACAACCATTGAAACAACATAGGGGACAAAAAACACGGTACGTAAAGCGGATCTAAAAGGGATTTTCCAGTTTAGTATAACCGCAAGCAACAATCCCAGTACCACGTGAAAAAACACCACGGGAATGGAAAACTCCGCCGTAGCCCGAAGGGAATTCCAGAATTCCCTGCTGTTCAGGGCTTTTTTAAACTGGCCGAAGCCTCCAAATTCTACCATGGCCATTGTTCCGCCCGGTATGGCCTTGCTTAAGCTGAGGATAAAACTATACACAAAGGGAATAGCAACAAATAATACAAAAAGGACTACGCTTGGAGTGATAAACAAATATCCACTGATATTGTCCGCCCGCCGTATCGCGTTTATCCGGGCTTTATACGCTGCCTTTACCTTTTGCACCTGAACCTCCGGTGGATAGAGCGGCCGTATTCCGTTTCCGCGTCAAGAACCTGCGCAGAAACAAAACACGCCACGTTACTCCCGCGCGGGTCCCGGGCGCAAGAAGAAATTCCCCCGGCGCCGGACCCGCAAAACAGGAAATTTATCTATTGCCCATCGTTGATTCTACTTCCGCAAACGCAGCCTGAATGGCGGCATTTGCGTCGGCGCCGTAGAACACAGGTTCAATATGCTTGAAGACGATTTCTGTAAACGTGGGATAGTCCGGCCGTACCGCCCGGTTGGTAGCGGAGTTCATGGATTCGGCAATTACCTTCATTGTATCATTGCTGGCAAGCCATGCGGCATATTCGCTGTTCTGCTCAAGAGGTTTATAGGTAGGCGTTTTGCCTTCCGCCCGGGCCACCCGCAGATGTACTTTTGGGGTAAACCAGTATTTCACAAATTCCCAGGAAGCCTGTTGCCGCGTCTCGTCCGATTTGACGATCATGAAGTGCTCACCGCCGACATTCGGGGCGGGGTTATTTTTCCCGGGCCAGACGCCGACGCCAAGATCGTCTCCGAGTGCGCTGGAAAAAGTATTTTGCATCCAGGAGCCGGCTATCTGCATTCCCGTCAGGCCGTTGATAAATGCCTGTTCCGGGGGGCTTATGGTTGATATACCTTCTTTAAAGGCATCGGTATAGAAAGTCAGTGCTTCCACAGCGGCGGAAGAATTAAAGGCAGGATGAGTATATGTATCGTCCCAGATTTTTCCACCCGCACTTACTGTCTGTGACTGCCATTCCCAGCCGAAGCCTTCATGACTGTTGTCAAGAACAAAATTGCCCAAAAACCCCCATATTCCAGCCCTGGTATCCTGTATTTTACGGGCATAACTGTACATTTCCTGCCAGTTTTTCGGCGGGGTATCAGGATCCAGGCCCTTTGCCCTGAATATACTCTTGTTGTAGAAAAGCACCAGGCAGTTTGCCCATGTATGAAGGGAAATAACCCTTCCGTCGGGAGCAGTGCCAAAGCGCTGGAAGACCGGGTAGAAGTCTTCGTACTTAAAAGAGCTGTCTTTGGCAAAATAGTCCCGAAGATCCACCAGCGTATAGATAGAATCAGTTACGGTTGGATAGATACAATCATAGAAAATGACATCCGGTTTTTCACCGCTGCCGGCGGCCGCCGAAACCTGGAGCCGCTGCAAGAGTTCTGCATGGCTTGGAAAATAAGTATCTATTACTCTGACTTCCGGATGGGCGGCATTGTACTCGTCCGTGATCTTGTCAAAATCACAGGTTGGACCGTACATTTCCCAGAAATTCAACGTCAGTCTTTCCGGTGAAGAATTGCCCTGTGTTTTACCTTGACAGGCAGTAAAGACAAATCCGGCAACACATACAATCGCCATCGAAACAAAAAACACTCTTTTCATTTTTCTCCTCCTGTAAAATTAATAGAGTTGTTCAATAGCTTTAGTTATTGAACAACTTCCACTTAAAATATTTTCAGCCGGCCGCTTTTTCAAAACGCCACATTTGAAAGAACGGCCGTTTTTACCAAAAACCGCATATGGCAGGACTCTCCTCCCGGCAACATTTTTATGAGGCAATGCGGCGCCATATTTCTTCCCCGGAAGGCTCCTGTTCTGGAAAAGTAATGTTTTTTCGTTTCGTTTGAATTGACTGGATATCGTTGATTCGTATTGAGGGCTTCATGCCCAAGAACCCGCTTGCGCGGGGGAGGAACCGCAGATTCGCGCTCTGCCGCGCGGTATGTTGATTTTTTGTTATGTAAGAAACTACTTAAATTTTGGTGGGGGGGGGGGGGGGGGTAAAAACCATTCAGCGGAAAATTCCGCCGTTGCAAACTTTCCATGATATATAATTTCATGGCCAGGATTATTTGTCAATCATTTTATTCACGCCGAAGAGGATCTATTACCCAGAAACCCGCAGGCCGCCGGGGTTTTCAAAGGTTCCTGTCATACTATAAAATGAGATGCGGAGGACAGGGTAATGGAAGCGGTTAAATCATACAAATTAACGAAAGCGTCAACACCGCCGTATAATATATCGAATTACATACGCGCGGTGTCCGTTGATATTCACCGGTATCATCAGGGGAATGGAGACATGTGGCCCATTACATGGGGACTTGACGGCAATCTGTACGGTGGCGCGGGTGATAACCGTCTGAGCCCGGTAAATTTCTGGAGAATTCGCGGGGAACCCCAGCTTGCGGCCAAAAGCCAGCAGAATGCATGGTTTCTTGATCTGGTTAATAATTTTCCGCTTGATCCTGTAAAGTATTGCAGGCGGCCTGACGTGGATCCCCGTATGGGCATAAAACCCGCAGGGCTGCTGGATATCGAAGGTTGTGTTTATTTTGCGGTGGAACTCCAGAATTATGGAACCGATCCCGCCTTTACCCGGCAGGAAAATGTGTGCGGCTGGATAATTACTTCTTGGGATTATGGCCGGACCTGGAATGAAAAGGCAACGCCCATGGATTTTTTTACCAGCAGGTTAAGTTCCGTTCATTTTGTGCAGCAGGGCGGGCCGGGCTACCGTAACGCGCCGGACAAGTATGTCTATGCCGTTTTTCCCTGCGGCCGTGATGGAAAGAGCTACTGGGAAAACGGGGACTGTATTCTGCTGGGACGGACGCCGGCAGGGCACATCATTGACCGCGAATACTGGGAATTTTATACCGGCCCTGACCGCGGCGGAAGTCCTGTATGGGAAAAAGACAGCGTCAATGCCGCGGAAATATTCGCCTATCCAGGAATGTGCGGTGAAAATCACATTACCTATAATGCGGGCATAGGCCGTTATGTCATGGGGAATTATTCTTTTCTGGATGATGAAGGCAATCCGCGTCCGAATCATCAGGGAACCTGGCCTGACGGCGCGGGGCGGAGCCAGCTGTCGCTTTATGAAGCGAAAAATCTCTGGGGTCCCTGGAGCCTGTTTTATCAGGATGACAACTGGGGTTTTTGGGGAAATTACCAGCCCAATTTTCCCGAGAAATGGATATACAACGCCGGAAAAACCATGTTTATGGTTTCCGCCGGAACTTACGACGATTATAACTTCACCGTTCAGCGCATTGATATTGAACTTGTTTAGTAACAATGAAAATTGCGGCTATCCCTTTACATTGAGCGTCTTTTCCCCTTCCGGTGCAAGCTCGATAAATTCGGCGTAGCCAAGTTCAAGCAGCCTGTCGATCTGATTTTTCATGTTTTTGTTTTTTGGAGAGATCATGACGCGCTTTCCTTCTTCGCGCATTTTTTTTGCCTTGATGAATAGTTCCTCAAGGCGGCGGCTGTCCGCGCCGGGAGGTATAAGATAGACCGCCGAATCTTTGCCGGCGTTTGTGTCTATTCTGTCTTTCAGTATTGTTATGATGCGTTCAAGACCTATGGAAATTCCGCAGGCGGGGACCGGCGTTCTGCTTCCCGTGTATTTGGCTATCATCTCGTCGTAACGGCCGCCGCCGGCAACCGAAAGGGACAGCGCGCTTGTATCGGCGAGGGCGATTTCAAAAATGGGGCCGGTGTAATACGACATGCCCCGTACCAGGGAAGGATCAAAGACGATGTCTCCGCCGTTCATTATCTTTCCTGCGGAACGCATGATCTCATCAAGGCCGGAAAGAATCCCCTCCGGCAGTACGCCGTCCAGCCTGCCCGCGAAATAACCGGAACACGAGGAGCGCGCCTCTTTTCCGCCGCCTGAAAAAAAGCCGCAGTATGCGTCTATGCTCCCCGCGGAAAATCCCCCGGCGGCAAGCATGTCCCGGACGCCGTCAACGCCTGTTTTGTCCAGCTTGTCCAGTATGACAAAAACCTCCCCGTACCGGTCTTCGGGGAAGCCCGCCGCGGCGGCCATGGCTTTGAGTATCCTCCTGTCGTTTATCCGTACGGTAAAATCACCCAGCCCCAGTTCGTGCAGCATGCCTGCCGTGGCGGAGACAAGCTCAATTTCGGCAAGATTCGAGTGATCCCCTATGATGTCTATGTCACACTGGGTAAATTGGCGGAAGCGCCCTTTCTGCGGTTTGTCCGCCCGCCAGACGCTGCCTACTTGCAGCGCCTTGAAGGGAAGGGAAAGCGCGTTCATGTTGTTGGCGAAAAAGCGCGCAAGGGGAACGGTAAGATCGTAACGGAGGCCGCAGTCGCACAGTGCGGCGGGGTCTCCCGTTTCCACCGCCCTTTCAAGATCCTCCCCTCTTTTCATGATCCTGAAGATCAACATTTCGTTTTCGCCGCCTTCCCTGTTGGAAAGGTTTTCAATGTGTTCAATGGCGGGAGTCTCTATCAGCGAAAACCCGTATTTCCCGTAGTTTTCCTTGATTCTGTTTATGACAAATTCCCTTACCGCCATATCGCGGGGAAGATGTTCCGGCATGCCCTTGATAGGCGTCTTGATAAAGCTCATTACTGTTTCCTTATGGTGCCAGGCACCAAATTAGGACAAAAAGGCGGAAATTGCAAGACGGATTCCGGCCCGCCCGCTTTAACGGAAAGAGAAAAAACACTATACTTGCTATGCCCTTTTGTTAAGGAGGATACTGGTGAAAAGATCGATGGTACTGTTGACCCTGCTGGCGGCCCTTGCCGCCTGCGCGGGAACGCCGGAGGGAACGGGGGAGGCTCTGTCCCTTGACGACGCCATAGCGGCCTCGGCGGCGGATATTGCGGGGAAGCTGCCGCCGGGGACCAGGGTGGCCATTGTGGCCTTTGAGTCCCCCCACGGGAACCTTTCTGCCTACATCATGGACGAGGTAACCGGGGCCTTGGTGGACGGGAGTCTGGAAGTGGCGGACCGGAACAACCTGGAATACGTGTACAAAGAGCTGAACTTCCAGATGTCCGGGGACGTAAGCGACGAGGAAGCCGTGGGCATCGGCAAGTTCTTGGGGGCCCGGTACGTCATTACCGGCCAGTTCATGGACTTGGGGCGCCGCTGCCGCTACCGCCTTAACGGCATCAATGTAGAAACCGCCCGGCACGAAATCTCCACCCGCCTTGACGTGCGGAACGATGGGGACTTCCAGGAAATGTTCGCCGCTCTGCAAAAGGCAGCGCCGGTGGTTCGTACCGCAAGCTACGGCGCGGGCGGCACCGTGCCCCGGACCGCCGGAACCTTCTTGGACCGGGGCATCATGTTCGCCGGCCGGGGGGAATACGACTTGGCAATTGCGGACTTCAGCGAGGCTGTTAGGCTAGACGGAGAGTATACGGCGGCGTATGGCCTCCGCGGCAATGCGTATTACTACAAAGGGGACTACGATAACGCTATCGCCGACTACACCCAAGCGATCCGGCTGGACTCGGAGTACGCAGGATCGTATATCCTCCGCGGCAATGCGTATCATATCAAGGGAGACTACGATAAAGCAATTAGCGACTTTAACCAGGCGATCCGGCTGAATCCGATGGATGCGGTGGTGTATAGTCTCCGCGGTAATGCATATTCCAACAAAGGGGACAACGACCGGGCTATCGCCGACTATGACCAGGCGATCCAGCTGGACCCGGAGTACGCGGCGGCATATTTCAACCGGGGCATTGCGTATAACAGTAAAAGAGACTATGACCGAGCCATTGCCGACTACACCCAGGCGATCCGGCTGAATCCGGAGTTGGCGGTGGTGTATAACAACCGCGGCATTGTGTATAGCGACAAAGGAGATGTGGACAAGGCCATTGCCGACTACACCCAAGCGATCCGGCTGGATCCGGACTATGCGGCAGCGTATTTCAACCGCGGATGGGTGTATCTCAACAAAGGGGACTATGATAAAGCAATTGCCGACTACAATCAGGCGATCCGGCTGGACCCGGAGGATGCGTGGACGTATAACAGCCGCGGCATTGCGTATGCCAGCAAGGAAGATTACCGGCGCGCCCGGGCGGATTGGGAGCAGGCGTTGCAGCTCGATTCCAATCATGCTGGTGCACGGGACAATCTTGAGAGGCTGCGGCAGATGGGGTACTGAGCCTTGAAGAATCCCGGCTTTTTGGTGTATGCTGACGGTAATTCCGCGGAATCTTCCGAATACCGTTAATTGGAGCAGCCATGATTCAGAATCCCGTCGCCGCCTATCTTGCCAAAACAGCGCCGGAGGAGGTAAACACCGGCCTTCTTGCTTATCTATGCAACTTGAGCGAAACCGCCGCGGTGGCCCCGGAAATAGCCGCTTCAATTGTGCGGGAGCTGGAAAACCAGCGGAAGCGGGTCAAGCTCATTGCCAGTGAAAATTACTGTTCCCTCGCGGTGCAGCTTGCCATGGGAAATCTTCTTACCGATAAATACGCCGAAGGCATGCCGCATCACCGCTTTTACGCGGGAAACGAAAATGTCGACGCTATTGAAGCGCTCGCCGCCGAAGAAGCGCGCGATCTCTTTGGGGCGGAATATGCCAATGTCCAGCCCCACTGCGGCGCGGACGCCAATATGCTTGCCTACTGGGCCGCCATTTCTACCCGCATTGAGGCGCCGGCCCTTGAAAAATTCGGCGAAACGAACCTCTACAAACTTTCAGACGCCCAATGGCAGGAGCTGAGAGCCGCCATGGGGAACCAGCGGCTTTTGGGCCTTGACTATTATTCAGGCGGGCACCTTACCCACGGCTACAGGCACAACATATCCGGCCGTATGTTTGATATTTCAGGATACACGGTATCAAGGGAAACAGGTTTCCTTGATTATGATGAAATCGAAAGACAGGCGCTTCTGGTAAAGCCATTTATACTTCTTGCAGGTTATTCCGCCTACCCGCGCAGGATAGACTTTAAACGCATGCGGAAAATCGCCGACAAGGCGGGGGCGGTGTTCATGGTGGACATGGCCCATTTTGCCGGCCTTGTGGCGGGGAAGGTTTTTACGGATGAATACGATCCTGTTCCCTGGGCCCACATTGTAACAAGCACTACCCACAAGACCCTCCGGGGCCCGAGGGCGGGACTCGTGCTTTCGACAAAGGAATTTGCCGAAGCGCTGGACAAGGGCTGTCCCCTTACCATGGGCGGTCCCCTTCCCCATATAATAGCCGCCAAGGCGGTGGCCTTTCGTGAAGCGTCCCTGCCGGAATTCCGGGATTACGCCGCGCGCATTGTGGAAAACAGCCGCGCCCTTGCCGCCGCCTGCGCCGCGGGGGGGCTTGAAGTGCTCACAGGCGGCACCGACAATCACCTCTTTCTGGTAAATGTCCGTGATTTGGGGATCACGGGAAGACAGGCGGAAAGCGCCCTGCATGAATGTCATGTCACGCTTAACCGCAACAGCCTTCCCTTTGATCCGAACGGCCCGTGGTATACATCGGGCCTTCGCATAGGCACCGCCGCGGCAACTACGCTGGGCATGGGCAGGACCGAAATGGAAGAGCTTGGGGCCGTTATCGCGCTGGTCCTCAAGGGTACGCGTCAGGCGGAGGACCCAAAAGATCCTTCAAAGAAAAGCAGGGCGAAATATGTTATTGACGAAAAAGCAAAGGCCGGGGCGGTAGACCGGGTAAAAAAATTGCTGGATCGTTTCCCTGTGTACCCCGAACTGGATCTGGAATTCCTCAAAAAGGCATTTGTGAATTAAGGGACGGATTCCCCCGCCTGCCGTTCCGCCTTCTTTCTCAGTATCTCCTTTCTTGAAGCCAGAAGCACCGATACCGGTTCCAGAACGGTGACATTTTCGCAGAGGATCTTGATGATCATCATCATGGGTACCGCGAGGATCAGCCCGGCAAAGCCCCAGAGCCAGCCCCACATTATAAGGGAAAAAAGAATGACGACGGGCGAAAGGCCCAGATTATCCCCCATGATCTTCGGCTCCAGAATATTGCCGATGATCATGTTTGCCCCCAGCATGATCAATACTACAAGGACAACGGGTCCCGGTTCGGGCCAGAATTGCAGCAGGGCAAAGACGCTTGCGCCGACCCCGCAGGCGATGCTCCCGATATTCGGGATAAAATTCAGAATAAACTGTATCATCCCCCAGAGAATCGCGAATTCCAGCCCCGCGAGGCTGAGCCCCACGGCGACTACAATGCCTGTGGCAAGTGAAATGAGAAATTTGATGGAAAGATACCGGGTAACCTGAAGCATTACGTCGCTTGTAATTTTTTTAATCTGCCCGGAAAATTTATCTTCAAAGGCAAGTTCAATTTTATCCCTGAAAAAGGCGCCTTCAAAAAGCAGAAAAACAACAAAGAGAACTATCATAAAGGCATCCCGCAGAAAAACCAGAAAGGAATTGGAAAAAGAAAGGGTAAAGTACCGTACCCTGCTCCGCACCCCCAGCTGCGCCCAGAGGTTTTCGAAAAAGGAAAGATGCTCGTCATAGGAAAGATCAAAAAAATCTGCGACCGAAATGTAAATTTCCGTCAGGCGCTCCTCATATTTCGGATACAGGGAAAGAATGAGCCTGCCTGAAGAAATAAGAACAATGCCCAGAAAGTACAGCCCCGCGATGATTAACGCGACCGGCAGCAGGATGGCGAGAATACGGGGAATATGGAGCTTCCCCAGAAAATGAACAAAGGGGTTAAGAACAAAGGCCAGAAGCACGGCTATTGTAAGGGGCAGTATCAGCGATGAGGTCAGCTTCAGCACCGCCCCGGCCAGCACAAGGGCGATAAAACCAAGCAGAAAAAAATTCATCCGTCCCGAGTTAAACCGCTTAAACCAGTCTTTTCTGTCCATATCTATTATTATCTTATAAAAAAGAGGGATGGTAAAGGGCGGAAACCTGCCTTACGGTATTCTCGGCCGTTAGTTTCCCCGTTTTATCTTCCCTCTTTGGCAGCGCCGATCTTCCCCCCGCAGCTCTGCCGTGCGGTATGTTGATTCCGTTAACCATGATAAAAATACGGTTAACGACGAAGACGCCCCGGCTCCCCGTTTTACGCTGGCCATACGCACAGGAGGCGGGGAAAACCCGGGTGTCCTCTATGCTTTTGCCCGCGCGCTTTCGGAAGCGGTTTTTACGGCGGAGTAGAGCCTCCGGGGCCCCTGCGGCCGCTCCGCTTCGTTGCCTTTTTTTGCGCACTGCTGTACAATTAGTTATTGTGATAAAAAACCCCCGGCTTCCGGTTTTTGTCATTTTTGTTGTTTTTATTGCCTTCTTGTTGAGCGTCTGTGATCTTTTTCAGACATCCCTGACGGCGTATCTAAAGGAAGAGACAGGCGGGGGAACGCTCCCGGCGGGGGGAGATGAAAGCGGGAACAAGGACGACGGGCCCTGGGTGTATGTGGCGGCAAGTTCCGGGGATGACGCGAAAACGGGCTGGTCGGCCGGGGAAGCGGTGAAAACCATAGGCCGGGCTCTGGATATATGGGAATCCGAAGGTTCCGCCGAAGCCAAAATCATGCTCCTTGAGGATATTACTTGGACCGCATTGGGAGGCGGAAGCACGGCCGGGATGCTGGTTTTTTCTTCCTCGCCATCATTTCCGCCTGTGATAGAAATACCCCCAGGAATTACCGATGTTATTCTGAACGGCGGCGGAAAGGCCCTTAATCAGGACCAACCATACCGGGTTCTGCGTATCGATTGTCCGGGTACAACCATAACGCTTAAAAACATCACCGTCACCGGGGGAAGGGCCGGGTCCGGCGATGGCGGTGGCATACGCCTGGATAATGGCGCGTTGGTTCTCGCCGAAGGCGCCGGCATCTCTTATAATGAAGCGGCCAGAGGCGGAGGCGTGTATATAAACAGCGGAACTTTTACCATGAAAAGCGGAACGATACGGGAAAACACGGCGACTAGTGAGGGGGGCGGTGTCTTTGTGGGTAATACTACGTCCGAATTTACCATGCAGGCCGGAACCGTCAGCGAAAACAGAGCGAATTCCTCAACCGGAAAGGGCGGCGGGATTTGTGTGGGACCCGGGGGAACCTTTACTATGGAAGGCGGAACCGTCAAAGGAAATGTTTCGGACAATGACGGGGGCGGGGTGTATGTATACGGGAACGCGGGCAATACCGGTTCCGCCCTCATCCGGAATGGATATATCGGGGTCTCAGGCGGCGGCAACAAGGCAAAGTACGGGGCCGGGATCTATACGGCAGGATACGGTAATCTGACTCTGGGAAACTCCAGCGAGAATGATCCCTGGCCCTATGTGCAGTATAACATCGCGGATAATACCGGAGGGGGCGCTGTTGTTCACGACACTGGCGGCGCCGCCGCAACGATGAATTTCTACAATGGAACGATCAGCAACAACAACGGGGCCACCTTGGGCGGGGGCATTCTTCTTGTAACCGGCGCTCTGTACATGAACGGCGGAAAAGTAACGGGGAACAGCGCCGTCACAGGACCGGGTATTACGGTACAGAGCCATTCGACCGGTTCCAGTTCTTTTTACATGGGCGCCTATGCACGGGTACTGGATACCGCCAATCCCGTTTATCTTGACTACTCTGCCGCTGGCCCCAGGCACATTGAACTTGGCATGTTTGCCGGTGATCTGACCGGCGGCATTGCGAAGATAGCCCTGTCTACGGGGTATTCCGCAGGAGTAGATAAGGTGCTGTATGGGGACTTAACTTATCATGATAAATTCACTGTAATAAGTTCCCCTTCATATACCATAGACAGCAGCGGATTTCTTCAATAAGACATTACGGCGGCAGGATTTTACACCGGAGGTGCGTATGATAGATGATACTGTTCTGGGAGAATTAAGGGCCATGGCCCAAAAACTCCGCCGGGACATAGTGGAGATGATTGGCGTCGGGACTGCCGGGCATCTTGGCGGGTCCGCTTCCCTTGCCGAACTTCTGGCCGTTCTGTATTTTCACAAGATGAATTTCAGCAGTGAAAAGCTTTCCGATCCCCGGCGGGACCGGCTTCTCCTTTCAAAAGGACACGCCGCCCTTGTCCAGTACGCCGCCCTCTGCGAAAAAGGCTGTTTCCCAAGGGAAGAACTCAGGCAGGTCAAGACAATAGACGGCCTTCTTCAGGGACATCCCGATCTTTCCATTCCCGGCATTGAAGGGGTCACCGGTTCTCTGGGGCAGGGGCTTTCCATAGGGCTGGGAATGGCTCTGGCCTTCCGGCTTGACGGGAATCCCGCCCGTGTCTATGTGGTCATGGGCGACGGGGAGCAGTCCGAAGGCCAGCTTTGGGAGGCGGCAATGGCCGCGGCGAATTTCAATGTCGATAACCTTACGGCCTTTATAGACTGGAACAAGGTGCAGGCGACGGGCCCCACTGCCGAGATCTTTTCCATTCCGAATCTTGACGTAAAATGGCGGGCCTTCGGCTGGGATGTCAGAACCATTCCCGGCCATGACATACAGGCAATAGCCGGGGCCATTGACGAAGCGGAAAAGGTCAAGGGAAAACCGTCGCTTGTTATTCTTGATACCGTAAAGGGCAAGGGGTTCTCTTTTGCCGAAGGCAGGGCCGCCTATCATAACGGCATACTTGACGAGGCGGCCTATGCCATGGCCATGAAAGAACTGGACGCCCCTTGTGAAACGGGAGGACGCTGATGGAAAAGGCAAATTTAAGGAAAGCCTGGGGCGAAGCCCTTGTCGCGGAGGGAAAATCCTGCTGTGACATAGTGGTGCTGGAAGCGGATCTGGGAAAATCCACCATGTCCGCCCTTTTTGCGGAATCTTATCCTGATCGCTATTTTGAAATGGGCATTGCCGAACAGAACATGAGTTCTACCGCCGCCGGTTTTGCGCTGGCCGGGAAAATTCCCTTTACGGGTACTTTCGCGGTATTTGCCGCGGGCCGCGCCTACGATCAAATCCGCTGTTCCATTGCGATACCTTCCGCCAACGTAAAGATCTGTGGATCAAGCTGCGGGCTTTCCGACTTTGGCGACGGCAAGACGCATCAGTCTGTGGAAGACGGTAACATCATGCGGGCCCTGCCGAACATGACGGTCCTTGCCCCCTGTGACGCCAACGAAGTCAAAAAAATGGCGCGGGCCATGGTGAAATACCGGGGGCCTGTGTACATCAGAATTAACAGGAACGATCTGCCGGTTTTTACCCCGGCGGACGGGGAATACCACATCGGAAAAATTTATCCCGTTCTTGACGGGAAGGACGCCGTTGTCTTTGCATCGGGGGTAATGGTGAGCAAGGCCGTTGAAGCGGCGGAACGGCTTGCCTCTGAATCCGTTTCGGCGCAGGTGGTCAACGTAAGTACCCTGAAGCCTCTGTTAAGGGAAGAAGTCCTGAAATACACCGCCGGAAAGAAGGCGGTTGTTACCGCCGAAGAAGCGGTCAGGACAGGAGGGCTGGGAGAAGCCATTGCGGCCATGCTTGCGGGGGAGGCCGCCGTTCCCTTTGAGCAGATTGCCATAAACGATATGTTCGGCACGTCGGCCCGCGGTTACGATGAACTTCTGGAGCGCTACGGGCTTGGCGCGGAGCACGTATACAGGGCGGTAAAGAAGGCCCTGCGCAAATAACCTCAGGCGGCGGTTCCGCCGCTTATAGCTTTATAGAGAAACCTTATAGAGGAGAGTACCATGATAATTGGCTTTATCGGACTTGGGATCATGGGACGGCCCATGGCAAAGAATTTGATCGGCGCGGGATACAAGCTTGTGGTGTATGACAAGTTCACGAAATTTGACGACTTCCTCGCGCTGGGGGCGGAAGGCGCTTCTACCAACCGCGATGTTGCGTCAAGAAGCGATATTATCATCACCATGCTGCCCAATTCTCCCCATGTAAAGGAAGCGGTTTTGGGGCCCGGCGGCGTTATTGAAGGGATCAAAGAAGGCGCCATTGTGGTTGACATGAGTTCCATTGCGCCTGGGGTTTCCCGTGAGGTAGAGGCCGCCCTTAAAGCAAAAGGGGCCGCCTTTCTGGACGCCCCGGTTTCCGGCGGGGAGCCCAAAGCTATTGACGGTACGCTGGCGATCATGGCCGGGGGCGATAAAAAAACCTTTGACGCCGTAAAGCCCGTGCTGGAAAAAATGGGATCATCGGTAACACTGGTCGGGGATACGGGCAGCGGAAATGTGGCGAAACTAGCGAATCAAATTATCGTGGCCCTTAACATTGCCGCCGTTTCCGAAGCCTTTGTGCTGGCCGCAAAGGCCGGGGTTGATCCCGTCAAGGTCTTTGACGCAATCAAGGGCGGCCTTGCCGGTTCCGCGGTCATGAACGCCAAAGTCCCCATGATCCTCGACGGTAATTTCAAGCCCGGTTTCCGCATTGAGCTTCATATAAAGGATCTGCAGAACGCGCTTGACACCGCCCACAGTCTGGGCGTTTCCTCTCCCCTGACCGCGCAGGTCATGGAAATACTGCAGGCCCTCAAAACAGACGGCATGGCCGCGAATGATCACAGCGCCATAGCGCGTTATTATGAAAAACTCGCAAAGATCGAAGTGAGAAAATAGATGGCAGTACCTATGGGCATGCGGCTTGCGGGCAAAACCGCGCTTGTCACCGGAGCGGGGCAGGGGCTTGGCGCGGCAATCGCCGCCCGTTTCGCCGAAGAAGGGGCCGCGGTTTTTTTGGGGGATTGTAACGCCGGAACGGGAAAAGAGGCCGCCGCCGGAATCGTCGCGAAGGGCGGCAGGGCTTTTTTTGTCAGCCTGGATGTAACCAATGAGGAAAGCTGGGTAGCGGCCCTTGCGGAAGCGGAAAAGGAAACGGGCCGCCTTGATATTCTTGTCAACAACGCGGGCATCAACATACGGGAACCCATAGAAACAATGAAGGCCGAAAATTTCGACGCCATGCTGGCGGTCAATGTAAAGGGGCCTTTTTTGGGAATCAAGCACGCCATAGCGGTTTTTAAGCGCTGCGGCGGCGGGGTTATTATCAACATGTCGTCGGTCTGCGGCCTTGTGGGCCACCGTTATACCACTGAAGCCTACACGGTAACAAAGGGGGCGCTTACCCTTCTTACCAAAACCGTCGCTGTCCGCCATGCCGCCGCCAACATCCGGTGCAACAGCCTCCATCCCAGCACGGTGGATACCCCGCTTATGCGGGAACTCTTCAAAAACCCGGATCGCAGGGCGGAACGCCTTGGCGAAGTTCCCCTTGGCCGGCTCGCTTCTGCGGAAGACGTGGCCAACGCCGCGCTTTTTCTCGCTTCCGACGAAGCCTCTTTCATCAACGGAGTGGCCCTGCCCGTTGACGGCGGAACCTCCGCCGATTAGAACGCCCGTCCATACCGCCTGAAACAGGGAGCGCGCAGTCCATTATTTGAATAATTTTATTGGTAAATATTTCTTATATTGACTAAAATCATCATCCGTTGTAAATATTTCAAAATTATTTTTAACCGCTACTGCACATATCAAAAAATCTGTATTTGATCCTTGTATCCCGTTTCTTCTGCATATATTCGAATATTCAGCCGCCAATTCATAATCTATTGTTCCTATCGGAAAATCATTGAAGCCTTTCATTTTTTCTTTCAGATCATTAAAAATATTTTCATCGGATATTCCTGACAATAATTCTTGCCGAATTGGACCAATAAGTATCTCCATAAATTCATCAATCAGATATTTTAAACTATCAACAATATGCTTGTCCTCATGTTTTATTTTCTTACGCCTGAATGCCTTTGACCAGATTGGGGTATCTATTACTATTTTCATCTTTTTCCGCGTGATTTTTTATAATCATAATTTTTGTCAAAGTCTATCTTTCCAAACAAGTTAATAACTTCCTGCCGTTTCCGTCTTTGGATAAACTCATCTAAAGCCAAATTTACGGTGTCTTTTTTAGTTTTTAGTCCGCCAATTGCAAGTGCCGTCCTTAGCAAATTATCATCAATTGCCAAATTTGTCGCCATTATTATCCTCCAATTAATATATTACACAATATATTGTGTAATATCAAGTTATTTTTCAATTTTTTGAGCTTCTTGCAAAACTGACGGCGTAAAAATAATATCTATTATATCCGCTCAAGCATAATTATTTCACTTCATGCTCTCATCTAATACAAGGACATTATTTGTTCAAAACAAGGTCAACCATTCATATTAAAAATCCGCCTTGCTATGTAGCGAAAAATCGTTATACTAGGGCATGGAGTTATGACGGTCAACAAGCGGATAAGGCAAATTAGACAGGCCCTCAATATAACGCAGATAGACTTTTCAAAGGCTATCTATGTGAATAACGGTTATACGGCCGAGATTGAAAACGGACACAGAGCGGCCAATGACCGGAAAGATTAAATGAAAGATCTCCTTAAAGACGGCCTTGTTCAGCTTGGCCGGGAAAATCCCGGTATTGAGGAATTTGCCGGGCCGCGAATTGATACAATTTCCTCCCTTCTTGTCCGTTACCTTGAAGAAATCGAACGCTTCAATCCGGCCCTCGGGCTTACGGGAACCAGGGACAGGAACGGGCTTATTGTAAGGCACATCCTTGATTCCCTTGCCCCCCTTGGCATTATCCGCCGTCTGCTTGATTCGGCGCCCGGTTCCGGCGGCATTGCCGACGCCGGTTCCGGCGCGGGGCTTCCGGGCATTCCCCTTGCCATGGCCCTTCCCGGCCATTCCTTTACCCTTATTGAGCGGAAGGAAAAACGGGCCGGTTTTCTCCGGGGAACTCTGGCGGCGCTGGGACTTCCCAATGTATCCGTGGAAGAATGCGAAATGGAGAAGGCCGCGCCGGGCCGCTTTGGGCTTGTTGTATTAAGGGCTTTTCATCCCCTGGACCGGAAGCTCCTTAAAAAACTCTTCCGCCTCTGCGGAAACGGGGGAGTTCTGGCGGCCTACAAGGGCAGGAAAGAAAAAATCGCCGAAGAAACCGCGGCGCTGAAAGGCATGAACATGCGGATCGATGTCATACCCTGCCCGGTCCCCTTTCTTGACGAAGAACGCCATATCCTTATAATAAAGCGTGAAACTGATCTCGGCGGGGCCTCATGAATTACCGGAGATGTAACGCATACGAAAAGTCAATACGCACGGCGGCGTCCTGTAGGAGGGTAACTCCGTGAAAGCCGCCGTCATCTTTGGTTCGAAATCGGACTCGGAGATCATGAAGAAAGCCACGGCGGTTTTTGAGGAATTCGGCGTACCGTATTCTGTTCATGTCCTTTCGGCCCACCGCGTGCCAGAACTGCTTTCGCAGACCGTCAAAAAACTGGAGGAAGACGGCGTTGAGGTGATTATTGCCGGAGCGGGGCTCGCGGCGCACCTTCCGGGCGTTATCGCAAGTCTGACGCTTGTCCCCGTTATCGGGGTTCCCGTCGCCGCGGGCAGTCTTGGCGGTCTTGACGCCCTTCTTTCCATAGTGCAGATGCCGCGTCCTGTCCCCGTTGCCGCCGTCGGCATAGACAACGCCGCCAACGCCGCGTACCTGGCCTGCGAGATTCTTGCCCTGAAGTATCCTGAACTGAAAATGAAACTTTCCGGTTTTAGAATCAGCATGAAGGCCGGTTTTGAAAAGGAAAACGAAGGAGCGGAACCATGAACAGTGACGCACAATGCGCCGGAAGTTTACGAACGGGAAGGCAGCTGTACGAAGGCAAGGCGAAAAAAGTCTTTGCCGCGCTTGATGAAAACGGCGCCGAACGGGACGATCTTGTGATCATCCACTACAAGGATGACGCTACCGCTTTTAACGGTGAAAAAAAGGGACAGATAGAAGACAAGGGGATCATGAACAACAAGATCGCGTCGGGGCTCTTTGGGCTTCTTGAGCGTTCGGGAATTTCCACCCATTATGTCGCGTGCATGGACGAACGGGACATGATTTGCAGAAAGGTCCGTATCATTCCCCTTGAAGTGATCATCAGAAATACGGCGGCCGGTTCCATGGCAAAACGTATGGGCCTTCCCGAAGGTTTTGAACTAAAGACCACGGTCTTTGAATTATCGTACAAGGACGACAGTCTGGGAGATCCCCTTATCAATGATTATCACGCTGTCGCTGCCGGCATCTCGACCTTCGCGGAAATCGAGGCGATACGATCGGCGGCGTTTAAAATTAACGAGATCCTGTCCGCTTTTTTTCTTGCGCGCGGAATCAGGCTCATCGACTTCAAGCTGGAATTCGGCCGCACGGCGGGCGGCGCGCTTGTTCTTGCAGATGAAATTTCCCCCGACACCTGCCGTTTCTGGGACGCCGCCACAGGCGAAAAACTTGACAAAGATCGTTTTCGCAGGGACCTCGGAAATGTCAGGGAGGCATACGCCGAGATCCTGGGCAGGCTGGACGCGTGAAGCTGCACGAAGAATGCGGCGTTTTTGGGGTCTTTTTTGATGATCCCGCCAAGGATGCCGTTCCCCTCGTGTACTACGGCCTTTTTTCGCTCCAGCATCGCGGACAGGAAAGCGCGGGCATTGCCGCGGCCTGTGACGGGTCCATAGAAGTCCGCAGGGGAATGGGGCTTGTCGGCGATGTTTTTACCCCGGAAATACTTTCGCAGATACGGGGATTCGCTGCGGTGGGTCATGTTCGTTATTCCACCTCCGGGTCCAGCGCCATAGAAAACGCGCAGCCTTTCGTCAGCCGTTTCAAGCTTGGATCCATAGCGGTGGCCCACAACGGAACCCTTACCAATGCCGATGTGGTGCGCGAACTCCTTGAGGATTCGGGAGTCGGCTTTACATCCTCAAGCGACAGCGAAGTAATAGTAAATCTTATAGCAAAAAATTACCGGAAGGGGCTTGAGCGGGCCCTTACCGACACGATCAAATTCATCAAGGGCTCCTATGCCCTGGCCGTTCTTTCAGGCGATGTTCTTGTGGGCGCGCGGGACCCCAACGGCATACGGCCCCTTTCTCTTGGACGGCTCGACGGCGGCTGGATCCTTTCCAGTGAATCCTGCGCCATAGACGCGGTCGGCGGCGTGTTTGTTCGTGACATAGAGCCCGGTGAACTGGTAATCATAAACAGGGGACAGGTCCTTTCGTTCAGTTTCAGCGAAAAAACAAGGCGCGCGGTCTGCGCCTTTGAGTACGTTTACTTCGCGAGGCCGGACAGCACCATAGACGGCGTTAATGTATACGAGGCGCGGATCAGGGCGGGCGAAATTCTCGGCAGGGAAGAGGCGGAACTTGCGGGTACGCCCGGAAAGGCCAGGGCCGATCTTGTCATCGGGATTCCCGATTCGGGAATCCCCGCGGCCATCGGCTACGGCAGGGCAACCGGAACACCCTACGGGCTTGGCATAGTCAAAAGCAAGTACATCGGCCGTACCTTTATTGCCCCCGGCCAGGCTTCGCGTGAAAAGGCAGTCTCGGTTAAACACAACGTGATTCACGGCGAAGTCCGGGGCAAGCGCGTCGTGATCATAGACGATTCCATTGTGCGGGGAACCACAAGCCGCCGCCTTGTTTCCATTCTGAAGGGCGCGGGCGCAAGGGAAGTTCACTTCCGCGTATGTTCCCCTCCGGTACGTTTCCCCTGCTTCTTCGGCATAGACACCCCGCACCGGAAAGATCTTGTCAGCAATGTAAACAGCGTTAGTGAACTCTGCAGATTTCTTGACGCGGACAGTCTTGCCTTTATTTCTCTTGAAGGACTGCTTGAATCGCTTGATCCGCAACGTGCCGGAAGCGCGGAAAACAACGGACACGGCTACTGCCTCGGCTGCTTTTCGGGCGAATACCCCATTCCTGTCCCCGGAGAAGCGGGAATGGAATGCGGCCGGGCATGAACCTGTCTGAATCAGGTCATGGCGCCGCCCATTTGGGATTGTCCGTCATCTTCGGTCTGCCGTCCGGGCCTTCCACTACGAGTTTACGGTAGCCCTTTGTTTCTATAGTCGCGTAATTGTGACCGGCATCGGCGCGGAACACAAAGAAAGAGACCAGCGGCGTTTTTCCCGTGTTGATGCTGCGGTGCGCGTAACGTTTGGGCACATATACCGCCTTCCCCGGTTCAAGCGGTTGCAGGGAAACGTCCCCTTCGGGATTTTCCAGCAGCATGCCTCCTTCTCCCGACAGGGTGTAGTACACCTCGGCGGTTTCAAGGATCGTATGAAAATGGCCTTTGGTCATAAAGTATTCGTTCCCCACCCTGCCGGGGTACGTAATGGACGCGCCGAAAGCCAGATTTCCCGGATCTTCGGGGACGCCAAGTTCATAGAATTCGTAAACGAGGGGATCTTCCCTTGCCGTAATCTTTTCAAAGGCGGCCGCATCGGCGAACATGCCCTTCATTTCCGAAAGATACCGCTTGGTAGACAGCGCATTTTTCGAGAGCCCGTCTCCGAGGGAAAAATCCAGCACAAAACCCCTTGCCCAGTCGTAAATCTTTTTCTCCGGCATAACGCCTCCCCTGTTCCGCAAATGCGGTTCTTTATTTTTCTTTCGCGATGCCGCTTAATTTTTCAAGCGTGGAAAGATCTATTGTTATGTGAAACACCTCCGCAATTACCTGGGTCCAGCCGTAAATAAAATAATTCCAGCCGTCTTCGACATGAAGGCTCTTCTCTTTTTCCTGCGCCATTGCCTGCCGCATGAAAAGAAGATCCCCCCGGTAGTTAATCTCCCATACGAGGCTGTTCCGCGGATAGGAGACGGCGTTTGTCGTGGGAGACCCCGGCGCGTCCTTGCCGAGGCCTGTGGCGTTGACCACGAGCGAAAAAGGCGGCAGGGCCGCCACAAGGATGTCGTTGTCCTTTGGAACGGGGTTGTGCACAAATTGTAAATTGACATGATTCAGTCCGGCCAGGGCCGCCTTTGCCGAAACAAGCCTCCCTTCGCTCCTGTTGGCAATGGTAATGCGGGAAGGAATATTGCCGGCGGCATCCTCCCTGGAAAAATACAGCGACATGGCAAGGGAACTTCCCCCGGCCCCGAGGAGCAGAACCTCCCCGCCGTGATCTGCCCAAAAACGGGGCGGTACAAACCGTTCAAGGGCCATGCCGCTTGAAATGGGATCTTTCGCGTGAGCGCGGAATTCGCTTCCGTGTTTTGAGAGCGACGAAACTTCCCCCAGTTTTTCCGCGTAAGGATCGGCGTAATCGAACATGTCCCGGCAGGCCCTGTACAGATCGATCTTGTGGGTGGTTACCAGCGCCCCGAGCGAAAGAGGATCGTTCTTTAAAAAATCCACGACTTTCCGGTACTCCTCCGCCGGGGCATGCGGAGGAAGGTCTATGCCCCTTATTTCCGCGTCAATGCCCAGCGCCCCCGCCCATTTTGGAAATACCTTCATTATGGATGATTGTCCCGTTGTAACCCCTATAAAGTAAAACGACGGCCGCTGCGCGGGCTGTAAATCCACCATATTAAATCTCCTTGCGTCAATACCGGGAATGATCATATTCCATATCAAACAAAAAGTAAAGCAGATTGACAAATAAAGTAATAATGATAGTATGTATTTACATATTGGACATGTTCGAAGTCCGGCCGGCTGCCGAAGGGCTTCATTGGGGCTTTTGAAACGGCGCCTGAAAGATTCTGAAGGAGTTTATACTATGAAAGTGCTTGTTACCCCCACCTCATTCAGGCCCGGCGATCCCGCCCTGGCGGAACTGGGGCCTCCCGGCGGAACCGTGGTCTTCAATCCCCATGGACGGCCCCTGGGGGAAGATGAACTTATCCCCCTGCTTGAAGGATGCGAGGGTTATATTGCCGGTCTTGACTTCATCACCGGACGGGTGCTGGATGCCGCGGCGGGGTTAAAGGTGATTTCCCGTTACGGCGCCGGGGTCGACAGGATAGATCTTGCCGCCACGCGGGCAAAAAACATTACCGTGTGCAACACCCCCGGTGTCAACGCCCAGGCGGTTGCCGATCTTGCCATGGGGCTGCTCCTTTCCGTTGTACGAAAAATCCCCCTTCTCGACAAAAAGATCCGGGAAGGACAGTGGCCGCGTTCTACCGGAACGGAACTGTACGGAAAAACCATGGGGGTCCTTGGCCTCGGCGCTGTCGGCAGGGCCCTTGCGGAGCGGGCAAAGGGTTTTTCCATGGCCGTCATCGCACATGATCCCTGTATTGACCGCCGCTATGCCGAAGAACACGGCATTGCCGCCGCCGGTTTTAATGAAGTCATTGAAAAGGCCGATTTTATTTCCCTTCACCTTCCCCTTACCGCCGGAACGCGCCGCGTCATTTCCCGTGACGTAATGGAACGTATGAAAAAAGGCGCCGTCATCATCAACACTGCCCGCGGCGGTCTTGTGGACGAAGATGCGGCTGCCGAATTGCTCAAATCGGGCCATCTTGGGGGAGCCGGCATAGACGTATACGAGGAGGAGCCGCCCAAAAAGTCGCCTTTTTTCGGCCTTGACAACGCGGTGCTTACACCCCATACGGCATCGCACACTGCGGAAGCCGCCGCCGCCATGGCGGCCCTTTCGGTCAGGAACCTTGTCGATGTGCTGTCGGGAAAACCCTGCCCGAATGTAGTTGCCTGAGGCTGTTTCAAAACCAACCGGGTTTTGGAACAAGCTCACCTGACATACCCGGCGCGCCCGAGCGCTGTGTGGCGAATACGCGCGGCGGAAGTCGCGTTTTTATATGGGAAAAAGGAGCCTGTAAAAACACGAACGATCTTGTACGATAGCTTTTTCAAATTGGACAGCCCCCGGTTGAGTTTTTCAAGGCAAGAACGGTGGCTTTACAGGGTTCCCGAACATCATCACGTTCTCACAAACATACGGATCAAGGAGAAGTTAACCGTACCCACAAAAATTCAAGGGAAAAAAAGCAGGGATGACGCCTTAACAGAGGGTTTTCCTTGTGATATGCTTTTGAATAAGGCAACGATGAACCTTAATATCAATAAGTACCGTAATGCGCTTCAAAATATTATAGACTACGGCGGCGGCATTAACGAAACCACCATCCGCCGCTGCTTCATAGACATGGTAAATGATTTTGTGGAGGACAAAAATCTCAAACTGATAGAAGAATTGGAATACAGAACTCCCCAAGGAACTACCGTATACCCTGATGGAACCTTAAAAGACCGGTTCCGTCTTTCCTGCGGTTATTACGAGGCAAAAGACCCCAAGGATGATTTGGACAAAGAAATAGAAGACAAAACAAGGAAGTATTATCCCCTCCTCAATACCATATTTGAAAATTCCCGTTTTGCCGTCCTCTATCAAAACAACCTGGAATATATGCGGATAGATATGTCCGATGATGGACAGCTTGAAAAACTTCTCAACGCCTTTATTGATTTTGAACGGCGGGAAATCAACCCGGATTTTTCTTTCGAGGACATCCGGGAAATCCTCATACAGCACATGCTTACCAATAAATTATTTATCGCTGTTTTCAACGAGGCGGAATTTCATAAGGCCAATAATATAGCCCTCTCCATTGATGCTATCGTGGACACTTTTTTCACCCGTGAAAAGAAAAAGGAATTTGAGGATAAGAACAAACATTTTTATCATACTATTTCAATTACCGCTTCCCAAATAATGGATCACCATGAAAAACAGGATTTCCTGAAAACCCTCTATGAAGAATTTTACAAAACGTATAATCCCAAAGAAGCGGACCGCCTGGGGGTAGTATACACACCGAGCCAAATAGTTGATTTTATGATCCGTACCACCGATGATTTACTGGCAAAACATTTCAATACCGGGCTTGTCGAAAACAATGTAAAGATTATAGATCCCGCCACGGGGACAGGCACCTTTATTACCGCGTTGATTGACCGTATTCCCCCGGCAAAATTAAAGCATAAATATCTGAACGAGCTTTTTGCCAACGAAGTAGGCATACTTCCCTATTATGTTTCCAATCTGAACATCGAATATACCTATTGGCAAAAGATGGACGCCTATCTTGAATTTCCCAATATTTGCTACACCGATACCCTGGATAATTCTTACTATATCGTTGATATTCATGGGCAGCCCGAATTAATCAACCTCCTCACCGAAGAAAACGCCAAACGTCTGCAAAACCAGAATGAATCGAAAATTTCGGTGGTCATAGGAAATCCATCCTATAATGCGAACCAGAAGAACTACAATAATAAAGATGAATTGCACCGGGAACATCCCGCCATCCCCTTTTATAAAAACTTCAAAAAATGGGCGACTTGGGGTAAATCCCTCATGGATATTCATGTAAACTATGAAACAGCCGAAGAATATCCGGTCAACATATCCGTGAGCAAAAATGAAAACATAAAAAATGAATCCAAGTTTGACAAAAAATCAAACAGGATAATTATAGATGATACCGCCATAACCGGCATACCTCCGGAAGCGTTACACTACAAATTATGCATCCGGTCAGCCCTGGAATGGATTATCGACCAGTATAAAATACGGCTCATTAATGATAAGACCATCTTGGAATATTTTAACGATTATCATTATTCAGCCTATAAGAACGAGATAATAACCCTTGTCAAGAAAATCATCACCGTTTCGCTAAAGACGCTCGAAATAATCCAGCAAATGGAGGCGCAGACTGTATGACGTTATCTGATGAAATATGGTTTTTGTTGAGTACGGTGAAGTATGAGGGGATTGAGAGGGAGAATAACATATAAATGGATATAGATGATATTTTTCTTGCTGATAATCTTTCCAAAGATGGGCCTGTTGTAAAAACAGAAAAGGAAATAAGGACTCTCCCAAAAATAAATACTACATATTGTGTACCGAAGGCTGTAAAGTATAATTCCAATCCTTGTGGAATTTATCTCCCCGTAGTCTTATCTTTAACATCTGTTCATCCGTTAT